>NZ_JARXYU010000002.1:0-750522 GCF_029893715.1 Paenibacillus sp. LBL | reverse complement strand
ATTAACAAGCACAAGCGGCTCGAACAATACCTCTAATACCGATAGTGACTCTACCATTAACGAAACGGTTAATTCCACCAGTGGTGCAACCAACAACAGTGATAATGATAGTTCGGCTACCGTGACCGATACATTAACCTCAACTAGCGGCTCGAACAACGCATCAGACGCCACCAGCACTTCGTCATCGGGTGATAGTACCTCCACCAATGGAGATAATACCTCCACCACAAGTAGTGGTCCTGCGGCCAACTCATCGGATACGGACGCCACCAGCAGCTCAGGTGATAGCACATCAACGAATGGTGATAATACGTCAACCACAACAAGTGGTCCTGCAACAAACTCATCGGATACAGATGCTACATCGAGTGCAGGTGACAGTTCCTCAACCACTGGCGATAATTCATCCACAACCAGTGCCACTGCCACCACAGGTGATAACACCTCTACGCCTACAGCAACAGCGTCGACAGGCGATAATACTACCACCAATACCTCCAATGCTGACAACTCTTCAACGAACGACAACGCAAGCACCGCCAACAGCACGTTAAACTCCACCAGCTGCGCCACCAACGAATCCACGAATACCAGTGAATCCAACAACACCTTTGACTACAACAGCGCCTTAGTGAGCACGGCAAACGGGTTAGCGAGCTCGGCAAACAACTCGGCAAACACCGTCTCCAATGGCAACAACTTCACCGTTGGCAATCAAATTCAAATTAGCGACAATTCCGTGCTTTTAGCCTTATTGCTTTTGTTTTGCAAATGCCGTACCTGCTGTAACTGTCAGCCTTCTAGCGGATCAACAAGCGGCTGTACCTGCGGCACGTCGGGGACGACGAATTTGGAAGGGATTATTTCCAAACTGCTCGATGATGAAAAAAATAAACAACAGCGCATTTTTGATATGTTAAACCAAAATAATTCAATCGCTTAAGGAGGCGTTTACCCATGCTTGAAAACAGTTCAAAAACCACGTTCACGATGTCTCGCAAAAACGGAGAAACCACACTTTCGGTGGCGATCAACAATGGCAGCGACGAAGAAAAAAATATTAACATGGTCGTCAAAGACAGTGCAAACGGCAATGTATTGCCAAGTGTGATCGATGGCACAGCCATCGACAACGGGGTGACGCTGGAACCTAAAGCAATCAAAAACATGGTGATTGATACCACAAACGCCATCGGGCAAATTCTCGTGGAAATGGCAGGTGCAGGGAGGATGACAATGCGTCAAAAAAGTTCGTCATCCGGTGGCAAAACAAGCAACATCATCGAATTGATATTAAAATAAAAAATATGCTTCGTGAAGTATCGCGCAGAAACGATTCCTATAGCGCGATTCGTTGCCGATTCATTTGCTGCACGAGTGTTTCCTCGGTTGCGCAAATCGTCTCTACGAACCATCATGAAGGAATGATCTCCTAATATTAAATGACCGCTAATTAAGATTAGCGGTCATTTGGTGTTTTCAAAGCATACACTTGATGTCCGCTAATGTTTCGGTTAAAATAAGAATATCATGTCCGCTAATGTAAGACAAGATTTGGAGGCTTTGCTAATGAGAGAAACACCGGGGATTTCGGAACAGGGCGATCAGACGATTCAGGACTTCATTCACGCTCTCACCACCCACGAAGATTTGAATCCCAAAACACTAAAAGAGTATGCAAGCGACCTAAAACATTTCATCGGCTGGTTTGAGACCGCCTACCACCAAGAGGAAGAGATTATATTTCGAATTGAAGATGTGGCTACTCCAACATTAACGCGATATAGGGAAGCAGCACAAAAAATAATGGAATTGAAACCGGCGACCATTAACCGGCGGCTTATTACCCTGAAACGTTTTTTTGAATGGGCCGTGTCAGAATCCAGGATTCGCCGCGACCCTTCGAAGCCGGTTAAATTGGTTCCGGAAGAAAAGGTAAGCCCCAGACAGATGACAGACAAAGAAGAAGCTGCTTTGGTTGCTGCGGCCGAGCATGGCGGTTCTCTTCGGGATCAGACGATTCTAATCGTGATGTTTCACACGGGCTTACGAAGCATGGAAGTGTGTGACTTGGCTCCCGGAGATATTCAAATCGGTAAACGTAGTGGTCAGCTTACGGTCCGATCCGGAAAACGAAATAAACAGAGGGAAGTTCCTTTGAACGCCACGTGTAGAGTTGCTTTAGAAAAATATCTGGCAGAACTCCCTCCGCACAGTCCTTTTCTGTTTCCATCTGAAAAGACCGGCGATCGATTAACCGAACGTGCTTTACGTCATTTAATTCAAAAATATATGAAAGCAGCCCGGCTCGAAGGATTGAGCGCCCACGATCTACGGCACCGGTTCGGCTATGTGATGGCAGAAAACACGCCGTTGCACCGCTTGGCGCAAATTATGGGACACGATAGTCTGGACACAACGATGATTTACGTCAAGGCAACCCGTGCGGATCTGCAAGCGGAAGTCGAAAAAATAGCTTGGCAATAGGGGGATGAAGTACGATGTACGCGAGAGTAAGGGAACTGCTAACTCCGGAGGAACGGCTGCATTATTTGCAGATACCGCCTGATCTTGGCGAATGGGAATTGGGCACTTATTTCACATTTACACAGCATGACCTTGAAATCATACAGCAGCGGCGAAGAGATTATAATCGACTCGGCTTTGCCGTGCAGCTGTGCGTACTTCGTTATCTCGGCTGGACACTTTCTGATACAAAAGAAGTGCCGGTTCAAATTCTTCGTCATATTGCAAAGCAAATCAATGCCGATGTGGAGTCTTTTGCATCTTACGGCGACCGAGAAGCAACGAAGTACGAGCATCTGGATGAGATCCGGAAAGAATATGGCTACCAGACATTCACCTTGAGCGAATATCGTTCTTTGTGCAAGCATCTATTTAGCCATGCAATGGCAAACGGCAATCCCTTACACCTGATTCAACTCGCACTCGAAGATTTACGTAAGCGTAAAATCATTCTCCCTTCAATGGCTACAATTGAAAGAGCCGTTTGGGAAACGCGCAAACGAACAGAAGAAAAAATATTCAAGCTGCTCAGCAGTTCACTGACAGAATTACAAATTGCTAAGCTGGATCGCGTCTTAACCACCATGCCGGAAAGTAGCAAAACCTACTTAGCATGGTTAAGGGAAATTCCAGGTACTAGCTCTCCGGATTCTTTTTTGAAGGTGATTGAAAAACTCGAATACTTACGCGACTTGCAGCTGCAAGTCGATACGAAAGGCATCCATCCGAACCGTCTACGTCAACTTTCTAAAATCGGTTCGCGTTACGAACCTCATTCTTTCAGACGTTTTAATGATCCGAAAAAGTACGCGATTTTAGTAGCGTACCTATTGGAACTAATTCAGGATTTGACAGACCTGGCTTTCGAGATTCATGACCGGCAGATTATGATACTGCTTTCCAAAGGGAGAAAGGCCCAAGAGGAACTTCAAAAGCAAAACGGTAAATCGATCAACGAAAAGGTTGTTCACTTTGCCGATCTTGGAGCCGCTCTTATTAAGGCCCGAAGCGAAGGCATTGATCCGTTTGTTGCTCTTGATGCCGTCATGCCGTGGGATCAGGTCGTCGCATCCGTGGAGGAAGCTAAACGGCTGGCGCGACCAGTTGATTACGACTACTTGGACTTGTTAGAAAAGAAATTCTATGCGCTCCGAAAATACACGCCAACGCTGCTAAAATCGTTGGAATTTCGGTCAACTAAGTCCGCAGAGCCGCTAATGAAGGCGGTCGATATCATCCGGGATATGAATGAAACCGGGAAGCGGAAGGTTCCGGAAGGCGCGCCGCTGAACTTCGTTTCGAACCGCTGGCAAAAGCACGTTTACGACGATGACGGAACGATCAACCGGCATTACTACGAAATGGCTGTCCTGACAGAGTTGCGGAATTACGTTCGTTCCGGGGACGTGTCCATAGTCGGAAGCCGTCAGCATAAGGATTTCGAGGAATACCTTGTTCCGAAAGCCGATTGGAATGGCATTGATCCTAACGCTACAAAGCTTGCCGTCAGTTTGTCCGCAAAGGAATATCTTGAAGAACGGATTGAAGCACTTCTTCAAAGATTAAATTGGGTTTCGGATCACATCGATGAGCTGGACGGAGTAAATTTGGAGAACGGGAAATTGCACATTGAGCGATTGGAGAAAGATGTTCCCGATGAATCCCGAAATTTCAGTCTTTCCCTCTATGAGCTGCTACCACGAATTAAGCTTACGGATCTGCTCATGGAAGTAGCCAACTGGACGAATTTTCATGAGCAGTTTATTCACGCTTCCAGTAACCGCGCTCCGAACGAGGAAGAAACAACAATCCTTATGGCTACCCTTATGGCAATGGGAACGAACATCGGGCTTACGAAGATGGCTGAAGCCACGCCGAGCATTTCATATCGGCAAATGGCCAATACAGCTCAATGGCGGCTGTACGAAGACGCGATGAATAAAGCGCAAGCTGTTCTTGTCAATTTTCATCATAAGCTGGCGCTGCCTTCATATTGGGGGAATGGCACTACCTCCTCATCTGATGGAATGCGCGTCCAGATCGGTGTATCGTCTCTTCACGCAGATGCGAATCCTCACTACGGGACCGGAAAAGGAGCAACGATATATCGCTTCGTGAGCGACCAGTTTTCCACGTTCTATACGAAAGTCATCAATACGAACGCTCGGGATGCCGTACACGTCATCGACGGTTTGCTCCACCACGAAACGGACTTGTCCATTGAGGAGCATTATACGGATACAGCCGGTTACACCGATCAAGTCTTTGGTTTAACGCATTTGCTTGGATTTCGCTTTGCGCCGCGCTTACGCGACTTGGCTGATTCCAAGCTCTACGCTATCGGAAAACCGTCCATTTTCCCTAAATTGGAGAAGCTGCTTCGCGGACAGATTAATACAAAGATCATTCAAGAGAACTACGACGATGTACTCCGGCTGGCTCACTCCATCCGGGAAGGAACCGTTTCAGCATCACTCATTATGGGGAAAATCGGTTCCTATGCAAGACAAAACAGCTTGGCTACCGCGCTGAGAGAAATGGGGCGTATCGAGAAAACGATCTTCATTCTGGATTACCTTTCGAGCGAGGCGCTGCGGAGAAAAATCCATCGGGGGTTGAACAAAGGAGAAGCCATGAACGCATTGGCCAGAGCGATCTTCTTCGGCAAACATGGCGAACTGCGGGAACGTGCGCTACAAGATCAGCTCCAACGGGCAAGTGCGTTGAACATTATCATCAATGCAATTAGCGTTTGGAATACCGTCTATCTCCAGCAGGCAACTGAACACCGCAAAAAGCAAGGTAAGCTTCAGGAAGAACTGCTAAATCACATTTCCCCCCTTGGATGGGAGCACATCAATTTTCTAGGTGAATACAAATTCAACTTCAAGCAGAATACGTCTCTCAACTCATTACGACCGCTGAAACAACAGGAAGGTGAGTGATCGGTAGTCCGGGCGGTGTAGCCCGGACTATTGGGCTTAGAGTAAGAAAAAACGCTAAGCCAGGTACATCCGAAGGCTTAGCGTATATTATCGTTAAAATGTTGGCGGTACCCCAATTCCACAGAAACAATGTCTTGCAAGGCTTCCATGAAATGATAAGTCTCTTCAATCGACTTGAAGGCTGGAGTGATCATCTCAATTTGACTTTCTGAGAAATCAGTTTGAATATAAGGGTTTTCCGTCTTGCTTCCAAAAGCCTTTGGGTGAGGTGTCAGTGCAAGCTTTCCATCTTGATCGACCCGTACATTTTCTTTTTCTAAACCGAAATGACCTCGAAGCAGATCATTTTGAAGTGCATGGTCTATTACAACCTCTATAAGTTCACGATTCAACAATTTCATGTTTATGACCGTCCTTTATCCTTGTTCATTAAGAAGTGGCAAACGATTTATGAATACTGCGCAAAGACTTTCTAAACCAGATGACCAAAATGATACCCTTAAAAACACTACTTAGCGCAATCGACATCCACACCCCATTTAAACCAAACGGTTCAGATAAGAGCAAAGCCAAGGGTATTCTTAGCGCCGTAAATAAAATGCTGAAGATCGGCGGAATATGTGTTTTACCAATACCGTTAAACGCACCTACGGTCATCAGTTCCATGCACATAAATAATTGGGAGAAGCCGATAATTCGCATATAATCTTCTCCGAGCTTCATACTCGTATCATCAGATAGAAACAGCGAAAAGAGTTGCTGAGGGAACAAAATGAATATGAGCGAAATGAAAGTGCCAAATATGGAGGTCAACAGCAACGCTTTTCGATAACCCTGCTGAATTCGATCCAATCGACGTGCTCCGTAATTTTGTCCAAAAAAGGCCGCGATAGCCCCTTGTAGACCACCGATCGTCATATAGGAGATCGATTCAATTTGAATGCCAACTTTTTGAACCGCAATGGCATCAGCCCCCCACCTTACAATAATTTTAGCAATAATGATCGAAATGATCGTAAAGGTGACCCGTTGAATCGTAATCGGAACTCCCAATCGGATAACTTCTTTCATGAGACGATTGTTCCAGACCGATTGCTTAGAGATCATTTCTAAGTTTTTCGTTTTCATGATAAACAGCAAAGTTACTAATACATTGGCCGTTAATGTAGCAATAGCGGCCCCTGCAACTCCCCAACCTTCAAAACTGCCAACTCCATAGATTAGAAATGGATCAAGAATAATATTTAAAATGAGACCCATTGAAAAAATATAAAATGGTTGTTTACTGTTTCCCATCGCATTCAAAATGGTTGCATATAAGGTGTTCAGAATTGAAAATAGGGTACCTACTATCGAAATCAATAGAAATTGCTTCGCCATCTGCTCAACTTTTTCACTTCCCAGATCGAAGAAACCGATCAGCTGGTCCTGGGTCAATATGATAAAAACCATGTAGAGCAGCCCTAATACAATAGACATGATAAATCCGTTTTTTACATAAGACTTAGCTTGTTCTCCCTGACCGGCCCCCATACAATGTGAGACCTTGATGCCAGTACCAATCGTTATCATGGTCGATAACGCAATCGCTAAATTAATGAAGAAGCTTGCTGTGCCAATTGCAGCAACCGGTCCACTTCCTAGTCCTCCAACCCAAATCATATCCACAAGACCGTAGGTTGTAGATATAAAATTGGTTGCAATGATGGGAATCGTCAATTTCATTAAAGTAGACATAATAGGACCTTGGGTTAAATCATTCGTGCCCTTCATGATCTAGTTGCTCCTTCTTGCTCTCATGTTAAGGTAAAACCCGACCGCAAGGGTCGGGGCGAAAGCCTGTTACTGAATTAAGTTGTGCCGTATCGTTTTCTTTTCGAATTTGCTTTGTTGTCTTTTTAAGTGAAATCTAATTCATACATAAGCATACGCTTATATTTCAGCCGAATCTGTGACTGATTTTATAAACGCGGATTCTACTTCTAAAAATCTTTCGCTGTCAAGAGCAGCCATACATCCTGTACCTGCAGCTGTAATCGCCTGACGGTACTTCGGATCTTGTACGTCTCCGCAAGCAAAAACCCCGGGAATGTTCGTTTCGGTCGTACCAGGTTTCACACGAATATACCCAACTGGATCGGTATCGATCTGTCCTTTTAAAAATGCTGTATTGGGCGTATGACCCGTCGCAATAAAAATTCCGTTGGTCTCGATGATTTCTTCATTTCCTGTTTTTATATCCTTGACTCGCAGTCCGGTAACTCCGCGATCATCTGCGATAATTTCAGTGGATTCTTTGCTAAGAGCCCAGCTTATTTTAGGATTTTGTCTTGCACGTTCCTGCATAATCTTCGAAGCACGCAGTTCATCACGACGATGGACAATCGTTACCTTAGAAGCGAACTTCGTAAGGAAATTGGCTTCTTCCATGGCAGAATCTCCCCCGCCCACGACCAGCACTTCTTTATTTCGAAAAAAGAAACCATCACATGTCGCGCATGTGCTTACGCCACGGCCGATATTCTCCTTCTCGCCTGGTATACCGCCAAGTAAATTCGCTGATGCTCCCGTGGAGAGAATGATCGTTTCAGCTTCCAATTGACCCAGCCCCTCAACGGACAATCGAAACGGACGTGAAGAGAAATCCACTTCATGCACCCAACCATTCCTAAACTCAGCACCGAATCGAATCGCTTGTTTTCTCATATTATCCATGAGCTCAGGTCCCATGATTCCATCAACAAATCCAGGGAAATTCTCAACTTCTGTAGTTAATGTCAATTGGCCACCCGGTTGTGGTCCTTCAATAACAAGCGGATTCAAATTAGCTCTAGCTAAATAAATAGCTGCTGTTAAACCTGCTGGACCCGTTCCTATAATGATGGATTTGTACATAACTCTTCACTCCTTCGTTTGTTTGTACAGGGAGAATCCTGTCTTTCGATTCTCCCCCTTCTCTAATTATTAATTGCAGCTCGTTTTAGCAGATGAAACTGGCATGCAACAATCGTTGGCATTCGGCGCACTGCTAATACCACATACGCCAGTCTCTGGCAGCTCTAATTCAACCTTCGATGCAGCTTCCAGATCGCCATCCAGGTATGCTGCAATAGATCTGACCTGTTCGTAGCCCGTTGCCATAAGAAAGGTTGGCGCTCGGCCATAACTCTTCATTCCAACGAGATAAAAGTTCTTGTCTACATGGCGCAGCTCTTTTTCACCATGAGGTCTTACGGTTCCGCAGCTGTGTACATTGGGATCGATAAGGGGCGCAAGTGCTTCAACACTCTCCGTTGCAGGATCAATGCTAAGTCTAATCTCACTCAAGAATGAGAAATCCGGCCGGCTTCCTGTATTTACGATAATCTCATCGATTTCTTGTATCGCCTTGCTTTCACCATTTGCAGTCCCTTGGATATGAATCCTTCCATCGTTTTGGGAAACCTTCTCGATCATAAATGGAGTAACCACCTGGACTTGGCCGGCATCAATCAACTGGTGAATGTGGCTTCCAAGTGCTCCTCGAGCCTCTAACTGGTCATTCTCTTCACCACCGTAAGCTTCTTCAACCGATTTCTTTCTCATCACCCAAATAATTTCCGTGCTCGGATCTGTTTCTTTCAGCTTGGCTAGATCTAGTAATGTGTTGATCGCAGAGTGCCCGCCTCCTACGACTGCAATGCGTTTCCCTGTGTACTTCTGCTTTTGTTCTGCCGATAAATCCGGAATTCCATAATAAATGTGTTCTTTCAAATCACGCTCTTCACGTGTCCAAATCCCGTCTGCATGCAGCGGATTCGACTGTCCCCAGGTTCCGGACGCATCAATGACTGCCCTGGCTTCAAAGCGTTCCGTGGAGTTATTCGTTTCAACATAAAGTACGAATGGCGCAGCTTCACGCTTAGCCGATTTCATTTTATCTGTGTTTTTTTTCGAGATGGAAACCACTCTGGAATTCAACAGGATATAGGGCTCCAGTTCAGGCACCTTCGCCAAAGGTCTCAAATATTGATGAACGATCTCTTGACCGAAAGGTAATTCCGTTAGGACGGGTGGCTGCCATCCATGCTTACGTAAAAGACGCTCAGCGGCTTTATCGATGTTATATTGCCATGGTGAAAAAAGACGTACATGTCCCCATTGTAGAATGTTCTGACCAATGCTGGATCCGGCTTCAAAAAGGATAAATTTTTGCCCTCTCTCCACCAAGTGAGCTGCTGCTGCCAAACCAATAGGGCCGGCACCGATAATCGCGACCGGCAGGTTAGAGTTGTAGGACGCATGCTCCTCCTTTACAGCTTCCTTAGTGTTTGACGGTACTTGGGGAGTACAACAAGAAGATGAGGCTACCTTAAATTCAATGTTCTTCATACAGAAACCCTCCTTATGTTTTTGATTCATCAACTTTTTTTGATGTATGAGATAAAAAAATTATGTTTTTGTATTAGGATAGAAAACACAGCATAGCTTTTCGGATAATAATCCTTTGATTTCTTCATCGTTTAATTGATAATAGTTCCATTTTCCGATGCGTTCCATCAATATAATATTTGCATCTAGCAACATTTTTAGATGGTAAGACAGTTTTGATTGAGGCAGTTCCAGCATGTCAGTTAGGTCACAAACACATACTTTACCTCGTTGATTTAGTTCATAAATGATTCTCAGCCGATTTTTATCAGATAGGGCTTTAAACTTTTGTTCGTATAGGCTCAAAACGTCTTCTTGTATAAGGGAGACCTTCATGTTGTCACCTCATCTTTCCATCAAATTATTTTGATGTGGCCATTGTAGCAAGTCGCATTAAACACGTCAAGCATCAATTTTTTTTGATTTATATTGGAGTATATTCAAAATCAAACTCCAATATACAAAAGAACTGATCACAAGCCATAGAATTGTATTACTTGCATGTTGCAAATATATGTTGTATAACTATGACAAGAGGTGATTCGAAAATGGAAAATGCTCGTGAGTTGTTTCAAATCATGACCCGAAGGTTTGGTCTACTTAATAAAAACTGCTGCAGTATCGGAGGAAACGACGTTTCTTTAGTTCAAAGCCACATCTTATACGAAGTGGACCGGCAGCACAATCCTTCGATGCAACAGATTGCTGAAACACTAGGAACCGATATTACGACATTTAGCCGGCAGGTCCAATCCCTAATCAAAATGAATTTAGTTAAAAAAACACCAGATCCGCAGGACCGAAGAGTTCACACACTTGCCCTTACGACGGAGGGTAAATTTGTAGCAACAACAATTGATATGCAGATGAATGACTATCTTAACGAAGTATTCTCTTATATGACCGATTTCGAAAAAGAAACAGTTCTTCATTCCGTTAAAATTTTTAACGACGCGATGGCGAAATCCAATAAATGCTGCGGCCCATTATCTGAATAATAAATTTATTATATAGGAGATGAATTACGATGCTGCTCCATTCTTACGTTGCAGAGTATTTAATGAAAAGTGACCTTCACATTCAAAAAAGCCGAGAGATAACCAATAAAGAACTCAATAGAAAAAAATCTCGTATTTCATTCTCATTTTCAAGGCAACCGCGCAGGAATGCCTGCTGTGTTTCCTGCTGCTAAGCTTAAATTTCCTACATAGGAGGAACTGATTATGAAAACCACTTCGATTAGAGCAGCAGTCACTGATGATGTGGAACGAATATTGAACATTTATAATCAAGGAATCGAGGATCGTATAGCTACGCTAGAAGTTGATCAAAAAGATATTGCATACATGAATAACTGGTTTCAACAACACCAAAATCGTTATGCAGTCATTGTAGCTGAGTACGAAGATGTCGTAATCGGCTGGGCTTCCCTTAACCCTTTTTCTCAACGATGTGCTTATGACGGTGTTGCCGACCTATCCATATACATCGATCGAGCCTTCAGAGGTAAAGGAATTGGAAGTATACTTCTCCAGCGTCTTGAGGAGATTGCTAAAGAAAAAGACTTTTATAAAATCGTGTTGTTCACCTTTCCATTTAATCAAAATGGTCAAGGCTTATATCATAAACTTGGTTACCGTGATGTGGGGGTATTTGAAAAGCAAGGGGTCTTGGATGGGAGATATGTGGATGTTAAGATCATGGAGAAATTAATAAATATAAAAAAACCTAAAGCGTTCCTCCAGTGTTAATTTACTATTATTTCGGATTAGTGCTTAACAGTACTTTCGAATATGATGACCTTAGTATACCTACAATTATAAATGAAAGTATATTTTTTTGTATTATTTCGGCTATATTCTACATTGAACGAATTCGATATAACAATATCAATTATAGTGTTTCGCAAGCATTCTCTGATTTCCTCATTATTGCAATAGAAAAGCGAACTATCAGAGGATAGTTCGCTTTTCTTTCCTCCTTTATAGCTGCAACCACGTGGAAATATCCTCAGAAATGAGACCTTGATGACGGTGCCTAATAGGCATTTCGCTAATTTGCAACAGAAAGTAACTATCGTTGTTCCTAAAACATTCAAGGAGATACTTATCTAATAAATCAACATCATCATCCGTCTTGATAAGGTATACACGATCATGAAGATGTTTGATGTCATACAAACTATCCAGATGAAAATTAACGCAATCTTCGGTCCAACCTTCGTTCTTTGGCTTATATGAAAACAGATAGAGCTTCGATATTTAAATCAACCCCTTATAGTCCACTATAGCCCGATTTCTTTGGAGCTATTCAATTTACTTTGTGGTTGAAAAAGGATCTTCAACAACGGTGGAGCAATTAATGTCGTCAGAATAACCACAATGACAACAGATGTGAAATATTCTGGTAGTAGAAGTCCTGCTTGTAGGCCTGTGGAAGCAATGATTAATGCAACTTCCCCTCTTGATACCATGCCAGCTCCGACAGCAAATGATGATAAGTTATTAAAACCTGTAATTCTCGCTCCAAGAGCACCTCCCAGCAATTTGGTCAGAACTGCGGCTATGGTCAATACTACAATGAAGCCTACTTGTTGACTAACTCCTTGAAAGGATACATTGAGCCCAATGCTTACAAAAAAGACAGGGACAAAAATCGAATACGCGATGGGCTCGATTTTTTGTTCAACGGTGTGCTTTAAGGCCGTTTGTGAGATAGCTATTCCCGCAGCAAATGCACCAATTATACCGGCCATCCCCATCAAATCTGCGAAATAAGAAAATCCAAAACACACGACAAGTGCAATTGAAATCACAGGCTCTGTAACCTTTAAACTGGAGAGCCACTTCAAGACATGAGGAACAATAAGCCATCCTGCAATAATAACACCGACGAAAAATAACACCTTCTTACCTATAAGAAGGCCCATGGATATTTCCTGACCCGTGCCCAGGAAACTCATCATGAAAGCGAGTAGAATGACGACCAAAATATCATCTACTACAGCTGCCCCAAGGATAGTCGTTCCTTCTTTCGAACCAAGACGATCCAGATCTTTTAATACTTGAACAGAAATGCTTACGGAAGTTGCGCTAAACAACACTCCCATGAAAAGGGCGTAATTAACTGAAAAACCAAATAACTCTGCAACTCCATACCCTCCGATGAAAGGTAGTATAATTCCACCAACAGCAACAGCGACTGCTGATTTCCAATTCTTCTTCAGTTGTTCTACATCTGTTTCCAAACCAGCAATAAACATAAGCAGCAATACTCCTATCTCTGATACGTAATGGATAAATTCATTACTATCTATCCAACCAAGTACGGCAGGACCTAGAAGTATCCCGACAATTAGTTTTCCAAGTACAGCTGGTTGACCTAAACGTACTGATAAGTCTCCAGCTAGTTTAGTGAAAAGCAAAATAAGAACTAAATACCAAACAAATTCCATCCTATCTTCTCCCTCTGTCTTTAACTCGTATTCGAACGCGTTCTGGATAAATATAATCTACTCAAAATCCTAGGTCAATATAGGCATGAGAGCTATTTAAATAGGTTTAAAAGACCATTAAACCCCCGAATACATCCCCGTATACGATTATCTACATAAAATTCGTTAAAACTCAATCTAAGGGCGTATTAAAACGCGTGTTGTTTATTGGTTTCTCAACAACAGAAAAAGCGAGAAGAGTTACGCCCCGGTCATTTGCCGCATTCATGCAGCCGTGCGTGTCATTCTCGCCTTTTCTATGGTTACATACTGTCACGGGCAAACCGTCATGTGGTGTTCAACATAGAGTCAACTTACGGTCAGTTCGTGTTCATTTTACTGTCAAACCTAACCGCGTCTCACAATCTCCACCTTATTCACAAATCCTAAAGCAAACAATAAGTAGTGGTTTCCAAGTAACAGCAACGAATAAATAACTATCGCCCCGTTGATTAAATTACGTTTAATTTTCGAGGTATCGATACAAGGTTGTTTTACTAATCCCTGTTTCTTCACGTATTTGTGCAAGTGTATATTTATTGCTTTCATACATCTGGATCGCCTTCATCACGTTCTCATCAAGCTTGCGTGGACGTCCTAACTTCGTACCTTTTTCCTTAGCCTCATCCAGCCCTTTTTTGGTACTTTCACTAATTAAATCCCCTTGAAATTCTAGGATAGTTTCCACATGTTTATGGAATAAACGACCGGAATCTTCTCGGGTGTTTAGGTTTTCATTCAATGAATACAAATGGACTTGTCGGATTTGAAATTGATCCAATAATTCACTAAGATGCCTCGTCGAGTCAGCGAGCGAAAATAGTCTGGTCACAACTATTGTATCTCCAGGCATGAGTCGATCCAACATCAATTCTAATTGAGTTCTCTTTTTCGCAGATGAGTGTTCTTCTTTAAATAAGTGATCGCAGGACTTTCTTTTTAAAATTTCTAGTTGATTTTGACAATGTGGATCATCCTGAGAGGGTCTCATGTAACCAAATATCATATTAAAACTCCTAATCACGTATGACTTTATAAAATTATAACACATATAAGGGACCAAAAAGGTTCCATTTTGGTGCAATCCGTGATAATATCAATGTACTAGAACCGGTCATGACTTTAAAAGTAAAAGTCATAGCAAATGATAAGGAGTGGAAGTACAAGTGATTGAACGGATTAAACAAGAATGGTTTTCTAACACCAAAAGCGATATCTTGGCTGGTATCGTGGTAGCTTTGGCTCTTATTCCAGAAGCGATTGCATTTTCAATTATCGCTGGTGTTGATCCAATGGTAGGACTATATGCTTCATTTTGTATCGCTGTAATTATATCTTTTATAGGTGGTCGGCCAGGGATGATTTCCGCTGCTACCGGAGCAATGGCCTTACTTATGGTTCCGCTCGTAAAGGAACATGGCATTCAGTATTTATTGGCGGCAACTGTCCTCACGGGCATCATCCAATTGCTGTTTGGAATATTCAAAATCGGCAAACTCATGAAATTCATACCGAGAGCTGTCATGATTGGTTTTGTTAATGCTCTTGCTATTCTAATATTTATGGCTCAGGTACCGCATTTTGTAGGAATTTCAACTCTGACCTATATATTCGTGGCTGTTACTCTCATTATTGTATATGTATTACCCCGCTTCTTCAAAGCTATTCCTGCGCCTCTTATCGCTATTGTTGTGCTCACTGCCGCAGCAATATGGGGCAATCTAGATTTGGGAACTGTCGGTGAATTGGGAGTCATCACTCAATCCTTACCCTCTTTTCTAATCCCTAACATCCCATTTAATCTTGAAACGTTACAAATCATCTTCCCTTACTCGATTTCCCTAGCCGTTGTGGGTTTGGTTGAATCTCTTCTAACCTCTTCGATTGTAGATGATATGACCGAAACAGAGAGTAACAAAAATAAGGAAGCTCGTGGACAAGGCATCGCAAACATCATTACGGGTTTCTTCGGTGGCATGGCTGGCTGCGCGATGATCGGACAGTCTGTCATCAATGTAAAATCGGGCGGTCGTACTAGGTTGTCGACATTTGTAGCTGGTGTGTTTCTGATGTTTCTGATTATTGTTCTAGGTGGAGTTGTGGTACAAATTCCAATGCCTGTCTTGGCTGGGATCATGATCATGGTATCAATAGGTACTTTTGACTGGTCATCATTCTCCTATGTAAGAAAAGCCCCTAAAAGTGATGCTTTTGTCATGCTGGCTACTGTCATTGTTGTCGTTGTTACGGACAACCTTGCAATTGGGGTTCTCTTAGGAATCATCTTAAGTGCCATATTCTTTGCTTCTAAAATATCAAAGGTAAGTGTTACAAGCGAAATCAGGGGGAATAAAACAACGTTCAAGATCTCTGGCCAACTCTTTTTTGCATCTGTAGAAGGATTCGTCAACGCATTTGATTACAACGTCACAGACAAAGACATTGTTCTCGACTTTTCGAATGCGCACATTTGGGATGACTCAGGGGTCGGCGCCGTAGATAAAGTTGTAATTAAGTACCGTGCTAATCATAATCGTGTCACCATTAAAGGACTCAATGCATCAAGTGAAAAAATTGTAAATAGATTAGCTGTATACCACGATTCTAACGCGCAATTAAAATCTCATTAGAACAGGAGTGATATCCATGTATCAACATATTTTACTTGCTGCGGACGGTTCAAAGAACTCCGTTCGCGCTGCAGCTGAAGCAGCTCGGTTAGCATCTCTTGCTGAAGGTGCAACAGTAGAAGTTCTGTACGCTGTAGATCCAACAAAAATAAAAGAAGAGGTGCTCCATTCACAAAACCATGAAGAAATTGAATTAAAACGGAAGCAAAAACTATTACCAGTTACAGAAGAACTGGGAAACAAAAGCGTGAATCATCAAATCACAATAGTCATTGGTGATCCGGGCCCCACAATTGTTGATTACTCGAAAAAGGAAAGTGTTGATCTTATCATTATAGGTAGTCGAGGCCTTAATTCATTTCAAGAATTTGTTTTAGGAAGTGTCAGCCATAAAGTAGTCAAGAGAGCTCAGTGCCCTGTTATGGTGGTAAAGTAGAACAAATAATTAAACATGACCTATGTCAAAAGCATAGGGCATGTTTTTTTAATCTTTAAGTACTTAATCAAACTGATAACGCTTCTTCAAAAACCTCATTAACTTCAAAGTTTTCGCCTTACGATTAACCACCTTCATTCTTAAGTCATAGGCTCCAGCCCATTTTCGAATCGTTTAAATAGGCAACTGCATAGGATGAAAAGAAAATTACGAAACCATAAAGAGGAGAATGAATATGTATCGCTATCATCCATGCCACCCTTATCAAGGGCATAATCCTACGCATAACTACTGTAATAACCAAAACTGGAGCAATTATTTGAATCCTCATTATTCAAGTTGGAACAATACCAACTGGAGTCGTTATAATGAAAATTTGAAATTAACAGATTATGGGCAAAGACCGCTTGTGTTGAATATTGATCAAGCAACTAAACAAAACAATACTTACCGAACCGCTTTATGGACAGGGAAGCACTTACAAGTGACACTAATGAGCATTAATGTTGGAGATGACATTGGTTTAGAAGTTCATCCAACAACTGATCAATTCATACGAATTGAACAAGGTCAGGGACTTGTTCAAATGGGTGATAGTAAAGATAATCTGGATTTTCAAAAAATGGCCTATGATGATTATGCGATCATGATACCGGCTGGAAAATGGCACAATGTAACCAATATGGGTAATGTACCACTAAAAGTATACGTGATCTATGCTCCTCCTGAGCATCCATATGGCACGGTTCATGAAACAAAAGCAGATGCCATGTATGCTAGGTACAATAAAGGATAGTAACATTAAATTAAAACAGCGGCAAACTTGGGTTTTGACATCTCAGTTAGCCGCTGTATTTATTCCCCTTTCAAAACTCCGCCTCATCCTGCTCAAAGAATCCCATCAGATTTAACGTGTTAGCCATAAAAAAAGCTTGTCGGTTTGATGGACTGAACTGCACCCCAATTGTTAGACACATCTAATAGTTGGAGGTGCAGTTTTTTTATGACTAAATTTACTAAGGATAGCAAATTGGCATTAATTCAAGGGTATGACTCTGATCTTCTATCTCAGACCGAATACGCAAATCAAGTGGGCGTTACCAAGTCTCAATTCCAATATTGGTTGAAGCTCTATGAGATGCATGGTGAGACTGTCTTTACTAACGGCTATACAAATTATCCGGCAAGCTTTAAACTGGACGTACTCAGTCATATGGCTCAATCAGACGCTTCTCTCATGGATACCGCTGTTTTGTTTAAGCTTCCGGACTTCTCCATGTTGTATTCCTGGCAGAGAAAGATGGAGACAGGCGGTTTAGAAGCCCTTGAGCCAAAAAAGAAAGGGCGTCCATCCATGAAGAAAAATTCCAATTCGTCTACCAAACGATCCGTAGTTCAAGGGTCTGTCGAAGCACTCGAAGAACGTATCAAACAGCTTGAAATGGAAAATGAGTATCTAAAAAAGTTGAATGCCTTAGTTCGAAACAAGGAAAAATCACCAAACAAGACAAAGCACAAGCCGTCTGGCAACTAAGGCATAAATATCCGGTGAAGGCACTCGTACAGCTGGCTGGTATCCCGCGCAGCACCTATTACAACCTTATAAAGCGTATGAACCAACCAGATCCGAATGCCGAGTTGGGGGCTGAAATCCAGTCCATTTACGTGGAACATGATGGACGTTACGGATATCGCCGTATTCGTGATGAACTGGCAGTCCGTGGGTGGAAAGTTAACCACAAAAAGGTTCAGAGACTCATGAAGAAGATGGGCCTTCAATGCCTGGTTCGCATGAAAAAGTATAAGTCATATAAAGGGACCGTCGGCAAGATTGCACCGAATCATCTGGACCGCCAGTTCACGGCTGGGGCGCCAAATGAGAAATGGGTGACGGACATTACGGAGTTTAAGTTATTTGGAGAAAAGCTGTATCTATCGCCCATTTTGGACTTATTCAACGGGGAAATTATCACCTATACCATGGGTTCACGACCAACCTATTCTCTGGTATCCGAGATGCTGGATGCAGGACTGAAGCGTCTGCCAGAAGAACACCAACTTCTCCTTCATTCAGATCAAGGATGGCATTACCAAATGAAGCCGTATCGCCATGCGCTTAAGTCGAGTGGCATTCTCCAAAGCATGTCACGAAAAGGGAATTGTTACGACAATGCCGTCATAGAGAATTTCTTCGGCATTCTTAAGTCGGAGTTTCTGTACTACAAAGAGTTTGAAAGTGTGGAACATTTTAAGGAAGAACTAAAAAAGTATGTTGAATACTACAATACCAAACGGTTAAAGGCAAAATTAAAAATGAGTCCGGTACAGTACCGAACTCATTTTGAGAAAGCTGCCTAATGAAATAACCGTGTCTAACTTTTGGGGGTCACTTCATAATAGCGACTTTTAATGGGACTATGGCGTATGTATACACCCCAAAGCCATATCCCTCAACAGTTTTATATCAAACGGTTATATATCAATAAATCCACTCTACTGCTATATTCATAGTCATCTGATCGAAACAATAACTTAAATTGACATATCAAAATGATAAAAACTCAGGTAGTTGTTGTTCACGCTTGTCGAGCATAATCTGTTCCGGCTTAATGCCCTGCTCACGCAGTACTTCAATGTTCTGAAGGAGGAATTCGTCGCTGCCGACAACATAGAACAGTCCATCCTTGTCTGTAGCAAGATTTTTCACTTCTTCATAGTAGTCTGTACGATTATCGACGAACTGTGATGTGAACTTCTTGTCAGGAACGGATTCGAAAATATTAGTAAATAAGAAATCTTTTGATGAATCTATGTTCAGGGAATGAATTTGATTGACATGGTCAGCGCGTTCGAAATAATCAAGAACAAGCGGTCTGAAAGTTGCCAGTCCGACACCTGATGACAGCAGGTAAACATTTTTGTCTTCTCTTTTAAGCGGTACATTCGAATGAGTTTTAAATATGGCAACTTCATCGCCGACTTTAAGATTTCTTAAAATCGTTTTAAACTCAGAACACTGCTCTCTGATTCGTGTTGTGATACCGATTGATTTTTCGTGCGGTAAAGTAGAGATTGACATGTGGCGAATCAGGCTGCGGTTTGGTTTATCTCCGGCATTAAACCCTTCCAGTGCGAAGTGGGTGTGGGAACCTTCTTCCCATGTAAAGTCTTTCGGACAATCGAGGAGGTACGTTTTAACCTCCGGTGTTTCTTCAATAATCTTATTTATTTTAATCCAATATATTTGCATGATATATCCTCCCTACTCCATTATATGTATTGTTTTTAATATACAACAAGTGATAACAATTCTCAATTAAAAGGTTCGCTAACTCGATGATTTGATTCTGAGCCCTGACGTGGGCTTCTTGATCCAACGGGATTGTATTAGTTCTTGTCGTTGAGTTAGGACAAGAACTTGTACCCTTTGCTGTAACTTGCGTTCTTTTCACCTTATGAATTTTTATCCATCTTCGTTTAGCAAAATAAAACCAAAAATAAAAAAACCGTTGGATCTAAATCATCAATGAGTTTTTAAAAATTTAATTTTTTAATCTAGAAATTGTATTTTTCAGGATTTCTAAAAAAATCAAGATAATTATACCTTCCAATAGGTTCAAAGGTCTTCCTATCCTCATTGAACTCTAAAACAATGATATCTCCACTCAGTCCAGAATTAGTTTCTGTTTCAACTATGGCTATTCTGTTCTCAGCTAGCTGTACAACTGACTCGCTAACGGACGGTGGAAAAACAGGTTCATTATTTTGGGGGAATGGCTTAAGAGCAATAAGTATAAGACAAATTAAGATTCCAATCAAAATCTTTGTATTGATTTTTTCCTGCATTGCTTCTCCTCCTACTAAGACTTTTTTAAGTATCTACACATATATAAAACACATTGTATCAAATAAAGTTTGGTTTCTTATCGGGATATATTTAAAGCTGGTAGTTTGCCACTGCGGTAGCTACTCATGTCGGTCATCTCCACGAGTTATGAACAGAAGACGTTCTTTTTATGCGAAGTGTGTGATGTTGGAACAGAGTTAGTGACGAATATTAATTAGGTTGGCTGAAGCTGTACGTACCAAGAGAGAAAATAGTACTTTGTTTTTTTACTGTTCCTTTTCTATAAGTTGCCCCGACAATATTCCTGCTCTTCTGATGACCTCTATTCTTTCCTCTCTTCCTTCTGTTTTTTATCATGTCGATAGCAGTTTTAAAATTCGTAATTACATATCCCGTTGTCTCAAAACCATTAGGAATTTCTACAAATTCTTTTACCTTAACTAAATAATAAAGCCTATATGCATCGAGCTCCTTCCAATACCAACTTGCAAAGAGTGATTTTTCCTCTGACAAAACTAATCCTGCTTCTTCCATAACCTCTCTGTTGAGACCATCAATAATTGATTCGTCCTTTGTCAATCGTCCTCCGATAGTTGTTAAAACTTTTTCTTATTGCATACCAACTTAATTTGAATCTTGTCCTTCATAGCTTACTTATTCTTATTAACCTATCGTGTCTGTTAACTTAACGATGATTGGTAATTAACTCATTATGTAAGGCGACTTTCTATGGGATTATGTTTTTGCCCCTCGATACTAACATTTAACTGTCTTTTGCTCGTGTAGCAACTAATCAGTTTTGCTTTCATCTTTGAAATTAAAATGTTCATGATGGATCGCATCCATCCCAACCAACTTACTACTCTTATTATGGTAATATGCGAAGTTATTATTTAGCGGCATTCGAAGTAATTGATAATTGTGATCTCTTGGCAAAGATTTGACGTCCTTAAGTGCTAAATCACGGGTGGTGTAAATACCTATTGGAAAGAAATTTGGAAAGCAAGTTGAAACATCAACAACGAAAATCCCCCAAACGTAATCATTTGGCACATAATTCACCCTTATTCTTTATTTTAAGTTCTAAAACCAGAGTTAATTATTCGGTGACCAGTTGGATTATCCTGTTAGCTGAAAAGGCTGCCGATGATCTCGGCAGCCTTTTGTTCATGGTGTTATCGTTTCCTGTAGTTCAGCGCTATTCATCATTTGAACACTATAGGAATTCGTCGATCAACGAAAATCCATTGATGATCCTCATCCGACTATCTTTCAGAAAATCGCGAGTCCAATTGTCCGGCTGACGTAAATCCCAGCTCCGGTATATACAACGAATACAATTATTTCGCGAAGTTTAAGGAAGAGTGACAACTGTTCCTTCCAGCCTTCTGGCAGCCGTCGGCCATTTTCAGTATAGCCTAGTGCAAAATGTTCGATGAAGAGTTCGTATTGCATTTTCCGTTCAGACTTCGAATCTTCCCCGAATACATAAAGCAAATAATAAAGTTGAATGGCAATGTCCTCGGCATACCAACTGTATTGGCATTCGTCAAAATCGAAGAGTGTGATTTCACCTGTTTCGTCGACCATAAAATTCCCTGCATTGATATCCCCGTGAATCAGACCGAAATTATCTGGAGTAACAGGCTGACTAGCCAAACGCTCTTTAAGTTCATCAAGGACACGAAGGATTGGTGCATGCTCGGGTGGTAAATACTCCCGAGCGTGTAAAAGGTAATCGTTGCGCTCCCACGAGTGTCTTCTGGCCAAAGGTTCATAACGTTTGGCCAGATCATGTAGATGGCCGGTCATGCATCCGCATTGCTCATAGAGCATGGGATTATTTAGACATTCCGGGTATCCGATTTTACGGCCGGGAGCGTGTTTGAAGGAGGTCGCGTAGAAATCGACTATCTTCCCAGAGACACATTCGACGTCTATTCCTTGATCCGAAGGTATCGGTTCTGAGACTGACATTCCATTCTCTGCGAGATAACGGATCCACTCTAATTCGGCTTCAAGTCCTTTCTGAGTACGCAGAGTGCTAGGTGTGAAACGGGGAATGTATTTGCATCCTTCGCAAGTGTAGGAATAGATGAAATTTTGAAATCCTCCAATGAAGGACAGCTCCTTCAAGCTCAAACCAAATCGCGCGGCACCTTCTATGGTGTGTTCATCCAGAAACAGTGGTTTAATTTGTGGTCCATGAGTTCTCCTTGGGTAATTGAGTCGTGATTGAACTATTCTCTCGCGAAAGAGCCTTTTTCCTGATGTCATTCGGTTACCTCAATTTAATAAGATGGATACCTGGTGACATAAACAATTCTCACTCCAAGAAGCAAATCCCACGGGCAGACCGAGGGATGGCGATATCCTCGATGCTTGAATACGTTGTTATCTGATGAATTCGCCTTCTATGAAACCCTAATATCTTTTACTTAATTTCTTAAATGCCGAGTAATCCTTATCGGACTTAATAAAACTTAATATCATTTCGGCACATTCTGTTGGATTCAGCTCTTCCGTATTTACCTCAAGGTCATATTCATTAAAACAATATACTTTGTCGAACTGGGAATTTGCTAGTCCAATCTGTCGATCTCCTCGTATTTGCTCTCTTCTTGTGAGTTCTTCTTTCGAGCATAGGACACCTACGAATAATGTAGGATGATCAAAAAGTACATCAAGATAGTCATTAAACCGCTTGTCATTGTCGATTACGGTATCGACGATGACATTCAAACCCATTTCTGAAAACAATTTAATTGTTGCATAGTACACTGACATTATGGGATCAAAAAGTATTTGTCCGACATCATCCACTTCTCTTGTAGGTTCAATATCTGGAAATTTAGTATCAATAAAATCATCGTAATTACCAAAAAAATCGTCTATGGATAAATGATGAAAAGGAATCTCTTTCTGATTTTTCAGTTCCATAGAAATACTAGTCTTTCCTGAACTTGAAGTTCCGTTCATAAACACAATGAGTCCTTGCTTCAAACAAATCACCCTCGGATATAAGATTTACGTATCATTCAGACAACGTTATATTCACACAGTTCATTCAATTATCCAACTGATAAAATATTCGAGAAGCGATTAAACTATCCTGCCTTTCGCTTAATGAAATAGCTGTATAATTCAGTTAGATACTTATCTAAGCGGTAATCGGATCGTGTTTTTGTCCTATTCGGCAATCGGACAAGAACTTGTACGAATAAAACAAAAAGCCGCTAAATTAGCGACTTTCTATGAGATTATGTTCTATTCCCTCACAGGACAAGAAAGACCAATCGGCTCCGAACTCCCCCGGTCCGATCGGCCTTTCACGAGTCATCCTATAAAATGAATTAAGCGGCGTGCTGCGGCTTGAAGCCCGATGCTCCGACGCGGACCTGAATACGGTCGCTTTGCGTTACGCCTGCAGCATTGATCCATTCGGCATAATATTCGTAAGTACCTGGCGCCCGATCATGGATTTCCGTGACAGCCGCCTGCATACCAGGCGAAGTGTTGGTCAAAGCCTGGGTGTCGATCAGTACGCCGTTCTCATAGAGACGGTATTCGGCAGCATTCGTCCCCCACCACAGGTTGGCGCTAATCAGATAGCTGCCATCTCCGTCCCAATTATCGTGCGACAATACGGGCTTGCCCGGCGAAGCATCCGTCACCGTTACGCGAAGCGGCTCCGACTGCGATACGCCCCATGCATTGACCAATTCGCCGACATACGTATATACGCCATTGGCCTTTCCCTTAATATCGACAGAAGCCGTCTGCATCGAGGGAGAAGCCTCTTTTAATGGGATGGTTTGAATCGGGATGCCGTCTTCATAAAGTTTGAACTCCGAGCCGTTATTTCCCCACCACAAATTCATCGTCACCTTATAATTTCCGTCTCGAAGGCCTGTATTATAACCATTATTGTCTGACAGTACAGGTATGCCCGGCGCTGCGGCGGCATTCGGCTGCTTCACCTGGAATACAGCCCGGTCTGAGGCCACGTTGCCTGCGGCGTCCTCTACGCGGTATTCAATGACATGCTCTCCTGCTCCCAGCTCCTTGGCGCTGATCGTCTGACCCTCTTCAATCAGTTGTCCGTCCAGTAGGACCTTCTGGGTAATGACGCCGGAGATCTCGTCCGTGCTGTGAAGCTCAAACTTCAGGTTATCCTGCTCCCATACGTCTCCGATTCGGCTCCCCGATTGAGTCAACGTCACGGCAGGGGCTGTCTTATCCAATTTGATTTCCATCGTCTTCACCTCTTCAGTCACACCACCGGCAGAAGAGTAGTATTGAATGATGTTGATTCCCTCTCTGTCGACAACCACAGGACCCGAGTATTCGGACTCAGCTCCGTCATTCAACCAATAGATGGTCGATGCCGGCTCCGGACCTGTAGCCGTCAAAGTAAGGGTCACATTCCGGTTAATCCAACCGTTCGAGTTCGGTTGCTCCGATAGAGCGGCAGAGGTTTCCGGAGGAACGTTCGCCTGAGCAAGTGAAATATCGCTTATTCCCCGAACCTTCAATTGATATACGTCTTTAAAGATCGAGGATACACCTTGAAGATTAACAATTTGTCCTTCTTCATAAGGAAAATCGCCCAAGCTCAGCCCAGTTCTAACATCCACGCGGACGTGGTTGCTGACCCCACTCGCGCTGATCGCATCAAATTCGAAGGAGCCCGATGGGGATGCCGTAATGATATTCGTGATTTTCACCTGCTGAAGTGCAATCAGTTGGCCTTGATTGGCAGCATTTACAGAGTCGACCTTAACCGCCTCCGGCAGTTCCTCCGTACCCACCTTTTCGATTAAGACCGGGCTCGCTAATTCCAGCTCTGTGTTATAAAGGGTGGTTGAGGCTGTAAGCTTTACCACATCACCTTGATGAAATCCCGTGCTGCTCTGATACACATAGACTCCGCCGGTAGCATCCTGCAAATAGAAGGTTTGTCCTCCATAGATCCCTGGTTCAGTCGTTACAGTACCTTGAACCGTGATCAGACTTCCTTCTGGCTTGCTTCTTCCTTCCGCTATCGTAATCAATTCCGGAATCGAGCTGCCTGCATCCGGCAATGGCTCGGCAGGCACGTTACCTAAAGTCACGGATTGGGTCAACAGATTATTGCCGTTCTGGCGCAATCGAAGATTGGCTACCCCGGAAGAGCCTGGCTTGACGCGTATCGTCAAATCCTTATAGGCCCGCCCTTGACTATCGGCGGTCAAGCTGAAGGTGTCCCCATATCCATACGCGGTTGGCCAGGTTCCGTCTGCTCTTTGCGTCATAGCTACCTGGGTTCCACCCGTCAAATAGATCCCTGTGCTAAATCCGGTCACCGTTGAATTGGCAGGCAGGTTCTCGATAAGAACACGGATTTGAAACTCTGCTGCATTCGGTAAAACGGATTGGTGAACAAAGCTGTAGACTGGCGATGCGCTCACTGTAGCACCGCCGTAAGAACCCGGCTTGAAGGTCGATCTGTCCCACCATTTATAACCCGCGGCCGGCGTAGACCAAGGTTCAGACTGAGGCTCCGTTGAAGCCTGTGGCGCTTCGAAGGAATGCAGCTCAGTTACCTCATCCAATTGAAGGTCACCGACTTGTGCCAGACTTGTATAACTCTCCTGATCAGCCAGCCAATTGATCATATTGACTAACAAAACGGCATCATCCTGCTCCTTAAAGCCATCATAGGTTGTCTTTTTAGCTCCTGTTTCTTCGCGCAAATACTTTGGTGTGGCATCTTCTACCGGAGAGGAATCACCGATAAAGGCTGCTTTACCCAACCCAACCTTGGCTACGGCAACATAAGGTCCCTCCTCCATGCCGCCGCCGTTATATACGCCCTGATCGACCGCATTTCCCCATGACTCATTCGTCTGCGGAAGATACACAATGCCCTTGGCCTTGGCCGGATCGGTAATCGCTAGTGTAGAACCGGCATGCATCGCAATTCCGTCAACTCCCTCGGTGATTCCAAAGGCCTGATCCGGTTCTACAATATGATTAGCCGTGATATCGCCCAATGCGTTATACCGGAAGCGAACTCCGAAATGGTCTGCGAGCCAATCCGAGCTGACGACGTCTTGCATCGCCTCCGAGTTTCTCTCTTCCGAACTCATGCCCTTAGTCGGATCCTCCCAAGCCCCTCTGCGATACCCGTTGATCGCCTCGGAGCCATCCCAGCGGTTCTTGTTGCGATCAGCATTATAGTGGTCGCCTATGAAGAAAATACTTCCTCCATTTTGTACATACAGCTCCATCGCAGCCTGCTCGCTCTGCTTGAAGGGAACGTTCGGCTCAGCAATAACAAATACGGAATAGCCGCTTAGATCGTTGTAAGTAATCGGTGTTGACTTGCGCAGCTCGGCGACATCAAATCCGTCAGCAGCCAGTGCTTGTCCAAAATCGGAAAATCCGCCGTCAATAACCCAGTCTGCGGCACCTGCGGTCTGGGCATGAGCGTTGTCAAAAAGAATTTTCTTGCCGGCATTCTCATTTACCACTTTGGCAGCAATATAGGGTGCGGGATCGTTCGGACCCTCGGCATGCACTGGTGCGAGAATCGCGCCTAGTTCCAGTTGAATCGTAAATGCCAAGGATACAGCAAGTCCAATCCCCAACCACTTCGTCCCGATCTTCTTTCCAAGTCCAACCAGCTTTCTGCTCATAATTTCCCTCCCATGAGATTTAGAGTAGTTTTACCCCCTTATTTTGACATGTGATTATTAGCTTAAAAGCCAGGTTACGTAAAATTAAAAGAAATTTATATGCCTATATCAGTTGAACTCATGAGTGTACACTAGGGGCAACCAACGTATGAAGTGTTGTTCTTACGATCGCTGTTGTTCCCGGAATTCTCTGATTGCACTAATCCCATCATCGAGTAAACATATGTTCACAAAGGTGAACGCTAAGTAGCATAGGCTTCCGATACCGTTTTCTTTTCATCTGTGTTCTTCAAAAATAACACTGCGTTTACCATGACACGTAAGTAGTTGTTTATAATAGCTGTATTCCATTTAAGTTCCACATTTATCTGATCAGCATGGGAGGCAGCCATTGATGACATCTATGAATTCTATAAATCTGACGATTCTGCATACGAGCGATATTCACGGTCACCTGTATCCGACCGATTACCGTGGCCCTGGCGACAAGCCGCTTGGCCTTGCCAAGCTGTCACGTCTGATTCAGAAAGAGAGAAGCCGGAGCACCAATCTGCTCCTGATTGACAACGGAGACTTGCTTCAAGGAACGCCGCTGATGTATCACTATGCCAAGTTAAACCGCCACGGTCTGCATCCTGCAGCCCGAGCGCTTCATGCACTTGGATATGATGCAGCTGTCCTTGGGAATCACGAATTCAACTACGGACAGGAGCTGCTTCGACAGGCGATCCGTGATTCCGATTGTCCCTGGTTATCTGCTAACATTGTAAACAAGACTGACGGAAAGCCTGCATTCGGCAAGCCATATCGGATCTTTGAGCTTCCGCAAGGCATTCGCATCGCCCTGCTCGGACTTACCACCCACTTTATTCCGAATTGGGAGGAGCCGAATCACATCGAAGGCTTGTCCTTTATTGATGCGCTGGGTGCTGCCAAGTACTGGGTAGACAAGATTCGTTCGACGGAACAGCCGGATGCGGTGATTTTGAGCTATCACGGGGGCTTCGAACGCGATCCCATGACTGGTGAAGCGACCGAACCCTTAACCGGTGAAAATCAAGGCTATGCTATATGTGAAACAATCCAGGGTGTCGACATACTGCTTACCGGCCACCAGCACCGCCTGTTAAACGGGGAGATTAACGGGGTAGTCATTACACAGCCTGGCAGTGCCGGACAAGCGATTGCAAAGGTAGAGCTTGAATTTCAGGCGGTTCCAGAGAAGGGATGGCGGCTATCGGGCAAATCTTCCTCATTGCTTCTTGTAGATGAAGCGGATCAGGCGGATGAGGATTTTCTGGCTCTATTTGCTGAGGATGAACGGCAAACGCAGCATTGGCTCGATCAACCCATAGGCCGCACCGAGGGAGATCTCTCGATTCCCGATCCGTTCACAGCTCGCCAGGCAGATCATGCCTTTACGGAAATGATAAATCGGATTCAGATGGAGGTGACCGGGGCTGACCTCTCTCTGGCTGCCATCTTTACCAATGAAGCCAGAGGCTTCGGAGAAATCATTACCATGCGGGATGTGGTGTCCAACTACATTTATCCTAATACGTTAAAGGTTATCCGCATGAGGGGAAGCGACATCCTAGCCATGCTGGAGCAGACTGCTGAGTACTTTGAGGTGAATGAGACCGGTGATGGACTGTGCATTGCGCCGTCTTATCTGGAGCCAAAGCCGCAGCATTTCAATTATGATATGTGGGAAGGTATCGACTATACGCTCGATATCTCAAGGCCCGCCGGGCAGCGGGTGGTCAGATTGGAACGCCACGGAACGCCTGTGGATCCGGATGAAAGCTTCGATGTTGTCATGAACAGCTACCGGGCTGGCGGTGGCGGTAACTTCGACATGCTGAAGGACGCGCCTGTGGTTCGTGAAATTCCGACCGATATGACAGAGATTCTTGCAGATTACATTTCCCGGGTGGGCGTGATCCAGGCGACTTGCAATCATAATTGGGAGGTTGTTTACTGAGATTATTAGGCAGTCTCTTCCCCTAAATCCACAATGAAAAAGGCGGCGCCAGAGACACATTCTCTGACGTCGCCCTTTTTCAGTTAAAGTTGGTGGCGAATTTCCTCATCGGAAACGCCGAATTAGTTGCTTTTAGGGCAACTAGGCAGCACCAGCAGCCTGTCTCCCGCTTATCCTTTTACCAGCTTAGTCCGAAGCTTGTTGGATATCCACTCGATGATCAGAATCAGTATAACCAATCCGATCAGAATCGCCCCGACCTGATTCCACTTATACCCGTTCATGGCAAAGATCAGCGGGGCACCGATCCCTCCTGCTCCAACCAAGCCCAGGATAGATGCTTCGCGCATATTCATATCGAACCGGTAAATCATTACCGAGAGGAACAACGACATCAATTGCGGCAAGATGCCGTAGCGTACTTTTTCAAAGGTCGTGCAGCCAATCGAGGTCATGGACTCAAGCACCTTGGTATCGAGCTCCTCAATAGCATCCACATACAGCTTGGACAGCATTCCGACCGACGTAATCCCTATCGTCATCACACCTGAGAACGGTCCAGGACCGGAGACGCGGATGAACATCAAGCCATACACGAGGGCAGGAATCGTCCGGATGAAGATCAGCAGCAGGCGGGTAAGCCAAGCCACCGGCTTGGGTACGATATTCGAAGCAGCCAGAAAGGCAAGCGGAACGGATAAGATCGCCCCTACAATGGTCCCCAAAAATGCAATGGCTACCGTCTCAAGCAGCAAATACAATACGCTCTGTTTTGAAACGCTCAAGAGCAAGTTCAAGTCAGGATTCAAAATTCCCGTTATTATATTCTGAGCGATTTTGAGACCGCTCTGATTGATATCCTTCAAATTAACAGCAGCAAGCGACCAAGCAAACAGTGCAATAATAATCACCGTAAGCGTCAGCACATACCGCATATTACGAGGTTGGGCCTGAAGTTGCTTCTCAATCGTCGTCACTAAACTAACCTCCTCTCTTTCATCAAATCAGCTTTTTACGGAAATGCTCACTAGTCGTCTCGATCAGATAAACCGTGATGACCAATGCCAAAATGATCATCCCTACATTCTGATAATCACGCCAGCCCAAATCTTCTTTAATCAACAGGCCAACTCCGCCCGCACCCACGTATCCCAGGATCGCCGCATAACGTACATTCCCCTCAAAGCAGAACAGCGAATTGGACAAATAGCTTGGCAGCACCTGTGGAAACATGGCATAGCGAAATGCCTGAATTCTTGTCATACCGATGGATTCCATCGCTTCAAATGGACCCATATCCACATTTTCGATCTGCTCATACAGCAGCTTGCCTACATAAGACAGCGTAAACAGCAGAATGGCTACCACGCCCGCGGTTGGCCCCAAGCCAAAGATAAAGGTAGCAATCAAGGCGGTGACCAGGGTTGGCAAGGTACGCAGCAGACTCAGAATAATCTTAAAGAAGGCTGTCACCAACCGGTTTGGAACGACATTGGAGGAGGCCAAAATCGCTATAGGCAGCGCAAGCAGCGCGCCGATCATGGAGCCGATAAGCGACATCTGCAGGGTGTCTACAAGCGCCCCCCACAATTTAGGAAAGTACGCCCAATCCGGCGGAAACATTTCGCCAATCATCCCGAACAGCTTGCCTATTCGCACAAACAACACGTTTAGATTAAAATTCGTAAATTCCACGGACAGAGCAACTGCCACAAGGAGGAGCAATAGAATCAGTGGTGTGCGGGAGCGTTTCTCCAGAACGATCTTGCCGTTCGGAAGAGCAACCTTTTTAGGTGGAAATAGTTTGTCATACATAAGCAATCTCGGCCTCCGCTTGGACTGACATTTCCTCCTCAAAACGGCCGCCGTAAATTTCGCCAAGTACTGCCGTTGTGACCCCGGAAGCCTCCCCGTCAAAAACAACCTCGCCCTGGCGAATGCCAATAATGCGGTCGGCATATTCCAGTGCTACCTCGACATGGTGAATATTCATAATCACCGAGATGTTCATCTCCTGATTAATACGTTTGAAATCATCCATGACCATCCGGGATGTCACCGGATCAAGCGAGGCAATCGGCTCATCCGCCAGAATAATATCCGGATTCTGAGCAAGCGTCCGCGCCAGTGCTACCCGCTGCTGCTGACCGCCGGACAACTGATCCACACGCATATATGCCTTATCAAGGATGCCTACTTTATCTAATGCCTCCAGCGCCTTGATCTTATGATCCTTAGTGAAGATTCCAGTCAGCTTGCGCCACAACGGCAGATCTGGGACAAAGGAGACCAGTACATTCTTGATCACAGAAGTTCTTGTCACCAGATTAAAGGATTGAAAAATCATGCCGATTCTCCGGCGGAACCGGCGAACCTGGCTGCCCTTCAGCTTCCCTACATCTATGCCATCCACATTGAGCTGGCCTCCGGTAATCTCATGCATTCGATTAATGCAACGGATCAGTGTAGACTTCCCCGCACCGGAGAGACCGATGATGGCGACGAATTCGCCCTGCTCGATGGACAGATTAATATTTTTCAAGGCTGTAGTTCCGTTTGCGTATTTTTTCTCCACCTGTTTGAATTCAATCATGGCATATAAGCTCCGATCCTTTAGTCTGCGTAAAAACGTGAAAAAATGAGGGCATCACGTTGCCATGATGCACTCATTTCATTCCAAAGCTTCCGTCTAACTTCCTCGCCTTGATCGTGGATTACTGCTTTTGACTCTTGATCAGCTCTTGAGCCTTGCGCTCGTTGTCGTAATCCGAGGATTTTGCTTCTTGGTAGCCTTCATGACTGTACACGGCGATAACTTCTTTTCCTTTGTCTGTTTGAGCAATGGCGATAAAGGCCTTTTGCAATGCAGACTTGAATTGATCATCCATCAGCGAAGAGTTTTTGCTTACGCTGATTGTATCGTTATAGATTCCTTGCGTAACTCCGATCACATTCGTCTCATCCCAGATCGAAGCGGAACGGCTGAACTCGGTTGTCCATTTTTCTTCATAATCTCTTCTTGCATCAGCAAAAGCTACAATGATATCCACTTGACCAGCCGCCAGACGGGCGAACGAGCTTCCGTAAGAGTCCGAAGTCACCACATGTTTCAGATCGGTGATGCTCTTGTTGTAGTTATTTTGAAGCCACAGTGTCGGGTAAATGTAACCCGCGGAAGACGAAGTGGACATTACTGCCCAGTTTGCACTGTCCAGCTCTTCCCAAGTCAAGGATTCGCCCGCATTTACCTTAGCTGCCAGCTCTTTACCTTTATCCGTTGGGCCAGCAATGGCAATCGAACGGTAGTAGGTTGCTTGCTCGTCTGTAGGTGCCGTCGGTTTATTGTCGTTCCAATCCTTCGGATTGTCGGAATCGTTGGACAGACCCGCACGGGTAGCAGTCAGAATCACATCTGCACCGTCATCATACAGGGCATACGTTCCGCCCGGGATGAACCCGATGTCCGTCGTCCCTGCCGTCAAAGCCTCACCAACCGCCTCATAAGTCGTACCTACATCGATCGTAACCTTTTCCACATTGTAGCCTTCCGTAGCCAATTGCTCTTTCAGAAGATCCTTCAATGGATCTGTTGCCGTAATGATTTGGTCTGGGTCCTTGGATGGAACGAAGCTGACCTTAAGCTCCTTGATCTCTGTTGCAGAAGGTGTTGATTCTTGCGCCGTATTCGTCTGAGGTGCAGGCGTCGTATTATCCGCTGCTGCTCCGTTGTTTGCCGTGTTTCCGTTAGAACCGCATCCTGCAAGAAGGCCTACGCCTAATGCAAATACTGCAGTTAACATCCATCTGTTTTTCACTATCAAATACCCCCACTTTTTATAATTCGGATTCACCGAGTGTCTAGCCTCTCCTTTTGCAAACCCAAATTCATCATACAAGCCTATTGTTATCGAATGATTATCTACCTGTAAAAAATTTGAAACGCTCATTTACATATAGTTAACCTTATGAAAACAAATCTCTGGGGGATGGGACAAAATCTAAATCGTAGCTTGCAGTCAAAAAAAAGACTCCCAAAGGAGTGCCCTGCAAAAGTCTCGCTTTTTGTTAAACAAGTATTCCGAACTGGAAGATCTACGGTATACTGCAAAAAAAGCAGTCCATCCTCAAATGAGGGCGGACTGCTTTTGTTCGTTAATTTGACCATCTGCTGTACATTCACTACGAAAGTGGTGAGGTAAACTTGTATACGCATAGAAACGCTCTTTACCTCGATTACATTTTTTTAGAAGCTCCGAGCTTGGTTGCATGAATCCCTACAATAGTCAGCCACGCAATGTCCGCCAAGATTAAGAATCGTCCGAACATACCGGCCAAAACCCCCGGTCCAAATTGCCCGTCTTGCGGAATTTGAAGCACAAATAGGAGCATCGCAACGATTGCAATAATCGCGCTAGTGAGCAGCACTCTCTTCATAGGACGCCAAACATCAAGTCGGCTTAACGAAAGACTAATCAATAATGCGGCTACCGGCGTGTAGTCCAGCATCGCTCCGATTGAGTGCATGCTGCCGCTAAATGTAGCATCATCAGGACTAACCGTGATAGGATCGGTCACGAAGATGCCCGCGATTATAACGCCTATTGCACTGATCCCAAGAATAACAAGTCCTATGTATCCCGTAACCGTGCGAATATGCGGGAAAATCGTAATTGCTACACTGATTTGAGCAAGAGCCAGCAGCCCAAAAGCCAGGTGCATCATCCAACCAAAGTCGCCAAGAGCATATTCGCTGATAAAACGCCATGTCGGGTCAAATTCGGGCTCCAGCAAATGAAGGCTGCTTAGGAGAAGCACGAACAATCCTCCAGCGATAATCGACGCAAGGGCAAACCTGGAGCCCGTCACCGTTAAAGATTTTACCATGACCCACTGCTTAGCCAATGCCTATCCCTCCTGCTGGCGAGACCCTCGTCATCGTCGATTCATAGCCTCCCTCGCCGGAATAATGCCATGCTCCCGAATGGGAGTTTCCGTCAGAGCGGAATGTCCCTTTATAATAGTAAGGTGATCCCTTGTCTCCAGCCCAAATGACGAGCGAATCCCCTTCCAACTCATAAGCATAATCGAAGGTATTGCCTAACGTATCATAATATCGGGACCGAATATCCGGACTCTTGCTTTCGCCGAAGGGTTTTAAATGCCCAATCATCTCGATCCCTTTCACTTCTTGTCCATTCTGGGAAAGATGGACACGTTGTATCAAAAAGTATCCGCCTTCCATCCACTCGTAGGTTACTGTTCCTTCTGCTCCGCCGCTGATTTGCCAAGAACCGACTAGTCGATCAAGCGTCTGAAGATTCGCCATGCTCCCATCTCCTTATTGTTCGGAATCCGCTACAGCTTTTGCTACTACATCAGGAGCCATGATAACCGCGGAATGATCTTGACCGGCGAGCGAATGAGCTGCAGCCTTTGGTAGAAGCTCGACAAGCGCGCGTGCCGCGTCATGGAAAAGCGGTTCGCTGTTTTCCCCCGTCATAATCAAAGTAGGAACCGTAACGTTCCATCTGCCGGTTGGCAGTGTGTTCCCGGATTGCGTCGTTCCCATAATGATGCCATCATAAGCAAGTGTGTGTGCCAGGGACTCCATCTTGTTCCAAGAAGGATCGGCTTTCATATAGCCGATGTATTCTCCGGGGATGCCTAGGGCCTCAGATGCGAAATATTCGACTGCTTCAGACCTTTTCTCGGCTTTGATTAGTGCATTCAAATGTTCGACGTAGTCACTGGGTACAGGTTTACGGCTGTCGTTAATAATGAATGGCGGTTCATACAAGAAGAGCTTCGCAACCGAATCTCCTAACAAGTTCGCGGCCTCAAGCGCCAACACGGCTCCGGATGAGCTTCCGAACAAATAAGCCTGTCCTCCGGCGAGTGCAATTAAAGCCTCGATATCTTCCACTTCACGTGCGGTTTCGTAGGGTGAGGTATCCGTACTGCGGCCTCGTCCCCGACGATCGTAATTGTATACGGTGAAGCTGACAGACAAGTGCTCAGCTAAAGGTGAAGCATCCTGATGGTCAGCCGCCGCCGATGATATAAGGATGATTGCAGGACCAGTCCCTTGTTTGGTATAAGCGATGTGTGTCCCATCTTTTGAAATAACGGTTTCCATTGTGTCGTTGCCTCCTATTAACGTTTCTAAGTATTCTTCCAGTCGATCATAAGCATCGGTGAATCCTTCAATCATGCCCATCGCTTCCGCGTTGTCCAATTGTTCGTTGGTAGCGAATCGTGTTACGATGCTTATCCGTGTTCCCCCGCTTTTCTCCTCGAACAACACGGTCGTGTACATTTCGCTATCCAGAACCATATTCCAATCGCTGTCGGCAAAAGTGTCTATGTACACCAGTTTGCCGGGTGCCTCTACTACGTCATAGGTGGCTCTGCAATAGGCCGACTCGCCGCTATTGTCTTCCGCCTGAAGACTATACCGCCACACTCCACCTGGCCGCACATCCATTTCGTAAACGGTTGTCGTCCAGCCCTTTGGCCCCCACCATTTAGTAATATGTTTGGGCTCCGTCCAGCCTTCCCATGCCAGATGGACAGGCATCGCAACGTTACGTTCGACTGTGAGTTCTCTACGCTCGCGGTTTTTACGAATGGTAGTTTTTCTTTTCATTTGCAGTCATCCTTTTCAGGTAGTTTTCAAGGGAATCCAGCCTTTGGTTCCAGACTTCGCGGTAATTCAGCATGTAGCTCGCGATGAAACTGTTGATACCTGTCATTGGTCCTCCTTCTTCTTGTAATCCAGCATATACTCCTCAAAATTATCGAGACGCTCTTCCCATAGAATGCTGAAGGAATCAAACCATTCATCCAGCTCCTGGAAAGGTCCAGCTTCGAGGCTGTATATTCGCAATTGTGCTTTGCTCCGTGAGCGTACCATTCCAGCCTCGCTCAAGATGCGCAAATGACGGGATACGTGCGGCTGGCTGATGCCTAGCGCTTGGACGATTTCGCCTACCGATTTGGGCCCATTTCTTAGCAACTCAACGATGTTGAATCGATTGGGTTCGGCAAGAGTAAGTAACGTTAACTGCATAGTTGTTGTTCTCATGAACTTAATATATATTAATATGTATATATACGTCAATATATATTTATGAATTTATGAATTGAACTTTCACTTCTTAAGGAATTAGCGCAATTTTCGTAAAAATGGCAAGCTAAGCTGCAAATTTCTTTACTATTCTACCCATTGTTCAATTGTGGCGGGATGCTCCCGGAGAATTCGCCACAAGATTCACTTAATCCTATGTTCGTAGAGCAGTTTCACAGTTGATATATGTGTATCCACCTCGCATTTCCCCACATCAATCCAATAACCTCTCTTTATACAATCGTCTCATGGACGACGATTGCGCATACTTGGATCACATTAAATCCCGGATTTTATCTCCTGATCCTGCAAAATGCGCCGGTAAGAAGTCACGCTGCTTCGTTCAAACCCCACCATGTGCTCGCTTGAAGTTTCAGTGCGGCGAGCTTCAGAAAAGCCTCTTCCCATGTCAAACGATGTTAAGGAATGCGAAATATAAAATGACCACAAAAAAGGCCAACCAGAAGATTCTAGCTAGCCTGATAATTCGAAAAAGCCGTCAATTTAGCGACTTCCAATGGAATATTTTTTTGTCCCTCGATAAAATTCTAGAGCCGCTTCAAGTGGATTGTTTAAGGTGGAGAAAGATTCGTCTTGCTGCTACAAAATTAAATGAATGATCTGTATTATAATATGTTAAAGTAGACCAAGTCCTTAATTTATATAGCGATCTTTGTTCGTACATCTATGGTTTTTATTCAAAACAATATAGTGAGTTTTGAATTTTCATGAGAGGATTTATTTTTCAGGTTCTGTTATCTTAAGGGAGGTTAGAAATAGCTATGCCGAAAAAAAATAGGAACGTAACAGGTATTGTATTGGCCGTAATTTATTGTATTGTCCTTTTTGAGATTTTAATTGATGCCCCCCCTGGTGAAGCTCCAAATAATCCGCCTTGGGAATACGCAATAATTCCACTTGGAGTTGTTGTAATTACCTCTCTCTTTGATTATGTGATCAAATTCGATTTGTTCGATTTCTTCAAAAAAAAGAAATAGAAAAAAGAAAAGAATGACTAGACCTTATATGTTTTCCTTTATCCAAGAACGTAACTTATTAGCATAGAAAGCGCGTTCATCTGGATCCGACTGAGAACCCTTAGTCAGATAAAGTTGATCATTCACATATCTAGGGTAAACGTGGAGATGATAATGCCACACGTCTTGATTGCCAGCAGGCTCATTGTGTTGCCTCGTAGAAATCCCATCACATCCATATGTACTTTTCATGGCAAACGCTGTAAGCTGAGCCGCGCGGTGAATTTCAACAGCGTAATCCGCCGGGAGCTCAAAGATGTTCTCGAAATGTTGATTAGGAACAATAAGAACATGTCCTTTGTTGTTTGGCCACCATTTGCTCGCTATAAATGCGGTTGCCTTTTCATTCTGATAGATGATATCCCATTGTTTTGTTCCCTGATTCGGTTGCTCGATACCCCACACACGACAAAATGGACATTCGTATCCCTCGGGCTTATGTGAAAATGATGCTGTCATCTTTCTCATTCAACTCCTTTCATATTTCTCCAATCAACTAATAGGCGCAGGAAAACTCTGTTCGTTGCGTTTTTCTGCCCGTAAGTTGAACATTGTTTTTGCCAAATAGATCATTCCCTCTTTAGTAAAAATTTGAAGTCAATTTCAATAAAACTCCCCTTCTGGCCGGCTGCCGTCTTGGTTGAACTATCGTTTCCCGTGAGCGTAATCTACACAATTACAGCTCTATGAGCTTACGGCTCGAACCCAGTTGTTGCACAGATTCGTTGAATCTCCTCGACTGGAAATGGAGTAGCTCTGCTCTCCACAACGAGATTCGTGTAGAAATCATTCATCTCTATGGCTATTGGAGCGTACCGCTTAATAATCCCCGCTGCCGATTCCATCATCTCTGGCGACTCGTCACCCTCAGCATATCGGCGTATGAGGTCTATACGTTCTGTCCGATTCATTGTACTGCCTAAGACCGTTACAAGCCAGTTAACGAACTCTGTCACCACATAACACCCATCATGGGCTTTGTTCAATTCGAGAAACTCCAATTCGCAATCGGACAACTCAAAGCGTGAAGATGTTGCAAGTCCGAAGTCCGAAATATAAACACGGTGTCCATCAGTTAAAACGTTCCTAAAGTGAACATCGAAATGTAGTAACCCATTCGCATTCATAAACGAGACAGCAGACCGCAGGTTGGAATCCACCATGGCAAACGCTGAGGTGGATGCAGCCTCTCCAATAGCAACCTGTTCGGTAAGCCAGTCATGCAGATTATGGGGAACGTACTCGCAGAACAGTACTACACTATCCACGGATTGCTCAATCGCCTCGATACGATCCCGCACTGCCTGGGAACCCCAAAACTCAACCATACGGGAAACATCGCTCAGTTCCTCAGAGATTGGCATACGTCGTTTCGGACTTTGTAACACCCGCCAGTGATACATTAACGGAAAGCTCTCACACTGTTTCGCCAGCACCCAGTTGGTGGTCATGGTATGGGCGGCGACCTCACGCCAAACGCCACTACCTGGCGAACCTATGCCATAGTGGCAAAACGGAGGGAGTTCGAATAGGTTTCCAGTGGACATAACATTCTGAGTGCGTCTTTCTAGTTCCGTTAGCGGTACTATTTTCACGAAGATGGACGTGTCTTCAAGTTGCAATAACGCCGTTGTACCACCGATGCCAGTAGCAAGAACCGTAGCATCTTCCACTCGCTCTCGAAGCCGTTCATCACTGAGCAACGCTAAGGCAGTAGATACATTGGCATAACGGGCAAGTCGAGTTTCGTAAGACACATGAAGCTCTGTTTGGAATGACTTCATAAATAGATCACTATCCTTCCACTCGAATATAGTGGTTTTACCTTTTGACTCCAAAAAAGTCCCAGCCACCAACCATGCATCCAGCCTAACATATACCCAGTTTAGGGTAAATGTTATTGGAACTACACTGCCCGTTAGCATAATGAATTAGAACAGTGAAAAGTAGTTAAAGATTTATCTACTCGGTAATTGGAACAAGTTCTTGCCCTCGATTCGGGACAAGAACTTGTACCGATAAAACAAAAAAGCCGCTAAATTAGCGACTTTCTATGGATCCATTGTTCTTGTCCCTCGACAGGTAAAACGTCACTTATTTATTACCGAGTTGTTCCGCCAAACCGATTAAAAGTCCTTCATGTCCACGAATGTAGCAGAGCCGATACGAGTCCTCGTACTGAACCACTTCGCCAACGAGCTGAGCACCATGCTTAGTGAGTCTGGGTAACATTTCGTCAATGTCTTCCACGGTGAACATGACGCGCAGATAACCGAGGGCATTTACGGGAGCCGTTCGGTGATCTGATATAGTAGGTGGGGTAAGGAATCGCGAAAGTTCAAGTCGGCTGTGGCCATCTGGGGTAACCATCATAGCAATCTCTACACACTGTGAACCCAGCCCGGTTACGCGACCAGCCCATTCCCCTTCGACAGTAGCTCGCCCTTCGAGCTTTAAACCGATCTCCTCAAAGAAAGAGACTGCGTCATCAAGGGATTCTACAACGATGCCAACATTGTCCATTCTCAGTAATTTGTTTTTTTCCATAGTTTATCTCCTTATGTGTACAAATTTATTACCAGATCATCTTCATATTAATTCTACCAATAATCACTAGCTCCTTCCAAACGATTAACACCAAAATAAATATCCAGCTCCTTGAGTTTCAACACGTGTCCCTTCTAGTACAACTTCATTCGATATACCCCCGTCTCACCGAGAAAATCTTTTCGGGTCAACCCTGTTTCTCCAAGCAATATTCGATAATTCGTTATCGTACCATCATGTGAAATAATGAATATTTTTTTATATCTTTCCCCGATCCAATCGAATAACTGCTTAGCATATCCTTCAAAAATTTCTTGTTCGATCCTATTAATCCCTTCTTTCCAGCAATCCAAATTGAAATCAAGAATTCCAGCATCTGCATACAGATTTGTAATTTCAGTTTTAGAAAGGATAAGATCACATGCTAATAAAGGGAGTTCGGGGTTCTGAGGATACATTCTCGGACCAACAAGTGGAGAAATAATGAAGTCCATACCACTTTTTATAATAGTTGCCGTCTCAATTGTACGTTTAGTTGGACTTACCAGAACTAAATTATCAGGATCCATTTTAATTTCGTTTCGCAGCTGCGTTACTTGAAATTTGCCGTACTCTGTAAGACTTGGATGCAGAGTATTCAACCGATTTGGATAATCGTTGAGATGTTCTCCATGACCGTGCCGAATAAATATGAATTCCATTTTCCGCCCCCCATAACATCAAATCCAATATTAGGTATTCTATGCTTGTATGGAGCTATCCTGCCCTTTAGCTTATAGAGCGGCATGACCATTTCTGCAATTTTGCTGATCCCTGATATACCCCCTCCCGAAGAATTACTCAGCATAAGCTGTGCAATCCCTCTTCCATTCAAAGCTGAAAATGGGCCCTAACTAGTGGAAAATGAGGCGAATAATCAAGAGTTAAAATACAGTTGTACATGTTCTATAGAACCGTATGCAAAAGCCTGGACAGTTAAGTGAATGTGAATTATTTGATTATTGGAAGGTGATCTACCTGAGGAAATAGAGCAAAAGCAATACTGCACTTCTTGAGGCAGATGAAAGTGTACTTCTTTTTACTCAGTATGTAAAAATGGGAGAGTTATTACAACAACATTTAACTGAAAGATTTGATGTCCATGTTCTGTTCTTGAACGGTAGTACTTTACAGAAGGAACGGGCCAAGATGGTGGATGATTTTCAAAGCAAACAAACACCGATTTTTATTCTTCCCTTGAAAGCTGGAGGAACAGGTTTGAAACCTAACAGTAGCTAACCATGTTATACATTTTGATCGTTGGTGGAACCCCGCAGATGAGAATCAAGCCACCGACCGTGTACACCGCATAGAGGTCAAGAAAACATGGTACAAGTCCATAAACTCATTAATATGAATACATTAGAAGAAAAAATTGATAGCATCTTAAGTTATAAACAAGAATTGCTTGAATCCATGTTAACCTCTTCAAATGCAAACTCTATCTTTGATGAAGATAATGATAATTTATCTGAATGTACCAGCACCATACGCTTCATATTACGTGTCTATTTCTTTTTTTGACTTATTAATGTCCTGAAAATGATCCTGGATCTTTTTCAATCTTTCAAGGTGTGGTTTCAAGTTCCCTAGCATCAACGCTTTATATTTCTCCGTTAGATAAAACATGTGAGCCGCGTCGTTATCCTTAAACGACGTAATCGTCTTATTTAACTCATAGAGCTCCAACGCCAGCGAGCGCAAGGTTTCTCGAGTCTTGATGTCTATCGTTTTAGGATTAGACTTCCAATATGCATAGCTTATGTCATATAACGACCCCCGTATTCTCGCCTCACGCGCTAGAATAAACATGTCCAGCTGCTCATCCGTTGTCATTGCTGTGTTATTAACAAAATGCTTAGGAACAGTATTATTAAGGTAGGTATCGCTAAATTCAATGAATGTTGATAGTTGATCATCGATTTCTTCCGCTTGTATCTTCGCCTTATCGATCAATTGCCGTATCTTAGCAGGATCTTCATTTTCCTTCGACTCGCTGATTGCCATTAAAGTGTCAGCAAGCGGCACCGTTTCAGAAGCGTGTTTGACTAAATAGACAAATGCCGAATCGTTCTTCTGCTGATACAATGAATAGAGGTCATTGTATTTTTCAGATGATTGGTTTTCTAAATGTCTGTACATCGCAGCATTTATTAATATGATAATTATAAGTATTAGTGCGTAGATCTTTATGTGCTTGGGCAAAGTGTTCTTCCTTTTCTGAAAATTTAGTTATTAGCACTCTTGTTCTAATAACTCCGAAGTCGCCAGTTTAATTGTAATATGTCAGTTATACTGTCCTGCTTTCGTACACATTAGGAGCTTTACTTTAGCATGAAATTCATCAACCATAAATGGATAAAATATTCCACTAAACAATGGTACCAGCATCCAGTCCCCACTTTCTTCGCCCATATGGAGATCCTCCCTGCATCGCTATGGCTTAGCTCCGTACATTTCACCTTTAAGCTTTAGCTCATTCGTCAGCATGATCGTGAATTCAGCACAACTTACTGTTTGAATGTACCAACTGGATAACCCCTGACAATGCCTTGTAGTGCTGTTTATTTAATCTTGGCTTCTACCCAGTGGCCAGCATATTAGCTATCAGCATGACAATTAAAGATAATTAGATTGATAACTACAGTAACATATGTTACTGTTAACCTATGTTACTAATAATGAGGTGCAATGATGTCAATCCAATTAGCCATATTAGGCATATTGAGTTGGAAGTCCTCAACAGGATATGAATTAAAAAAGATTTTTGAGGATTCCTCCTTCATGTATTGGTCCGGTAATAATAATCAAATTTACAAAGCTCTAATGAATATGGAAAATGAAGATCTTGTCACCAGTGAAGTGGTCCATCAGGATAACTCTCCTTCAAAAAAAATATATTCCATCACAGAAGAAGGACTTAAAGAGCTAAAAAAATGGCTTGTGTCATCACCAGAAGCTCCCGAGATAAAAAAAGCATTTTTGGTGCAGCTTGCATGGTCCGATATGTTAAGTAACCAAGAATTAAATGAGGTGCTCTCAAAATATGAAAATGAAATCAGACTGCAATTGATTATGCAGAATGAGAAATACAGACGGGCTCTTCATACACCCAACAGAAGCACCAGGGAAAGTTTAATATGGCAGATGATTTCAAAGAACATTATATCAACCTATAATAATGAACTTCATTGGGTCCGTGAAACCCGCCAGAAGTTGTTTGGGAATGAAGTTGTGGAGAAAGAGGAGAAAATGAACTATCACATTAGAGAAATAGAGAGTAAAAAATATATTGAACTGATTTCTTCTATTGAACCATTAAGTACAGAGAATGATGCCCTTGATCTAATTTCTTTGTGCTGGGAACATGATACAAATGCGATTATGATATACTATGCAGCCTTATCAGAAGACTTCTTCAAACTCAGGACCAAATTAGCCGGCAATATGATTCAGAAATTTACAAACTATGGTATTAAAGCTGCTGCTATTATTCCTCAGGAGACCATTCAAAAAGGCAGATTTAAAGAAATGGCTATGGAAACGAACAAAGGCAATCATTTTAGATTGTATGAAAGTAAAGAAGCAGCCGAAGAGTGGCTTCTGAAATAGAAAGAAGGGCGAGATATTATGGGAAATATTTTTCAATAGAAAATATCTCTTGTTTGGAGCCAAATCTCTGGACTTTCCTTTCTATTTTCATTCCAAATCGCTCTAAGAGTTTACATGAGCTAACATTGTCTGTCTGTGTTTCAGCCAAAAGTTTAACCGCTCCCTTCCCCTCAAATGCATACATAATAACGCGGTTGAGTACTTCATTATGTTGTTAAAATAAGGAACCCTAAAGTTAGGCATCTCGTTTACGGTAAAATACAATAGCTGCTGTAACAAAGATCAGTGTCCATAACATTGAAATACCTGTCCCTTGCATGGGTGTGAGGACATTTATTTCATCAGAGGAAAGCGGCATATACATATAGTATCCTGCCGTATCCGGAAAGTATTTTTTAATACTAGGTAGAAAATCTCTCGTCAATGGACTGACAATGAAATAATAGCCAAGCAGTACCACTAAAGCAGGAGTCGTTCGTCTTATTAGAGCACCTATAGCTGCACTAAGAAGTGTGGTTAATGTTAGATAGCCTGTTGCACCCGCTAATGCTTTTATCATTGTGTCTGTTTCAATCCATGCTGCTGTGTCTCTCATCATCATAAAAGTATATAGTACACCGGATGCAGCAATAATAAAGGCCGCGGGAACGGTTATGATTGCCAATGCCAAATGCTTCATGGATAATTGAATCCCACGCCAAGGTATCGTAGCTAACGTAGTTCGAATCTGTCCACCGGTATACTCCGAACAAGTAGCTATTATCCCAAGAATAATGAATCCTGCTTGGAGATATCCCATAGAAGCAAGTCCTATATTCAGTATACTTTGCGTACCTGCTGCACCTTGCAGACCAACCGAAGTAAAAGCTGCGGCTAAAACTAAATTAACAATGAATGTACCCATAAGAGTGAGCCATATCAATGGTAATGTAACTAATTTATCCAGTTCAGCTCCAAGGATTTGTGTTATCTTTCTACTCGATGAGACACTCATGATGCAATATCCCTCCTATGGAAAACAATAGCTGCAGCAATAAAAATAACGACCACCCAGGCAAACATGACTAAACCACCTGTGAACGGGGTGAGAAAGCTGTCGCTCATAAGCATAAACATATCAATGCCAGCCCTATCTGGTAAGTATAATGCTAACTTTGTAACCTTAGAAAGCAGGAAACTGAATGATACAACGGATGTATTTATGATGAGCACAGCAAGCGGAATAGTTCCATTCTTCGTAAGAACAGTAATCCCAAATGCCAGAAGAGCAGTAAATGTCCAGTAACAAATTGCACCGAGCAGTTTGGACCCTTCAAATGCAGGGGTGTATTCGCCAAGAATAAGATGCGTTGCTGACACAGTTGTCATCATAGCAACAATACAAAGCAGTATGCTGATTGCTGTCACAGCGCCTGCTTTTGCCAACAAAAAATGAAGCCTTGATGAAACAACCGTTAAACTGGTTGTAATCTGTTGTCCTCCGCCAGATTCACTGCTCTCAGTCAGATACTCACTGCTGACAGAAAGCACACCAAGAATGATGACACCTTGTACACCAAGAGCTAATCCAATATAGCCAACTTCCGATAGCCGTGTGCTAACTCCAGCTATAATCTCCTCTTTTTGTGCTGTACTGTCCAAGGCAGCAATGACCGCTGGGGCAATTGCTCCAATAAGAAAGGCAAGCCAAATACCCGGCAGGGAGAACAATTTAGATAGTTCCGCGTTGAATGCTCTCATACAACATCACCTGCATTTTCAGATGTCAGGGCAAAAAAGGCTTGCTCCAGCGTGGAATGGTTACCTATTACTTCTTCCAATGTTCCATCTGCAACGATTGTTCCATGCTTAATAATCACCACATCATCAACTGTCTCTGCAAGCTCCCCCATTAGATGACTGGATAGTAACACCGTGTTTCCAGACTCAGCACGTTCACGTAAGAATGTCCGAATCCACCGAATTCCTTCCGGGTCGAGCCCGTTTACGGGTTCATCTAAAATCAATATTTTGGGATCACCAAGTAGTGCAGCTGCCATGCCAAGCCTTCTCCCCATACCAAGGGAGTACTTCCCAACTCTTTTTCCAGCTGCATTCGTAAGACCTACGATTTCCAGAACTTCCTCGACACGTGAGCGAGGCAATCCTGCGGCACGAGCAATCCAACGCAAATGTGCCCGTCCTGTCCGCATACGATGAGCTCCAAATCCATCAAGTGCGGCACCTACGGTTTCTAGAGGATTATGTAATTCTGCGAATGGCTTTCCATTAATTAGTGCACTTCCTGAGGTGGCACGATCTAATCCAAGCAGGATGCGAAGTGTAGAACTTTTACCTGCCCCATTCGGACCTAAAAAACCAGTTACTCTACCGGGTCTAGCTTTAAAACTGATACCTGATAAGATTTCTTGACTTCCGCGATGTTTGACTAAGTTATGAATGGTAAGCAACCATAACACTTCCTTTCTGTTATGGTACTCATTATAAAGATTCAAAGTTACATCTCGGTTATCATGCTGTTTACTTCTGGTTTAACTTTAGTTTAAGCTCTACCAATAGCTACTTTTGTGCCCTTTTCATTGGATGTAAAATCAGCTTTCAGCTTCATTTTTTGCAGCATATAATTTGAAGTCGACAAGCCAATCCCTGCTCCACGCTCATAGGAAGAGTTATCCATACCTGGACCTCGGTCTGCAACAATGATCCGTTCTTTTTCTACATCCACCACAATGTTTACATATTTCCCCTCTGCTGCATGGCGAAGAATATTCTGAAATAAATTATCCAAAACCCGTGTCATCCACTTAGGATCTGCTTCCCAATAAAAAGTCTCCTCTGCCGGTAAGTCAACATCGATCTGCATTTCTTTCTCTTCAAATACAGGATACCACGCAGCAACAGATGCTCTTACTAAACGTCCAATATCTGTTGAAGTTGGCCCAAAAGGATGTTTCCCTGATGTAAGCAATGTATAGGAAAGCAAATCATCCATTAGATCTCCGACTCTTGTAATCGTATGGTTCATCTCTGTTAATGAATTTTGTCCTTCTAAACTCATGGGTTCTTTATTTAATCTGGTAATGTGTCCTCGCAAAATGGTAAGTGGCGTTCGCAAGTCGTGAGACAAATTCGCAATGAGTCGATGTCTTAACAATTCCTCTTCATATTCCCGCTTGCGACTGTCTTCAAGCTGCTGAATCATCCAATTAAAAGAACTTCCCAACTGGTCTATTTCATCCATACGATCACTTTGAACAGAAATTGGTTTAGGAAATGAATGATGATTAGCTGAAAATGACATGATTTCCTGTAAACCGCTAAGACGTTTACGAAGTCTCAAGAAGAAAATCCAAGATAATACAACAAATGCGACAATAATAAAACCAAACAATAGTAGTACAACGTAAAATAGATTTAACGTACTCAGAACTTCTCCATTGATAGAAGACCCAACGAACGCAGAGAAGAAAATAAGCACAAGGGGAGGAAAAAAGATAAATAGAAAATGTCCTTTTAAAAAACGATGAAATAATGATCTTCTTTGTTTCATAGCTTCACCCGATAACCTATTCCTTTCAACGTTTCAATAATCTCTGGGGAATCTGGATGACGTTCCAACTTCTGACGCAGTCGATGGATATGCACCATTAATGTTTTATCACCGGTTATATAAGTTTCTTCCCAAATGGCTTCATAAATTTGTTCTTTTGGTAAAACTTGATTAGGGTGGCGTATGAAGTACATTAAAATTTGATGTTGTTTCCCTGTCAGTATAATTTCTTCTCCTGTGCGCTTGTCATATACCATTTGGACTTCTGGATCTACTTCAATCTGATTTCCTAATAAAATGCGTTCGGAATGTGTTCCACCACTTCGACGAATTAACACTTCTAATCTTGCTACTAATTCATCCGTATGGAATGGTTTCGTTACATAGTCATCAGCAAATTGTAAACCATCTACCTTATCATTTATCGATGTTCGAGCAGATAACAGCAAAATAGGAACAGCAGGAGCTGCCTTTTTTAATCGTTTTCCCACTGTAAATCCGTCTAAACCAGGTAACATGATATCCAAAATAACGACTTCATGCTGATTTACTTCTTTTTCGGCTCCTTCACCAGAAAGCAGCCACTGAACTGAGAATCCTCGCTGTTCCAATTCTTCTTTTACCCAGCTGCCTATTTTCTCATTATCTTCAATATATAATACGTTTCTTTTCAAGTAACATCCCTCTCTCTATATGGAGTTCACTATTAGACAGATTAACACAAACTAAAAAATGGGCAACAAAATGAGTTGGCAATGTTACGAGCATTGATTAATCTAATCGGCAGCCTCCTTGTCTTCATTACTAACGTTAATTCATTCGCTAACTTTTGCAGCATCTTTAATATAGCTCTTCGCTTCGGTTCGGTTATCTTCGGTCTTATCCTCGACTCGGGACAAGAACCTATACCTACAAAACAAAAAGCCGCTAAATTAGCGACTTTCAATGGGACCATTTTCTTGATTTCTTGAAGGTCCTCTATTCGATTGATAGATTCACTTTGGTGAGATAGTACCTTCAAACGTTCCATCACAGAGTATCCCTCTTATTTAAGCAATGTAAGAGTCACCTCAATCGTATTATTTATAAATGAGCGCTCCGGACGGGATTTTAACATGACGGTCAGCCCAATTAACGAAACGATGAGAGCTTGCGATAAAGCTTTCGCGTCTGTGCCACTTGCAAGCTCCCCAGATTGGATGCCTCGCTCAATAGTTTCTTGAAATATGACTGCCAGGTACATCTGATGTTCCTTTGTCAGAATTTCAAATTTCTCATCATGTGGCGCAAGCTCGACCATCGTATTGATGCAAAAGCATCCGCGGCTGCGGCTTACGGAATATTCCTCATCAACCAGGTTCTCAAAAAAAGCTCGAAACGCCTCCCTGACGGATGGCTGGTTTTGAAGTTTGCTTCGCGCCTCGGAAGCATGCGACATCGTGTATTTGCGCAGAGCGGTCTCGAACAGTTCTTTCTTGCCTCCAAAGGCTGAGTATATACTAGGCCGCTGAATGCCCATTCTGGAAGTCAAATCGCTTAATGAGGTAGCCTCATATCCCTTTTCCCAAAATAACTGCATCGCGGAATCTAATACTTTCTCTTCATCAAATTCGCGGACTCGTCCCATAATGGTTTACCCCTCGTTACGTTTGATTTTTGTGGATACGCTGTGATCACATTTGTATGAATACAGCTTCATTTCATTACCAATCAGTATAATTAATTTTATGATGAACGGCTGTGGTTGTCAAATACAGATTCCCTTATATAATCCGGTTGAATATCAATTCATTACGTATACTCTTATCGTTCAAAATATACGTGTTGACTTGAATTGTAATTGTGATGTATATTTATTTGACCATTTAACATACCGAACAGTACATAATAATCGAAAGGGTTGAATGAACCAAAATGGAAGATATGACAGAAGAAAAAGCGGTCCATGTCCCGCAGGTGACGGTAACCTCGACTGAATCCGGGTCCGTTGATCGTACGCCTCTAACTCGATACGTGACATTGTTGTTTGCGGTTGCTTGCGGAATGTCAGTTGCCAATATCTACCTCGCACAGCCGCTGCTCGATGAGCTGTCTAACGAGTTCAACATGGACTATTCCATCATCGGAATTCTTATTACCGTCACTCAGGTCTTCTATGCATTGGGATTGCTGCTGCTAGTGCCTCTGGGCGATTTGCTGAACCAGCGCCGATTGATTATCGCTCAGATGGCAATCTCCATAATGGCTCTGGTTATCGTTGGTACTGCTTCCTCCGGCACGATGCTCTTTGCGGGTTTGGCATTGGTCGGATTGCTTGCCGTTGTAACGCAGACGATTGTAGCGTTCGCGGCGACCACAGCTGCATCTGCTGAACGAGGGCGTGTCGTTGGTATGGTAACCAGCGGAGTTGTGATTGGGATCCTTCTCGCGCGAACCATTTCAGGAATTTTGAAGGATATAGCAGGATGGCGTTCGGTTTATCTGGTTTCTGCCGCGTTGATGCTGCTCATGGTTTACGCATTATATAAGGTGATGCCAGATGGTGAGCGTAAGGTAAAGACTGTTCCCTATTCTCAACTGCTTAAGTCGGTACTGATGCTGTTCCTGCAAGAACGGCTATTACGTATCCGCGCTGTTTTGGCTATGTTGATTTTTACCGCTTTCAGCATGTTGTGGACGCCATTAGTACTGCCTCTTAGCTCGCCGCCACTATCCCTTTCGCACTCTGCCATCGGGGCGTTTGGTCTCGTGGGTGTCGTGGGTGCATTGGCTGCAGCAAAGGCTGGTAAGCTAGCCGATCGAGGTTATGGACAGAGAACGACAGGAATTGCATTGTTTCTGTTATTACTATCTTGGCTGCCAATCAGCTACACGGAGCAGTCCCTGTTTGCCTTAGTCATTGGTATTGTTCTGCTGGACTTGGCGGTGCAGGCCGTGCATGTTACGAATCAGAGTATGATTTTTGCATTGCGCCCGCAGGCGCGCAGTCGCATGGTTGCCGGGTATATGATTTTTTATTCCATCGGAAGTGCTGCTGGTTCCATTGCTTCGACCCATATTTATGGACAGTATGGTTGGCATGGAGTTTGCGTGCTTGGGGCTTCCGTCAGCGCTTTTGCTCTTATATTCTGGGTTATAACCAAAGGTGGCAAAGGCGCCTAACCCAAGTGTCCTATGTGTAGAATAAGATGCCCGTTTCCCTGTCGGATCACGGTAATGTCCGTATTCTTTTGATGAGTTCTAAACAATGTACTAAAGAAATTGATTACCATTAGTACACTAGTATAAGGGTTTTCATTATGCATAAATTGTACAAATCATTGTCCTTGATTCACGACTAAACTTGTATAGATAAAACAAAACACTACATTGAGGTGATCTCCCATCCTTTATATACGAAGTCATATACGCAAATTTCACAAATCACTGGCACTTAGACACACCTCATGTAAAATGTAGTTATTTTGTTAGCAAAAAAACCTTAGAGCATGCCGCAATGTGCAATATCTCTAAGGTTTTTCTCTTATTGTGGTGCTTCTATGGCGCCATCTATTACACTATTATTTTTCAGTAGCTTCACCATTCAGGTCATGGTGTAGTTCTGTGGCCGGGATGAGGGGCTCGTATATTTGTCCTTTTGGAACAGGATTGGAAATATACACGAAGTTTCCGGTACCATCGGGTGCACTCCCTTTGGCCCACAAACCCTCACCTGATTCAGTTCCCTCCGAGAGATTCCAGAATTCATAAGCTTCTGGCTGGGATTCCTGTTCTGCCTCCGGTGGGAATGAAGCCGGTACAACGACTCCGTTTTTTTCCTCCAGTTCTTGGATCGCGGCCATCCATTGATATTGGTGGTAACGGTCACGTGCCAACATTTTACGGAGAGTCGCACGAACACCTTCGTCGGTAGTCATATGATAGAGTCTTGCCACTTGAAGTCGACCCTGACTTTCGGCATGCAGATTGGATCGCATGTCTGCCAGAAGGTTACCACTCGCCACGATGTATGAACCGTTCCAGGGTACTCCGTTAGAGTTAGTAGGTAACCCTCCCAGACCGCTTACAAGTAAGTGTTGGGGATTGATGCCACCCATAATTGCGGCTGTAACCGGATCTTCAGCTGCTTTTTGTTGCTCAGCAGGTGTTGCCCCATCCAGCAGCTGGCTAATCAATGCGCAGAGCATTTCAACATGGCCGATCTCTTCAGTACCAATATCCATGAGCATATCTTTGTATTTTTCTTCGCCCCGACAATTAAATCCTTGAAATAGATACTGCATCATAACGGTCATTTCCCCGAATTGTCCACCTAGTACCTCTTGGACTTGGCGTGCAAATACGGGATCCGGGCGATCTACTTTTACCTCGAATTGTAACTCTTTCTGGTGTCGAAACATATGAATCCCTCCATTATGGGTAGTTGATCAATTCAAAATGTATATAACCTGCTCGGATGATTTTAAACAAAAGAGCATAGCAAAAAGACAAAGAACGGAGAGGCAGTCTCTCCATCTTTGTCTCTGATAATACAGTCTAATCGTTTAGCAAAACATACGGTTACTTAGGCTTCGTCAGAATCGGGTCTTTTGATTTGAAGAGGTGGAGGCACTAGCCACCCTTTCTCTTTGTTCATCTGAAGGATTCTGACTCCTAAAGCCGTCTTGGTTAGATGATATTTGGCAAATAATGCACCGACATCTTCTCTGATAGACTGCCCCATGACTTGGCTAGCTGCGACTAACCCTAACGAAGTATCGGCTGCTATTTTGGCTGCAATTTCAGGATCCGTGAATCTAGCGCCAGCCGGAATATCTTCCAGCTTCACAGGAGGCCGCTCCGGCAGCATTGGTGCAGGGGCAATGCCATTTTCGGTTAATAGGGTATCACATTCTTTAATCTCAAGTTTGGCTTGATCCAGCAGATCATCCAGCACTTTCTTAAGATCCTTGTCACCTGCATGATTCAAGTATGCTTGATAACAGGAAACGAATCCTTTGGCTGCCATGGAGCATTGCCATACACTAAAAATCTCTCCATAATGCAGTGGTTCATTTTTGGGATTGTCACTCAAAATGCCCATCTTCAATTCTCCTCCTCATACGATGTCGGTTTACCAAGTTATGTTTTACCAAATGCAATGATTATATTCTTGTCCGTTACAAACATTGGTTAGTTAACCTTGGTTTCCACAATGCCCCATTCAAAACTTCCGTTTGAATAGGTGCTTGTCTCATTCTCGTCCTCAGCTCGAGACAAGAACTTGTTCCGATAAAACAAAAAAGCCGCTAATTTAGCGACTTTCACTGGAACTAGTCTTAATGCAATCAACCGCTTATTTCATTAATCTCGCTTTACTTCATTATCGTTCGGAATTAATTCATACAAGGCACGAACATCACAACCGATGGAATCGGCAATCGATATCGCAATTTTGAGCGGCATCACTCTTTTATTTTCAATAAAGTCGTAAATTCGTTCCGGTTTAAAAAGCAAGTCTTTTGCCAGCCATTCCGCTGACTTTCCGGATTCCATCAATCGTTCATTCAGTAAGCAACGTCCTAGTTCAAATTTCAAGAAGTGATGACCTCCTGCATAAAATAATATAACCTTAATCTGATTCGGGCTGCCGCTTTGTCTTTCGTTTCACTAAAGCGATGAGGGGTGGACTTGTTCACTTGAAACAATACCCCTCCAGGGTCGCAACAAGTGAAGACGGAACGTCTATTTCATCCTTAATATAGCTTCCTCCTGGAATATAAATTCCTTTGGAGGACAATCGTTCGACTTGAGACGCTAATCGTGTGGAAAAACCGGGAGAGAGTAGTTGGGGGTCCAGCGCCACTATAAATAGGCCAACACCAGGCGAGGTTCTCCCTTCATCAAAGGATGGAGCATCAAGTGACCAATTGGCGCCCGTCATACCTGCGGCGAGTATTTCAACCATGAGCGCTATATTGGCGCCTCGTGACCCCCCAAAAGCAAGCAACGCGCCCTTGAGAGCTTCACGTGAATCATTAGTACTTTGCCCCCTTCCATCGATGGCCCAGCCTTCGGGAATCATCTCTCCCCGTTCTGCCGCTTTCCGTATATTTACAAACGCTGTAGCGCTAGATGCCTGATCCAAAACCAAGGGAGCCCTGTTATCGACAGGCGCGGCAAATGCGAGAGGATTGGTGCCATAAACAGCCTCCTTACTTTGTCCCGCGGTCATTAAAGCAGGTCCATTGCTGGTAGCTATAGCTACCAATCCTTTATGGGCAAGCCGCCTGACATAATAGCCCAGCTCTCCAGCAGTATAGCTGTTCTTTAACGAGAGTACGGTTACTCCATAAGTGCTTGCCCGTGTTTGCAGTTCCTCGAAAGCGTTATCAAAAGCAAGTTGGGCGATACCACCCTTGGCGTCGGCCTGAATGATAGTAGGTGTTGGATAGAAAAGCGCCGGCTCTTGTGTACCAGAAATGCGTCCGCATAAAAATCCTTCCAGATAGTCGGGAAGATGAGCAAATCCAACCGAAGTCCGACCTGAACATTCTGCATCGATAGTTGCTTCAGCAAGAGAAATCGCCACCGCCATGCTTGCTCCAGCAGCAACACATACGCGAATAGCGAATTCCCTTGCACTATTAAGATCGTATCGCATGGGCTATAATCCTGAAACTCGAATGAATTTGTGGCTTTAATAGGGTGGGCAAGATTGCGAACGGTCTAATCACTGTTTTCTTGTTTCCCTTCAGCATTTTGTCACGCTCCCGGTCTAACGTTCTCTTTGAAACGCGCAAACCATTTCTCATAATTATATCATAAATAAATCTTGGCCTAGACAAGCCATTGAAACCTAATTTCGTCATGTTTAACTACTAGTATCAGCTCTCAAAAGGAGCATGTTTTTGTCCCTGTACACAATGATATTATTTTTTTTCGTAAAAAAGCACTGGAGGACCCGGCACTGGAGGTGATCGTGGTCGCTATCGATCATGGGGGTGACGACCGCAACCATGAATATAACTTTACGATCAATGCGGAGTACAACTTCGGGGGCAAGGGTGCGGCGTATGCGGATTTCCTGGCGGAGACACTTAAACCCTATATCGACAGCCACTACAGGACGCTTCCTGAAGCGGAATTTACGACCATTGCTGGAAGTTCGTTTGGTGCTTACGTCTCGTTGTATACGGCTATTCGCTATCCGGATCAGTTTGGCCGTGTGGGCGGGATTTCCTTTGTTATGTGGCACGACAGTGGCGGGATCATCCAATTGATTCAAGAATCGGACCTCTCCCCTGTGCTTCGCGTCTATCTAAGCATTGGAGAACTGGAAACCGACAATCCCGACTTCAATCGGCTTGCCTGCGAGCACGTCGCATTGGTACACCAGACCTTGATAGCATCAGGGGTTCCCGAGAAGCAGATTCGATTCGATATAATTCCTGGCGGAACACATCACGAATCCACGTGGAGCGTGCTGTTTCCTGAAGTACATCGATGGCTGCAGCAGCCATAGGACGGATATGCGTAAGAGGAAACTGCAGAAGCCGCTTATTACGACTTATTTTGCTGAGGAAGGTAATTTGCCCGTTTTGGCCGACTCGGAGAAATAAATCATCTCAACAGGTGAGATGGGCTTTTGTCTCACTTGCCTCACCTTTTTCTCTAATAAGTCATCTTGAGTTTCACCTGAGTAGTCCCGTCGATACCTGCCCTCCTCCAACTTCATGTCGATAAAATCGACGACCTGCTGCAGCGAGTTGATCTGGCTGACCATATTATCCCGATGGCTCCTTAAAAGTTCCACCAGCTCGGGATATTCCGCGGGATCGGTATCGGCGGAGACTGCCAGAAAAGGGCGCATTTGCTCTAGCGGCATCCCCGTTTTTTTCAGGCATGGTATCAGCCGGATCGTATGGATGTCCTCCTCCCGGTAGATGCGGTGCCCGTTGTCCTTCCGCTCTGCACGAGGCAGCAGCGAAATCTTTTCGTAATAACGGATCGTATCCTCCGTAATTCCGGTTAACTCGGCGGTTTGCTTTATTGTGTAGAATCGCTCTTCCTTCATCCTGTTCCCTCCTGAAGCTTGTGTTTCTGGCATTATACATCTTGGTGCTGGCTCCAAGTCAAGTTTCTAATTCTTTAGAAAAAAACTTGGTTTCGCGCCTTGACTTGGAGTCGACTTCAACTTGTAGAGTGTGAGCTATCAGGGCAAATACCCTGGAGATCAGGAGGAGATGCACAATGAACAAGAATCCACGTGAACATATCGCATTAATTACAGGTGCAAGCGCCGGGATCGGGTTGGAATTAACACGAAAGTTGCTGTCAGAGGACTGGCAGGTGATTGCTTTGAACCGTTCCGACTTTCCGGCGGAGGATGTGAGCATCCATCATGCAATAAAGAGTGGATCACTTCGACTTTATAAAACAGATGATCTTGCCGATTATGCCAGCTTGAGAGGTACTTTGGAAGAGATTAATCGCAAGGAGCAGCGAATTGATATTTTGTTCAATAACGCCGGAGGGTCCTTTCCCGAGCTGAGTTATTCGAAACAAGGACGCGAGAAGCATTATGAGCTGTTGACGGTCGTTCCGTATATTATTCTGATGGAGTTGAAGGAACTCCTAAAAGCGGGTCGCTTAAAAACGGTGATCAACACCTCATCTTCAGCGCTAAAATTTACTAAAGAGTTCACTATCGATATCCTGGAACGTCCCAAAACCTTCCGCAAGCTGCTTGGTCCTTACGCGACATCAAAGCTGGCTCTTTCACTCTGGACTCAGGCCATCGCGGCGCAGCTTGCCAAGGATGACATCAAGATTCGCAGCGTTGACCCAGGTAGCAATAATACGCTAAGAAAAGGAAAACAATCCGGATTGCCCTTTTTGATTGAAATACTAATGAAGCTATTTTTCTCCCCTCCTACTCACGGCGCGAACAAGCTGTATGAAGGAGCTTTAGGGGAACACCACAATAAAACTGGCGTGTATTTGCTGAAAGGCCAGGTTGCGGAATTAAAATTCAAAGACCAGGCATCAAACGTTCTGGAAAGAATTCAAGCGGTTTATGAACACGAATTTTTACAAGGTAACTTTTAAGTTAGTTGAACAGAGGCAGCTGATCTCGTAAACGGCAGCTTCTGCGCCAGCAGTCCGCTGATCTTGCCCGTTATCCCAATGATGAACACATCCATACCCTGGATTCACAGCTTGTGCATCAGTATTTTGCAGGAAAATCTCAGGATGCAAGAAGGCACAACCTCATTTACTTACCTGTCCTTCTCTTCTCGGCTTCTGGATAACGGTCGCCAACAATTTGGATCTTGCCAATCTCATCATTGATTACCCTCACCTCCTGTTCAGTGAAGACGATATCGCTTGCTGCAATATTTTCGGAGATTCTATTAACGTTGGTTGTCCCTGGAATAGGTACGATATAGGGCTTTTGGGCAAGAATCCATGCGAGTGCTACTTGCGCTGTGGTTACATTTTTCATCTCAGCCACTTTATTCAAATAATCAACAATCACCTGATTTGCTTCCATCGCTTCTTTAGTAAACCGCGGGAGTTCCCCCCGGTTGTCGTTCTCGGTGAAAGAAGCGTTCTTATCTATTTTTCCGGTAAGAAATCCACGACCAAGAGGACTATAGGCTACCAAACCGATTCCCAATTCTTCGAGTACGGGGAATATGTCCCTTTCTGTTTCCCGCCACCAAATCGAGTATTCACTCTCCACTGCTGTCAGCGGTTCAACGCAATGCGCACGACGAATCGTTTCAGCGCCCGCCTCCGACAACCCCCAATGGAGGATCTTCCCGTCTTTTTTCAACTGCTGCATGGTCAACGCCACTTCTTCAATGGGAACCTTTGGATCTACGCGATGAATGTAGTACAAATCGATATAATCCGTTTGTAATCTTTTTAAGGACCCTTCCACCGAATGGACAATGGATTCTGGCCGGCTGTCCAGCTCATTGGTTAAGCCAGTGATCTTAAAGCCTCCTTTCGTTGCAATCTGTACCTTACTCCGTTGCCCTGCGAGCGCCTCCCCAACAAGCTCCTCATTTGTGTAAGGACCATAAACTTCCGCTGTATCCAACATCGTAATGCCCGAATCAATAGCTGAGTGTATAACGGAAATCATCTCGCGACGGTCTTTTGCCGGTCCCCGATGATGGTTTAATCCCATACATCCAAATCCAACTTCCGAGGTCTCCAAACCGTTTTTGCCCAGATTCCTTTTCTTCATAATCATTTCCTTTCTTAACCGTTTTTTTTCAAGTCCACAATTTTGTGTATGTTATATACCCATAGTAATTTTCTGCGCGAAAAATTTCAAATGCCTATGATGAATGTTTTATCATGCCTAATATGTATCGTATAATCATCAGGAAACCCTCCATCAGATTATGAAAGGATGATATGAAAAATGGATATTCGTGTGTTTAAGTATTTTTTGACGGTGGCTAAAGTTGGAAACATAACAAAAGCAGCAGAAATCCTTCATGTTACACAGCCTACCCTAAGCAGGCAGCTGATGGACCTTGAAGAAGAATTGGGGACTCGTTTATTTATACGCGGCAAAAGACAGATCACACTAACCAATAGCGGTCTTTTGTTTCAACAAAGAGTCAAAGAAATGGTTTCTCTCTTAGATAAGACAGAAAGAGATCTGGCAGAACAAAAAGATTTGATTGGTGGAGTGGTTTCTGTTGGTTGTGTAGAGTCCACGGTATCAAGAACTTTGCCAGAATGGTTAGAGAAATTTTCGAATCAGCACCCTAGGGTGCAATATGAATTGTATAGTGCAGATGGAGATGACATTCGGGAGAAACTTGACCGAGGAAATGTAGATATCGGAATTCTATTGGAACCGATTGAAACCGCTAAATATGACTATATTCGATTGCCTCATCAGGAAAAGTGGGGGATTCTGATGAGACGTGATGATCCTCTAGCCGAAAAAAAGTCTGTTAGTATCCAAGATATCCTTTCCTTACCCTTGATTGTACCCCGACGTACCATTGTACAGAATGAAATTACAAGCTGGCTTGGTGTTGAGGAGGATAACCTTTGTATTATTGCATCACATAATTTATTGACGAATGCTATGCTGTTGGTGGAAAGGAAACTTGGATATGCAATATGTGTGGGTGGAGCCTATACAATCCGGGAAAGCAGCAGCACTTGTTTTGTTCCTTTTGAACCTGAACGAATTACTACCCATGTCATCGCTTGGAACAAGAATAAGATTTTCAGCCCAGCTACTGCACACTTTATTCAATTTATAAAGGAAACATATCATTCGTGATATTCATCCCTGATCTATTAGATATCCACTGGGTTCACGGTCATTTCGAGAGTTTGTTTCTTGAATGGTTACCAGTCTGACTCACCATATTTGCTTGTATCACGTCCTCCCAATTGGTATTAAGCATCATCTCGGAAGAATCCCCATGAAATGCCTTCATGGCTTCCTGATCATCAAGCAGCTGATATCTCATCCAAGCCGTCAAGTACCCCCTATGATTGCCACCATTGCCTTCAATCGCTGTATGAGCTGCACCTTTGGCCATCCCCATCATCACTGGCGTGCTTGCGTTTGTACTGTGCAAGGCTAATTGATTCGTTGATACCGGCGAGATTAGAAAATCTCGTGTACCGCCAATAATGAAGAAGGGAACGGTAATACGCGATGTATCGTACACATATTCCGGATCACAATGCTTCAAATCCGGGAGAGCGATGGATACAACCGTCTTAATCAACGATCCGCTTTTATAGTTGGTATGAGCATTAATGACCCCCGTAGACCCTTGAGAATGTCCAGCCGCACCAATATGTTCTATTTGTACTTTTTGATAAAACAAGCTGTTTGCTCGTTCGTTTTCATGTTTCAAATAATCAATAGCCCCCACAATTTCTTTGCCTGTTCCTGTTGTCTTGCTATAGGAATCGATTACAATGAATCCCCAGCTTGCTAGATGAGTGAAGAGCTCATCATAACGATCTGGCGTGGCATCTGTTCCATTCCCCCATGAAATAATAGGATAGGTTTCGTCTCCTTGAAATGCGGGGTAGTATACTCTAAATAAAGCCTCCCCGCTCGAACTCTTCACTTCTTCCAACTTTACAGAATGGCTTCCTTGCTGTGCATATCGCTGCTCAATGCTTCCTTCTGCCAGTTCGGGTACATTGGAATGAATGATGATTTGCATGAAAATGGTTATTGAAACTGCAACGATAAGAACTAAAGTTGATACCCATAACATCCACTTTCGTTTTTTCAACACCGGCATAGACGTGACCTCTACGATAGTCTATAGACTTCTCTATCGTGTTCTCAGTTAAAATATGAAACTGAATGGATATACGTTAAAAGAGGTAGTTATGTTTCGTTATACGCGAATTTCTTTTATTCACAACGTTTCATGCTGATTCAAGTTATACAACTCGGATGCAGTGTGCGCACTCCTCCCTGTGTGCACGCTGCTTGGTTCAGGGCATGCTTGGATGACTGGTTGACCATATGTCTAATCGATCTTGGCAGGATACATATGCTCTATAAGAAAGTTCATTATTCGTTGAGCCACACAAGTTCTTGTCCAGTCGAAGACAGAATTTGTACCCAGTAAAACAAAAAAAGCCGCTTGAATAGCGACTTTTAATGAGACCATTTATGTCATCTGCGTCTTTATTTCTGTTGTCGCTTGCCCGATCATTCCTGCTCCTCAGTGGCTCTCAAGATCACAGTAATCGCCTCTGCCCGGGTAGCCTGGGATTTCGGTTTCAACATGTTGTTAGGGTAGCCGGTTATGATTCCATACGCTGTCGCCATCATGACCGCATCATGTGCCCATGTGGAAATCTTGTCCTGATCGGCAAAGCTTCTATTCGTAATCGTTTGATTGATACGCAAAGCATTAACCACCATCACGGCCATTTGCTCGCGGGTAATGAAGTCATCGGGAGCGAAGGTACGCTGATCGTATCCCTGAATAATCCCGTTTGAATACGCAGCAGAAACGGCTTGCTTCGCCCAATGATCCGCCATATCATCAAATGTGTTGCTTCCATCACTTGTGAGACCCAGCGCTCGCACCAGCATCGCAGTGAATTCAGCTCGGCTAATCGTACGATCAGGCTTGAAGCTGCCGTCGATATAACCGTTCACAACGCCTGTTCCTGCAAGTTTCTCGATGTTCTTCTCCGCCCAGTGACCTTGGATATCTGTAAACGCAGCCCCGATTCCAGGCTCCTGGACGATCTTTCTCTCGATGACTGCAAATGTGCTGAAATGGTCGGTCGTACCGCTTACCGTTCCTTCCAGCCAATCTACGACGACGTTATCTAGTTCTACCCACTCTTTCAGATCTTCGTTGAACTGATAGAGTCGGAGTTCATAGCTGTCTTTACGACTGGAGTCCACGTCAAATTTCAAACTGATCGTTACGTCTTCATCAAATTTCCCTGATACATCTTTCTTCAACTCAATAACTTTACTTACCCATCGTTCACCCTCTCTTAGAGGAGGGACAGCCTGAAGGGTTAGTTGATGTATGGATACATAAAACGGTCGTTTCAGAGCTTTGGCAGGGATTCGGACTTGCCCACCATCAAAAACAATCGTTCTGCCCTCCGCGCCTACCAGAAAGCTGTTGCTCGGGAGCGATGGTACATTGGTTTCGTGCGTTGGATTGGTTTCGTTTGCTTCATCAATCCTCTTGGTGATCAAACGATACCGGCTGGAAGTCAGATTACTCGCATTGCCCGCTTGATCACGGGCTCTGACATGCAAGTACCAATCACCCTCCACCCCGTTCTTACCAAGCACGGCCCCGTCCACAAACGACATCCAGCCAGCGGTTGGCGCAGACATATCGGTCGTCCAGACATATTCCAATGAGGATGCATCTGGCCTGCTTCCTGTGTCAGTCACCGTGACGGTCGGTGTTACCGCTGCCGTCTGTATTTCACTGCCATTCGGATGGATGGTGATTGTCGGTGGTGTACGATCGATCTTCACCAAGATCGTCAGGGAGAGCGTATCCCCCGCAGCGTTGGATACCTGAAACAGGATGGTATGCTCACCTTCGTTCGATATTTCAAGATTTCCTTTATTGTCATACGGTTGTAAGGCGCCTCCATTCAGTGAATAGGTAAGACCATTAATTCCGCTGACTCCCGATTCGGCATATACGCTCACGATGACATTTGCCGTGCTCCATTCGCCGCTTACATATTCGCTTCCATCTGCTTTTACAAGTGTTGGCGTTAGCGTGATTCCTGTCGTGCTTATGTTGACCGTCCGTTGTTCGACCGCTTCATTATCTGCTGTATCAACGGCTTTGAACGTTATCCGATGAACGCCGTCATCTTGTAAGACGATATCCGATACATAAGGACTCCATGTCACTTCGTCATCCAGAGAATAGGTAAACGAAGTCACGCCGCGCTCATCCGATGCTTCGGCGCTTACGCTCACTGCTTGGTCGCTCCATGAACCATCGACATACTCCCTTCCATCCGCAGTGGTCATCGTAATGACGATAGATGGCGGCGTATGATCAGCCGGAACCATCCAGACGATCTCGACATCCGTAACACCAAGCAACGCATGGTTAGCAGCGTCGGTTATATTTCCGGCTGCCATATCGTAGGAGAGTTGCACGCGCTCGTTTTCTTCGAACACTTGATCCACGCTAAAGACAAGCTCCTTCGTGCCCGTTCCATCAACACCAGTGATGGTTGTGGAGTTGCCGTTAGCCGTAATCGCGATCCCCGCAGCATCCGTTAGTCGGACATCTTCATCGAAGGTTACGATGACCCGGTCCGGATGATCACTTTCGATCTTCGCGCTGACGATCGTTGGTGGGGCAGCGTCCCATTCGAGATTGCTTGTGATCCCTTGCAGGACGGGGTACATCTTCCCTTCTTGCAGCAACCAAGTTGCACCGAAATCCCATTCGCTACCATAGGCGGAGTACTGCTTCATGTTCGACGTCTTTTGCGGTTCCCCTTTGCCTGTATCGGACTGACCTGACGTTTCCAGATTATAGAGGCTGGCGGTAATCGTGTCGAATTTCCGTCCCACCAGACCACCGACTTCGTTACTGCCTTTAACCTGACCAGCAGCGTAAGTCGTACCGATCTTACCGACATTCCGTCCTACCAGTCCGCCGACTTCGGCGCGACCACTAACGGAACCTGTAGCGTACGCATTATGTACCTGACCACGCTCATTGCGCCCCACCAGTCCGCCAACAAAATCCATACCGGTAACATGACTTGCGGCGAATGACCGGTTAATCTCTCCCCCCATATCCAGATGTCCTACCAATCCGCCAACATTGAATTGACCATTAATTGTTGCACTTGAACTGGAACCTGTAAGCTTGCCATAGTGATTTCCAACCAATCCCCCAGTCATGCTGGTTCCGGTAACACTCCCTGTTGCATGAACCTGCGTGATTTGACTGCCAGAATCGGTCTCTCCTGCCAGCATGCCTGTATAGCTGTCTCCGGAGATGAATCCGCTCTTCAAATCCAGATCCCGAACCTCACCACCGGAAATATGGCCGAACAACCCAACATTCGATAAACCGTTTCGATGGATATAAAGACCCGTAATAGCATGACCTTGGCCGTCGAGTGTGCCCGTGAAAGAGGTGCTCCTGCTGCCAATCGGTTCAAAACCATACCCATGACCTGCACCCGTCGCCCACATATCAGAGCGAGAGTCGTCCTCGAATGTCGCTTCGAAATCAATATTCTTCGACAAGGTATACTGTGCTGACAAATCCAGTTCCATCAATTGCAGCTGATGGGAATTCTGGATGACGGTCGACCATTCCGTCCGCAGAAACGGCCGTGTGGAGTCTTCGACCATAAACCAATCATTCGTGAAATCCCAGTCCGGATAGCTGGTTTGGATAAGCGCCTGTGCTGTAGTGAGAGGGGTAGCTGCGCATTTATTATATGTATCGTTTCCGCAGGCGCTGTTTAAACCGACCGTTTCGGTATCCCAGAAGCTGCTGCTTATTTCTCCGCTATTGTCCCCAACCAATCCACCGACAATATGGTTGCTCCCGTTGACATAACCCGTGGCATAAGAATGACTTATCAAGCCGTGGCTCGTGCTGCCCACCAATCCTCCTATGCCACTCCGCCCACTGACGGCGCCAGTGGCATAGGAGTTGCGAATGGATGCGGAAATATTAAACCCGACTAGTCCGCCCACATGTTCTGCGCTGCCGCTAACGGTCCCAGCGGCGTATGAGCGGATGATCTCTCCACCTTCATTGTCTCCTACTAATCCCCCGATGATAGACGTACCGGAGATGGTACCGGTAGCGTAGGAATTACTCACCTTCCCGTCATTGCGTCCTACCAAACCGCCAACATAAGTGACGCCACTTACATCACCGGTGCTGTAAGAAAAGGTGATTTCACCGTCAATGCCATTGTAGCCTGCCACACCTCCGACGATGCCCTCATTGCTGCTAACCGTTCCTGTAACGAAGGACCGGTCCAACCTGCCATAGTTGCGCCCCGTCAGCCCGCCTACATCGAGTTTTCCTGTGATTGAACCTCCTTCGAGAGCGACATCCTCCAACACCCCGCTGGAACCCATAACCCCGAACAGACCGGCAACATCAGCATGTGGACGATGTATGGTTAGATTGCGAATCACATATCCCGCTCCGTCGAGAGAGCCGTTAAACTCGCTATGGATAATTCCAACGGTGCCGATAGGTATAAATCCTTCCCCATTGTTCCAGCTTGCCGTATCCGAAGCATCGATATCTGCCCCTAATCTGTAATGAGCGTCTAGGTCATTACGCACGGCGTTCAATTGATCTAATGTGGTGATGATGTATGGATTACCCGCAGACCCGTCTCCTGACATGCCGACCTGCAAGTAGCCAAATGCCTGAAACGGGAAAGTTCCTATCCATAGCACAAAAACCATTAAAATACAGAAGATGCGTCTCATTTCATCTTTTCTTCCTTTCATTATTTTCGATAGCCACGATCCGTAGTATATTCGATTTCCCGATCATGCGAATCTAACCCCGGTTATAGTCTTGGTTATAGTCGAACCAATGAAATAACCCGCCGGTTGGCGGGTCTTCTGCTTAAATCCTCTAGGCTAGCCTTGAATTTCTTTGCCTCGTTTAATGGCCTCTACTCGGTTCTTCGCCTGCAGCTTGCTGTAAATGCGATTGATGTGCGCTTTCAAGGTCCCCATGCCGAAGCCGAGCGCGGCAACAATCGCCTGATTGTCCATCCCCTCTTCCATATAACGAAAAACCGCATATTCTCGTGGTGTCAGAAGGTTCTCCAATGTGACTTTGCCTTGTTCCGGCGATTCGGCAGTTCCTCCGAAACCAGAGAGAATCCTTCGCACATACGATAGTGAAGGTGCATTTTTATCTCTAATGCTCCCTCTCTGGCGATGCTGAACATAATCCGTAAGCAGCTCTGCAACCCGACTGCCTTTATCGACGAACACACGGATATAATCATCGGGTTCCGCGAATTTCAGTGCTTCTTCCAATTTAAGCAGTGCTTGCTGCGATTTACCCTCAAGTCGCAGCAACATTGCCTGGAGTACTTGTATGTCCAAGGCATCCATCGGGCGATGGCCTTTTACCGCGATGGGCAGCAACCTCTCAGATAAAGCCCAGGCTTCCCTTGCGTTTCCACTCTCCATCAACACGCTAACGAGGAAGATATAGACGAATAACTGATATACGGATACCGGATCATCTGCCGCTAGCCTGTAGCGATTCTTCCATTCATCAGCAGCTGACAGATCCCCTGCATTCAGCCGCATACGTGCCATCTCCAAATCGAGCAGGATAAGAGCAGCCTTGGCCTCGTCCTCGAGCGCTCTCCGATAAGCTTCTTCCAACCATTTTTCAGCCTGGGAGATATCCTGCCTGGATTGGCTGATACGGGAAAGGAACAGACTTGCCGGAACGTATACCTTCTCTGGTTGATAATGCGCCTGGCTTCGGCCTTGCAATCCCAACCTAAAGTAATCCTCCGCCTGCTTCAGTTCATTGCGTTCGTAAAGCAACTCTCCGTAACAGACCACAACCGAATCCTGCAGACCCATCGGCTTCATGAATTCGATCATACTCAAAAAGAAAGTATCGGAGAGGCCTCGAGGCAAATGCTGACCACGTTTACCATTATATGACCTGTAAATGGACGGAGCCAGTGGCATATGAGGGGATGCAAAGATCAGATCCGTTCCCGTAGGACTATATTGAAGAGAAAGTCGGATGTATTCCAGTCCTTTAATCATGTCCATGTCATATTGGGTCGCTTTAAAGTTCCTTACATAATACAGATACCCCAAATAACGATGATTCTCTTCCTTAGTCCAGCTTGCCGAGGAAGCATCATAATGCTGTTCAGCCAGCTGCAGATACCGCTCCGCCAGTTCAAGTTCTTGAGCCCACAGCAATGAAAAAATATACGAAAAATAAAGGTACGGATGCCGCATAAGCAGCTCCTCGGGGATGGCCGACAACCAGTCCCTCATGGTAGAGAATTCTCTGCGAATCATCAAGCTTCTCATCTGTTCCAATAATCGGATAACGTCCGTATAACACGCTCCGGCTAAATAGTAATCTACCGCTTCTTCGTGCATTTCCTGCGATTCGCACCATGCGGCAGCTGCCCGGAATAGCGCAGCTGTCTTTGCGGAGTCAAGGCGCTGCTGGTGCTTCAGGAGAAACTCGCCGAACAGATGGTGAAGCCGGAACCAATTCTTCTCCTCATCTAGCGGTATGAGGAATAAGTTGAGTTTGGCCAATTCCGCCAGTTTCACTGCACCATCCTCTCCGGCAACAGCTTGACATAATGGCCCATTCATCCGCTGCAAAATGGAGACGTTCAGCAGAAATTGCCGCAGCGGCTCACCCAGCGACTCAAACACTTCCTCCAATAAAAACGACTCGACGCGTTCATGGCTGGATTGTATATGTTTGGAAGAACCGGCCCACTCATCGGCACGCAAAGACAACGAGATCAGCTTAATGCCCGTTACCCAGCCTTCGGTTTGGTATAGTATGCCTTCGATCTGCTCCCTCTGCAGCTCTTTCTTCTCAACGTCTTGGAACAATTTCAGCGTCTCCTGCAAATCGAAACATAACTGTTGAGTTGTGATTTCATGGATCCAGTTCCGGCTGATCCATCTCGATTTCAGGAATCCATGGATACTTCGGCTTGCAAAGCATAGATGAACGGAGGAAGGTAAGTATTCCAGAAAATAAGAGACGGACTCCAAGATATCCGCATTATGAATGACATGCCAATCATCCAGTATCAGGACAAGTGTCTCATTCAACTCGTTCAATTCATTTAACAAAGCGACGATAAATGGTTCGTATTGACCCGGACTTAGCGCTGCCGATGTGGTATGAAGGGAATCGGTCACCCCCCTCGCCTGCTCGATCGCCTTCGTAACGTAGTTCCAGAAACGGATGAGATCATTATCCTTGCTATCAAGCGATAACCATCCGACTGGTACCTCTAAATGCCTGGTCCAATCACTGAGCAGTGTGGTTTTACCGTAACCGGCCGGAGCCGTCACGAAAGCAGCCTTGTGCTTTAATCCTTCATGCAATTGCGCCAATAGCCGTGGACGCGGGACAGATTGGTAGAGGGATTGGGGTCGATTTAATTTAGATGCCAGCAGAAATGGGATTTCATTGTTCTCGTATACCATATTCCCTCTTTTCAAAAGGCCTCTCTGGGCCATATCTTCGGTTTTGTCCATCAAAATTCTGGAGTTACATTCAGAATATCGTAAATGGAGCCGTTTTGCATCAGAAACTGAATAGATCTGTCTCACTGGGTCTGCAATGCGGGGTGAATCCTTTCCTCATGGCAACATCATCCATGGATGAACCAAAAACCATTAGCCTTCAAAGACATCCTTTGGTCTGGTTACCCGAAAATGCACCTGAAATGTGCAGTTTCTGTGGGTGCCATTTGGAAAAAGGGATGATCGTTCTCCGAGGTATCCAAACTATTTCTTAACTTCGTTCAGAATAGATAGCCAAATCGCCATGAAAAAAAAGCCCGCCGCTCTTTGCAAGCGACGGGCTTCCTTCTCTTCTAAGACCTGAGTTTAAGGTTGCAGCTGCCAGAGCGCGGGCACGTTGCTCGGCTCCCAGCCCGGCAAGGAGGTATGGGCCTGGAGGCATTTGTACACCTTGCCGTCATAGGATACGAGTGTATTGGCCGCATAAGCTGTATTTGCTGCCCATGGCGTTGCACTCGGACCGTTAGGCGTTGTAACTGTTACGGCATTGCTGTTGCCAGATTCGTTGTTCGACGGGTCGTAAGCGCGGACCGTGAACGTATATTGCGTGTTCGGCGACAAACCGGTAACGACCTTCTCGGTTGCTGTTCCTGTGACGGTAGCTATTACTGTGCTGCCGTTGTAAATTCGGTAACCAGCAATGCCCGAAGCATCAGTGGATGCATTCCACATCAACGAGACTGACGTTGACGTCGGGGTGCCCATCACATGCAGGCCGGTCGGATTGGTCGGCGGTGTCACGTCAACCGGGAGCTGCGTGGTCGTAAACTGGACCCCATTGCTGGAAGGCGACCGATTGCCGGAAGCATCAAACGCCTTCACAGTGAGGTTATAATTCGTGCCTGCCAATAGGTTGGTAAGATTGGCGGTTGTCTGATTGCCAGGCAGAGTGGCAATGACATTAGCGCCGTTGTACACCTCATAACCCGTGACGCCATTGTTGTCCGTCGAGGCCCCCCAAGTCAGCGTGGCCGTCGTTGTGCCAACGTTGCTGACGGCCAAATTGGTTGGCACCGTTGGTGCAATGCTGTCGCCAGCACCGAATTGGGCATCGATGACGATATACCAGGCATTTTGGGTATCCGCGATATCCCACACGCCGAGGATGACATGGTAACCATCTCTTTGCGGTACGTTGCAGGTATGGGTTAACGTGGCTGGCGGCTGCTGGCCATTCCCGTTAATCGTGCAGAACGGAGTCAGATCAAACTGGGCGCGGGTCAACGGAGCATTGGGATTCCAATCCGGCTTGGTGATGAAATAACGGTAGCTTGTCGTGGCATGGCGAGCGGTAAAAATCCAAGTAAAGTTCTTCGTGCCGCTCGTCATGTTTACCTTGTTCCAGCGCGTAGCTGATTGCTGGTCAAGCGGAGCGAAGCCGGCAAGGCCAGCGCTGGCGATTTTGCCATCAGGCGGTCCGGCAGCAGGAAAACCTTTCGGCCCCTCCAGGCTCTGCGGCTCATAGACGATCGAGCCGCAGTTGGTATTCAATCCATTTTTACACTGAATCGCGCGGCTGGCCGGATCATTAATATATCCGTGGGCTGACACGGTCTTCGAGAACGCGAACATACAAGCGAATACGAGCAGCAATCCGCCGCCAATCAGCATGAATCGCAGGATGAAACGGGAATCCAATCGGGTTTGAAACATCATCACATTACCTCCCATGATTTGGTTTGGTCATGATGTGCCTTTCGTTTTTCGACACTATCTTTGCCGCGAAGCGTGTGAGAGTGCCTCCTCTCTTGAATATAATCCTGCCAAAGCTGTGCACAACCGTTTATTTGTGGGCATCCGCTCCTTTTTAAGCCGATTTATATAAACTCCTTAGAGCTTATATACTCGTAAAAAGTCATGAAAACAATACCTCATCGCAATTGTGTGAAGCGTAATAAGCGGGTTCGCAATCTTCGTGAGTAGGAGAAATCAAGCGTGAGCAGCTCTGCTCTGCTATATAGAATCAGCTATGTAAACTGCTGATGAATGCTGATATTCATAGTACGCATTTATGAGAGATCAACACCGAGCAAGCACACCTGTTGGCAAAAGCATGGAGGGGTATGGAGTCATGTCTAAATATGGAGGAATCTATATAGACTGGCATAATAGAAGAGTTTCGTCACAATGGATCGTGTTAGCGGAGTGTCATGAACCAAGTGAAGTTGATGTATCGGTCAGAAAAAATTGAAAGATATATTACCAGTAATTGGATGTGTTAATTATTGAACAATAACCTTTTATTGTCAAGGGAGTAATTTATCCACTCTTTGCTCGCGCCTGGCTTCGCCAGACATTAAACTAGTGGAGCAGCAGCATACAGTTCATCTTTATATGTCATATCCGAACCAGGTCCCCGATATCAGCTATCAAAACAAAGGCTATATCATTATTTTGCTCATTATAAAATCGATTTGTCTTTCATCACCCATGTAAAAAGTATGAGTTCCTGTTTGAACAAAACCCATTTTCTCGTAAAAAGCAATCGCATTTTTATTTTTTTCCCATACGCCTAGCCAAAGTTTCTTTTTATTACTTTCTACTGCAATATCCTTAGCTTGATTCAGCAAATATTTGCCAAGCCCATGTTTTTGAAATTTACTCTTTATATAAATCCTTTCAATTTCAAGTGATTCATCTCCCATTTCTTCGGACTGCTCATCATTGGTGTTGACCTTTAAATATCCTGCAACTTCATTATTAAAATATACAAAAAAGAATTGCGAAAACTTATTGGATAATTCTTTTTCTATTTGTTCTAGGTTAAAAGCTCTTTCCAGATAGGCATTTATATTTCCTGGTGAGTTCTGATCCTTAAATGTTTCATTAAACGTTTCATAACCAATTTCTTGAAGTTGACGCGAATCCTCAAGCGTGCACTTTTTTATAATTATTGTCATTTGATCATGTAGCTCCTTTTTATGGAATCAATAACTTCGTTCGTTTCCCTTTTTTACAATTTCCCAGTCTCTTTCTACATTTTTTCTTATTCTTTGAAGAAGATTAAAAATGGTTTCTACTTCCTGTGCGGAAAGCCCCTCCAATGCAACACGATTGGAATAATCATTTTCTCTTTTTAAAAAAGGGTAGACTCGTTCCCCTTTGTCTGTTGGATAGAGGTTCTTAATTTTTTTGTTAAGGGTATCGTCTTTTTTTTCAACAAATCCTTTAATTTCAAGCTTCTGAATAGCACGGGCAGCCGTTGTTCTATCAACCTTTATCATCTCTGCTAACTTTTCTTGAATGATTCCTGGGTTCTCACATATGCGCACAAGATACAAATACTGCCCTTTGGTAAGATCATACTCTTTAAATTCTATATTACTTATGGAGTCTAATGCCCTGGCTATGATTCCAATCTCACGAAGAATCTCCTTCATAATTAACTCCTTGTTCTATATTTTTGTTGCAAATTCAATAAAATAGCTAGAATTCATTCTACTTCAATATTGTTGCATTTGCAATAATATTATTTATGATAAACCAGGCTCGTGGCCTATCGCCATAACAAAACCGGCTGTATGGCTACAGCCGGCTCTCTGCTAAATCAGGTGCGGTTATTTATAAGTGTGCTCGATACTATTGTGCTGGTGAGGGTGCTGGTGATGGTAAGGGTATGCTCTGCGCCGTTTCGATCTGCTGTATATCGACGCGGAACTGTTCCTGCACGTTGAAGGGATGATACAATCCCTTGGCAATCGCATAATGGGTGATCTTCTCATGCGTATCGATTGCCTGTTCCAATTGGCGTTCCAGAACACCCTTGATTTCCGGTGTGACGCATTCCGTTACGGCCATCGCCAAATTCCGGACGCCGCTCTTGGCCGTGGCCAAAAAGTCCATGGCGATTACATCATCCGTCATTTTGTTCATGCCCGTCATATACTCCAGTACAGGATTCATTGCAATGTCTCCTTTCCTTTGGTCAGGATCGCAGCGAGCTCGGACAGCTGATCGGATGACATGGCGGCATCCTGCTGAAGAATAAGCTTCAGTTCGGGGTCCGTGACCAGCGCCTGCATCGTCTTGGACTTCGTCATGCAGACCGTCTTGAAGGCAGCAATCTCATGCACCTCCAAGACTTCATGCATTGCATACGTTGGATTCATCTAGAAGTTCACTCCCTCGTTTAATCAGCTCTTTACGGCTTTAAAATAACTTTGATGCAGTTATCCGTCTTCGTATCAAACAATTCGTAGCCGCGCTTGGCCTCGCTAAGCGGAATCACATGCGTAATGATATCGGCCACGTTGACCTTCCCTGTCGTCACCAGTTCATACATGTAAGGCATATAATGAATGACCGGTGCTTGTCCGGAGCGAATGGCTATATTGCGCTGCATGATATCTCCCAGCGGAAATCCGTTGTAGCGTCCGCCGTATACGCCGGTAATTTGAATGGTCCCACCCTTGCGAACCGCTTGGGAAGCAATAATCAGAGCGCTCATGGTCCCTCCTTGCAGCTTCAGACCACTCGCCAGGTACTCGAGGTCGCTCATCTTTCCGTCCATGCCCACCGCATCGATGACTACGTCCGCTCCGCCCTTGGTGATTTCCTTCAGGTAGCTGCCGACATTTTCATGATGCTCGAAATTAACGGTTTCAACGTTATTGTTCTTTTTGGCATGCTGCAGCCGGTAATCCACATAGTCGACCGCGATAACCCGCTTCGCGCCTTTAAACCAGCAGAACTTTTGAGCAAGCAGTCCGACCGGACCGCAGCCAAGCACGATCACCGTATCGCCCTGTTTCACGCCCGCATTATCAACGCTCCAAAAAGCGGTTGTCATCGCATCGGCGATCAAAGCAAGGCTTTCATCCGGCTGCTCGTTGCTTTCCGGAATTTTAAAATGCGTGAAATTGGCGAACGGAACCCGCAAGTACTCGGCCTGCCCGCCAGGATACCCGCCGGTCGTTCCCGAGTAACCGAAATACGCTCCCATATCTCCGTTATCATTGGAATTGTCGCACTGGCTCTCCAGATGATTTTTACAGTAAAAGCATTCGCCACAAGCAATATTGAACGGGATAATAACGCGGTCGCCCTTTTTCAGCTTGGTGACTTCGGGTCCCACTTCTTCTACGATCCCCATCGGCTCATGCCCTATGACGTAATCCTCCTGAAGGTTGGGAATCATGCCGTGAATCAGGTGTAAATCGGAGCCGCAAATGGCAGTGCTGGTCAGCTTGACAATCATGTCGTCCGGCTTTTGGATTTTCGGATCGGGAACGTCTTTGACAACGACATTCTTAACTCCTTGGTACGTCACTGCTTTCATCATGCTTGGCTTTCCCCCTTATGCTCATCCGGCGTCCTGTCAAACATCCCTTTGCGCGACGTATCTCCCGGAAACAGGTTCATTCCGGCAATCATGGCTGTATTTTTGGCGGAAAGCTGGTCCAGCTGATATTGTTCGTTCAGTTCATATGGATGAAACCATTTTTTGCGGATCATAAGCTCGGTAATTTCCTGGTGAAGGGCAATGCCCTGTTTTAACTGCTTTTTGAGCAGTTCTCTGGCATCGGACGATACGGTTTCGGTCAGGGCAACGGCGGTGTTTCGTACCCCTTCCTTGGCTCGAAGCAGAAAATCCATGGCGAATGTCATGTCGGCCATTTCAGGCATGTTAAGCGAATTGATCGGATCTAAATAATCGCTGTTCATCAGGTCATCACCTTTAATTTAGAATGGGAGTAGGCTTGCTTTCGGGAACCGGGGCCTGGAATGGCGCTCTTTGATAAATCGCTTTCAGCTCATGGATAGCCACCGTAGATTGTTCAACGTCTTTTTGCATAAGCATCTTTAATTCCTGGTCAAAAACGATCCCCTGCATCAGCTTGGACTTTGCCGCACAGAGCGTCTTGAAATTCAGCACCTCATGGAGATCGAGCGATTCGTGGGGGGCGAGTGAATTATCTTTCACGTTTGACTTGTACCTCCTTTAATTAACATAGATGTAAGGATAGGTTATCCTTTTGTTTGAGGCTTGATTCGGGCAGTTTCCCCATTGCCGTATTCTAAAATATGCCAGTTGAAGGATACACAAAAAAACCAGCAACCTTCAGATCAGAAGATTGCTGGTTTTCTTCCTTATTGTAATCACTTACATCCACATAATCCGGCTGCTCAATCGCATATGCCATAGCATTAGCAATGACCTTCGGCGAAAGAGCTTTTTTACGCTGTTCTTTTAAGAAGCCTATGGGAATCGCTAGCCTTCCAAATCTCCCTCAATCTCCAGATAACGATTCCGAAGCATCTCCAACTCCTCCTCGGAAGCGTTCCAATAATTCCGCTGATGGCTCTCAAGCAAGGTCTCCAGCATGCCGTGATAAGCCCAGCGGTTATTGTCCTTCATTTGCTTGCTGCGATGCTCATCTGCTACATATTCCTGATGGACTGCAGAAAAGATCCAAGAATCCACCTGGTTAGTTGTCGCGGCGAGACCCAGCAGATTCTCCATTCGGTCAGCCACCTTCTGTGCCCCATGATAATCATGCTTCAGCATCCCCTCGATCCACTTGGGATTAAGCATACGCGTCCGAACACCTCGCTGGACTGAATATTGGAGTTCTTCGGTCAGCACATGTTCTCGCGTCGTATCAGAAATGAATATGTCGACCGTCTCCCCTTTGGAGATCTCAACCGATTTGGCCAAACCGCCAAAAAATTCGTAATAATGGTCCAGATCGATAATTTCATGCTCATGGTTGCTCCGGATTTGCGAAACGATATCTACTGCGGCCAGATTGGCCTTGTACAGCTCGTACATTTCCCTGCCTCGGTAATTCGAGCTGTATACATGTTTCAGACTGTGGATAAAGGCTTCTCCCAGATGACTTTCATCTTCCCACTGTTTGGTCTCCACCAGTTTGGCTACAGACGTCCCGTATTCTCCTTCCGCAGGGCCAAAAATGCGCGCGCATGCCAAATCCCAAGCCTCGTCATGCTCGGCTCCGGCCTTGCGCAATTGTTCATACAACTGCTGGGAACGCTGTTTGAATATATTCTGTTCTGCCGGTTCATCCAGCTCCGAAACAGCTTTAAATAGTTGATGGAGTTCCACCAGCAGATCCGGAAACATATCCCGGAAGAATCCACAGATATGTACAACCACATTCAAGCGGGGTCTGGCAAGTTCTTGCGCCGGAATAATTTCAAATTCCCTGTGCATGGAGCGTTCCCGTTCCTTCACTCTGACACCGAGATAAGCCAGAATCTGTCCCAGCGTTTCTCCTTGGGTTCGGGAAGTCTCCAGTCCCCACATTACGAGTGCGGTAGTTTCCGGGTATTTCTGATGTGCATCGTGATACAGCTTCAGCGTATTCTCCGCGATTTGTAAGCCGCTTATCACGGCAGTACGGCTGGGAATAGCTCTGGGATCGAACTGTACCAAATTATTGCCCGAGGGCAGCACCTCCGGATTACGAATACAGTCGCCTGCCAAAGAAACAGGAATATATTTTCCATCCAATGCCTTAAGCAGATGGCTAAGCTCCGCATCGGCTTGGGTTGAACGGTATGCCGTCAATCCATGATTCCATGTTTCCTCCCAGTTGCTCTGCAGTTCCTCCGGCAGATGCGGAGGCTCGGGAATTTCACCGCTGCGGGTATAAAACAGGACAGCGTCCTCTACACACTTGTCCAGATGCTGGAGCCTATCAATGTTCTGGCTCTCCAGCAGGTCGTCATAATCCCAAGACAACGAGGCGGCATACAATCTCTGGAGTGAGGCGTGCGAACCGCGATCATGACAGAGAATCATGTTCATATGCCTGGCAGCCTGTTCATGATCATAGCCTTCCCCCAAAATATGCAAACCGTCAGGGATAAAGGATCTTCCGATGCGGTACAGCTCCTTCTCAATCTCTTCCGGTCCCTCGGCTTCAAGAAACAAGGAGGCTGCTTGCTCCTGCAGCAATTTCCACGCTTCGGCCACGCGTGCCGGATTCAGCTGTTCCTCAGCCCGGTAATGATGCAGCAGTGCTTCAAGCTTCGCATATTCGCCGTATAGTCCACTTGCCGTGAAGGGCGGTGATTGATATCCAATCAGGGTTGCATGCGTTCTTCGCTTGGCAATCATAGCTTCGGATGGATTGCCGACATAGTAGGCATACACATGCGGAAGATCCTGAATCAGGGCATCCGGCAGACAGTCGCCGGACATTCCGCTCTCTTTGCCCTCCAGAAACTCAAGGGTTCCGTGAGTTCCTACATGCAGGATGGCATCGGCCTTGAACTCGTCCCGAATATATTGATAAAAAGCCAAATACTGATGATGCGGAAGCAGGCCTTTATCATGATAGACCGCTTCAGGATTCTCATGAATCCCGCGACTGGGCTGCACTCCGATAAACAGATTGCCGCTCATCAGCCCCGGAATTTGGAATGCGCCGGACTCAGTCGTCATGACATCGCCTGGGGCTTCTCCCCACTGATGAACATAATCCTCTCGTCGTTTGGCAAACACCTCATTGTTCTGAACGTAGTGATCGCTGTCGTACCTCAGTAAAGATGCAGACCCGCGTTCGTCTGTCCATATGCCGGAATTCACAATTCCTTCGTGGATAAATCGCTCTCGCAGCTCCGTTCCGGAATACGTTTCCGTAAGGTAGCCATGTTGTTTCATCGCATTCAAGATTCGGGAGATCGACTCGAAGGTATCCAGGAAGGATGCCTGGAACAGATGCCCCTCTCCTGGAGGATAATTGTACCCAACGATGGCAATCCTCTTCTTGGCCAGCGGCTTGGTTTGAAGTTCCAAATACCGCTGGACCCGGCTCACAAGCCGCTGCGCACGATCTTCGATTAACTGCAGCTCCTTGATGTGAAGCTGCATCTCTTCATCATAGTCCCGAGCGGATAATGCAGCGACCGGGAGCATTTCAATACTGCCATCAAGCTCGGGCAGCATCATTTGTACAAGAAATTCCGAAGGGGACAATCCCTGCCGCGAGTTTTCCCATTCCTCTTTTTCTCTTCTGGTCAGGAAAAACGGATGAAACATCGGCGCCTCCACTTCCCTCAGCAGGGCTAAAATCTCTTCGCTTCTGCCGCCGGTCGGACCGGCTCCTAACCGAAACGGGATAAAATTGACAATCAGGTTTACTTTCCCTCCACGGGTTCCGCCAAACATCAGGAAATTTCTCAACTTTTTCGAATCCACGTGAACCAAAGAAGTCATGGCGATGGGCAGCACATGGGCGAATTTCCGAATCTCCTGAATGATTTCGCCGATTATGTCCCCCGTATGGAGCGGATAACTGTGTCCCATAAACAAAACGGCTACCGTTGGCAGTTCTTGCTGGATATTGGTCATTGTCTGATAGGTTTCCAGCGATTCATATGTCTGTTTCTTATACGGGTCATAAATACTCAATGATTCCAGGACGAATGGCGGCTCGACCGACGGCCAGCTGGCTTCTTTTCCATAGTGCGTTACAATATAGCCCAGCATGTGGTGCAGATTGCGATCTCCTGCATTCCTCCAATATTCAAGCAGCGTACGATAATGCCGCAAATCGTTGGATATACCCGGTTCCCCCTGGGAAACAGGAGAGCCTCCCTGCACTCGAACACCCACAGTATCCTCGTATCTCAAAGCACCCAATCGAAACAGATCTTGAATCCCTTCGGCACTTCCGCCCAGTATCACTTGCTCGGCCTCCACCTCAGCACACCATTCATGGATACGGGCAATTGTCGGAGCCGGTGTCCCATGAGGATCATGTATGATAAACCCTGCCCTTGCCACGCTGACTTCAAGCGATTTCCACGCCTCTTCCGATAGAGTTCCTTCAATATTAAATACGGATAACGATAAACGGCTGCGCAGAGCAGGTCCCAAATTCTTATAGACTTGTGACAGATCTTTCATCGCTGTGTGCGATGTTGTTAAAACAACGATATTCATCGAATCTCCCCCTCTCAACTTATTTACAAACCGGCTGGCTCAGCTCAAAGTAGAGCGAAGGGTACTCAGCAATCTCTGATCATCCGTGTGGTCCAGCATTCTATATTCCGCTCCAAGCGCTTCCGCCAGCTGTTGTGCGCGTCCCAATCTGACATACCCCTGTTCCGTATCAAGTACCAGACTTGGAATTCCTTCAGCACCTATCCGCCTTGCGATTGCCAGACATTCGTTCCAAATATCAGGATTGGCGGATAGTCCAGTGAAACTTTCGTTGGCTCTGCCGTCCGACACCACAATCATCACAGGCCATGTTCCCTTGTTTTTTCGTTTTTCGGAAAGAATGGTCTCATAGCCTTTGACAAGGCCAGCTGCCAACGGGGTTTTCCCGCCTGTGGGGATTCCCTTGAGATGTTTCGAGGCGGCATCCACACTGCGTGTAACTGGCAGAATAAGCTCCGCCTGTCCCTTTCTGAAAGCAATCATGCCGATCTGATCTCGCTTCACGTATGCATCCTGCAGAAGAGACAGAATTGCGCCTTTTACAGCTTTCATGCGCTTTCGAGCTGCCATGGAGCCGCTGGCGTCCACCACAAACAGCAGCGTGGCACCTACCCGGCTTTCCTTTTTCTTCTGGCGTAAATCGTCGGGTTCAATGACAAACGCCAATCCCTTTCTTTTGGGCCTGAAGCGCTGAAAAGGGGCTGCCGCTCGAATGGTTGCATCAAAAGCGACATCCGTTTTATGCCTGTTTCTTGGATTCATGAAACCGATCGATCGTCCCTGCTGTTGAAGCGCACGGGTTTGATTGCGCTTGCCGGGCCCTTCGTGATGGAACTTCCGCTGCTTCATGTCCAGATCTAAAGGCTTGATAGAGAACGTTTCGTCCGGCGGCAGCACTTGTTCGTCCCGGCCATCGCTTTGCCCGTCAGCCTTGTCGCTGCCTGTCTTCAGATCCGAATCAAATGATGAGTCCCCACTCAAATCATGCTGCCGATTTAGTTCATGACCATCATGCGGCCGTACAGGTGCTTGTGATCTGATGACCTCCTCTTCCTTCGAAGAAACGGAGTGCTTCTCCCCCTCGTGTTCCTCAGCGGTGCTCCGGGAAGTGCCTTGGTTCTCCGCCGCACTTCTCATTCTGTGGGGCAGCGCATATTCCGCGGCTTCCCGAACATCATCGGAAGTCACTTCCTCCCGTCCCTCCCATGCAGCGACTGCCTTCGCGCCTTCGATCAAACAAAGCTCAGCCCGAGAACTGCTGCTTCCCGATTGGTGTGCGATGGAGGCTGATAGCTGAATCATCTCTTCACTCACCGCCACCCCGGAAAGCGATCTTGCGGCAGCTTCCAATCGAAGGTGTAGCGCATCCTCAGCAGACAAATAACGGTCCCTAAACGCTGGCCGATCTCCTTCAAACTGAAGCGCTCTTCGAATAATCTCACCTCTGGTTTCGAGTTCGCCGATATGATCCATCGCCACATAAAATCCAAAGTGGTCCAGCAGTGGAGGCGAAGGAATCCCTTCTTCCGGGTCCATAGCGGCAAGCAGCATAAACCTGCTGTTTCGTTCGGCGGATAACCCCTCCCTCTGTACGTGAATTCTGCCCGTTGACAGGACACTGACGATCTCCTTCATCATGGTCTGAGGCATTAGGTTCATATGGTCCACAAGCAGCAATTGTCCGTCAGCTTCTTCAAGCAACCCTGGCGCATGGACTATTTTCCCGGTTTCCAGGGTCGATTGGATGTCCAATGAACCCAACAGCCGATCCGTAGTAAGATTGGCCGGTACGGATAACTTCCGGCGTCCCCGAGCCAGAGACGAAGCCGCATGCAATAATAGACTCTTGCCTGATCCGGAAGGACCGCTGACAAGGACTCCGCCGATGGCGGGATTAACAAGATACAGCAGAAGCGCTCGCTTGGCCCTCTCCTGTCCCCATATTGCACTAAAGGGATACGATATGTTCAAAAGCTCATGCTGGTGTATGTTCATCACGTCATACCGTCAGCGCAGGTTCCAGCACGGCCTGCAAGCGCTCCTCCATGCCGCCCGTTTCTTCAAACGGTTGGCGCCTCATGCGATGAGGCAATACAAAGCGAGCCGCATGTTTTATATGTTCCAGGCAAACGGCCTCATGCTCATGCCATGCCGCCAAAGTTACTGCTGTTTTGATCAGAGTTATGTCAGAGCGGTGTCCGTCGACCTCAAGGCCTATGCCGATTCTTGCCGCCAGTTCCAGCATGTCATCCGTGATTCGTATACCGTCAAGCCGTTTGCGAGCTTGCAGAATTTGCCTCAGCATGTTCTCCTGTTCCGACTGATACTGCTTAACAAAGGTCGCTGGGTCCTGTTCGTATTCCAGCCGTCTGCGAATGACAGCCGCACGCTCCCGCACATCCCGCTCTCCGCCTACCTCCACCGATAATGCAAAACGGTCTAAAAGCTGAGGGCGCAGGTCGCCCTCTTCGGGATTCATCGTCCCCACCAGAAGGAACCGGGCAGGATGGGAATGAGATATGCCTTCCCTCTCCACCGTGTTAACCCCCATGGCTGCTGCATCCAGCAGCACATCCACAATGTGGTCATCCAGCAAATTGATTTCATCAACATATAGAATGTGACCGTGTGCCGCCGCTAGCAATCCCGGCTCAAATTTCTTCTCGCCTGTTTTGATTGCATGTTCGATGTCCAGTGCGCCAACTACCCGATCTTCAGTTGCACTTACCGGAAGATTAACTACGTTCAGTTCGGGAACAAGTCCGGACAATGAACGAACGGCTGTTGATTTGGCTGTCCCCTTCTCTCCGCGGATCAATACACCGCCAAGCTTTGGATTTACGACGTTCAGGATTAGCGCAAGCTTTAACTGGGATTGACCAACGATAGCAGTAAAGGGATACAGCGTATTTAATGCATCCAAGACCTTCAACTCCTTTATTTCTCTATTAATCCGGTAATCCGGCAAAATGGCTTGTTATATACCGTGTCGGATTCCACGGAAGCCACCACACCGAATACTCGGCTAAGCAGTTCCGGTGTCAATACCTCCGTGGGGGAACCGAATCCTTCGATCGTCCCGGACTTCATGGCCAGAATAAAGTCGGAATACGACGCAGCGTGGTTGATGTCATGCATGACCATAATGATGGTCATTTTTAATGTTTGATTAAGATCTCTAATCATCTCCAATATTTCCAACTGATGGGCGATATCCAAATAGGTTGTCGGCTCATCCAGCAGCAGCACCCCGGGCTGTTGGGCCAGTGCCATGGCTATCCAGGCTCTCTGTCGTTCACCCCCTGATAGCGTATGGAGCATCCGATCCTGATATGAAGCGAGTCCCGCGGCGTTGATAGCCCACTCCGTAATTTCGCGGTCTTTCTCGCTGGTATGATGCCAATAAGGCTGATGAGGCGTCCTGCCATACCCGACCAACTCTTTTACTGTCACCTCCACCGGATCCTGGGATTGTGCCATGTAGGATAATTTCCTTGCCACATCCCGACTGTTCAAGTTGGATAGCGCTTTGCTGTCCAGCAGAACTTGACCTGCAGCCGGTTTCAGTTGTCGGGCCAGCGATTTCAAGAGCGTGCTTTTTCCGCAGCCATTCGGGCCTATAATGCTGTGAACGGCTCCTGCAACAAAGGAAATATTCAGCTGCTCAATAATGAACTTGTCATGATACCTGAGTGAAAGCTGTTCCGTCTCGATACTGTTCAAACTTGTTTCCTCCTTAGGAGATACAGAAAAAAGGGAGCGCCTAATACACCCATTATGATTCCTACCGGAAGCTCAATCGGTGAGAACATGATTCTGGCGAGCGTATCGCAAATCGTCAGCACGGCTGCTCCCAACAGGGCAGATGCCGGTATCAGAATTCGATAATCTCCCCCGATAAGCAATCTGGCGATATGGGGAATAATAAGACCCACAAACCCCAGTAATCCTGCAATACTTACGGCACTTGCCGCCAGCAGCGTAGCCGTAGCCGTTATCAGGAGCCGAGAAAGCTCCACTCGAGTACCCAAATTTCGTGCGTTGGAATCTCCCAGCATCATAATGTTCATCTGCTTGGAACCGGCAACTGCGAGAAGAAGACCGATGATCGAATAAGGCAGTATCGTTGACAGGTCAGGCCAACTCTTGGCAGCCAGCCCGCCAACCATGAAGATTAAAGCGCCGTGCACTCGGTCACTGTAAAAGGTCAGCATCGCGGATATACCTGATCCCAAAAATGCCGAAACTGCGACTCCAGCAAGAACAATCCTCAGCGGACTAACCCCGTCTTTCCAGGACAACAGGTAGATGATGAAGGCAGCCAGGGTTGCTCCGATAAAAGCGGCAGGTGTCAGGAAATGATCATATTGTGGAACAACGACCAGCAGGAAAATGCCAAATAAACCGGCTCCACTGGAAACCCCTATAAGATGTGGGTCTGCGAGCGGATTCCGCATGACCCCCTGCAGCAGCGCGCCGGAAACTGCAAGATTGGCGCCTACCAGCATGGCAACAAGCGTTCTCGGGAGCCGAATGTTCCAGATAATGTCCCGGTTCATGCCTGGAAGATCATGATGCAGAACAACGTCTACGATATCTCGCAGAGAGATCATCACCGCTCCTGTGGCAATGCTAAACAGACACGCTGCGATCGCAGCTGTCAGAAAGATCAATATGATCCACACAGGGCGGGTTGTTTTATTGAACATCACCGAAGATCTCCGGATAAATTAGCTTCGCTAAATACACTAATGCTTCATCATAATGCAGTCCGGGATTCGTAAGAAACAGATTTGACGGCACTACAATCACCTTTTGATTCTTGACAGCCCCCAGAGAAGACCATGCCGGATTGCTTTCCAATTCCTCTTGGATCTTCTTGTCTCCAACCGCCTTTTGCCCATGGATAATCATAAAAACATAATCCGGGTTTTGCTTCACAAGTGTCTCCATGCTGTAGGGCGAGGTCGTCGGACTGTTAGGTGAGGCTTCCAGCTCCCCGGCTGCATTGGTAAGCCCCAGCATTTTGGCGATCTCAAGCCCCGATGTGCCATCCTTCTGAATCGAAATCCCGCCAGGAGTTACATTCAGGTTGATAAAAGTAGGCGATTCACCGGGCAGCTTAGCCAAAATGTCATTTACGCGGTCATCCAATGCCTGCAGCTTCGCCGGCAGTTGCTCTACCGTGCCAGCAATCCTGGACATCCACTCGGCTTTGGATTTCATGTCCTCGTAATCGGATAGGCTCATCAAGGCTACAGGAATTCCGCTGCTCTCAAGAGACTGGACAAGTTCCTTGTGGAAACGAGGCTGTCCGATCACCAAATCGGGGCTTAGAGCGACAACCTGCTCCAGGTTAATCTGGCTGACCGTACCAACGGATGATACGCTCTCCGCCTCTTCAGGGATGGAAACTCCCGAGGCTTCCATTCGCCCTGCCGCCTTCCCCCCCACGGCATAGAGAAGATCGAGGAATTCAGGCGATAACACCACTACACGCTTAGGTTGTTCCTTAAGAGTTATGGTTCGTCCCGTTGAATCCTGAAACGTTATGTAATCCTCTTCAATGGGTGTAAGGTTTGAATCCGATTGTCCCGTTTCAGATGTTTCACTGCTTGGAGGAGCGGCTTCTGTGCTTGTAGATTCATGCCCCCCACAAGCTGACAATATGAATGCACATAGGATGATAGCTGAGCTTAATGCCACAAACCGAGGGAATCTCTTGCGTTGCTTGAATGTTAAATACATGGATGTACTCTCCTTTTTATCATGTTATCCGTTGCCGGATCATGGTTATGATTCATCTCTCTTTATCAAAAAACGACTAACCTTCAGGACATGCAGATTAGTATGCATTCGCTTATTCACGCACTACAATGCTGGCAGTGGATCTGTTAACAAAGACCAATCGCTTTCCTTCTCTGCGTCTGTTAGCAGCGCCTGATCCAGTGACCGAGTGATGGCTTCCTTGTCAGAGTTGACCCCGATAAACACCAGTTTGTTCACGCGATCTCCCCAGATGTCATCCCAGTCCGGAGTTTTCACGAATTCGCTGCCAAAATACGCAAATCTCTCTTCTTCCGACAACGCGGCAACCCATAGGCCTGCCGGTGACAATTGGCGTGATACCCCCGCCTGACTGAAGGTCATTGCCATATGGTTTCGCGTGGCTAACCATAAAATCCCCTTGGAGCGAACCACTTCCTTGGGCCATTTTCCCATCCACTGCAGCAGACGTTCCGGATGAAACGGTACCTTCCGTGAATACACAAAGGATGAGATTCCATATTCCTCGGTTTCAGGCGTATGGTGTTCGTTCTGGAGCTCTTGAATCCATCCGGCGGATTGGCTTGCTGCTTCAAAATCAAATAAACGGGTGTTCAAAATTTCCTTGGGATCGATTCTGCCGTGCGTGGTGCGAATCATCTTCGCTCGCGGCTGCAATCCTTTAAGAACAGCTTCCAAGTTAGCCAGCTCTTCCTCACTGACCATATCGCACTTGTTGATGATCAACACGTCGCAGAACTCCACCTGGTCAGTCAACAGATGAACGACACCTCTTGTATCACCTTCTCCCGCTTCCTGATTGCGATCCTGCAATGTATCCTTTGTGTTGTAATCCTGCCAGAAATGATACGCATCCACTACGGTAACCATGCAATCCAGACGAGTCAGTTTCGACAGATCGATTTGCTGTTCTTCATCAACGTACGTAAACGTTTGAGCAACCGGTACAGGCTCCCCGATCCCGGTGGATTCAATAAGTATGTAATCGAATCTGCCCTCTCTGGCCAATCTCTCAACTTCCAACAGCAGATCATCACGGAGTGTGCAGCATATACAGCCATTGGACATCTCAACCAACTTTTCTTCCGTCCTGCTTAGTCCACCGCCTTCCCTGATCAGACCGGCGTCAATGTTAACCTCGCTCAAGTCATTCACGATAACGGCCACCCTGAGTCCGTCTCGATTGTTCAGCACATGATTCAAAACCGTCGTTTTTCCTGCCCCCAGATATCCACTCAGTACCGTTACCGGTATTTTCTTATCTTCGAATATCAGATGACTCATTCTCCACAACTCCTTTATGCTTTAGGTTGTCAATCTTTGATCAAGCAGACCATAGAGCGAAACCGCTTCTTTTTTGATTAAGGCTGCTCTAAGCCTTCTTCCGATGAAGCTCGGCAATCCATGCAGTAGCCAAACACATCGATTTTGTAATTCAATGATTGGAAACGCTGCGGCTCGGGCAGCAGCATTTGCTCAGGATCAAAACTCATGGGAATCGTTTGCTTGCAATCCATACAAATGAAATGAAGCTGAGGCTGCACATGATCAATCAAGCGATAACGAAGTTCATTGTCCAGCGCAAACGTTTCGATGATGCGCAGGTTTTTATACAGCTCAAGATTTCGATACACCGTGCCGTAACTCAAACCTTGAAAGGTCTGCTCCATCGCTTGATATAACTCCATCGCAGAGAATGGGCGGTTCAGGCTTACCACCAGATCCAGCATAAATCTCCGCTGCGTGGTTATCCGAACTCTCTGATCGACCAGATAATCGATCAATTTATCAAGCTGTCTGCTATCCTCCACACTAAACACCTGCCCTGCTGGAAACATGAGTCGTTCAATAACAGCCGATGATCGGTAAACTTTCAAACCTATATTTCTTATTCGTAATCATTACGATTAATATTACTTCCGGTTTTATCACTTGTCAACAATCGTATCTTCACCTGCTCTGCTAGGCGGTAATCTCGCACATGATAAGAAATGACCCCTTAATCTATAAGGAGTCATTTCTCTTCTGTCCATAGCGGTTCACAGGGAACGATTACCAGCTGGACTTCGTTATGCCCGGAATTTGCCCCTTATGGGCCAACTCCCGAAACACGATCCGCGATACACCAAATTTACTGATATAACCTCTTGGTCTGCCGCTAATCGCACAGCGATTATGGAGTCGAGTCGCGGAAGAGTCCCGGGGCAGTTTTTGGAGGGCATCATAGTCGCCCTTTTCTTTTAATTCCTTGCGTTTCTGCGCATATTTAGCTACCGTCTGTTGTCTTTTCATTTCTTTCACTACTTTTGATTTTTTTGCCATTTGCCAACACACCTCCCTTCTGTTGGTAACTATTCATTCAAGGCCTTTTGCAAAGCTTCAAGATTCTGACGCATGATGGCAATGTAATCAAGGTTGGCTGCGGTATCCTCATCGGTTAGCCCTTCGATTGGATTAAGGACCGACGTGGAAGCTCCGATTTCGGAAGCAATAGTTTCCGCAACGTTTGATGACACCAGGGTTTCGAAGAATATGGTTTTCACATCGTGCTCCTTGGCAAATTCAATAACCTCGGCCATTTGTGCTGCCGACGGCTCCTGATCCGGGGATAAACCTGCAATCGGCACCTGAGTCAATCCATACTCTCTGGCCAAATACCCGAATGCTGCATGCTGTGTGATGAAATCTTTTCGTTTGGCGTCCTTCAGCCCATCTCTAAACTCTTGGTCCAATGCCTCCAGTTTGCTTACATAAGCATCCGCGTTTGCCTTGAATGCCTCTTTATGTTCCGGAGCCGCTTCAGCCAAACCCGCTTCAATGCTGCGAACCTGCTGGACCGCCATGGCAGGGGAGAGCCACACATGCGGATCAAGTCCACCATGGTCATGCTGATGCCCGTCTTCTTCATGTTCATGGGCATGTTCGTCATGGCTGTGATCAGCCTCCTCTTCATGTTCATGAGCATGCTCGTCATGGCTGTGATCAGCATCCTCTTCATGCTCATGAGAATGGCCCGATCCTTCCATGATCTCGATTCCCTTGCTTGCCTCAATTACCGTTAACTCCGTGCCCTGAACGCTTTCCAGAACCTGATCGACCCAGCCTTCCATGCCGGCACCGTTATACACCAGCACATCGGCCTCGGTAATCCCTGCCATGTCCTGTGGTGTCGGTTCCCAATCATGCGCTTCCACACCCGGAGGAATCAGGTTCTCCACTTCCGCTAGATCGCCCGCTACCTGTCTAGTGAACTCATACATGGGATAAAAACTGGTTTTAACTTGAAGTTTTGCCGTTTCCGTGGCGGAAGTGTCCGCCGCTTGGTTGCCTTCGGGAGATGCGCTTCCCTCATTAGCCACCGTCGAATTTCCCGAACCGCATCCTGCAATAGCCAATACAGCAGATAGGGATAGTAGGGTTAACATGCGTTTAAATCTCTTCATAATTTTTATAACTCCTATTTCTATTTATTTTTTGTATCCGTCTTCGGTTCTGTATTTGCATTAATTTCTGAAAGATTACAGCAATCATTAAGAAGCCTAATAGAATGAGGGCAATCGTTCCTCCTGGGGGCGTATTCAGATAGTAAGAAGCGGTAAGCCCCGAAAAAACACCGCTCAAGCCAACAGCGACGGCAATCCCCATGGCTGCAATAAAGCCCGGCGCAATCCGGAGCGCGATCGAGGCAGGCAGCACAATCAACGCTGAAACCAGCAGCACACCGACAACCGGCATTGCAGCCGCAACCGTCATCCCCGTAAACACCGCAAACAAAAAGGAAAGGAGCGAGACTCGCGTACCGGATACCGCAGCGGTTTCCTCATCAAAAGCAAAGGTGTAGAGCGGCCGGCGCAGACCGACAAAAAACAATACCCCCACTGCCGCTACCACGGCAATCAGACGAAGTTGCATATCGCTAACAGCGACAATCGATCCAAACAAATAAGAGCTGAAACTCTTGCTCAGATTTTGATTCAAGCTCATGAGAACAACTGCCAGAGCAAGACCGGAAGTCATAATAATGGCGACCGGAACCTCGCTGTAGGTGCGATAAACTCTACGAAGCTGTTCTATCACAAGCGCCCCCATGATAGCGATAGCAAAACCGCTGAGCGCGGGATTCAGTTTCAAGAAAGAACCTAACGCCACCCCTGCCAAGGAAACATGAGAGAGTGTGTCCGCCATAAGCACCTGTCGCCTCAGCATTAAAAACACACCCAGAACAGGACCGATAATGCCGATCAAACCTCCGGCCCAAAAAGCTCGCTGCATGAATTCGTAACTGAGCATCGCCATCCCTCATTCTCCTCTCGCTCCAATTGGACAACACGGTCCAGATATGGACCGATTTCTTCGAGCGAATGGGTAACCATAATGACCGTATAACCTTTCTGTTTGACATAATTGTTTAATAATCGGTACAGATCCGAACGACTCGTAACATCCATCCCTGTTGTAGGCTCATCAAGGATCAATACCTGCGGCTCATGGGCCAGGGCTCTCGCGATGCATATCCGCTGCTTCTGACCTCCCGACAATTCGCCGATCTTTCGGCTGCGATATTCCCACATTCCCACTTCCTTCAGACTGCGCTCAATGACCTCATGATCTCTGGATGTGAAGCGTTTGAACAAACCGAGGCGCGCGTAGCGGCCCGATCGCACAAGCTCAATCACTTTACTGGGAAATCCTGCGTTGAATGAGGCTACTTGCTGCGGCACATATCCAACCGATATCTTGGATCCGTCCTCCAGCACTCGCTTGAATACCACGGACCCGCTCCAAGGCTTTGCCAAACCGAGCATCAATTTCAGCAGGGTTGATTTTGCGGCACCATTGGGACCGGATATGCCGATAAATTCTCCGCTATGGATATCCAGCGACAAGTGTTCAATCACAGCCTGATCCCCGTATCCAAAAAAGACGTCGCGCATGGAAGACAATATCATATCTCCTTCTCTTCCTTCCTTGTGACAGAAAAACCGTTTTTCTCAGTCTAAAGATTACGATTTAAGAACCCGCTATTTCTTATTTCCAATCACTTTTTCGATTTGTTTCTGTTCTCTATTAGGGTCATGCCAGTTAAGTTGTCGCCACATCAGGCTTATATTCGTCGCAAGCATCTTGTATATGTTTTCCCTGCAGCGGTTGACGTTCTATAATAGCTTTTCGTTTCGCTTTCAACACAATTTGCTCAATATCGGCAAAGCTGCACCCTTCAAGCTGGTCACAGGCTTCAGTCCATGCTGCCTCATCGCACTGAAAATCTCCGAGCAGGAGTTCCATATAATGCTGCCTTCTGTTATAGTCCGGCAACGAATACGTCATCTTTGTGTCGAACCTGCGCCATATGGCCGGATCCAAATCCTTTTCCAAATTGGTAGCAGCCATAATGATGCTCTTGTCCCCGAAGTCATCCAGACATTGCAGCAAAGTATTTACGGCACGAGCCATCTCCTTCACTTCATCGTTGCTGTCCCTCGTTCTGGCAATGGCATCAAACTCATCAAGAAAAAGAACACAGGGAAATGTGTTGGCATAATCGAATATTTTACGAATGTTGCTGCCCGTTTCGCCCAGGTGACTATGAATGATGGCATCCAGACGAACCAGGACAAGAGGAAGCTCCAGTATGTTGGCCATATAAAAGGCCGTTAAAGTTTTTCCGGTTCCGGGGGGACCGTACATGACAACCCGGTTAGGGATCGGCACGTGATGCTCCTCAAATTCCTCCCTCATTCCCAAAATGGCTATAAATTCATCCACAATTCTCTGATTGAATTCAGGCAATATCAGATGCCTGGCCTTTCTTCCGCACTCTTTAGGTGAATACACGGCTGCCATATCGATTCCTTTGGCACGAGGAATACGCTGGCTTGCATTGCTTTTGCTCATGGTCAACTGCTGCTCCTTCACTGCATAAATCGAAATTTACAGGGTTATGTGACCCAAATGACTTCATGGGTATCCATCTCAACCTGCTCCAGCACCTCTTCAAAATTTCTGCTGGGTGCGATTGTGGATAATGAAGCCCATTCGTCACCGTCGGGTTTGCCATACACACGCCATTCATGATCCTCAAGCCGAAATTGAACAAATTCCGTCGCGTTCCAGGCACGCTGCGTCCAATCCGGCCTTTCCTCTGACAATGTGATCGTTGTTTCCCTGATTTGGTATGTTAAACGTACTTCTCCCCTTAATTCGGCGGGAACCTTCAGACCGATATAACCTTCCAGAAGGGTACGGATTCTTTTCAGAGTAAAGCTGTCCACGAAGTAACCTCCCATCAGCAAGTGCAGTCTTCAACACAACAGTGCCTTCCCTTGAGTCCCATACTTGGATCAAAGCTTCCCTTGTTCGTCCAATGCCCCAAGAAACGTTCTCAATATAAAAAGACAGCGTGCAAAATACGCTTCAAACTGTTATATCGGGAAGCGCTTTACGACTGCTTTTTATAACTGAATCGTTTCTTGAACTTATCGACGCGTCCACCAATTTCAGTATTTTTCTGTTTGCCTGTGAAGAAAGGGTGTGATGCAGAACTCGAATCTACCCGAATCACAGGATAGGTATGACCGTCTTCCCATTCCATAGTTTCTGAGGAAGTTTTCGTGGAGGCGCTAAGAAATGAATAACCGACGCTCGCATCCAGAAATATGACTTTCTGGAAGGTTGGATGTATCCCTTTTTGCATGGTGATGTCCTCTTCTTTCCGAGCCATTTGACTCTTTGTGATCATTAATCGTAATTATTACGAATAACGCCTTAGACGCATATTAAGATATAATTTCATATCTGTCAACTTCCCGGTTTATGGTATTACTCATCATTAATTCGGAGCATAAAGAAAAACCGCACACCAAGAAACAGGGTACTCGGTTCATCTTGCGCTTAATTCATACAAAGAGCCTTTAGTCCATTCTGACAATCTTCACAAGTGTTCTCAAAGATATTGTCAATGGATCGCCATTCATGGTTTAATAGTAATTATTACGGATTAGGAGAAGCATGCATGAACTCCGGTTTATTATTTGCCCGTCTCAGCTGCCCTGCAGCTGTCTACATATAGGAGGTACTGTTTTGCGCACGTGGTTATCAAAGTCCGGACTCAATCTGGCATTTCTCGTAATCATCCTTGCCATAATCTATGTGGCCCTTTTTCCGGACGTCATCTCAAACTTCAATATGCCTGTACCCGATATGGACAAAATCCAAACATTCAAAACGATGCTCATCAGCATTGTATTGGAGGCATTGCCCTATATCCTGATCGGTGTATTTGTCTCATCATTCATGCAGCTGTTTCTATCAGAACGGTGGATCGCTCGGTTCTGCCCCAAAAATCCGGTCCTCGGTTTCATATTTGCCTGTACGCTGGGCATTATCTTTCCGGTCTGTGAGTGCGGCATGATCCCAATTGTGCGGAGACTTATGGTGATGGGGATGCCTCTTTATATCGGGGTTATTTTTATACTGGTTGGACCGATCGTTAACCCTATCGTTTATGCCTCAACATATCAAGCCTTTCGTTTACAGCCAGAGATTGTTTATTCCCGAATGGGCTTGGCTCTGGTGGTTGGTCTGATCATCGGGCTTATCGTCTATAAATTTGTCTCAGGCAATCCATTGAAGAATCTGCAAACCGCCAGCCACTCCCATGCAAATGATTCTTCAGACGGATCGTCTCGGAACAAATTTTTTTCCATGATGGATCATGCCGCTCACGAATTTTTTGACATGGGAAAATATCTGATTATCGGTTCCATCATAACGGCAGCCATTCAGTCATTCATCCCTAGAGAACTTCTCGTTCAACTTGGACAGGGTGAGCTCGGCTCCCATCTGTTCATGATGGCATTTGCCTTTATATTGTCGATTTGCTCTACTTCGGATGCTTTTGTTGCTTCTTCTTTTCTGCAGACATTCTCCGCATCCTCTATCATCAGTTTCCTGGTATTCGGGCCTATGGTAGATTTCAAGAGCACCTTGATGATGCTGTCTGTCTTCAACAAGCGCTTTGTCTTATTCCTGATCGTTCTTACTAGCGTTACGGTCTTTATTCTCTCGATTGCGCTTGGACAAATGATGTTCTAAAGGAGGAGTGCATCAAGTGGAACACCAGCGAAATGAAGCCGTCCATTACTGGATACGGGCGATCATCCTGCTCTGCTTTTTATGTTTTATTGTCTATCTCGTCAAGACGGGGACGTTAATGTATTATATTGCACCCAGAATGAAAATCTTTATCCAGTTAGCTGCAGTCGGGCTATTTCTTCTCAGTGGCACTCAGGCATACCTGGCCATGCAAACTGCCCGAAAACGCAGCGCCATGTGTGACTGCCAATGCGGCCCGCCCAAATCAATTAAATCGAATGTCGGGATTTATTCATTGTTCATCTTTCCGTTACTGCTGGGCTTTCTCCTACCCAACACCATAATGGCCAGCAATGTTGCTTCGATAAAAGGAATGAATTTAACCCCGGTTCGACTGGATGCGGAATTGCCAAAAGACGTTCCGTCAGTTGCACCGGAAGAAATGGATTCATCCGATTCTGAACAAGACATTCCGATGGAGCGTGAAGCGTTTCCGGAGCATGAGCATTTAGAGGAATTTGCGGAGTTTGGCAAGAAAATCAACGAACTTTCTTCTGTCACCGTAAGTGATACCGGTTTTATGGAATATCTGACAACGTTCAGTCTCTACGCCGATGTTCTGACAGGAAAAAAGGTTGAGCTAACAGGGTTTGTCTATCGAGAACCCGATATGGCCGCCAATCAGTTTATCCTCTCCAGGCTGGCTGTTCAATGCTGTTCTGCGGATGCCACCCCCTACGGGATCATCGTTGAGGATGCTGCCGCTGCGACTTTGCAGAAAGACACTTGGGTTCGAGTAACGGGAACCATCGGAAAAACCAGCTACAATGATCTTGATGTCGTGAAAGTGGATGGGGAACTTATTCAAACGGTTGATGCTCCGGAAACGCCTTATGTGTACCCTTACGTAGACAATTTTAACAATCTTCTGGAGTAGTGGACCGGAGCCACATGCCCGTGACCGGATTATGTACAATAGAAAAAGAACGTCGATCAGAGCTCGGCGTTCTTAAGCAGGATGTCATATACTATTACAGACGGTATTACTTTCTCGTTCAATGAACAGTTTTAGCTCGATTCTCTTCCACACCCGCTGCTTCCGTCTAACCTCGTTTTGAAGACTTCTTGTGTCCCCTTGTAGTTTTCTTTAATCCGTAGCCTTTTTTGTGGCCTTGGTAGCTTCTTGATAGATATCTGCGTACGTTTTTGAATCTTTAATCAGATCGTCGCAGAAAGCCGCTACGTCAGTGCCCGTCACTTCGAGCACGCCTTTCCCCAGGGACGCGCCCTCTTCAAAAAGATCGAGTATCCCCGAGAGCAAACCCGTTCCCTCGCTTAGCTCAACAGGACCGACCTTAAAGAAATATTTTTGGATCTCTTTATAAACAATCTGATACTCTCGCGGGAGCGCTTTGACACGCGCTACATGCGCTCGCCACTCTTTTTTGCCTTCAATCATATCTTTTATTCCCATGTTATCCCTCCTATTTGCCTAGTTTTTTAGCGATATTATGGTTCAGTTGCTCGCGCCACTTGTCGCGAAAAGACTTTGCCCCTTCTCCGCCAGCCAGTGCTGAACAGAAGCCTGGAATATCGTCACCTAAAACCTCCTGGACACGCTGCCCGTCCGTCGCCGTTTCTTCAAGCAGGCCAAGCACACCATCAAGAATGTGCATGAGGTTGCGACCAGTGAAATCGGAGTGCAGCCAAAGATTGGCATTAATTTGTTCCCATGCCGCTTGATAATCTGCTGGCAGCTTTTTGACTCGCGATTCAAAATCTTTCATCTCTTTTGTCATGTCGCTGCCGGTGATTTTTTCCCAGAAATTCATTAATTTCTCTCCTTTGACTCGTCGATTTTTGATGGCACGAACTCCCGTTTTTTGAAAATCGCAGGACTTATTGCGGTTTATAATTTCAAAAACAACGGCCCTCAAGCAGGCGATTGAGCATTACCGTCAGGTTAACCAGAACAATCAATCAGCGCTACTTAGTATGGCTGGTATTAATTCATACTTACTACCTCTATAAAGTATCACGTAGTAGTTGGTTTGTCAATAAAGTTGCTCGGTATAACATACCCGAGGGAGCACTCCGCACCGAAGTGGTCCCCGCTTTTTTACATCTTGAAATTCCGTTAATCTTCTCAGAGTACAGGGCCGACTTGGAGGCGGGCTGCATTGTTCCCCGTCGTCACACTTGAAATATGCAAAAAGCGCTTGAAATGCTCATTTGCATTTCAAGCGCTAATAAAAACGTAATGTGCTAATATTCAATACGTTTTCGAGGGCATCACGGCTGCACGCCGTACCGCTCCAGAACCCGGTAAATCGCATCCGTACCGAACCGAATCGCTTCTATGGGGATACGTTCGTCCGCTGCATGAATCAGTTTGGTAAACGGCATGTCCTTGGGCAGCGGCATTGGCAGGAAGCCGTAGGTTTGGATGCCGAGCCTACCAAACCATCTTCCATCCGTTCCTCCGGGCAGCAGCATTGGCACCGGAACGGCCTCCTTATCCGCTTCAATCAGCACATCGGACAGTAAACCGAACATCCCCATGTCGGGAGCTGCTGCGCATGGATCATGGCGGAGCACTTCCAGCCCGATGCAATCAGGAATCGTGAATCGGCGAAGCTCGTCAATGAATTGCTGCGGAGTGACGCCCGGCAGCGTTCGGCCATCCAGCTCAACCGTAATTTCGCTTGGATGAACGTTAATTTTCTCCCCGCCTCGAACGACGGTTGCGCTGACCGTATTACGCAGAAGCGGGGCGAACATCCCGCCCTTTTCCCCCAACACTTTCAAGATGAGACCACTTAAGCGGGGACGCAGCATTCCTCTCAACAGCAGCGCTGGCAGTAACGGCAGCGAAGCGGCCATCCCTTCAATCATCAACCGGGCCGCCGGTGTCACACGTATCGGCAGCTTATTCCTGCTGAGCGACTGAAGCATATTTCCCAGTTGCGCCATACAATCGGCTCCCGACTTGTCCATGGAGCCGTGGCCTCCTTCTCCACGGATCGTCGCTTTGAGCCAACATAGCTGCTTCTCCGCCACCATAATCGGATAAAAGGTTTTCCCCAGCGCATGGAACGTGAAGCCGCCAAATTCGCCAAGCGCATACTTAACGCCAGCAAAATAATCGGCATGCCGCTCTACCAGAAAAGAAGCCCCGTAGTCGCCCCCTGCTTCCTCATCGCTGACAATCGCCAGAATGAGATCACCGCGCAGCGGCAGCTTGTGGACATGCGCGCGGAGGAAAGCCGATACGAGCATCGCCACGCCGCCTTTCATATCAAGAGCGCCCCGCCCCCAGACGAAGCCGCCCTCGATCTCGCCCCCGAAGGGCTCGCGGCTCCAGACCTGCTTATCGACGCCAACGACATCGACATGCCCGTACAGCAGCAGCGGCGGTGCTTCCCCGCTCCCTTTCATCCTCGCCAGCAGATTGGGCCGGGCTGGATCAAGCGCCTCTATCTGCGTCTCAATACCCGCATCCTCAAGCAGTTGCCGGATATACATGATGCATGCGGCTTCCTCGCCCGGCGGATTGGTTGTATTGAAGCGGATCAATGCCTGCAAAATCTCTACAGGAGACGGCAGCTCCGAGCCACGCCGAGCTCCATCCTGTTTCAACTCATCATTGACCAGCCGGGCACCCATGACCCCACTCCTTCCTATAATAAACTGCCCGCGTAGGGGCGGTCGGCAGGAGAAATCCCTGCCAAGCTGCGCAGGCCGAACTCACCTTGCAGCCTTGCAAGCCGCCTCTGCTGCTCTTCGGCGGACGCGCCTTTGGTACGAAACACCGATTCCAGCATCACCAGTGCTTGCCGTACATGTGCCTCCGCCACTTGCTCTCCTGTCTCCCGCAGCCGATCGACCAACTGCTGCACACCGCGGTAAGGAAAAGCGACGCCTTGTTCATATTCGGCTGCGTTCCAGTTGCGGTTGCGGACGCAAGTGGCGATAGCCAGACAACGATTAAGCAATTCAAGGGAATAAGTGTCCGCTTGCAAGCTTGCTTCAGCCAGGTATGCTTCATCCTCTTTGTCGTCAAAAGCGAATACGCGTTGTCCGTCTGTTGGAGCCAGCCGTTTCAATACATGGCCCGGACCCAGCTCCACGGCAGCGGCAATGCCAATGCTCTTCTGAAATGCAAGGACGGACGGCCAATTGACGGGGTCCGTCAATCCCCTTGCCAGCATACCCCCAATCTCCGCTGTATTCCCGTAAGGCAGACCTGTCAAGGAGGAAACGACGGGAAAAGCCATTTTTCCAAACGAGACGCAGCTCAGCACTTCGGCAAATTGTGCCGCCGCCGGCGCCATTAACGGGCTATGGAAAGGCGCGCTTACCTGCAACGGAATGACTTCGGCTCCATGGGTCAAGAGTCTTTCGGAGGCTTTATGGACGGCCTCTTTGTGTCCCGAAATCACCGTTTGTGATTCTGAATTCATATTCGATACCACAACCATACGGCTTCCATCCGTGCAGCCTGCGCTGGTTTCCAAACATACATTGGCTACAACATCGGAACTCGGCCCATTCACGGCGGCCATCGCGCCGACATCTGCCGCGGCGGCCCTTTGCATCAACTCGCCGCGGCTGCGCACGAGCCGGAGCGCATCCGGAAACGTTATGGCTCCCGCACAGGTTAAAGCGGTAATCTCGCCCAGGCTGTGGCCGGCAGCCATCGCAGGCAGGTACCCCCATTCCCGGCTGTAGACGCGGTACATCGCCACGCCAAGCGCGAGAATGGCGGGCTGGGCATTGTCCGTCCGCGTCAGCTCCGTCAACGGTCCCTCATACATCAGGCTATCAAGACGCATGCCCAGCGCCTCATTCGCTTCCTGTATCGTTGCCTTGACAACCGCATACCGCTCGCTCAGCGCTCTTCCCATTCCGACGCGCTGCGATCCCTGACCTGGAAACCATATCGCATGTTTGTTCAGCATCTTCATCACGCTCCTCAATGTCAGATCGGGGCAAGCGCCTCGGTCAGAATTTTGTTTATCACCGCTACAACATCTTGTTCCTGCTCATGCAGGAAAAAATGTCCGCCTTCAAACAGCATCAGCTCGCACCCTCCCGTCGCATAACGCCCCCATTCACCGAGCGGGCCTTTGACGCAGCCGTCATCCTTGCCGCTCAAGATGGTGAGCCGGAGCGGCAGCTGCGCCCGCATTCGATGCTCGTATTCACCGACAAGTCTGAAGTCGGCTCTTAAGATCGGCATAAACAGATCCAGCAGCTCCCGATGCCGGAACAGCTCGTCCGGCATGCCGCCGAGTCGTTTCAATTCATCAAGAAACTCTTCTTCCGGAAGCATATGAATCCGGCGAGTCTCCACCTGCTCACAATGCGGCGCCCCTCTGCCGGAGAGGAAGACTGCCACAGGCAGCGGAAATCCTTCCTCCCGCAGCGCATGCAGCAGCTCATACCCGAGCAGGCAACCCATGCTGTGGCCGAATAGAGCATATGAATCGGAGCCAAGCGCCGTCTTCTGCACCAGCGGCAGCAAATCCTGCACGGCCTCCGCCGTGTCCGCATAGAACGGCTCGCCCATGCGGCTTCCTCTGCCCGCCAGTTCGGCCGGTACCAGACGCACGTCAGGATGCAGCTGGTTCGTCCAGCGCTTGTACACTTGTGCGGAGCCACCAGCATATGGCAAACAAATTAATGATATCGCAATAACGCCCGCCTCCCGGGTAACATATTGACGCAATCGGGCTCTACGCCCCGGCGACAAGCGCTGTCCAGAACGCTTTTTCCTTCACGAACAATTCATCCGCGAGCGCCAGCTCTCTGCCCCGTTCAAAGTCTCCTGTCACAAAACGGTCCTTCACCAGATCCCATCCGTCCCTCACTGCGCCAAGCTGACCGGACAGCGACTCAAACAGAGCTTCGCCGATGAGGTTCTTCTCCCGCATGGAGCGGAGCAGCGACATATTGGCGACATGCCGGTTGCAAATGATGTTGACGCCGACAAGGCCATAGGTCAAATGAGCTTGCTTCTTCTCCGGTTCGGAATCTACATTCCACATGCCCTCTATGGAGAACTTGCCAAGCTCTCTCGCCAGCCGCTCCGCATTTTCCACCACTTCAGCCAGCCTCAACTCGTAGGGCTGAACCTTTTCATGCAGGTTGTATACGTAGAAGGCAGGCCCCAAATAGTTCGGATTCACGTTGTATTCCGAGTTGCCGTACGCCTTGAGCAGCCTTTCCTCCGGCACCTCGTGCTCCTCGTAGCCCGCAAGCGTATCGTCAATGACGTAGAAGATGCCGCGCTCCTTGTCGTATCCGTTAAACAGCGAATAATGATACCAATGGAATGTTTTCCAGGCCATACTGCCCGGCAGCCAGTCATACAGATCGACGTTTACGCTCAAGTTGCGTCCGCCCGCAAGCATCGCCCTGATTTCTTCCAGCACCGTTTCCTTGCTGCGGAAATGACCAGGCTCGATATAGCGGAACACCTGCGATAGCGGAAATCTGACCGGATCGTCCATATAATACAGTGTGTCAATGGTGGGGTAGCGGAAATCCTTGTCCGTTGCGGCCTCCCAAGGGTAGTAACGGTAAATATTCAAATACGCCGCATCCCTATAGCTGGGCTCCACCGACACCGCAATAGAGAACGCCTGGTTCAGCATGCAGTTCATCCAAAACTCGTTAAACGGTTTCCTTTTCATGGACAGCTTCATCGTTCGCCGCCTCCTTAGGCTTAGAATGTTGGTTCATACAAGCTTGCTTGCTGCAAGCACGGCATTGATTCTATTCTGTGCTCCGTCTTCTACCAGCGCGCGTAGGATCACCGCATAATCATGCGACAGCGCCCGGACGGTCTCCTCCCGGAAAAGACTTGTCGCATATTCCAGCGCAAAATCGATCCTGCCGTCCTGCTCCAGCGCCTCAAGCGTTAGATCAAATTTACTTACGCCCGGATCGAACTCCTTAGGGTCGAATTCAATGCCGCCCGAACGGTAAGCGACGCGATCGATATTTTGCAGAATAAACATCGTATCAAACAGTGGATTGCGGCTGCGATCCTGATCGATTCCCAGCTTTTGCACCAAATCCTCGAACGGATAATTCTGGTGCTCCAGCGCCCGCAGCACATCCTCGTGCAGCTCAGACAAATAGTCGCCCACGGTCCGGTACGATTCCGGAAAGCTGCGAATCGCGACCGTATTGACAAACATCCCGATCAACCCTTCCAGTCCCGCATGATTGCGGCCCGCTACCGGCGTGCCGATAATGATATCCTCCGCACCGCTCCATTTGCTAAGCAGCATCGCATAAGCTCCGAGCAGCACGGTATACAACGTCGTGCCCCGCTCACGTGCAAATGCCTTGATCTGAAGTGTCAGCTCTTCATCCAGTCTGAAGTTGATCAGACCGCCCTCGAAGCTTTGCAGTTGCGGCCTTGGCAAGGCCAACTTGAGCTCAAGCGTCGGCAGCTCCCCTTCGAACGCCTCCAGCCAGTAGCGCTCATGCCCCATATAGGCTTCGCTGCCGATCTGTTCTTCTTGCCATACCGTGTAATCCCGGTACTGGATATCCAGCTCCGGAAGCTCGCCGCCGCCGTACAACGTGGTCAGTTCCTGCAGCAGGACGCTGACGGAGACGCCGTCAGTAATAATATGATGAAAGTCCAGCAGCAGCAGATGGCGTTCCTCGCCAAGCGGGATTAATCCTGCCCGGAACAGCGGAAGATTGCCGAGATCAAACGGACGGATAAAGCGCTCCATCAGTGCGCTGATGCCGCCGAACAATCCTTCTTCTCCGCCTTCCCCTAGCAGCTTGACCGCAGCCATTTTCAGCCTGGCGCCCCGCTCCAGCGTAAATACCGGTTCTGCATGTACACGTTGACGAAACTCGTCCTCCTCGTGATGAAATGTCGTTCTGAGCGATTCATGGCGGCATATCATCGCAAGGAAAGCTTCCTCCAGCCGCTCCACATCGAGCTTGCCCTGCATATGCACGGCGAACGGCACATGGTACATCATTGCCTCGCCCGAGATCAGCCCCATCATAAATTGGCGGCGCTGCGCTCTTGACATCGGATAGTGCTCGAGCTCCGGCTGCTTCGGAATGCGCGCGGTAGCCACGGTTTCACTAGTATCCAGATGGGCCGCTAAACCTTCAAGCGTAGGATTCATAAAAATCTCGCGCAGCGGCATTTGAATGCTAAAGCGTTCCGCAATGCGGCTGACCATGCCTGCCGCCTTCAGGGAATGGCCGCCAAGCTCAAAAAAGCTGTCCTTGGCGCTGATGACATCCGTACCAAGCAGATCCTTCCAAATCTCCGCCAGCTTGCGCTCGGTATCCGTTGACAGCGGAACGAGCTCTCGTGTGTTCGCATCGGACGGTTCCGGCTTCGGGAGCGCCCTTCTGTCGATTTTGCCCGTTGGCGTAAGCGGAATGTCATCCAGAACGACCATGAAGGGCGGAAGCATATAGGAGGGCAGCTTGTCACGAAGATATTCACGCAGCTGCGCGGGCAACCTGCCGGATGGCGCCTCGTCGCCTTGCTCCGTATCTGTTGCCGCGGCGTTCTGCAGGACAACATACGCACAAAGCGCATTTTCCCCATCCTCTTCCTGAAACGCGGTGACAACCGTTTCCTTCACCTGCTCATGGCGAAGCAGTTGCTGCTCGATTTCACCGACTTCAATCCGGTGACCCCTGATTTTCACCTGGAAATCGCGGCGCCCCCCATAGACAAACTCCCCATTTTCAAGCCTGCGTCCAAGATCACCCGTGCGATACATGCGTTCGCCCGGCACATACGGATTCGGCACAAAAGCGACATCCCATTCGGGATGGCTGAGATACCCACGCCCGACGCCCGGTCCGCCAATGCAAATTTCGCCCGTCACACCGGTCGGCTGCAGCTTCATTCCTTCGTCAAGCACCATCATGAGAGAACCTTCAATCGGTGTCCCGATCGATATGTCCTCGCCTTCAGTCACTTCACGGATGGAGGTCCACACCGTCGTCTCCGTCGGACCGTACAAATTAAACAATCTGGCTCCGGTAGCTGCGCGCAGCCTGCCGAGCACATCAATCGTCAGCGGCTCCGCCCCGATCATCAATATGCGCAGCTTGTGCAAGCCGTCCGTTTCGCCTCGCTGATCCATCCACCACTTGAAGCGCGAAGGCGTAATTTGCAGCACATCGACGCCGTGCTTGTCGATCAGGCCTTGCAGTAAAGCGGCGTCGCTCCGTTCCTCTTCGTTTGCCAATACAATCCGCATACCCAGCGTAAGCGGCAGCAGATTTTCAACGACAAAAATATCAAAGGAGACCGATGCCATCGCCAGAATGCGCTGGCTCTTCTCAAACGGAATCCGCTCACGGAAGCCACTGATGAAATGAGCCAGCCCGCGATGCTCGATCATCACACCTTTGGGGCGCCCGGTCGAGCCCGACGTATACAGCACATACGCCAAATGGTCCGGCTTATGGATACATTCCGGATTGCCTCTGTCCGCCGCATACAGCTCCGGATCGTCCAGATACATCTCGGCAGCGGCTCTCGTTGCGACTCCCGCATATGCTTTTTCCGTCAGCAGAAGCGCTTCGCCGCAATCCTCAAGCATCCAGTCAATCCTTTCTTTCGGGTATGCGGGATCAATGGCGACATAGGCGCCTCCGGCTTTCAGAACACCCAGAATACCGACAAGCAGCAGCGGGCTGCGGGACGCCATTAGAGCGACCATGCTTTCAGGCCCCACACCCTTCGCCCGCAAGGAATGGGCAAGCCGATTCGCGCGTTCGTTCAGTTCGGCGTACGTCACCATCTCCGCGCCGAATTGAATCGCCGCCGCATCCGGCGTGCGCGCCGCCTGGCACTCCACTTCCTGCACGAACCCCGTCCATTCCGCCGTTGCTTGCGCGGAAACCGCACCTGGGCCTACTTGCCGCTCTGTCATGTCCTTGTCTGCTCGAGTTTCCATCCTGCCATTGCCCCCCTCTTTATTTGCGGCCTGTACCGGTATGCTTCCTCCACCCAATATAGCCAACAATTGCTTCCGCTCGCTCTCACTCATCAGCTCAAGCTCGCCAACCGTGCGACCCTGCGATCTGCACATCTCCTGCACGAGTACGGCATAGCTTTCCGCCATGCGTCGCGCCGTTTCCTCATGAAATAAATCCGTTGCATATTCCAGCTGCAGCTCGATTTCCGCTTCCCGCTCCACCGCTTCCAGCGTCAGGTCAAACTTGCTTGTCCCCGACTCGAACGGTATTTCGTCAAAGACGAGCCCGCCTGCTTCCATCACTGGCCGGTTCATATTTTGCAAGACAAACATGGCGTCAAACAAAGGATTGCGGCTTCTGTCCGCATCAATCTTCAACCCTTCGACCAGCTCCTCGAAAGGATACATTTGGCGCGAAAGCGCCTCAACGACATGGTTATGCAGCTCTGCTATATAAGCTCTTACCGTCTTGAGTCTTTCCGGCCTTGTCCGCAGCGCCAGCGTGTTGACGAACATGCCGATCATGCCATGCGTATCGGCATGCTCCCTGCCGGCGGAGGGGGTGCCCACAATCACTTCGGTCTGACCGCTGTATTTGGCCAGCATCGCGGCAAAAGCACCCAGCAGCACCGTATACAGCGTCGTCTTTTCTTCCCGCGCGAGCTTTCGCGCCGCCGCGGTTGTCACTGCGTCCATCCGGAACGAATGGCGGCGGCCTTTATAGCTCGGCAGAGACGGCCGCGGTCGATCCGTTGGCAGCTCCAGCACAGGAAGCTTGCCTTCGAAGATTTCCATCCAGTACCTCTCATGCTCCGCATAAGCGGTATCGGCAAATCCGGCCTCCTGCCACACCGCATAATCGCTGTATTGTACGCGCTGCTCTGGCAGCGCTTGTCCGGCATACAGCCGCGACAGCTCATTCACCAGCAAACCGGAGGATACACCATCCGTAATCATGTGATGAATATCCAGCAGCAGCAGATGCTCTTCCTCGTTCAACCGGAGCAGCCCTGCCCGCAGCAGCGGCAGCTTGTCCAGATGAAACGGGCGCTGGAAGACTTCCATCAGACGCGTCACCTCAGCAAAGTCTGACGGCGCTCCCCGAAGGAACTCGTCCCTGGTGATCGCTGCGGGGTCAAGCGTCTCCAGCTTAAAGTCATACGGCGGATGAACCATTTGCCTGAACTCGTCCTTTGTCATATGAAAGGTTGTCCGCAAACTTTCGTGGCGACCTATCAGCGCCGTAAACGCGTCTTCCAGCCGCGCCGCATCCAGCCTGCCCTGCAAGCGGAGCGCGAACGGCACATGATACATGGTGGCGTCACCGCCCAGCATCTGCATCATATATTGGCGGCGCTGAGCGCGCGACATCGGATACCACTCCCGCCGCTCCGCCTTCGGGATCGGCTCGACCACCGCAGCGGCATCGACCCGCTCCTTCAGCCAGGTGGCCATTTCCGCAATGGAGGTAAGTTCGAATATCAGGCTGAGTGGAACATGGGCTCCCGTCGCCTGCTCCAGCTTGCCCGCCAGTACCGCAGCCCTCAAGGAGTGGCCGCCAAGCTCGAAAAAGTCGTCGTGAATACCGATTGGCCCAGCCGTATCGCCCAGCACTTCCTTCCAAATGGCGGCAACGCGCTCTTCCATCCCGTCTCGCGGCAGCTCTGCCTCTCTCCGTTCCCAAGGCCCGAATTCCGGCTCCGGCAAGGCGCGCCGGTCCACTTTCCCATTCGGCGTCAGCGGTATTGCATCAATTGCCGCGATATAGGCCGGAATCATCGCCTCCGGCAGCTTGTCTTTCAGCCGTCTTCGCCATTCCCGCGAAGGGAGTTTGTCCGAAGCGACCACATACGCGCACAGCTCCTTGTTGCCGCTTGCCTGCTCGCGGACGATCACAACCGCATCCTCCACCTCGGGAAAGGAAATCAATTGCGAACGAACCTCATTCATTTCAATCCGCACACCTCTGATTTTCACCTGTTGGTCGGCCCGGTCCACATACATCACGTTGCCGTCCGGCAGCCACTTCGCGATATCGCCGGTGCGATACATGTAGCGGCTCTCACGGTACGGATGGGGCAAAAAGCGCTCTGCTGTCATGTCCGGCTTGTTCACATAACCGTCGGAAAGACCGCTGCCGGCAATATACAGCTCCCCGGCTGCATTAATCGGAGCAAGCTGGCCGCCATAACCGAATATATAAATTTCCACATTGTGCATCGGGCCGCCAATCGGTACATAGCCGCCGCGATAAGCGCCCGGCTTGTACGCGTACATATTAGAGCAAACCGTCGCCTCCGTCGGTCCGTAGCCGTTCATAATCCGAATCTTTGAATTCAGCTTCGTATACAGCTCCAGCGTTTCGTCTTGAATCGGCTCAACCCCAACGAGCATTTTGTCCAGCGTAATCGCGGCAGCCGATTGCTCCAGCAGCCGCGCAACCTCCTTCAGCAAAGACGGAGGCAAATAAGCGAATGTAATGCGCTCACCCACAATCACCTCGGCAATTCGCCGCGGGTCAAGCAGTGTCGGCTCCGGGTAGAGCACCGTGCAAGCCCCGAACATCAGCGGCATAAACAGCTCCGCCACGCTGACGTCAAACGAAATATTGGTCAGGCTGAGACATCTGTCACTCTCACCGTATTGTCCGTCGAAAAACCTCCTGAGCGAATGTCCGAAATTGTAAAAGCTACGGTGCGGCACCATGACGCCCTTCGGCTGACCCGTAGAACCGGAAGTATAAATGACATACATCAGATCGGCGGCGTCTCGCGGCCATGCGGTGGCAGCTTCGTCTCCGCCGGAGAACAGCGCCTCATCCGCCATGTCCAGCACCTGCAAGGAGGCTGGCACACTGCTCGCGGCTACGGAATGCGCGCTGTCCGCGAAGACCAGCTCCGCACCGCTGTCCTCCAGCATATAGCGGATGCGTTCTCCGGGATAATGCGGATCCACAGGCATATATGCGCCTCCGGCTTTCATAACCGCGAGCATAGCGGTCAACATGGGGATGGAGCGCTCCGCCATGACGCCGACTACGCTGCCGCGTCCTACACCTTTGACGCGCAATGTTTGCGCCAGCGCATCGGTGCGGCGATCCAGCTCCTGATAAGTCATGGATTCACCGCCGCAAGATACGGCTGGCAAATCAGGAACGGCCAACGCCTGCTCCTTGAAGCAATCATGCAGACAGCGCGGCGGCGGAAAGTCAGCTTCGCGTCTGGCCCCCATTGCCAGCATATGCAGACGCTCCGACTCCGACAGTATCTCCGCTTCGCCGAGCGCGGCGCCCGGACGGAGCGTCAAGCTGCGCAGCAGCTGCACATAATGCCGCATGAACCGCTCGGCTGTCGCGCGGTGAAACAAATCAGTATTATATTCCACAACAAGCCGCAATTCCGCTCCATGCTCCACAGCCTGAATCATCAAATCATATTTGGCCGTGCCATGCTCAAAGCGCTGGTGGCGATACGACAATCCCGCTGATGAAGACTTTGGAATACCCAGATTTTGCATGATAAACATCGTGTCAAACAGTGGACTCCGGCTAGCGTCCCTTCTGTCCATCCATTGCGCAATTTCCTCGAAGGGATAATCAGCGTGGGCGTAAGCCCCGGTTGCCATCTCTTTCACTTCGGACAAAAAGGCACTGAACGGCTTGTCCGCGCGCGGATAGGCGCGCAGCGGCAGCGTGCCTGTGAACATGCCCGCGACCGCTTCCAGTTCGCGCCTTGTCCGTCCCGCAATCGGCGTGCCGACGACAATGTCCTCGGCCCCCGTATAGTGGGCGAGGAAAGTGTAATACGCAGATAGCAGCACCATGAACGGAGTCGTGCCCGATTCGGCCGCGAGGCTGCGCACAGCCGCCATCAATTCGGCCTCGACGTAAACGTCAAACGTTTCGCCACGATTGCCTTTGACAGGCGGTCGCGGGGCATCGGTCGGAAGCGCAAGCGTCGGCCAGTCTCCCCGGCATTGCTCGCGCCAATACCGTTCGGCGCTTCCGGAGAGCGGTCTGCTCTCTCGCCATACCGCATAATCCTTGTATTGCAGCGGCAGTGGCGGCAACGAACCGCCCTGATATAGAGTCATCAGGTCGGACAAAAGAATACCCGCCGACATGCCGTCGGATGCAATATGATGCATATCAATAAAAAGCACATGGCGCTCCGGTCCCAGCGTCAGCAAGGCTGCGCGAAGCAGTGGAGCCTTATCGAGCCTGAATGGCAAGAACATGCTTTGCAGCAGGCCGTCTGCTTCCGCTTCATCGGCCTCCTTGCGGACCAGGTGAAAAGGTATGGCGGCATGAACACGCTGCCTGATTTCGCCGTCGATGACGTGGAAGCTGGTGCGAAGCGTCTCGTGACGCTCCACGATAGCTTGCAAGGCGGCCTCCAGTCGATCTGCATCAATGTCCCCGTCCAAGTGCAATAGTTCCGGCAAATTGTAGCTGCGATCTTCGGGCAACGCCTGCTGCTGCAAATACATGCGTTTCTGCGGGGATGACACCGGATAATGCTCTTGCGGTGCCGCCTTTGGAATCGGCTCCAATCTATGTCCGGACAAGGAGTCGGAGGCTTGGCCGGTCAACAGCCTGCCATGCCCGTCTGCTCCTGCCAGGCCAAAGCTAATGGACACTGCTTGTCCGCCATGCTCGCCGTTCGCCTCGTGTCTGCTGTTTTGAGCGGCTTTCGTTTGCTCAACGTTGTTTCGATTGTTCGTTCTTTGCGCTGTCGTAACGCCGTTCTCCCTGAGCCGCTGCTCGATCAGGACCGTTAACGAAGGCAGATCCGCATGCCCTAACAAATCCGCCACCTGAATGTGAATACCCGCAAGCTCGCTGAGCTGATTTACAATTTTGAGCGCAATAATGGAATCTCCGCCAAGTTCATAAAAATCGGCATTCGCAGGCAGCTCGTCATAACCGAGCAGCGCACCCCAGACATCTGCGACATGCTGCTCCCATTCCAGACCGGAACGCTCCCCGGTTAACGCAACGCCGCGGCGGCGCTGACTCTTCATCCCGCCGCTCCGCCGAAGCGTGGCTTGCCATCTGTCAAACGTCTCGTTCATTTCTTGCCCAAGCTCCTCGGGAATATCTCCACCGATCGAATATCCGCTCCAGTGCGCAAATGGTTTGTGAAGCGTCGCTCCGGCGCGCGCCTCCTGCACCCAACAACGGGGAGAATCGAAAGGATACGTCGGAAGCGGCAGCCGATGGCGGCGCTGTCCTAGGTATAACGCCTTCCAGTCGATCTCGTATCCGCCCACGTAACGTTGGCCCATCTCCAGCGCTTCTATTTCCCGTTCGTCTGGAACGGGTTGCTGCCGCATATTCCCGGCTGCTGCCGTATTGACCGTCCCAAAACGAACGTTCGGCAGCGCAAGGCCGGCCAAGCCGCTTTTGGCTGCTGCATGCAAGGTCTCGGCAAGCTCTTCCCAATGGCTTGCCACAATCGCCAGCCGATACCGATGGGCTCCCCGGCCGACGGCCAAGGTGTAGCAAAGATCGGCCAGGCTGCCGCTCTCATCGCTGCGATGCTGCGCAGCCCAGTCCCGCATGAGCAGCACGAGCCGCTCCAGTGCCGTCAAACTGTGCGCGGACAAGCAGAAGAGCTCCGCTCTGTCCGAGCGGCCCGAAGGTATTCCGGCTGGGGCCTCCTCCAGCACAACATGGCAGTTGGTCCCGCTCATGCCAAACGCGCTTACTCCGCATCTTCTTGCTTCGCCGTCCGTCTCCCATGGCGTCAATTCGTCATTGACATAAACGGGCGAATCCACAAACGGAATGTTGCGGTTCGGCGAGCGGTAATGAAGCGTTGGCGGAAGCTGCTTGTGGACAAGCGACAGGATCGCCTTGAGCAGCCCTGCAATACCGGCGGCATGGTCGAGATGGCCGATATTGGTTTTCAGCGAGCTGATCGCGCAAAATTGGCGTTTGTCGGTATATCGCCGGAAGGCGCGCGTCAGCCCGTCGATTTCGATCGGGTCGCCAAGCGGGGTGCCCGTGCCGTGCGCCTCCATGTATGTCACCGTTTCGGGATCAATGTCCGCATCCTGCCAGGCACGCGCAATGACGTCCTCCTGCGCGAGGGCGTTCGGAGCAGTAATGCCGACCGAACTGCCGTCCTGATTCATCGCGCTGCCTTTGATGACGGCATAAATGTGGTCGCCATCCTCCTGCGCGCGGGAGAGCGGCTTCAGCAGCAGCGCAATCACGCCGTCGCCGATACCCGTTCCGTCCGCCGAGTCGTCGAACGTTCTGGCCCGGCTGTCGCTTGACTCGATGCCAAGGCGTATGCCGGTATCCAGCGGGAGCACGTTAATTTTGACACTGCCCGCAATCGCTGCCTCGCATTCGCCGCTGCGGATCGATTGGCATGCCAGATGGACCGCTACCAGCGAGGAGGAGCAGGCGGTATCCACACTGATCGCCGGTCCGCGCAAATTAAGCAAATACGAAATCCGGCTCGGTATCATGGAGCTCAGATTGCCGGGCGCCGCCATGGACAAGGCCTCCGGGTCCAGCGCTTCGATGATTCGCTTGTAATCATGCAGCATGTCCCCGTTATAGCCGATAAAGACGCCTGTTCGCGAACCGTGCAGCGCATCTCCGCCGTACCCCGCGTTCTCAACCGCGCCCCAAGCCGTCTGCAGGAACAGGCGTTGCGCCGGGCTCATCAGCGAGGCTTCCTTGGGCGAAAGTCCGAAAAAAGAATAGTCAAAACCTGAAATATCTTCGATATACGCTCCGTCAAAAAAGGAAACGGAGCCAGTTTGCGTCTCCATGCGGCGTAAATACGGCTTCAATTCCTCCTTGCGGGACTCCGGAAACTCGCCTACCAGATCCTTGCCGCTCTGCAGAAGCTCCCAGAAGGCATCGTGCGATTCCGCGCGCGGCAGCTTGGCGGATATCCCGACAATTGCAATATCCTTGAGGGAAACATTGGAGACGGAGCCCCCGCTCCGCCCCTTCCGCCCGGATGTGTCCTTTTTGGTATCCAGCAAATCCAGTTGAAACATGACACTATTCCCCCCTAGCTAGTAATGGAAACGCTGACGGCCTGCTCTTTTTCTGCCCTTCCACCGCTCCCGCGCAGCAGCAGCAACACATGCGCCGCAATGCCAAGTCCGCTGATCATGGCTAATAATCCAAGCGTACCGGACTGCCAATCGCCCGCCCATTGCAGCACGATATACAAGGTGGCTGTGCTGCACACATGGGCCGCAAGCGACCCCCAAAGCGAATGCGAGCCCGCGCGAACGGCACCGTAAAGCATCGCGCCCAGTGCCGCAAATGCGCCAACCGTCACATTCATAAATACCGCGCCGAACAATACGGCCTGGAGCAGAACCGTCCACAGAATCGAAAGAGATTGACTGAGTGTATGAAACAGCATGCCTCTGAACAGCCATTCCTCCAGCAAAGATCCCAGCAGCAAGCTGCCGAGCATAAAAATAATCAGGCTGCCGCCGGCGACAAAAGCGACCAGATCCGAAATGGCCGGAAACGTCGCTTTTATCCACGGAAGACGGGCAAACGCGGCAATAAACAAGCCGAGCCAGATGCCCGTCCCTGCGGACAGCAGCAGCGATCCCCTGCGCGGAGGAACAAACCCCAGATCCTTCAGTGAAATTTTTTGCCAGCGCAGCAGCGGAAGATAGACGGCAAGTACAATGATATTGGATACAATCAGTACAATGCCGGAATTGCCTTTGATCCATTCTTTCAGCACGGAATTACTGATCCCGTTGTAAAGCAATTGATTCACAAGCATTACAATCGCCGCATAAATGACCAAATATAATACGGTATTTCCCGCTATTCGTAATCCCTTCACAGAGGTGTCACCGCCTCAGAAGACAACGGCGCGGAGATCGAAGAGCGATGCTTGACCGCAAGGAATATGCCAACCGCAATCATGACGGCCGCCACAGCCATCCAGGTGGACATCATAGTAACATCCGTCGTCTCCGGCCCGTAATGCCACAGCAGATACTGACTGCCCTGACAGGCAACTTGCGCTGCGATCGGCGCCCAGATGGATTTAAACCAGACATACAAGAGCGCAAAAATAACCGCGCCTAGAAAACCATACAGCGACAGCGGAATGTCTCCGAAAAAGAACAGCGCCCCGTATAACACGCCCTGAATCACAATGGCGATCCAGACCGGGAGCACGCGTCTGAATTCATTCATCAGAATGCCTCTGAACAACGTCTCCTTGTAAATATTTCCGAGAATCAGGAAAACCAGAAATACATACCATTCCGCGCGGTTCAGGTAATCAAACAATTCGCGGAACTGATACTTGTCCGTTGCAATGGCAGGAAGTCGGGAGAATGCGACTGTAAACAGGCCGGCTCCAAGCCCGATCCATAAAGCGATGGCCACCGATTTGCCGCTCATCACGCGAAACTTAGCCGCCTTAAACAGGTTTTCCTTGAATATAAACCTCCAGGCCAGCAGCATGAGTGGCAAACCCACCATATCGTTCAAAATAATGACGGTTACCGTGTTCTGTTCAAACCACGTGCTTCTGGGGTAAAGATAATCGAAAAAAAATGTCGTCACGGTAAAAAACCATGCAAAATACAGCCCGATAACAACGGCCACGCGGGCCAGCATCATTCCCCATGCCTTCATGCGGTTAGCCCCCCTTTTGTGCTGTCGGCGGCACGTCAGCCGTCAGTGCTTGACCGGCACGTGTGCCGATGCAACCGTTGCCGGAGGAACGCCAGACATAGACGGAACCTCCAATCAACGCCGCCAGACAGAGCGCTGTAATGATATACAGCGAAACATCGCCGAGTTTGTCAAACCATTCGTAGAACCCGATGTATTTAAATAGAAAGATGGTGCCCATGGCCGTATTCTGTACCAGGATCGGTGCCCACAGCGACCCGGTGCGCAAATACAGCACCCCGTAAATCAGGCCCGAACCGATGCTGATGATTGAAAGGGCCGCGCTCGGCTGGAAGTAGGCGTAAGCCGCTGCTTGCAGCACCAAGGCCACATATACCGGCATAACCCGGCGAAGCTCCCTGAAAATGAGGCCCCTGAACAATATTTCTTCAAATGCCGGCCCAATCAAACCGGCGCCAAGAATGACGTACCAGATTGAATCCCCCCTGATCAGATCGTCAACCAGCGCGGGAATGGACGGAAATTGCCGTGCAATATCATCAATGACGATCAGGCCGATGCTGAACAAACTTCCCGCAAGACCCAGGCCGATCATGAGCAAGACGCGCGAGGCGCTCAGCCGCTTGAAGCCCGACGCGCGGAACAGATTTTTTTCCGCATGAGGCCAGATCCATCCTTTGATGCGAAAGATCAGCATGTACACAAGCGTAATCAGCGTGAACAGAACGACCATAAACATAGCCGGGTTGCGATCCAGAAACTCAGCAAAAGTCAGCGTCGCTTCGTAATGGTAAGTCGAGCGAAGCAGATAGAGCAGCGCATAAAAGACCCCAATATAAAGCGCGATATTCCCTATCACGGACAACACTTTTTTCACAGGAAAGCTCCTTTCTTTCTTCTGTCAGATGTATGCTCAAGTCTCGGGCGCAGTCCAGCTTGTCCAAAGGCTTGACCCATGCTACGCCCTCGAGACGGCACTGTCTGCTGTGGCGCGATATTGCTCGACCACGCTCGACAGAAGCTCCAGATAAGCGGAAGCCCAATCCAGCACCGACTCCTTGCCGAGGCGTCGGGCGTTGTAAGTCCACACCCCGCCAAGCTCTGGCCCTTCCGCCCCGCTTGGCGCTGCAGCGCCATCCATATACAGCACAACATCGAATCGTTCCAATAACGTCTCCCGTTCCTTGAACCCGTGCTGCGCTGCTCCTGCAAATAACGGGAACAAGACAAATCCGGCTTCGGCTTGCGGGTGCTTTCTGATTTGTCGCACGGAGTAACATTCTCCTGCGCTCGCCCGCTTGGCGGCATGCCGCAGCAGCGTATCGAAATCGCGCACCTCTGCAAAGTCGATTTCCTTCGGAGCAATCAGACCGTTATCCGTCATGGCTGGAAGCATAAGCCGACTGCTGCCGGACTCTCCTCGCCAGAAGTACAGATATGCGGCATACGCCGCGGCTTCAACCGTCACCGAGCGGGATGCTGCAAGTTCCGCAAGTCCTTTCGCAACCACCTGGTCCAGTTGGAACTGAACGCTGCCGATACGCTCCGCGGCATAGCCGCTGCTGACGCAGTCGTCTGCCACCAGCAGACCGGTCCAGCTCCAGCTCGCGAGCTCCCGATTTCTCGACTCCAAATACGCCGCAAGCGATGAGATTGTTGGATAGGTGAACAGATCCGTTACGCCGAGAGCGCCGGGATATAACGTCTCCAGCCGTTGATGCGCCCGTACCAGCAGCAGCGAGTCTCCCCCGGCATCGAAGAAGCGATAATGGATGCCGAAGTCGTCCCTTTGCAGAATTTCGCGCCATACGGCGGCAATTGCCAATTCGTTATCGCTTGTCGCTTCAACAAACGGAGTGCCGCTACCCGTCTTAAGCTCCGGCTCCGGCAGCGCCTTTCGGTCGATTTTGCCGTTTGGAGACAGGGGCATAACGGGCAGTTCCATCACGGCCAGCGGAACCATATAATCCGGCAGGCGCAATGCTGCAAAATCCCGCAACTCCTCAAGGTCCACAGGTTCGGTGCAAACGATGTACGCGCATAAATACTCGCTTCCGCTCGCGGCATCCCGCTTCATGACCACCGCTTCCGAAACCGCTGGATGACCGCGCAGCACATGCTCGATTTCCCCGCATTCGATACGCTGGCCCCTTATTTTCACCTGATGGTCGATTCGGCCCAAATATTCGATTCTTCCGTCAGGCAGCCATCTGGCAAGATCTCCTGTTCGATACATCAGACTGCCCACCGCAAATGGATTATCGACGAACTTTTCTTCCGTCAAATCGGGCCGGCCGATATAACCTCGCGCCAGGCCCACGCCGGATATGCATAGTTCCCCCGCAATGCCGACAGGCTGGAGCTTCATCGCTCCGCTCATGATATAGAGCGAAATATTGTCGATCGGCTTGCCAATCGGTACATTGATCGAAATATCGTTGATCGGAATATCGCCATCAGAGCAATCGTAAAAGGAAACGTCCACCGTCGCCTCGGTCGGGCCGTACAGGTTCACAAGTCTGGTATCGAATGGAACTCCGATCCGCTCGCGGAACCGCCGCACCTGATCCGCAGTCAGCGCTTCGCCGCTGGCGAACACATGACGCAGGCTCTCCAGCCTGGCCTCGCCGCGCAGCAAGCTCGGATGCTCCAGGAACAGGTGCAGCATGGACGGCACAAAATGCATCGTTGTTACGCCATGCCGCGCTATCGTATCCATCATAAGCGCGGGGTCTTTTTCGCCGCCTGGAGGCAGCAGGACCAGCTTGGCTCCCGCAAAGCTCCACCAGAACAGCTCCCAGACCGATACGTCGAAGGTAATCGGCGTTTTCTGCATAATGACTCCGCTTGCGTCCAGTCCGTATTGCTTCTGCATCCAGCCGATCCGGTTAACAACGGAATGATGCTCGATCATGACGCCTTTCGGCTGTCCGGTCGATCCCGAGGTATACAGCACATAGGCAAGCGAACGTGAATCATGCAGCTTCTCCACAGGGGAGTCGTCCCGTTCCTGCGCCAGCGCCTCATGAACGTCCATCAATGACGCGAACGTCTCCAGCTCTTCCGAGGCTTTGCCCAGCGTCAGGACAAGCTCGGCTCCGGAATTGTCCAGCATGTAGCGTATTCGTTCCGGCGGCAAGCCCGGCGCAACAGGCACATAAGCTCCGCCCGCCTTTAGCACGCCAAAGATTGCAATCATCATCTCCAGGCTGCGATCCATTACAACGGCCACGCGATCCTCGCGCTTGACACCTTGCCGTCTGAGTGCCTGCGCCAGCCGGTTTGACTTCCGGTTCAATTCCGCATACGTCAAAACTCCGTCCTCCGCCGCAACCGCAACGGCCTGCGGCGTTTCCACCGCTTGTCTTTCGAGGTAAACCTCCACTGTATCGCCGCCTGCATACGGCGCTGTCGTACGATTGAACTCTTTGCTCTGCTTCTCTGCCTCAGCGGCGCCCTGCAGTCCGATCCCTCCGAGCGACTGCTCCGGCTCGGCCAGTGCAAGACCGACAATACGGAAATACCATTCCGCCATTCTGCATATGCTGTCTTCTTTAAACAGCGACGTTGCATATTCGATCATCAAGGCTGCGCCTTTTGGGCCCTGATCCGCAATCTCAAACGTCAAGTCCAGCTTCGAAACGCGATGATCCGGCACTTGCGCCTCAAATTGCAAGCCGTCCACCGCCACCTGTCCGGCCTCCCTATGCTGCATGACAAACATTGTGTCAAACAGCGGATTGCGGCTCAGATCGCGCGGCACATCCAGCATCGTCACCATGTGCTCAAACGGGAGCAAGCTGTTATCCAGTGCCGCAAGCACTGTTTCTTTCAGCTGCTCGGCAAACGCTCTGAACGACAGCTCGCCAGATGGCTGGCTTCGAATCGGCAGTGTATTGACAAACATGCCGACCAGAGACTCGGTAGCGGGATGGAAGCGGCCGGCGATCGGCGTGCCGACAATCAGATCGTCTTGCCCTGTCATCAGATGCAATAACGTATGGTAAGCAGCGAGCCAGATATGGAATGGCGTAACGCCCCATTGCTCAGCCGCCGCTTCGATGCCCTCGACAAGCCCTGCCGGTATTCGCAGTTCAAGCTTGGCGCCTTCGAAGGTTTGTTCGGGCGGACGCGGATAATCGGTTGGCAGCTGCAGCACAGGAAGTGTACCCGCTAGCCGGAGTACCCAATATTGCTCTTGCTCCTCTCTTGCCACTGAAGCCATCCACTCCTGCTGCCAAACGGCGGCATCCTTATAGTGAATGGGCAGCGGCTGCAAGGAGCCGCCGCGATACAACTGCTCGAAATCGCGCGCCATCACATTCATGGACACGCCGTCAGCGACGATGTGGTGAATGTCCAGCAGCAGCGTATGCCGACTTTCGCCGTCTGTCGCAAGAAACGCCCGAATTAACGGAGCCTTCCGCAAATCAAACGGGCGGACGACTGCACGCGTAAATGTATTCAAGTCCGATGCATCCATCAAGGCAAACACGGCGAGTTCAAACGAAACCCGCTCATGGACACGCTGTACAGGCTTGCCGTCTGCCCAGTCAAAGCTGGTGCGCAGCGGTTCATGGCGGTCAATCAAGCCCTGAATCGCCTCGCGAAGCCTATTCTGATCAAGTTTTCCCGTCAGGCTCAGCGCGAGCGGCAGATTGTAGGCCGTGCTGCCCGGATAAAACTGCTGCAGCACAAACAACCTGTTCTGCGCGAGTGACAACGGGTAGTAAGGCCGACTTTCCGCCTGGGCAATAACCACGGCCGGCTTGGAGACTGCGGTGTCGATGCGGGCCGCCATTTCCCGCAGCAGCGGAGTCTCGAACACATCCTTCAATGCATATGCAGCTCCATAACGCTGCTCGATCAAGCCCGCTAGCCGTGCGGCGCGCAAGGAATGGCCGCCTAATTGAAAGAAATGGGCTTCTCTCCCGATCACCGACGGGTCGTCCGGCCCGCTTGCAGCCAGACCGAGCACCTCCTGCCACAGCTCGGACAGCCGCTGCTCCGTTGGCGTAGCAGGCGCTTCGCCGTGAGCCACCGGTTCAGCGAACCGGGGCTCCGGCAGGCGGCTGCGATCTGTTTTGCCGCTCGGATTCAGAGGTAACGCTTCCATAGCTACAAAATATGTAGGAATCATATACTCCGGCAGCAGTTCCTTAAGTGCATCCCGAAGACTCACTTCCTCCGGCTTCTCCCCGTCCACTGTCACGAGATATGCGCATAGCGCCGGCTCTCCCGCATGGTCCATCACCGCCGTCACCACGGCATCGCGAACTTCTGCCTGGCGGAGCAGCGTGTGCTCAATCTCGCCGCATTCGATGCGGAGACCACGCAGCTTGACCTGATGGTCAAAGCGTCCCAAATATTCAATATTGCCGTCCGGCAGCCACCTTGCAAGGTCCCCGGTACGGTACAGCTTCTCTCCTGCGGCAAACGGATTCGGAACAAAGCTTTGCTCTGTCAAATCCGGCCTGTTGCGATATCCGCGCGCAAGACTGGCACCTGCGATACACAGCTCGCCGAAAACACCGATTGGCTGCGGTCTCATCCGCTCGTCCACAATGTGGAGCCGGATGTTCTGGATGGGCTTGCCGATCGGAATCGCACCCGCCCCAGCGTCCGGGCAATCGTAATAGCTGACATCGACGGTCGCTTCCGTCGGGCCGTACAGATTGATGAGCCGTCCTTGGCTGCCGCCACGCTCCATCAGGCGGTAAAAACCTGCGACATGCGCGGGCTTGAGCGCTTCGCCGCTCGCAAATACGTACCGCAGGGATCTTAGCTCGCCGCCTCTGCCGCTGTCCGCCGCGTAGGGCAGGAAGACGCCCAGCATAGACGGCACAAAATGCATAACCGTAACCGCCTGCTCCTCAATCGCGCGCAGCATGACCGCTGGCTCTTTCTCCCCGCCGGGCTCCAGCAAATAAAGCGAAGCACCGGCAAAGCTCCACCAGAACAGCTCCCATACGGAAACGTCAAACGTGATCGGCGTTTTCTGCAAAATAACGTCTCGCTCATTCAACGGATAAGCCGTCTGCATCCAGTGCAGCCGGTTGATCGCAGCGCGGTGCTCCACCATAACGCCTTTGGGTTGGCCGGTGGAGCCTGATGTATAAATGACATACGCCAAATGCTCGGGGCCTGCTTGAGGCGGCAAAACCGTTTCTTCTTCGCCAAGCGGCAGCTCCGATGCGGCGGTAGTCGCAAGCGCGTCCAGATCTAGCGTTTCCCCCTGAAAGGCCGGGAGCGTATGAATCCACTTGGTCCCCGCCAGAAGCAGACTGGCCCCGCTGTCCTCCAGAATGCCGCGGATCCGCTCGGGCGGATGCTCCGGGTCGAGTGGCAAGTAGGCCCCTCCCGCCTTGAGCACCGCCATGATCGCAATCATCATGGACAGCGAGCGCTGGGCGGCAATCGGCACAATCGTCTCGACCGCAACCCCCTTGCTTCTTAGCACGGCAGCCATGCGTTCAGCGCGTTCATTAAGCTCCCCATACGTCAGCGAGCCTTCTGCCGATCGCACCGCCGGGAGGTCCGGCCACCGCCGCGCGGACTCGGCGAACCATTCGTGAATCGTCTTCTCCATCGGGTACGGAGATCCCGTATTATTCCATGCCGCAATGGCAGCTTCTTCGGCAGGTGTCGTCATTTCAACGTCGCCACAGATCAGGTCGGGGCTGGCAGCCGTTTGCTCTAAAATGTAAAGCAGCCGCGCCGCCAAGCGCTCCATCGTACCTTTATCGAACAATCCCGTATTATACTCCAGCACCGCCCGCAGATCGCCTTCGCCATCGCTGTACAGATCGAGCTTGAAGTCCAGCTTGGAGGTTCCGTGGCTGACAGGCAGAGGCTCCATGCTCCAGCCGTTGCCGCGCACCGCCAGTTTCTCGTCATCAAACTGGTTGTGAAGAATCAGCATCGTATCGAACAGCGGATTGCGCGAAGGGTCATGCGGATACGGGGTCGCTTCCATCATGTGCTCGAAGCTGACATCGCCATGCTCGTATGCGGCAAGCAGACGCCGATGGGTCTCATCCACAAACGCCAAGATCGGCAGCTCGTCCGCCACCTGCATCCGAATCGGCAGAAACTGGTTGAACATGCCGATCATCCGGGCCGTGTCCGGATGCGTCCGGCCTGCCGCCAAAGCACCGATTGCAAATTCCGACTGATGCGTCGTTCCCTTGAGCAGCAGCGCGTAAGCCGCAAAAAGCAGGCTGTTCAAGCTAGCTCCGGCGCTTGCTGCTGTTTCTTTCATCCGTGCGACGAGTGCCGACGGAATATTGAAGGTATACGTATCGCCTGCAAATGTCTGACGGTCGCCGCGCGCCCGATCCAGTGGCATATCGAGCGGCGCCGAAGATTCAGCAAGCTGCTCCGTCCAAAACGCCTGACTTGCCCTCGCCCGCTCTGAGCCGGACTGTCGCTCTTGCCAAACAGCATAATCCTTGTAATGCAGAGCCAGAGGCGCAAGTTCTGCCCCGTCGACCAAATCGGCCAGCTCCTCCAGCAGCAGCTTAACGGATATGCCGTCCGCCGCGATGTGATGGATGTTGAGCAGCAGATAAGCCTCAGCTCCTTCCGATTCGGGCCGGCAATAACATGCAGCGAGCCGCGGCACGGAGCCAAGATTGAGCGGCCGGAAAAACGGTCTCAAGCATTCCGGCAGCGGCGTCTCTGCGAGCTCCGCCGTTTGCAGAACAAAGTCGGCCGACTCGTGCACGATCTGGGCCGCAGCACCGTCGATCCAGTGATAGGAGGTCCGCAGCGGCTCATGCCGTTCGATCAACTTCCGAAGCGCTTGTCCAAATCCGGTTTCATTAACCGTACCCGTCAATTTAAGCGCAAGCGGAATATGGTAGGACAGTCCGATATCAGCTATGTTTTCCGCCAAAAACATGCGCCGCTGCGGCGGACTCAGCGGATAGGATGCGGCTTGTGGCGCGGCCGTAACAGGTTCGTACGCTTCCTTGGCTGCCCCGTCGATCCAGGCCGCCTGCTCTCTGACCGTCGGCAGCTTGAAAATTTCCTGAAGCGGCATGCGCACCCGGCAATGCTTGTAGATGGCCGAGGTCAATGCGGCCGCTTTCAAGGAATGACCACCATGCTCAAAGAAGTGGTCAACCGCGCCAACCTTTCCTGCATGAAGCACTTCTTGCCACAATCCGGCAACAAGGACCTCCGTGTCAGTGGCGGGCGCTTCATAGGGGGCCGTGCGCTCCGGCACAGGAAGACGTTTTATGTCCACCTTGCCGTTCGCGTTCAGCGGAAGCTTATCCAACGGCACAAACGCGGCGGGAATCATAAATGCCGGCAGCTTTCCAGTCAGTTGGCTCCGAACGCTTGCCTGCTCTTCTGTTTGCTCCGCAACGATATAAGCGCATAAATAAGGCGCGCCGTCATTCTCGATCAGCGCCACAAACACTTCCTTGACGCCCGCACAATCCAGCAGCCTGCTTTCGATCTCACTCAATTCAATCCGGTAACCCCTCAGCTTGACCTGGCTGTCGATTCGGTCCAGAAACTCCAAATTTCCGTCAGGCAAGCGGCGAACCAGATCCCCGGTGCCGTACACGGTTTCACCTTCCCGGAATGGATGCGGCCGAAATTTTGAAGCGGTCTGCTCCGGCAAATTCACATAACCGGATGCGACACCGTCGCCCGCAATCCACAGCTCGCCTGGCACCCAATCCGGCTGCAATCGGCCCTGCTCATTCAGCACCAGCGTTTCTGAACGTGCGATTGGCGCACCGATCGGCACGGTGGCCGTCCCTTGTCCATCCCATGTTTCAGTAATCGGATAACAGGTAGCAAACACCGTTGTTTCCGTAGGGCCATAGACATGCAGCAGCACACCCGGTCCAAGCGGGCGCAGCGCTTTGCGGATATGCGGCACGGAAGCCCGCTCTCCGCCAAATAAAATATGACGCAGGCCGCGCAGCGACTCCAGCCCATGATCGACCAGCGTATTGAACAGCGCTGTTGTCACAAAGAACACGGTAATGCCGCTGTCCTTGATCAGCTCCGTCAGCCGCATAACGTCGGCAACCTCTTCCTCGCCAACCAGCGTCAGCTTCGCGCCGTTCAACAGCGCACCGTACAAATCGAAGGATGAACCGTCAAAGGCGTAGTTGGAAAGCTGCAACAGCGCATCGTTTTCCGAAATGCTTATATAATCGGTATGGTAGGCAATCCGGGACACATTACGATGCGTGGTCAGAATCCCTTTCGGCTTGCCCGTCGAGCCGGAGGTATACATGATATATGCGAGATCATCCCCAGCGCCATCGATGTCCAGATCATGCCCGGACCCGCCAGCCCATTTCGTATCCAGTTCTTCCATGTCGACGACATCGATGCTGTCACCGGCAAGCCGGGCACCCATCTCCATCGTCGCGGCTGCAGCCACGATGACCTGCGCTTCCGTATCCCGGAGCATAAACAAAATCCGCTCTTCGGGATATTGCGGGTCAATCGGGACATAAACGGCTCCCGATTTCAGCACAGCCAATATCGCCGCAATCATATCGGGCGAGCGACGCAACAATAACGCCACCTTCGCCCCCGGCGCAACGCCGCACCGTGCAAGCACGCGCGCGAACCGGTTGGCACGTTCGTTCAGCTCGCTGTAGGTATACGTCCGCTCGCCCATTTCAACGGCAATCTGCTGCGGTGTTTCCGCCGCTTGCCGCTCAAACAGCCTGTGCAGCGACAGCTCCTGCGGCTGCTCGGCGAATGAACGGCCAAGCCGGAGCAGACGATCCCGTTCCTGCGCATTGACGGGATCAAGCTCGCCAAGCGCTGCATGCGGCTGCGCGGCGACGGCCCGGGCCAACGCTACATAATGCCGGGCCCATTGCGCAGCGGCCCGCTCATCGTACAAATCCAGCGCATACTCCAGCGTAAATGTGATACTAACGCCGTTATCCACGCACTCCCAAGTCAGGTCGAACTTGGCCGAGCCGCTGTCCATCGCTTGGGGCGTATAAACAACATCTTTGCTCTTCCATTCGGGCAGCTCCATATTTTGCAGCGTAAACACCGAATCGAACAGCGGATTCCGCCCATATGCCCGCTCAACATTCGCCAGCTCGGCTATTTCTTCATAAGGCACATCCCCGTTGCCTATGGCGGTCAGCGCCTCCCCGTGGACCTGCTTCAGCCATTGATCGAAGCGCAAGCCGCTTTGCCCGCGCAGGCGGATCGGAACCATGTTAACGAACATCCCGACTACGCCTTGCAGCTCCGGCCGCATCCGTCTCGCGGCTGCCGTGCCGATAACGATGTCGGATTCGCCCGTATATTTCGCAAGCAGCGCATAATAAATGGATAGCAGGACGGTGTATAACGTTACGCCCTCGCGTCTTGCCAACGCCCGCAGCGATCCGGCAAGCTCCGGCTCCAGCTCAAAGCGCTCCATTGCCCCGCGATAGCTCGGCGTCTGCGGTCTTGAACGGGGGGACGGAAGCGCCGGAGACGGCACACCATCCCGAAAGATTTCGCGCCAATAAACCTTCTGGCCCGCAAGCCAGCCCCCATTTCGGTCCGCTTCCTCCCACAGCGCGATATCCCCACTATGTATGGACAACGGCTCAGGTAGGTTCCCTTCGTAAAACCTCGTAAGATCGGACATCAAAATGCCCATCGACGTTCCGTCCGTCATGATATGATGCATATCCAGCAGCAGTACGCTTGACTCGTGCTCCAGGCGCACAAGCTCCATGCGCAGCAGCGGCCCTTTCTCCAGAGGAAACGGCTGCAGGAAGCTGCGCTGACGCAGCGCCAGGTCATGCGCCGACCAGCTGCTTCCGTCAACGACCGCAAGCGGCAACTCGATCGCCTGCTCGATGCGCTGCATCACATGCCCTTCTTCCATATAAAAGGACGATCGCAGCGCCGGATGCCGCTCTATTAGTGCCCGCCATGCTGCGCGGAATCGTTCGATATCGAGCGGGCCCTTCACCTGAACCGCAAACGGCAGATGGTAATTGAGCAGCCCCGGATTCAGCTGCTCCAAAATGAACAGCCGCTTTTGCGCCGAGGTCGCAGGATAAACCGTCCGCTCTTCTGCTTTAACCACCGGTGGAGGAGCGCCTGTGGCAGTACCCATGCTCTCCTGTGCCCTTTGCTCCAGTAAAACGGCCAGCGAGCTCACCGTATCATGCAAAAACAGCTCGGTAAGCGTAAGTCGGGCGCCAAACGCCTCTTGCAGCCTGGCGGCTGCATCAGCCGCCTTGAGCGAGTTGCCACCTTGCTCGAGAAAGCTGTCATTTCGGCCTATGGCATCCTTTTTCAACACCTCACGCCAGACGGACACGATCCGTTCTTCCGCTTCCGTGAGCGGCTCCAAGCTGGCATCCCCACGGAAGACATCGCCGCCTTCCGCATCATAGAGCTCGAGCGTGGTCGCCGCTTCCAGCTCTTTCAACTCGGCAAGCGCTTCTGCAAACTCTCCTGCGCGCAGCGCTTCCGCCAATACGTAGCGTTGAATTTTGCCGGAGGTCGTTTTCGGAATGCGCCGAACAGGGACAACAAAAGCAACGTCCAGACCGGCCGATCCGTTCAGCCGTTTTTTCACCTCGGTCATCAGCGGTACAAATCCGCTGATCTTGCCGCGATGTTGAATAAAAACAGCCATCGCATCCCGTTTGGTCATGTCATCCTGAACGGCAGCAATCGCCGTTTTCCCGATTTCGGCCCCTTTCAGGCTGCTGATCAATGCCTCCAGGTCATGCGGATACACATTTTGCCCATTGACGAATATGACGTCCTTCATGCGACCGGTCACATATAAACGTCCTTCCAGCAAGAAACCCAAATCTCCCGTATTCAGCCAGCCTTCCGGGGTAATCGTTTGCTTGTTTACATCAGGTCGCTTATAGTAGCCACTTGTAACGTTGCGGCCTCTAATATGAAGCAAGCCTATACTGCCTGCAGCCGTTGGTTTTCCCGCTTCGTCGCAAATGCGCACCTCGCACTCTTGTACGGGGAAACCCAGTTCGACGATCTCGATCGCAGTATGGTCCCCGTGTGCAGCCATTCGTACAGGCTGTCCGACAGCGAGTGATTGCCGCTCAAGCAGAGCGGTATTCAGGTAGTCTTCCGTCCCAGGGAACGTCACGGCCAAACTCGCTTCCGCAAGCCCGTATACCGGAAAAATGCAATTCCCCTTTAACCCGTACGGCTTCATAGCCTCCAGAAAATCGCGGCAATGGGCAGCCGATATCGGTTCGGCCCCGTTAAATATCAGCCTGACGCAAGACAAATCCCATGCGGCCGCTCCTTCCGGCTTCCAATGCTGCAGAAAATGCACATAACCGAAATTCGGCGAAGAGAGGCATGTCACCCGATGCTTATGCGTAAGCACCAGCCATTTCATCGGATGAAGCACAAACGTCGAGGTCGGCAAGTGCAGCTGATTCATGCCGCAAAATAGCGGAGAAAGATGAAAGCCGATGAGCCCCATATCATGCGTCAGCGGCAGCCAGCTTAGGGAAGAATCCCGCTCCGTCGACTGTGCTCCATGGATAATGGCTCGCATGTTCGACAGAAGATTGCCGTGCGTCAGCACGACCCCCTTCGGGTCTCCGGTAGAGCCCGATGTAAACTGGATGAATGCGGTGTCCGTCTCGGCTGCGTCATAAGGCTCCGCCTCGGGCCTGTTAGTATCCACAGCCGCCGCAAGCACCTCCGCAATCGGCACGCTGCCAGACTCAAGCCCGGCCAGCGCCTCCGCTTCTCCGTGCTTCAAAGCGTAGCCTTGAATTCCCGGCCAAAGCTCCTCATCGCATAAAAATCTAAGCGCTTCCAACTGCTTGCATACCTCGATCAGCTTTTTGCGTCCTTCGTCCGTACGCGCCGCGGTCACAGGTACGGGGACAATGCCGCCGAGCACACAAGCCCAGAACAGGAGGATAAACCGTTCATTATCTTCCGTCTGCAAGACGGCAAAGTCGCCTGGCTCAAGGCCCTGCTCGCGCAGCAGATGGAGCGCTCTTCCGGCCAATGTTAGTAATTGGCCGTACGACAAGTGGCGTTCCTGACCGCTTTCGCAAAATAAAATTCCCGCATCGTTTTCCTTGCGCTCCAGCAATACGCCGGATAAATTACGGATGGTTCTCATCGTCGCCAGCCCCCGTTCTGTGTTTGATCACAACGTTGTGGAATGCAGTTCTTGATAATCCTCCGTTACGATGCGATTAAGCTCGTCCAAAATGACAACATGCGGACGATACGTTCGGGCTACCGATTCCTCCATCATCGCGTAAGAAATAATAATGACGCGGTCGCCCGGCTGCACCTGTCTCGCAGCGGCACCGTTCAAGCACACCATACCCGAGCCTCTTGGGCCGGTTATGACATAGGTCTCCAGCCTGGCTCCGTTATTTATATTGACAACCTGCACTTTTTCGTTCTCCAGGATGTTGGATGCATCCAAAATATCCTGATCGATGGTTATGCTTCCTACATAATTCAAATTGGCCTCCGTCACGACAGCATGGTGAATTTTGGACTTATGCATCTCTCTAAACATGAATACACTCTCCTTGTGGGGTGGTGTTTGGAAAAATAAGACTTAGCTAACTTCTTAAAAACGAACGCTATTTTGCAAATATTCTTTTTAAGGAACATCCAGAAACAAACCTGCATTGTTTCTCTGACTTAACGAAAAGACCAGGCTGGTGCAACAAGACGTTCCAAAAAGAAACTGTGCGGCAAACTCTTGCCACTGTGGCTGTTTGTGCAAAACAAGCAAGTTCATGCTTATGCGTGGGATCAAGGTGAATAGGCAATTTCATGTGATTGTGAGGGGGCTTGTTGACTGGCAAGCTCATACTTTTTTGTGTGGAATCTTGCTGGCAGTAAGCTCATGCTGTTGAACGAGCTCATGCTGATCAGGCAGGTGTAGGCTATCGTGCGGGTTCCAGTAGATCGATAATCCTGGCAGTAGAAACTAAAAACGTGGCTTGTACATAGCAGCAGCTCATCATTCTAGGCAGTTCATTGCTGCAAAGAGGGAAATTGGTGTGTATTAAGGTGTAGCGGTAATGAATTAAAGTGTTACAGTAAAAAAATATAATTCTCATAAATTAGGGAATTTCTTGTAACCTACCCTTATAGTAGTGCTAAACTTTTGCCTGCGATAGGGAGATAAACTTACAATACAGGGGGAAATTTTCTTTACTTTTTTGATCAGTACTACCAGAGATTGAGAGCTCTGCGCAAAAAAACACTTCCGTTCTTGCTTGAAAACAGCAGCTTAACATACAAAAACATATTAAAAATCGTAACTTTACAGCGGATGGATTGGCGGCAATAGTGGAGCGCTTTTTTGCGATCGTGACGGTTTAAATAGCTGAGTGTATAATATTTGCTTGCGATGCCGATGTCGATATAATAGAGTTGTTTCGCTTTTTTGCTGACGGAATCGGACTGAGAGACTAATTCCCGTATGTGCTCGCGGACCTGGATAGATTTGAAGCTAAGCTCCTCGATTCTTATATATATTTCCTTGTTGAGATGAATCGTATCTGGATCAAGCTGCCAGCGGTCGCAGAATAAGTAGAGGCTATCGGGAGATTCCCGGTAGACGGCATGAGGTTTGGTTTGCAGTGCAATTCTGTATTTGTCGAAAAAGCGGAGCAGATAGGTTGTATCTTCACCCAGATAAAAATGCTCATTGATCAAGCCGACTTCATCCAACAGCTCCCGCCGGAATACCATCGTATTCAGTTGAAAAAAATTGCGTGTATGAGACAAAAACGCCTCGAACAATCCTTTTTCGAATATGATCGTTTCTCCGTCATTCCATGTTTCGAACGTTGTTCGCATCGAATGCAGCAAATGTCGCTCCACCTTGTTCTCGAAGTTGTAGGAAGTCATATCGCCGTGCTGTTCCACCCACAGCGCAAAGCTGATAGCTGCTTTTGTCAGCGCAAGTGTGCTCACGCTGTCGGTCAAATGGCAAGGATACCATTCGTCATCGGAATCAAGAAACGCCAAATATTCGCCTCGCGCCGCCAGCATCCCCGTGTTTCGCGCGCCGCCCGGCCCTTTTTCCCGTTCGTTGCACACATAGCGAATTCGCGCATCCCTACTCGCCCACTCGCGGATTGCCTCTTTCGTATGATCCGTGCTTCGGTCATCAACGACGATCAGCTCCCAGTTGCCGTAAGACTGGCTCAAGATGGACTCGATCGCGCCGGAAATGATGTGCGCCCGATTATACGTAGGCATCACAATGCTTATCAACGGCTCCATTCGTTTCACTCCCATCGTTACAAAATATATGCCCTTAAAACATCGTCAGTGTAAATGGGGAATGGGGAAGCCGTCAAGTCCAAACAGCATACGGTGGTTTATGCATGAGCCGCTTGTGAGTTGAATTGGAATCTATCGCAACTCGGAGTCATCCAGCAACAAAGTGGCGTCCGGGCTGAGTCCATGCTCACGCAGCAGCATTTTAAGATATTCGCCGATAAGTTTTTTTTGCTGTTATTTCCTCCCGAAAATAGATGTTTGTTTGATTGCTCACATTCTATCGGAAGTCCGTTGCAAGTAAGTTACAAAAAAATTCGCAAAAATCGACTGTGTATCTGCTATGCTAGGATCAAAGTTTTACGAACTAGAACACACACAATATTAATTCTCCTAGGTACAATATTGGCCGCTGTAGTAATTGAATGTTACCTACCTATCTCATACTTCAGATTTGGACGAATATCTTTTTCTCGTTAATTCGTCTATACTCCCCAGAGACATTTTCAGCATGCTGCCTCCGTCCTGAGACGGAGACGAAAACCGTTCTGCCGTCCCTCCCTCCTAGTCATAGCAATAAGTTATCTTTATATTGCGCCGGTTGATATACCGTTAAGTATACTCAGGCATCCTCATTTACCAGTCAAAGAATACATACTCTCTCTTGATTTAGACACGCAGCAGCAAAAACATATTTCGAACTGAAAGGGGAAAAATGATGAAGCTGATTTATCAATTAGAGCATGTGGATAAAACATACAAAAAAGGAAAGGTTGTCGCCAATCAAAACATAAGTTTCGACGTTCAGCAAGGGGAAATTCTCGGTTTGCTTGGTCCGAATGGAGCAGGCAAATCCACGCTAATCAAGCAAATGGTAGGTCATCTTGCTCCCACCTCAGGTACGGTACGCTACAAAGGAACCAGCGTACAGACACAAACCAAGCGAGTTGCCCAAGAGGTGGCCTACTACTCACAAGAGCCTCACGCCCTGACCAGTTTAAAAACCTGGGAAGCCTTGTATTTTACAGGAAGATTGCGGGGATTGACAAAGCAGTCCTCCATAGAGCAATCAGAGGAATTGTTGGAACGCTTTGGAATGCAGGACCTCCGTCATAAGCTGCTCAAAAACGTTTCCGGCGGACAGAAGCGTTTAATCGGGATTGGTACATGTTTGATCGGCTTTTCCCCCGTCATGATCCTGGATGAACCGACCAATGAACTGGACCCTAAAAAGAGAAGGCTCGTATGGGATCTGATTCAGGAACGCAATCGCCAAGGAGTAACCGTAATCTTGGTGACACATAACGTGCTGGAGGCCGAACAGGTCGTGGACAGAGTAGCAGTTGTAAATCACGGCAAGCTATTGGCCATCGATCATGTCACTGTCTTAAAACAAAGGGTCGATCAGCGGATGAAACTGGAAATTACGACTTCCTTAGGCGAAAGCGATTATGTTTGCGAAAGCTTAAGCGCGCTGGGACAGTGGACCAAAATAGGAGAAAACCGAATCCGGGCACTGATTGAGAAGCAAAACGCCAGCTACGCGATTGACTGCCTAACCAACCAGCATTTGCCGATTGAAGAATATTCGCTGGTCCCTCCGAATCTTGAAGATGTTTATTTTCATATCGATGACGAACAGGATAAACCTGTCACAGCGGAGGTGGTCTAAACATGGAAAAGGCAAAACCATCCATGCAAAGCCATGACTTGCAGCTGCAAGAAGCGGTCTTTCTCCAAGGGCACCAGGAGCAGAGTATCATCCAACGCAGAATTACGGAATGGCTGATCCTGGCCCGTATTCAATTCACGATTATCCGCGAGGCGTGGGTTTGGATATTCATCATGGCATGCATGTTTCCGTTAACAACGCTGTTGTTTCTCAAATTTTTCACGGTTGACCCAACGCCAGCCGTCATGACACGTATTATTACAGGGAATATGCTCTTCGGCTTAATCGTTATGGGACTTAATTCCATGGCCCAGGAGATATCTTGGCAGAAGCATCAAGGCCACTTCACGTACTATTCGTCCCTGCCGATTGCCAAGGTAAACTTCATCTTCGCCAATCTGCTGCGCGGCTTGATCATGAGCGTACCGTCTTTTATTATCCTGGCCCTGATTGGTCAGCTTGCTTACGGCATTCAATTCCACTACAGTTGGGGACTTGTCCCTGTATTGCTGCTCACCGTTTTTAGCGTGGTTGGCGCGGGTGTACTGATCGGCTTCTGGTCTCCTAGCCATCAACTGACAAATATGCTCGTCCAGGCGTTGATGATGTTCATCTCGTTTTTGACACCAGTCATGGTGGATATGAATCAATTGCCTGGAATCCTGCAATGGTTCTCTTATATCTTTCCAACCACTTACGCCGCTGAAGCCATGCGGGAGGTACTGATATCGGGCTGGTCCGGCTCTGTCGCCTGGAACACGCTTATACTCTTGTTTTTCTCGCTGTTGTCCATCATATTGATCTTGAAAAAGGTAGATTGGCGTGTTGAGAAGTAGAGAAAAGCGCAGTTCATTTTTTCCGAAAAAAAACGAGAAAACAGGCAGCCGATAGTATCGGCTGCCTGTTTCCTACTAGTTATTGCGGTATAGTGTCATGGATGGTCTGCATTACACTACAAATCTCTCAATTGCAACAGCAACACCATCATGATCATTTGAATCGGTTACGTGGGCTGCACAATTCTTCAGTTCGATTATCGCATTTTCCATTGCAACTGGAACTCCCGACATATGAAACAGGCCTAAATCGTTAAAGTCATCCCCGAATACCATTAAATTTTCTGATCTTACTCCGATATCGCTTAACACCCATTGCACGGCTTTTTCCTTTGAGGCTGATTTATGCATGATTTGGACCAATACTCCTCCATCGGTTGCGATTACGTTCACATGATCACCGAATTGCTCGCATATATCCCCCCATGTGCTGCAACCTAGAACCAATATTTTGGTCGGGGAAAGCAAACTTATATAATCTTTATCAACAACCTGGGGTTTCGGGTCATTCGAGCGGATACCTAATTGAGCACATTGTGAATCGGGAACTGGTCTACACGTATACCATGAATCATGAACCTCGTATGAGATTATCGAATGAGGTACTCGTAACTCGATGAATTTATGAATCTGTTGGCTAATCTCCATAGGGATACTAATGTGCCGCTCATTTTGCTTAGATTTGCAAGTAGCTAAAGCACCGTTGTAATAAACCATGTAGTCTACAAAAGGGAACACCTTCAAAAATTGATTAGCCGCTGCTGAACAAACTCCCTTATCCGAACAGCAGCTTAGTTAAAATAAAGCGCCACATCCGGTTAATCCAGTCGCGACGCTTCTTTTTTATATGGACGATAGTTTATGATAGATTCTAAAGAGAGATGACTTGCAGGCAGCTGCGTATTTCATCTAATGCGACTTCTTGTGTCCATTCTTGGCGATACCCCAAGCAAGCACAAACCATCTCCGTATTTTGGTGGACATGCTTTTTTCGATAATGCACATGTCCCATCACGGCGTAATGAACATTATATTTGACGTACAAATCCGCATATTCTGCACTTCCCAGGAAGGCATTGAAGTATTCCCACCTTGGATGCGGCATCGGCACTTTGAAGAACGGGTGCCCCAGCATATGGGTTACCAGGATGATCTGTTTGCCTTGATGCTCGGCAAGCTCCCGTTCCATTGCCTCGTAGAAATAACGATGCATGTCGGAGTTGCTTCTTCCCCAATGAACATAGATGCTGTCTTGCCATGTGCGATCCGCAAACTTCATTTTCTCGAAATCGGCAGGCCCATACGTGGGCTCTCCCAATGTGTAATCATACCATCCCGTATTGCCGATTACGACCCACTCATCGTTCAGAATATATGGCTGCTCACTTAAGCAGCCCGGGAAGGATTGATAGGCTTTATAAATTTCCCAAGTATCGGTAATCCCATTCTCTTTGCTCCAGTAATCGTGGTTTCCAGGGACAAACAATACCGGGATACCACTTCTCTCACGCAGCTCATGAAGCACGCTCAAACTGAGGTGCGAATCATTAGATATATCTCCAGCAACGATTAGATGAGTCAATTTCCGCTCTTTCACAACCTCCAGCAGTGCTTCATGAACAGGAAGATCTTGAGGCTGCTTGTTCAAATCGACATGGAGATCCGATATGATTCCCAGATTCATTTGATTTCCTCCCCTTCATATAGATGACAACTTACCATATTTCCCGTCGAATAGGGCTTCAGCTCCGGCATCTCCTGATGGCATCTGTCCATGGCATAGGGACAGCGAGGATGAAATGTGCATCCCGTTGGGGGAGTAAGTGGACTTGGTAAATCCCCCTGGAGCAAAATCCTCTCCCTCTGTGTTGCCTTCACTTGGGGGATGGATGAAAATAAGGCCTGTGTATAGGGGTGAACCGGTTCTCTTCCTGCTTGAGCAACATCAATGATTTCTGCCAATCGCCCCAGATACATTACCCCGATTCGATCGCTCATATACTGAATTACATTCAAATCGTGGGAAATAAACAGATACGTCAAGCCATGCCGATGTTGTAATTCTTTAAGCAGATTGAGTATTTGAGATTGAATGGAAACGTCCAGGGCTGACACCGCTTCATCAATAACGATAAATTTAGGGTTCAAGACAAGCGCCGCAGCAATTCCGACGCGTTGCCTTTGACCTCCACTTAATTCATGTGGATACCTCTTCAGAAAACTGTTATCCAGCCCCACTTGCTCCAGCACAGAGGCGACACTCTTCCGTCTTTCCTGCTTATCGCCAATACGATGTATAATTAGCGGCTCCTCCAGGATCCAGCCAATCTGCTTTTTGGGGTTTAGGGAGGCATAGGGGTCCTGAAATACGATTTGTATTTCCTGCCGCAATATCCTCATTTCTCGGCGGTCCAGTCCCGTAACGTCTCTACCCCGGTAACGTATGCTGCCCCCGGTCTGCTGCAGCAGCCGCACCAGCAATTGACCCGTTGTAGATTTGCCGCAGCCGCTCTCCCCAACCAGCCCAAAGGTTTCGCCTTCACGGATTGTAAACGACACGTTATCCACCGCTTTCACATACTGCTGGCTTTCCCATAGACCTTGCCTTGGAACGGCATAATATTTGACCAATCCCTCAACCTCAATCAACGCCGTATTCATTCGTCCCCCTCCCAATCCCTCCCCGGATTCGTATACAGGTGACAACGAACGAAATGGTTAGCCGTTTGTTCTGTGAGCGGAGGCACATGAGTTAAGCAGAGACTCTCCGCATGAGGACATCGGCTTGTAAACGGACATCCTTCTCCACGTTCTGCAAGGGAAGGCACACGGCCCGGAATAGTATACAGCGGTTTGTCTTTATGCTCGATATCGGGGATGGATTTCATCAGTCCCACCGTGTAAGGATGCTTCGGATCATTCAGCAACTCCTTCACCGGGGCCTCTTCTACAACATAACCGGCATACATGACCATAACCCTGTCGCTAATCTCACGAATGACACCCAGGTCATGTGAAATAAAAAGCATGGCTGCTCCGGTCTCCTCCTTCATAACCTGTAGCAAACTTAAGATCTGTGCTTGAATGGTTACATCCAGTGCAGTTGTTGGCTCATCAGCAATCAACAATTGTGGTTTGCAAATCAGCGCCATTGCAATCATCACCCGCTGACGCATACCACCCGATAATTGATGTGGGTATTCACGGAATAACTGCTCCGCACGAGGGAGCCCCACCCGCTCCATCATATCGAGAGCAAGCCTATGGGCTTCCTTGCGGGAAACCGGCATATGGACCATAGCCGTTTCCGCAATCTGCCAGCCGATTGGAACCAGGGGATTTAAGGCCGTCATGGGATCTTGAAAAATCATGGCAGCTTGCTTGCCCCGAACCTTGCACCATTCCTCTGCACTGAATTCACACAAATTTTTCCCCGCTAGTACAATTTCCCCGCCGGTAACCTCAGCCCCCTTGGGTAATAATCCCATTACCGAAAGTGAAGTCAGGCTCTTACCACAGCCTGATTCGCCAACGATACCGAGCACTTCACCCTCCCGCAATGCAAAGGATATGTTCTGAAGCGCCGGAAGGGAAGCTTTCCTACTGGTAAACGCCACCTTCAGATCCCGTACTTCCAAAAGTTCCGATTTCACATGCTTTCCCCCCTAACTCTTCTTGTTGTAAATATCCCGAATACCATCACCGAGCAGATTGAATCCTAATACCATGGCCGTCATGATCACACCGGTTATGATGACATACCACGGCGCATTCATAATGAACGGTTGGGCTTCACTCAACATCCGTCCCCAACTTGGGTCCGGCGGCTGTACGCCAAGTCCCAGATAACTAAGTCCGGCTTCCGCCAACACTGAACCAGAGAACCCTAACGACGCCGCAACAATCAAAGGGGATACCATATTGGGCAAGATATGCCGAATAATAATACGCCATGGTCCTGCTCCCTTGGCTATAGAAGCCTTAACAAAGTCAAACTCCTTGTATTGAATAAATCCACTCCGGGCTATCCGAGAAAAAGAAGGAATACTCATCAGACCTAAAGCCAATATCGTATTGTTCAAACCCGGGCCAAACACCGAAACCAGCATAATAGCAAGCAGGATGCCCGGAAAGGCCTGCATGGCATCTATGAACCGCATTATCAACTCATCTAGCCATCCTCCGAAATATCCAGCAATTGCCCCTAACAGCAGACCGCAGGACAAACCAATAAAAACAGAGGAGAAACCAATTAAAAATGCAGTCTGTGCTCCCTCCATAATTCGGCTGAAGATATCCCGGCCAAAATTGTCAGTTCCCCAGATATGGCTGGTCTGTGGCGGAGCCAGCCTCATCGAGGTATTCATTTCATTGGGCTCGTAAGGGGTATAGAATAATCCTGTCAGCATGAACAGCATTAGCATAATAACCAGCACCCCGCCGAAGACAAGCGGCTTGCTGTGGAGCCATGATTTTACGTTCATCGTTCCTCACCTTTTTATTCGAATACGGGGATCAATCACTTTATACAGCAAATCAATGATAAAATTGATCCCCGCTACCAATATAGCAATGTACAAAACAAGGGTTTGCACCAATGGCAAATCGCGAGTGCCAATGGAAGTAATCAGCAGGTTCCCGAGGCCCGGAAGGGCAAATACATTCTCTACCACAATACTGCCCCCGAGGGTATCGGTAATGATGAGACCCACTATCGTCACCACCGGGATTAGGGCATTGCGCAAAATATGTCGGTACATAATGGCCCTCTCTCGCACCCCCTTACTCCTGGCTGTTCGTACATAATCCATGCGAATCTGGTCCAATAAAGTATTGCGTAAATATCTCATCACAACAGCAATACCGGGAATGGATAGAGCCAGCGACGGCAGAAATAAGGAACGTATAGCGGCAATCGGATTCTCTCCCCAAGGAACATATCCATACGTTGGAAATAGACGGAACGTAACCGAGAAGACCAGGATGAGAATAAATGCAAGCCAAAAGGATGGCATTGCTACTCCTAGCTGAGTGAAAGCGGACAGCCATACGGCCGGCCATTTACCGTCGTATCTGGCGATAAGAATTCCCAAGGGAATACCAATCAGCAGCGTCAGCGCCAAGGAGAATAGCGCAAGTGAAACCGTTACAGGCACCCGCTCTGCCAAAATCTCCGTTACCGGACGATGGTAGCGTAGTGATTCGCCCAAATCGCCCACAGCCGCATTTTTAATCCAAGCTACATACCGTTCTCCCACAGGTCGATCAAGACCCATCGTATCCCGTAGCGCCGCCAACTGATGCGGATCTGCGTCCACTCCCAAAATAATCTGAGCAGGATCACCGGGCAACACCTGAAACACAAGAAAGGTGATAACCGAAACCAGTAACACAGTAGCAGCCAGCATAATCAGCTTTCGAATATAAAATCTCAAGATGCATGTCCCCTAAATTATTCTTCCGTAAAGTACATTGGAGCGAAGTCATACTTTTGCACGGGATACATTTTAAAGCCTTTGAGGCTTTTCTTCATCGCTACATTCCGGCCGGGATCCATAATAAATACCGCTACAGCTTGATCGGTCAACAGCTCTTGCGCTTGCTTGTAAAGGTCAGCTCGCGCCTTCTCATCCAGCTCGGTTCGAGCTTGACCCACCAAATCGTCAAATTCGCTATTACTGAATTTATAGAAGTTTTTTGCATAGCTTGATTCATAACGCCCCAGTACCTCGTTTGGATCCAGCTTTCCGGTCAAACCTATAATGGTGGCCTCATACTTGGCGTTATTATAGACATCCTCCAGCCAACTGCTCCATTCAATTTGCTTGAGTGCCGCTCGAATGCCAACCTGCTTGAGCTGTTCGCTAATGACCTGAGCGGTATCCACATGGAATTGATAGTTGGAAGGCACGGTAATCGTCAAATCAAAACCATTCTCATAGCCTGCCTCTTTTAACAATGATTTTGCTTGCTCGATATTCGGTTCATAGCGACTTTCTAACCCTTCCTGATAGTACATTTTCATCGCAGGACTCATATTCGAACCTAATGGAGTACCGTTTCCGTCTGCTACCGTTTGAATGATGACATTCTTGTCAATCGCAAAATTGATTGCCTGGCGTACTCTTACATCGTCCAGCGGCTTGACCGAATTGTTTAAAGCCATCAATTGAACCATGTTCTGCGGACCAGATACGATGGAATAGGCATCCCCTAACTGCATAGCCCCTTGTTCGCTAACGCCTGGCACCATATCAATATCTCCTGATTGCAATGCCAGGATCGATGAATTGGCGTCAGGCATTATTTTAAATTCAATGCGATCCAGCTTGGGCATCCGCTCGTTGTCGTAGAAATCTGCATTTTTTTCCAGTACCAGTTGCTGTCCGGGCTGATATTCCACGAATTTGAAAGGACCCGCTCCTATAGGCTTCTCGCTTTGTTGCTCATAATTTTTGGGCACAATACCCACGATATTAGCTGCCATAAAAGCAGCATCACGTTCTTTAAGCTTGACTACAACGGTGTAGTCATCCGGGTTCTCGATGCTCTTAATGCCGGAGAACTTGGAGGAAAGGGGCTCTTGTCCATCCAATCCAGCCAATTTCGCATAAGAATAAGAAACATCATCCGACGTAAGAGGAGAGCCGTCGTGGAACACCACATTCTTTTTTATATTTAAAGTATAGATAAGCCCATCCTCAGATACTTCATACGACTCCGCGATTGCCGGAATGAGATCACCCTTCTCACCCGCTTCAAATAAGCCGTCAAATACGTTATCCATCATAGAGTTCGTATCCGTTGCTGCAGAAAGATAGGGGTCCAGATTATCCGGTTCGGTAGCGATAGCTACTCTTACTGTACCCCCTTCCATAACCTTATCCTGATCCGATTCTGCCGCCGTTTCTGTAGAGGTTTCGGGCTTATTGCCCGTTGCCGCTGGTTGGGCATTTCCACCGCATCCCGAAATGATTACCGCAAATAAAGTAAGTGTAGACAAACCCGCCACTAATGTCTTCTTCAAGCTCATCATGGTAAAGCTCCTCTCCCTGAATATGAATTTTTATTCTAATAGAATACTAGAAGCTCCATTTCAATCCCGAATAAGCTAATTCGATAGGACCGCTATAGTTACGTGCTGCCTCCATGGCAAGTTGCCGCTGGTCGCCATAATGCGGAAAATGCGTCAGGATCAAATATCCGGCGTTGGCTAAGCGAGCAATCTCCCCTGCTTCCCCCGCAGTAAGATGACCATCCAGCACTCCCTTCTGTACATCGTAGAGGCTGCATTCCAGAACAAGCAGGTCAGCGTTTTCCGCAAATTCAATAAAACTGCTGCAATATCCTGTATCTCCTGAATAGATTAGATTTGCTCCTTCCCGGGTTGTCGCTTTGATGGCACAACAGGGAACTTCATGAACGGTCTCTGAAAATGAAAACATCAGTTCTCCAACATTCACCGTTCTTGCCGGTTCAATCGGATGCACATGGACATAATCAGGATAAGCAAAATTCAAACTGGCTAGATTCTCCCCATAAATATACACATCTAACGGGCGAGTGCGTTTACCAAGCTGAGTTAACACCAATGCGGAAAATTCCAGTGCATAAACATCTGCAAAATGGTCAGCATGTGTGTGGGTAATAAATACCGCATCCAGTTGTTCCAAATTGATTTCATTTTGCAACCGTGACAAGACGCCACTCCCGCAATCGAGTAATACCGCACTGTCCGCATGCCTAAGCAGATAGCCAGAGGTTGCTTCATTTTTGGCGGGATAGGCTCCCCAATAGCCGATTACTGTAAGCTCCATGATGCTTCCTTTCTACTCTTCTTTAGAGGTCATTTGAGTTTGTGCACCCACTCAAAGCTGTCTTGGAACTCATTAAGCATCAATTCCATCCGTTCAAGATTGCCTTGAACCCGTTCTTTCTCCAAATAAGAAATTTCATTGATGATAGCATTGACTACAGCTAAGGGGGCTGTATATGAATCAAGAAAACCGTTGGATTTGCATTCTGCCAGCAATACCAAATCAGCAAGCTTGGCAAAAGGGGACAGACCCGAATCTGTGAGAACGATCAGTTTAGCCTGTTGCTCCTTGGCCAGCCTGGATAATTTCAGCGTTCTGGAACAATACCTCGGGTAGCCGCAAGCAAACACTACGTCCCCCGGTTTAATATACGAAACATACTCCGCAACTCCCCCTTGAGGAATTAACTCGCAGTTACCCAGCATGTATTTCATGACAAAACTGAAAAAAGATGTGACGGACAACCCCATTCTCCAGCCTGCAACCCAAACGCGATCTGCCTGCAACAACAAGGACGCAGCCTCATGAATTTGTGCCCGATCCACCTGCATCATCGTTTGGCGAATATTTTCAGCTTCTTGCGTAAAGTGCTTTTCCAGCCACGAATGTTCCTGCCGGTTCGTGGATTGAATAAAATTGTGGACCGCCCGCTGGTCCTGAATTACAATGCGCCGTAAATCTTGTTGCATCTCGGAGAAGCTTGAATAAGAAAGTGCTTGAGCCAGCCGATGAACGGTAGCTTCGCTAACATCCGACTTCTCGGCAATTCGTTGTGCCGATTGTAATGCAGCTTCACGCAGATTACTCTGGATGTAGTGAGCGACTTTCTTTTTCCCAAGGCTCAAATTTTCAAACTGCTCAGCAATCTTGTCTTCAATTCTCGACATGACAAGTTCCTCCAACGACGGAGCACGCTGACAAATTGAGCTTAGGCGGGTGACCCAAATAGGCGGGCAGCTCCTCCAAACTGGAAATAACCCGTTCATAATCAAGCTCCTCAATTCCTTGTTTGCCGTAAGGATTGATTAGCAGAGATTCCATGCCAACTTGGCGCGAACCCAGTACATCATCATAGTAGTTGTCTCCCACGTAAAGGGACTGCTGCGCAGTTACTCCGGCTTTCTGTAAAGCATAAGTAAATATAGCTGGATCTGGCTTTTCCAGTTTCACCTCGGAAGAAATTACGATTTCAGCCATCTCTTCATCTAGCTGGTTGCGTCGGAGTACCTCCCTTGCCGTGTTGTCCCAATTCGAAATTAAGCCCACCTTGTATCCTAACTCTCTTAGATACCTCAATGTAGGCTTGCTAAAATCAAATGCACGCCAACCCGTTACTGAATCTTTTAATATCCGCTGTTGCACCTGAATTATCTCTTCAATAGGCAAACTCAATTGAAGATAATAGTTGAGCACGCCCACGTACCAAGGCATGAACGATCGACTGTCCTTACCCAGAACGCCCCGGAATTCTCTCATGAACAGCTTGTCTGCTAAATGATACGCAATTGTGATTTCATCAAGCGTTTTGGAGACGTCAAAGACCTGCAGGGTTTTAAAATACACTTCTTCCCGGTGGGTCTTGACCAGGGTATAACCAAGATCCAACCATATAAACCTAATCATAGATGCACCCGCTCTTTCTTGTAGGATTTCCTTCATAAGCTACATGAATGTTTGTTTTCCTTCACTCATGATTACATCTTAGTGTTAAAGTATTTGTCGAAAAATAATTCAAATGATGATTTTAGTAAAAACTTGCCCAAGCTCCATTTGCGGCGTTTACACAAATAACTCTGTCACAACCAGATCTTTGAGTGTTGGTTAATTGTGAAAGGACTTGCTCAGCCTTCAAGGAATTCTGGGCTATCCATCAGTTTCTGGTATTGTCAAGCAAAAGAGTACCGTAATTAAAACAAAAAAAAGAAGCACGGCGGTCTTGCAAGCGGTGCGCCAGCACTTCTTTGCTTAACTTTTATATTAAAGAGATTTGATATACTGCCCCTGTTTCTGCTTGAAACCGAATCGTTCCCCTAGCGGCGGTTCCTCCGAAATTGCCGTCAATCTGGAACGGCGGGTGATTGTCCAGAAAGTTTTAGGGTTATTTGACTACCGGGATGAAGGGCAAATAAATGGGAATTGGCTACGCTTTCATTATCAAACACCCCTCTTGTTGCAACAACCTTCAACTCTTTACTTTACTTCTCCGCTGTTTACCAAATCCTTGCGAACAATCACAAGAAGCTGACAGTTCTAAACTGTCAGCTTCTTGCAATCTCTTCATGGCTTTTAAATAAATTGAACGTTTATCAGCCCTTGGTACTCGGACCATCATTAGAATCCACACGGATCACTGATTCATCGGAACTCTTTCTTCTCTCGTACGAAAACACAATCATCACTATGCCTAAAATAGCGCAAATGAAATACATCGTGGAGTACGAATAATAATCTGAAATGGGCCCCATCAGGGCTCCCCCCATCGATACACCAAGGTCAGCCGTGGCAATAAACAACCCGATTAACACGTTGCGATTCGCAGAAGGCAGTACAAAGGACAAATACGTTGTTAATGTGGGATACAGCAGTGCTTGCGCAGCGCCCATAAGAATGGCCCCGGCATACAGTAGAATGGCCCCCTTCGCTGAAGACAAACTGATGCATGCCGAAGCCAGGGTGATAAGCAGCATAGTACCCATAATAAATGACGAATGCCATCTGCCATCGGAAGGGATTCGCTTTCTCAGGAGAACCCGCGAGGCAACAACAACCGCGGCCTGAAGCATCAAATAAATGCCGGCGCTGCCGCTATTCAGCTGTGCACCATATAGTGGCATGAACGTCGTTACCGCTCCGAATATGATCGATGCGGACAGCATCAGCACGCTGCATTTGAACAGATGCGGATTCTTTACAATTTGCCCGAATGAGGCCATCACTCCAAAACTATCGGACGATTTCTCGCCAGTATTCGGCTCCTTCTCCATCTTGACCGTGTAACCGAATACTCCGGTACAGACGGCGATGCTGATCAGGATGACGGTAAAGGCATCCATGCCGTTGGCCTGCCAGAGGCTTAAAGCGAACACCGGCCCGATGATCCCGGGTATATAGGAGAATAACGAATAGAATGATATTCCTTGGGATCGTTCCTTCTCGGGCAGCGCATCGATGATTCCGATCTGGAGCGCCATCGAGAAAAATGCGGTTGCAACGCCTTGCAGGATTCGAGCCAGGACATATCCGCCTATTCCTGTAAACGTATATAAAATCAAGGCAGCGCCATTAACCAAAAGAATCAGTCGCAGCACCTTGACTGGTCCATGCTTTTGGATCAATTGCCCGGCCCAGGGCCGAAAGAACATGGTTGTAAGCATGTACGCTCCCATGACAAGGCCGATGGTTGTACTACTCGCTCCCCAAGCGGCCCCCTGGAGCGGAATTATAACATTGAGCAAGGCGTTGGCGCTGAAATATAGAAGTGCCAGCATATATAGACGTAAAAATGGCCAAGACATGGCTCCACTCACAATGACTCTCCTCCTGCTTGCGAATAAACGTCAGAACGTAATCAAATGCTTCATTAATTTTTTGGCGTAGTCGGACTCGACCTCTTTTAATTGCTCAACACGAACCGTTTCCACAACTTTGCCGCTTTTGAATATAAGGATTCGGTCGCACAGATAAGCGGCAGCTTGAATGTCATGCGTGATAAAAATGTAACTCATGTGATATATTTCTTTAAGCTCCTTTAGCAACCGAAGCACTTGAATCTGCACCGATACGTCCAGGGAACTGATCGCCTCGTCCAGCACAATGCATTTTGGTTCTGTGGCAACGGCTCTGGCAATGCAGACTCGCTGTGCCTCTCCTCCGGATAACTCATGGGCGTATTTCATTTTATATGAAGGGTCCAATCCAACCTGCTTCAGCAGCAGATCGATTTTGCTCCTCTTGTCAGACTGAAGTGGTTTTTGCATAGCCAGTGCCTCCAGGATTGCTTCCTCCACGGTAAAGAATGGATTAATGGACGACGAATAATCCTGGAACACGGCACTCATGTTGCCGGATCGCACATGCCGGTGTCTTACAGGCTTTCCTTCATACAGAACACTGCCGCGGTCAGGTTGTTCAATACCCAAAACAAGGCGTCCGAGCGTTGATTTTCCGCTGCCGCTTTCACCGATGATGCCAAGGCTTTCGCCATTGCCGCATTCAAAGCTTACACCATGCAGAACCTGTTGTTTGTTTCTAGTAAACATGCCGCCTGTCCGGTAGGATTTCTCGACGTTCACCACGGTCAGCACATTACATCCCTCCGTTCATGAGCGCATTGAAATGATGGCTGAGCTCAAGCCGGGTAGAGACCAGGTATTGCGTGTAGGGATGCCGAGGTGCGGTAAACACCTCTTCAACGCTCCCTGTCTCCACGATGATACCGTTTTTCATGACCGCAACCTCATCTGCAATCTTCTTTACGACCCCCAAATCATGCGACACAAAGATCATGGAAGCCCCCATTCTTTCCCGAAGACGGATGAACTGCTCAACGACCTCGAATTGCGAAATCGTATCCAGCGCCGTGGTCGGTTCATCGGCAATGATGATATCGGGTTCCAGTACAAGTGTGAGTGCAATCATCAATCGTTGGAGCATGCCGCCTGATAACTGGTGTGGGTATTTGTTCAAAATCTCCATAGGCTGCTCCAGCATGACGCTTTCCATCGCCTTCTTCATATTGGCCTCAGCGATACTCTTGCTCCAGTCATAATGCGTTCTCAGTGTCTCCTGGACATGAACGCCTACCACGGAGGACGGATCAAACGCTCCCATACCGTGCTGCATGATCATGCCGATGTGTTTGCCCCTTATTTTTCGCATTGCTTTATCTGAAAGATGATCCAGATGCTCACCCTTGTACAGGATCTCCCCGGATTGACGAATCCAAGGCCTATGTAATCGTATGATCGATCTGCACGTCAATGATTTCCCGCTCCCGCTTTCGCCTACAATTGCAAGACAGGTTCCCTGCTTCAATTGAAACGAACTGTTACGAATAATTTCTCTTCCCTCGCTGGCATCCCATACCTTCAGATGATTAACCTCTAGCATATTCATAAGCCGGTTTCTCCACCTCTGTCATTTGCGGCTGCTTGCCGGACTTCATGCGTTTGGGATCAAGCGCGACTTGAAGTCCATCCGCCAGAAAATTAAATGCTGATACAGCAATCACAATAGCCAGGCCGGGCGCTAACATCAGCTCGGGCCGAGAGAACATAACCTCTCTTGCTTCATTAAGCATCATTCCCCATTCGGCGTTGGGAGCCTTGATACCCAGCCCCAGGAATGACAACCCGGAGATTTGTAAAATCATGGAACACATCGAACCGCTGGCAATGACGGCAATATCGGAGAAGGTCACGGGAACGATGTGTCTGAGGATAATTCTTCGATTGCTGATGCCGATTGCTTTTGAGAACTTAACGTAATCCTTTTCCGTGTACTGGAGAACCGATGTACGGATGACGCGAGCAAACCATGCCCATTTCATGGCTACGAAAGCAATCAGGATGTTCTCAAGTCCGGCGCCCAGAATGCCGACTACGGCCAATGTCATCACATACCCTGGAAATGAGAGCATCACATCGCATACTCTCATCAGGAACGCATCCGTTTTTCCTCTGAAATAACCTGCTATGAAACCAACGATGGCGCCAACACCTACCGATGCCAACATGGTGGCCAGAACCCATAGAACGCTGGGACGTATCCCATAGATCAGTCTGGATAAAATGCATCTTCCCAAATGATCATTGCCAAGCCAATACGACCAGGATGAATGAGCGAAGCGAAGTTTCATATCGACTTGGTTAGGATCGTGCGGCGCAAAGAAGGGAGCAAACAGGCCGACAACAACGATTGTGGCGATAACGACTAGTGACAGGCTGGCCAGTTTGTCTCTAGTCAAATTTTTGAGTGTGCTCATCACAATTCCTTTCTTAATTTCGGATTCAGCGCAGCGTTGATTACGTCCGACAACGTGTTAAACAGCACGAAGGTTACCGCTAAAATAAGAACATACGCCTGTATCACCGGAAAATCCCTGCTCAGGATGGATTTTACGCTCAGTCGTCCAAGGCCCGGCCAGGCAAATACGTTCTCAATCACGACAGTACTCCCCAAAATAATAGGGATCGCCATGCAGAATATGGACACGGCTACCTGCAGGGAATTTCTCAGAATATGTTGCGTAATCTTTCTCTCTGACAAGCCGCAGGCTCTCCCATATACCACATAGCCTTCATCCAATTGGGTAAGCATTGAACTTCGGACGTTTCGAAAATAAATGCCCACATAACTTACCGATATCACGGTGACGGGGAGAATATAGCTCTGATAGGAGTCCATACCGCTGGTAGGCAGCAAGTCCAAGCGGACCGATAGATACCAGATCAATATCGAGGCAAGCCAGTACGAAGGCATCGACGTTAGAATAAAAGAGACACCTCTTACGGATCGATCCAGTATTTTCCCTTCATTTAATGCGCACACAACCCCCAGAAGAATAGACATGAAGATAATGATGACGGATGAAACCATCGTCAGCTTGAATGTATTGACAAAGGCCGGGCTGATCAAGGACCACACAGACTGTCCCGTTACATAAGACTCCCCGAAGTCTAACCGAAGGCTGGCCAGCATCCAGTCGGCATACTGTTTCAGGAACGGCTGATTCATTCCCAACTCTTCGCGTGTCTGTGCCAACAGTTCTTCCGTTATCTCGGGAACTTCTTGCGCCCGGAGTACGACTTCTGCAGGATCCATGGGCGACAGGTTAATCAGCAGAAAGGTCAGAAACGAAATGATGAACAGGATCGGAACAGAGAGCAGTACTCTTTTTACAACATAACTTCCCATAAGGACTCCTTGTCGAATTAGGATTCAGCGGTCAGACCGAACTATTCAAAATACATTTGCTCAAAAGGCAGTTCGAACTGAGTTTGCTTGAATGCAATACCTTGCAGGTTCTTGGGCGCCAGCACCGTGACACTCCCGTTGGAAATCGGAATGAATACCGCTTCATCGTGAACAATTTGCAGGATTTCAGCATACAACGACTTTCTGACTTCCTCGTCGGTAGAAACCATAACCTGCTGAATCAGGTCATAGAGGTGATCCGCTTCTGCGATTCCCTTGGTTGTATGCAGATATGACGCTTCCGAAGTGAATGCAAAAATCGTGCTCTGAGGGTCATAGGCCAATCCCCAGGTCTGATTGAATAATAATTCGTAATCCCCTGTAGAGCGTCGATTCGCAATGGAACTCGACTCCTCGCCGATGAGATCCAGCTTGATTCCAATCCCGCCCACCGTATTCTGAATATATTCCGCCTGCGTTTTTTGCGAAGATGAGTTACTGTCATAGTATAATTTGATGGTCAAGCGTTTCCCGTCCTTCATTCTGGCATCGCCGTCACCGTCCTTTGTCCAACCGGCTTGCTCCAGAATTCGCTCTGCAGCTTGGAGGTCATAACCACGCTCCTTCAGCTGAACATCGGCATAGTTGACGTTGGATGAGAAGAGTCGATTCGCCACCGATTCGGTTCCTTCGAAGATATCCTTGCTGATCGTTTCGCGATCGATCGCATGCCAAATGGCCTCGCGCACTGCCTTTTCACTTACCGGACTGTCCGCTTTGCTGCTGTTAGCCACGATCATTTTTGTATTCATGGCTTCGCTTCGAACCAATTGAAAGGTTCCGGCGTCAACCAGGTGATTCATGGCCTGGACGTCGATGCTGTCTGCGCCCCGATCATCGGTGAATACGAAGTTCACCTCTCCTTTTTGCATAGCCAGAAAGGTCGTTTCCCCGGCGGGAAGCACCTTTGCCGTTATTTTTTTGATTTTTGGCTGACCTCCCCAATACTCCTCATTGGCGGTAAATGTGGCATACTCATCGATTTTATGTTCTGTAAATTTGTAGGGACCGGTTCCGTTATGTCCTTGCACCCCATCCTTGGTTTCTCCCTGAATGAAGTCATTGGGAGAGAGGAACACATAAGGCCGCGTCATAGACAATTCAACAAGTGCAGGATAGTAGGGTTCGCTTAAATTCAATTGAAAGGTATATTCATCCACTACCTTGATGCTCTTGATTTTGGTCGACAGTTTGATCCAGGCATGTTTATCCGCGTTGTGCTGCACAGCTTCGATGTTCATTCTGACGGCTTCCGCATTAAAGGGTTCCCCGTCATGAAACTTTACATCTTTCCTTAAATGGAAGGTGTACGTCTTCCCATCCTCGGATAGGTCCCAGGATTCCGCCAGAAGCGGCTTTATTCCTTCTTTTGTGTTCTCTACCAGTGATTCGTAAACCATTCCTTGAGCCGGCATCGATCCTGTGTATAAATGTGGATTCATATCATGAATATCTTTCGCTGTTGCATAAATGATTTCGTCTTGGAGCTTGGTTGTGTCCTTGCTTCCCTGATTCTCAGCTCCACACGCAGCCAAAAGCGCGGTCATAACCATAAGCATCCATAGCCATAAAGTTGTTCTTCTCACAGTCTTCCTCCTATTTATCTGGTTGTTATATGTAAACGCAAAAGGCTATACGTTAGACATCTCCTCGCCTATCCATTTCAGATCCTCCTCGAAACTTTGAATCTGGAAGGCGTCTGACAATACTCGGCCTTGATTAGCTAGCGACACACTTGTAATTTAGTTCTCATACGTATCAATGAAGCGATCGATAGTGGGGCAATTCACCTTGAGATTTCTGGCAATGCCTTGGATGATCTTTACCCGGTAATAATCCTCCTTGGGCATCCTCGGGATATCCAGGCTGCCTTCCTTATTGACAAATATCTTCCGAATCGGAACCGCCGAGAAATCGAAGTATTTACCGTCTTGATCTGGCTGCGAGAAGGGATCGATTAACAAGGAAGCGTAACGTATGAACAACAAATACTCTTGATGAACGGCCTGTAAATGGTTAAAACCTTCAATATCCTCACGCGACAAGCTTTCGTTCCGTACGGGATAGTTATCATCGGTCATGAATTTCAGCAAATTGATGCTTGGTATCCCTAACTTGTCTAAAATACTCATCATCTCGCTCCACTGCGATCGCATATTACGGATCAGATTCTGTGTAATGGGCCCTTCCGGGAAGAGCTTGTAGACATATTTGGGAATGACATTCGATTCGTCAAAAATGGCGCTTAGTGAAAAATCATTCATGAACAAAGCAGGGTGAACGTAGAGCGAGATGTTCCTCGCCTCTGCTTCCAGAGGCGTCCGCATGACTTCTAAATCTATATCGAGGCCCTTGTGCAGACGGCATAACGCATCGATAAGAGGAGAACGTCCCCTCGTAGATCCGATAAAGACTTTTTTCTTAACCGCCGTTGTGATGACATGGTTGGATACCCTGTTATCCATCCACCTCGTGTCCCCGATATACGTAGAGAAACTTATGATTTCCGCATCCGGATTCAAGCGCCGGATGTAGCCGGAGACCAGCTGATTGGAGCCGAGAGTCGGTGAAATCAGCACTAAGCTTTTGACCTTGCACAGAACGTCAGGATGAATTTGCCGGATCACATCTATATAAGCATCCGTGGTCACTGCAAGAAAGAGACTATCCCATGCCCCTTCAATGGTTTCGAAGCCTCGAAATACATCGTCAATACAAGCTTCGCCTTCCATAGCATGATGCTTTTTGTTTTGAATACTCACGCAAACCTTCTGATCATTTACTGCAAGTGATTCGAAGAAATCAGCGGAACGGACCGATTCCCTTCCGGCAATTCCGAGCCGGCAGCGAAATTCCCTTTTAAGAGTAACCGCCAGTTGCAAGGCAGCAGGTCCCGTCCCCAATAATAAGACTCGCTTCATATTTTCCATAAAAACACCTCACATCGATTACCTTATGGCGAACCTAGCTTTTCTTGTACAACGCAATGTCAAAGATATCGTTCCTGCGCAATACGTTACCAACCAGTCTCCATTTGCTTACATCCGTATCTTGCATGGGATAATTGAACAATGACTTTAATTGGTCTCCGTATCTCATGGCTACTACGACGTGTTCATTCGTCAATGGGTGCAGCTGATCCAGTATTTCGTATTTATTAGAAATCGTAGAACTGAAGATAACATGGGTAATCGCATTCATATCATCGAGGAGATCCACCGGTGTATTTTTTAAAGTAATCTTCAAGCCGGGGCCCAATTTCTCAGTAACCTTCAATCCGAGTTCAATGGCCTCGTTGTCAATGTCAATACCGACCACTTGAGCTCCCGTACGCTGAGCGATTAACAATGCCGTCATCGGGAACGAGCCAGAGCCAACCAGCAATACACTCGATGCGGAAGTTACCTGGAAGCTGCCGAACTCCTTCTCGATGCATTCTTCAATATTTCTGAAATAATTGGTGATCTCAGCATCTCCCTGTAATAATTTCATCGCACGATATTTCTCCAGAATGGCTACGCATCTCGCAGAGTGCTTTCTCACCTCGTCCACAAGATCGTTTATTCCACCCATTCCTTGTTCCTTCAGCAATTCCCAGTTACTGAGGTTGGACTCATCAATGATAAACGCAGAATAATCGTCAATGAGCCGCTCCAATTCCGTACAATGCCCAGCCGAATAATCAAACTGGTCCGCGAAATACTTAAAACTTGAGAGATAATCGGCCACGAACTGCTCAAACCATGCTAATTTCACGATTCCTCACTCCCTCCACATGGTCTGCATCCTGTTCGATGAATGCTATGCCTTGTGCTACAATGCCGACGTTTCCTTCGATTTCCAGTTGAGTCAACCGCTCTTGATCGTAGAAGGCTCTTACTTGAATCGTTCCACCCGGCTGCTGGATGGCAGCCTCCATACTTTTTTGATTCTTCCAGGCTAAGTAAGCCCCTATGGAAGCCGTTCCGGAGCCGCAGCCTCTTTCCCATACTGCGATCCAGATCCGACACATAGATCAGCGGAGCCAATTCACTGGTGCGTATGTTGTATAACAGAATGCCCAGCATCTTTGTATCGAGCAAGGGACCGATAAGTTTAATCAGATTTAACATTTTCCTCTTCATTTCAGTATCAATGTCCTCGACTTCAATTACGAAATGGACAAAGTCGCTGTATCTGACAACGAACATGTCGTAAGAGTCACTCCCGTCCTTTAGCACAGTTTGTTCAATTGTTAACGGAAGCGGCATATCCACTTGACACTGATAATCCCCACTGTTTTTTGTTATCCGACAAGTCACCAATCGCTCAACACCGGATACTTGTAAGTGGAGTTCGGTTGTTTCATTTTGATTTAACCCCTGTTCATTTGCTAAATAAGCAGCTAGAGCCATGCAGGCATTACCGCAGAATTCACCTCCAGCCATATGTAGCCGCGCATCCGCATTCTCCTTCCGGAACGGTTCAATAAATCCAACCTGTTCAGCATAAACATTGTCGTAGGACATGATTTTAGCAGCAATGACTTTATAGTCATCGGGAGGAAGCTTGCTCTTAATCAGTACCGTCATATTCTGTGTAGGGTTGCATTTCACAAAATCGATCTTATGCTTCATACCGGGCTCCCTTGGTTACAATATGTGATCAGTTGGTTTGTTTATTAATCGTAATCATTACGATTAAGGACAAGTGTAATATAGCATGTCACTATGAGATAGTCAACAGAAATTTCCAAAAAAAACAAGCCGCACTTTCGCGGCTTTACGATTTAGCATTCATTGCAGATCTGATCTCATTGCCTGCTTCCATCTGTTTCCTGAAAACCATAACCATAATCATGGCTGTGATAGTAAGAAACGTGCAGATTGTAAACATGGTAGAGTACGAACTTGTTTGTACAATTATACCCATTAGGAGTCCGCCCAGGGAGAAACCCAGATCATAGGCTGACATGAAAATGCCCATAAGAACATATCTGGAATCAGCAGGTAATACAAATGACAAATATGTGGTTAACATCGGGTACAGCAGTGCTACGGCAAAACCACTGAACACTGCAGAAAGGTACACAAGCGGCCCAATCATCTCTAACAGAGCGAGCAATTGGGTTCCCAGTGAGGCAGAAATAAGTAAACCCGCTATCAGCCAAGTATTCCAGCTTCCGTCAGAAGGGATTTTTTTGCGCAAGCTGAATCTGCACAAAATAACCACAAACCCCTGAATCGTCAAAAATATTCCTGGACTCGCCACCCTTGCCGATACCATATACAGTGGTAGGAAAGTTGCGGTTGCTCCATATACACATGAAACAAACAGCATAACCAAACTACTAATCAGCAGTGGTGTGCTGTTCAACATTCCTCTGAATGACCCTGCTATATCTCTGAGTGAATACGATTTATTCTGCACCGTGCTTCGTGGCATGTCCACGTTGTATCCGATCAGGATTGGGAACACCGCTAAACCGATCATCAGTACGGTAAACCAGATTTCGCTTGCGTTCTCCCAAATTTGTATGGCGAGTATAGGGATAACCAGAGAAGGAACCATTGTAAAAAGGGTATACATGGATAACCCCTGCCCCCGGTCTTTATCCTCCAGCTTCTCGACAATGCCAACCTGCATCGTCATAGAAAAAAATGCGGTAGCCGCACCTTGCAGTGCCCGCAGCCACAGATACGATTTCACATCAAAAACAACAAACAGCAGCAGAGTAGCCGCATGCAGAACCAGCAGCCACTTCATCACACGCAGCGGTCCATACTTACCAAGTAGTTGGGCCGCAAAAGGCCTTAGAAGCATACACGTAAACATGTATGCCCCCATTATTAGCCCGATCTCAGCCTGATTCAAGCCGGCTGCTTCACTCCGCAAGGGAAGAATAATCGTCAAGGCCGAATTGGCTGCAAAAAATAAAAAGGCCAGCATATAAAACCGGATAAACGAAAAGGACATGGGGTTTAATTTTCCATTGGCCGCTTCTGAAGAATCCAAAATATCGTCCCCCTCCTTCTTCATTTGGCAGTTAATCACAGAAGTGACTGGCCATTATACAAATCAGGTACCGTTTGCTCGAAAGGGCATAACCGATGCAAGCAATGCTTTCGCATATTCATTCGTTGCATCCGAGAGATGATTCCGTTCTAGCTCCTCCACAATTGTTCCGCGGTACAGGAAGAGTACCCGGTCACAGAGATTCGCCACAGCCTGAAGATCATGAGCAACAAATAGATAGGTCATGTTCATTTCATGCTGCAAAGTGCGCAGCAACTCCAGGATTTGCGCCTGGACGGAGACATCCAGCGAACTGAGCGCTTCATCCAGAACTACGAATTTGGGTTTGGTTGAGATTGCGCGGGCGATACACACCCGCTGTAATTGCCCGCCACTCAGTTCATGAGCATACTTGTGCATCACCGCATGAGGAAGCCCCACCTTCGCGAGCAGGTCATTGACCCGATCATCCAGATCCGCAATATCACCCAGTGCAACCAAGGGTTCAGCTATGATATCCCGCACGATGAATTTGCCATTGACTGAAGACGTATAATCCTGAAAAACAACGCTTATTTTCCCTTTATTCTTCTTCATCCATTGGGAAACAACCATCCCCTCAATCCGAACTTCACCTTGTGTTGGTTTCTCCAATCCAAGAATGAGGCGGCTTAACGTGCTTTTCCCACTTCCACTCTCACCAATCAGACCCAGACATTCACCTTCACGGATCTCAAAATGAATATCTTTCAGAATTTCTGTTGTCTCTTTCCGAAAGAAGCCACCCGATTTGGGATAGCTTTTGGACAGATGATTCACTTCGACCAGCATTACTGCACACCTGCTTCCATGGAGGCTTGAAAAGGATCAGACAGCTTGATTCGGGTCTGGATCAGATATTGTGTAAACTCATGCCGAGGATTCGCAAATACGTCATTCGCCTTTCCTTGCTCGACGCATTCCCCATCCCGCATAACGATAAGATCATCCGCCAAATACTGCACGACACCCAAATCATGCGATATGAAAATGATGGACATACCCATCGTTTCGCGAAGTTGCTTGAATTGCTCAACAATCGCACGCTGGTTAATCGAATCCAGTGCGGTTGTCGGCTCATCGGCGATGATAATGTCAGGCTCCAGCATCATGGCAATGGAGATCATTACTCTTTGCAGCATGCCCCCTGATAGTTGATGCGGATACTTTTGCAGCACCTGCTCAGGCTGAAGAATATGAACACGATGCAAGGCATCCGCCGCCAGTTGTCTGGCTTCTTTTTTGGGGATCCGAAGGTTCTCTCGAAAGGTCTCCATCATTTGTTTCCCAATCGGTTCCAGCGGGTTAAACGCCGTCATTGCATCCTGTAAAATCATGCAAATGCGCTGACCGCGGATCTTTCGAAGCTCTTCCCCGGTTTGCTGTAATAGATCCTTCCCCTGGTAAAAGGCTGTTCCACTAATTTCAAGCCAGGGAGAGGCCAATCCCAGAATGGCTTTGGTGGATAAGGATTTGCCGCTGCCACTCTCGCCCACAATGCCAAGGCAGGTATTGGACTGCAACGCAAAGCTTAGATTTTGCACAATGGGCAGACCGGTTCTGGAATCAGTGATGGACAGATTTTTTACTTCTAACAAAGACATTCAACCGGCCTCCCTTCTTGTGCATATAACTTTTCGGATTCATCGCCGCGTGCAGGCTGTCTCCCAAAAAGTTGAAAGCAGCCACGACCAGCAAAATCGCCAATCCAGGCGCAAGCATTTGCGTTGGATGTGTAATCATTACATTTTTTGCATCATTCAGCATCATGCCCCACTCCGGCGTAGGTGCCTGTACACCCAGACCAAGGAAGGACAACGCCGATATATTGAGGATGACCCAGCCCGTATCCAGCGTCGCAAAGACAGCGACTTCGCCCGAAACGCCAGGCAGCACATGTTTTCTCATAATATGACCCGTCCCGCATCCCGAGACTTTGGCAAAACGAATATAGTTCTTGTCCGTATATTGAATAACTGTTGTACGAATCATCCGGGTATACCAGGCCCATTTGGCGATAATATTGGCGACGACGACATTTAGCAGGCCTGGACCGAGAATGCCGACAATCGCCAGAATCATCACTTCTGCCGGAAAGGAGAGCATCATATCACAGATTCGCATAATGACTTCATCCACCTTGCCGCGAAAATATCCCGATATGATGCCCAGCAGGGTTCCGATCGTAATTGTAATCGCGGTTGTAATTACAGCAAACAGGATCGTTGTACGAATTCCATAAAGAAGACGTGACAGATTACAGCGGCCGAGTTGATCTGTACCCAATGGATACTCCAGACTGATCCCTGCATATTTGTTCATAATGTTTAGACTCGTGGGATCATGCGGTGCGAACCAGGGTGCACCAACACCAGCGACGACCACAAGTGCGATCGTAATCATACATAACACTGCCATTTTATCGGACACCAGGCGCTTCCAGAACATCATGTTACCCCTCCCTTCTTATCCGGGGATCCAGAGCTGAATTCAGAAGATCCACGAGTAGATTACAGACGACAAACATCACACCCATAATCAGAATATAGGCTTGAATAATCGGAAAATCCGAATTGAAAATCGCGGTGACGCATAAACGCCCAATGCCTGGCCATGCATAAATATTTTCCACAATGACCGTACCCGCGATTAACTTCGGGATCGACATACCCAGCGCCGTAATCGATAATTGAAGGGAGTTACGGAACACTTTCCAGATAATCGTCCGTTCCTTCAATCCTCTGACACGAGCGTATAACACGTAGTTTTCGGTTTTGTTTTGCACCATATTGTTGCGAATCAGCCTGACATAGGTAGAGATGAATACCAGGGACAGCGTTACTGCCGGCAGGATAACTGAACTCGCCTGCTCCATGCCACTCGTGGGGAACCAATTCAGCTTGACGGCAAATAACCACATCAGCAGAATGCCAATCCAGAAACTCGGCATGGCTGTGCCAATAAAGACCCATGCACGCATGAATCGATCCAGGATACTGTTCTCATATATCGCACATAGCACACCAATCAGAATACTTATCGTCAGAATGATAACGAGGGCAACAGCCGATAGCTTTAATGTAGCTGGAAGGGCTCGTGCAATCTGCTCTCCAACCGATTGTTGGTTGACATAACTAATGCCGAAATCCCCCTGAATGCTGCTGCTAATCCAGTCCACGTAACGGGTCAGAAACGGTTTATCCAAACCTAGTGTTTCCCTCATGGCATCCACCATTTCCGGTGTCGGCGTAACTTGATTCACCCGCAGCGCCACTTCAGCCGGATCACTGGTTCGCAAATGGATCAGAATAAATGCTAAAAATGAAATACCGATCAGCACCGGAATAATGGCTAATATTCGTTTTATGACGTACCTGCCCAAGGTGATCCTCCTTTATATTTCATGGATTCACAAGGAAACCCCGCTGCACAACTCCGCGAATGGAAGATGGTGAGCGAGGCTTCCTGACTTTCCTAATGAATTTTCAAAATTCCTGATTACTCTTCAAAGTACATCTTCTCAAACGGAATTTCGTATTGGGAAACGTTAAAGCCCACACCCTGAAGCGCCTTGATATGAACGGCTTTGGTAACCGAATAGGTCAGTGGAATATATACATTTTCATCATGAATATACGTTAGAACCTCTTTGTACATGTTTTGGCGCTGTTCCTCATTCTGCTCGACCATCAGGTCCGTAATCGTGTGATCCAGCCACTCTTTTTTCTCCAGCCCCAATTGGGCTTGATAATCGGCGTGGGATGGCACCCTCCAGGAAGAGACATACGTTTGCGGATCATATGGCAATCCCCAGGAGAGGGAATACATCAGATCAAATTCACCCGTTTTCTGACGATCCAGATAGGCCTGCTTTTCTTCTCCAATAATGTTCAACGCTACGCCGACCTGCTTCAGATCGTTTTGCATGGATTCACTAATGGTTCGCTCCTGTGCATTATCCGAGTTGTAATAGATCGTCAGTTCAAGCTTGTTCCCATCCTTGTACCGATAGCCATCCGAGCCCGCAGCCCAGCCAGCCGCCGTAAGCAGATCGCTTGCTTTGTTCATGTCATACTGCACACCTTCAAGGCCCACATCTGCGTACGGAACCGAAGTGGAGAGCAGCGTATCTGCCACTTGTTCCGTCCCGTTCAATATGCCTTCCGCGATGATCTGTTTATTAATGGCATACATCAGCGCTTCACGCACTTGAGGCTCCTGAGTTGCTGAGCGGTTGGTATTAAGAACGATCGCACGTGAGCCAACCGGATGACTGATGACCGTGCTGTACTTCCCTTGATCCGTCAACACTTTGAACGATTCATTGTCCACCATGTCACCGTCCGAACCGAATAACAGGTCTACTTCTCCCTTTTCCAGGGCAAGCAGAATCGTTTGATGGTCAGGCATGACTTTCCACTTAATCGTTTGGATCTGCGGTTTGTCTCCCCAGTAATTTTCATTGACCGTAAATGTCGCGTACTGGTCCTGCTTGTGCTCTGTTAAAATGTATGGCCCTGTTCCGGCATAGCTGCTGACTCCATTCGCAGTTGTACCGTCAATAAAGCTTTTTGGTGAGATGAAGCGAAACGGACGAGTTAACCCCAATTCCTCCAATGTCGGGTAATACGGATGTTTCAGTACAATCTGGAACGTGGCGTCATCGATCACTTTCGTCTCCTTGATCTCGGCGACCAGATTCAACCATGAGTTCTTCTCGACATTCTCCAGAACTGCATCGATATTCAGCTTCACGGCTTCGGCATTAAACGGCTCTCCATCCGAAAACTGAACACCTTTATGTAGATAGAAGGTATACGTTGTGCCATCTTCTGAGATATCCCACTTCTCCGCGAGTGCAGGCTTGATGCCTTCCGGCGTATTGATCACAAGGGATTCAAATACCATATTCTGAGCCGGCATCTCTCCAGCGTATAGATGGGGATTGATATCCCGGATATCCTTGGTGCTGGCAAAGACTAATTCCGCGTTGGAAGCTTTGGCGGTTTGTTGCGCATTTCCTGCTTCTGTGCCGGATGAACAAGCTGATAGTAGAAGCACTATTGAAAGAGATAGTAACAGAGTAAGTGTGTAATGCTTGCGTGATGTATGCATGATTTCCTTCCTTTTCCTATCAAGTAGATAATTCTAAAGTGTTTTATTTAAGAAGTAACCCTTCAATTGTGGAATCGACAATAACCGTAATGCAAGGTACTCTTTTCGCGCTGCTTGATCTTTAGGCACATAGGTTTGTTTGGCCCTCCTGAAAATGAAATATTCATTATTCGTAAATATTACGATTAACTGGTACAACTTTATCCCGACAACCTGTCTTTGTCAAGAGCTTTTCTGAAAATCGTAATAATTATGATTAGTGATAACGCATAACAATAACGGTTAACCCTATATGTTCTTGTCGTCTTTCTGTTGGTTCCCTCCCTCCTCTTTCATAACTAAAAAACCACTGAATCATTTTGATCAGTGGTTTTAACAGATATAACGTTGCGATAGAGGCTGCTTTCATTCAAATGCACTTCATGGATAGTAGAGAATTTCTTTACTAGATCACTTTAGTCAACTTGATGTCCATCCATGGTACCCAATTCGTACCTTCGCTTGATAGCTCCCAACTACCTGTTAAGATGTTACTATCTTCGCTAAACATTCCTGTGAATCGCTCCGACTCCCCCCAAATTTTCCAATCACGGTCGAGTAGGTTCGCTTGGTATGCATTGAAATTACCTTGGTTGTCATATGAGTGTGTCGTGTAGTTCTGACTGGAAGCATCATAGCCAATGATCTCAATAGCCTTAACCTTATCTTTTCCCATATAGCCATCGACATGATGAATGAGAAAATAACCCCCGGGCAGCCATTCGTAGGTATCTACTGCTTTCAACAGATCAGCTGCCCCGGATGGACTGGCTTTAATCACACCCTCTGTATTCCATTTCCCTACGAAGACATTCAAGCGTTCCATTGCAGGATCGGGTTTAGACGGATTGTGTGAAGTAAGGGCATTATCATTCTCTGGTTCACGGATATTGTTTGTTGCCATCTTGATTTCTCCTTTCATGAGAACTGCGTCTATCCTAGCATGTAACAAACGTTATGCTTTCTTATGAATTGCTCCTTTTATCCTCCATTTCAACAATGTGATGTAACATAGCCATCTCTTCCGATTCACTGTCCTCTTTAATAGAAGTTGCCTCTCATGATGATTCGATAAAAATCCTATAAAATTCTGTATTGACAATTGTTTACACATAACCTACAATAAAAATGTAAGCAAGCACTTGCATTAAGGAGGGGTGTCTCATGAGTGCTAATCCGACTACAAGCGAAAAGATATTGCTGGCAACCATGGACCTCATGGCAGAAAAAGGCTATGACAGCACAACAACCAAAGAAATCGCGCTAGCTGCTGGAGTGAACGAGGTCACTTTATTTCGGCATTTTGGGACGAAAGAAAAACTGCTTGAGGCCGCCTTCAGCCGGTTCCACTATGGCAATGAGATGACCAGGCTTTTTAACGAGGGTCTTACAGGAAATCTGCATGAGGATCTGCTTACAGTGAGTCGAACGTATCATAACATCATGAACCGAAACAGAAAGCTAATATCAATCGCGCTAAAAGGGAGTAGTACTCTACCCGATTCTGTTCTACAAGAGGCTTCGCGCAATCCGAAGCACTTAAAAAATTTGCTCGCTGATTATCTAACTACAATGTCATCAGAAGGCAAAGTGGTCTCCACAAATCCTGAAATTCAAGCTTTATCGTTCATGTGGATGAATTACGGGGCTTTCATCAGTAGACTACATGCTAAAGAAGCGGTCTCGGAAGATACGCTTGAGGAATTTATTGAAGAAAGTGTAAGTGTATTTACTAAGGCACTTAGCCCTTAGCTATTATTTCACTAAGAACAGCTCCGAAGGAGCTTTTCTTATAACATAAATGAAAGTATGCGCTTGCTTTCATATATGAAAGCATTTATATATATTAAATTTAACAATAGAAAGGTGAGATTCTGAATGATTACACCGTCTTTTCCCTACGAAAAAAAGCGTCAACGCGTACTGGGTCTAGAAATGGCTTACGTTGACGAAGGAAGTGGAGATCCGATTGTCTTCCTGCACGGCAACCCTACCTCCTCTTATCTCTGGCGTGAAATTCTTCCTTATGCCCAAGATTTTGGTCGTTGCATTGCTCCTGATCTCATAGGTATGGGGGATTCAGAGAAAATTCCCCATAGTGGTACCGACTCTTACACCTTTGTAGAGAATCGTCGCTATCTCGATGCCCTGTTGGATCAGATTGGTGTTCACGAACGGGTTACTTTTGTGGTGCACGATTGGGGGTCGGCCCTGGGATTTGATTGGGCTTACCGCCATCCGGAGGCCGTTAAAGGAATCGCCTACATGGAGGGAATCATACAACCTCGTAGTTGGAGCGATCTTCCGGAACGGGGACGGAAAATTTTTCAGGCCTTACGATCGGAGGAAGGTGAACAGATGGTGTTGGAACACAATTCTTTCATCGAGACTAACCTCCCAATCGGCATTCTTCGTAAGTTGACCGAGGAAGAGATGAATGAATATCGTCGGCCATTCTCGCTGCCTGGTGAAGGCCGCCGCCCGACGTTAACCTGGCCGCGACAACTTCCGTTTGATGGAGATCCCGCTGATGTGACGGAGATTGTAACCACGTACGGAGAGTGGTTGGTACAGAGCTCGGTCCCGAAACTCTTCATCAACTGTGATCCAGGCACTATGCCGGTATCTCATGTTGAGTTCTGCCGTACCTGGTCAATGCAAACGGAGATCACCGTCCGTGGACTTCATTATCCTCAGGAAGATTCGCCTCATGAAATTGGCGAAGCACTTGCTGCCTGGTTAAAGGATCTAACATAGTCGTTAAAGACCTTTTAGGTATGGATTAATATTAAATAAACAATTATTCTAGCAGATGCTCGTGCCTACTGCCACATAAACATGGACCGGTTCTATCACACTTATCTGACCGGCAATCGGTCCATGTTCTTGTCTCATCATTTCCGATAAAACTTTACTTCCGGGTATGCAGTACTCGGCCCGTTCAACAACGCACCTTCCATTCCCTTCAAGTGCTTGAATTCTATCATTCAAGCAGGCTGCATTAAACGCCGGAGCACCAGTTAAGATCGCCTGTTTATGAATACAGTTACCATCAGGTACAAGAACACGCCGTGTAAGAGCAAACCACCGGCAAAAAATACAGATGCCAGAAAAGGTTCATTGTGCATGAACAGGTAGGGAATCATAGCAGGCCAATACGTTGGAAGCCAGGCGCCTACCACCTGCCAGGCTCCAGGCACGAAATGGGCCACCACTGGGCCAGCTATGAACAGCCCCCCTAATTTAGACAAGGCCAACCCTTCCACCTTGTTTGTTGAGAAGGCGGCAAGAAACAGCGAAAACATGGGTGCTTCCAACGCCAGCAACAGCAACACAAATACATTGTATGAACGGACTTCTGACAAATTGGAAAAAAACAAATACACAAAAGATAGGACGGTGCACAACAGAAAAGGAAGAGCCATTCTATAAAACAAATAGCCTTTACTCGTTAAAGGTGTAACCGCATAATAAGCAATCATATTCTCGTCCCGCTCGTCGAGCATAAGCAATCCTGTAAGCATTCCCGTCAGCATTGGGATCGTAACAACCAATAACGATGCAGCAAAGCCACGGTACAGCTCCAAGTGAAAGGAATAGTTTACCTCAAGCCAATCAACGGCAACAGGAAAGCCGAATCTCGATAGAAACAGGATCGCTAACGGTCCGATCAACGCTGCCATCAGAACAGGATCCTTCCAAGCATGCCGAAGATCCTTCATAATGAGGAATTTATATTTCTCCATGTACGGCCCCTCCCTCGCCTATCCGCATCAGCACATGTCGAGTATAGGAACGGTATGCCCAGAAGTAAGCAGCAATGTTCCAGAGCGATAAAAGACATACGGAGAATAGAACACTGCCAGCAGATAAGCCGTCACCAGGGGAAACAAGTAAGCGGAGTGTTCCTTCAGTCGGAAGGAACATAAACAGGTCAGTATGCCACAATTGAAGGAAACCAAACAAGGGAAGCACGAGTGGTATCGCGTAGACTTGTGCCATCAGAATAAAGCCGTTAATGGTCCGCTGGCGTGCCGCAATCCCAATCGACAACAAGGTCATGAAGGTTGAGGTTAAGACAATACCTGTAGAAAAAGCAAACGGTGAATCGGGAATGGTACCGGTTGCCATATGAATGACCCATCCTGCCGCAAGAGATAACAGCGACAGCGAGAATGCTTTTGCCAGTAAATAATCCCGTAAGTGTACCGGCGCTACAAACAGCGGGTCGTGAACGCCTTGATCTCTCTCCAGCAGGACCATACCACCTGCCATGATAAGTCCCAGGGCAGCCGGATCGCTGAAGGTTAGCACGATGGCGGCTATCTCCTGATATGTCTCAGGAACGAATCGAAGCAGAATCCAGTAACAGATACATACGAATATATAAACGTAATAAAAGCCATGGCGCCACTGGAAACGTAGATCAAAAAGAAAAAGGGTTAGCCCTCTCATGAAAGCTGCCTCCCTGTCACCTCAATAAAAATTTGTTCAAGGGATGCTTCTTGCGAATGAATAGTCTCAGGTGGGAACTCCTGTATAAGCCTCAGAAATCGGTCATTCCGACCCATATCATCTAGAGGAAATGTAGCCTCTTCTAACTCACTGTCCTTCCGGTATTCAACTCGCACCAGCCTTCTTCCATTCCGGAGTTTCAATTCCCTTGGCGAATCAACCAACTTGATCTCGCCGTCGACGATAAATGCAACCCGATCGCACAACTCTTCTGCTGCTTGCATATTGTGCGTTGTTATGAGAACCGTCTTTCCTGCCGCTTTTTTCGCGAGGATCAATTCCTTTATTCGTTTCGCATTCACGGGGTCCAATCCGGAGGTAGGCTCATCCAGAAAGAGGATATCCGGATCATGCATTAACGCCCTGCAGAAATTCAGCCTCATCTTCATCCCTTTGGAAAGGTGTGAAACCATCATATTGGCTGCATCTGACAAATCAACTTGTTCAAGCAATCTCAATGGATCCTCCGTATTCCCCTTGTAAAGAGATCGAAAAAGTTTTAAATTTTCGAGAACCGAAAATTTGTTGTAGAAGTTAGGAAATTCAAAGGCTACACCGATTCGCTCGTAATATTCCGGACCGATTTCCTTAATTTCGTTTCCCATTACCTTTATGCTCCCACGATATCCCTTCAGAACACCGATCAGCAGCTTCTGCGTTGTGCTTTTACCTGCACCAGACGGGCCGAGAAATCCAAAGATTTCTCCAGACCGTATGACAAAATCAAGTCCCTGCAGGGTCGGCTCTTTACGATTGGGATAAGTGAAATGAAGCCCGCTTACTTCGATCACAATCCCTCACCTCCTTGGGCCCCTTTGGACACTGCGAGCATACCGGCAGATAATAACTCTACCAATAGTTCGATCGTAGCTGTAAATGGTGCTTCTCCAATCTCTTTTCTGTGCAGCGTAAGAAACGCCAAGGATCTGATCATGCCCACGATAGATTCGGGTGCCGTACCCTTCAAAATGCCGGCTTTCTGCCAAGCTGCAATCACTGGCAGGAGCGCATCCTGATCCTCGGTAAAGTTACGGTCCAGCAGTTCCTTCGGTAATTTCCTGAACAACAGCTCCATCTCCCCCCGATCCATCATCTGTCGAAGCAGCGGGCTCTCATCCATCATCCTTAATGAATACAAGAGAAACCGTTTGATGCTATCCTGGCTGCTGACCTGTTCTGGAGGAAATAAGTCTAGAACCGCACTGCGGATTCGATCCTCCTCTTCCAGAATCAGTTCATAATATAATTCCTCTTTCGATCCGAAGAACATGTAAAACGAGCCTTGGGCAATGCCGACCGCCTTCGTTAATTCTTCAACACTCGTTTTACGGAGACCAGACTTTTCGAAATGCTGACGTGCCTCCACCAGCAGTTTTTCTCGAATCCACTTACGTTCTTCGTCAGAGAATTTTTTTGGCATATCGTATTTCACATCCTTAATCAGCATAGGAATGATTCTGTGATTAATTTTATTTTATATTCATAAAATACGCCCTCTTTTTCCCATTTGTCAATATATTTGTTGTTTGGAGGTCATTAAGTTACAATAACTGGAGATTATCTTCTTTAAGGAGGGGGGCTCTATGCATCATTTTAATGAGATATTCGTTCAATTGTTAATTCTACTAGCGGTTTCGATGGGGGTTATCGCGTTAGCCAAAAAAATGAATCAGCCCTACTCTATTGCTCTTGTTATCGTAGGTCTGCTGCTTGGATTGATCCACGTGCCGGTGCTGGATGAAGCCGAATCTTTCATCACCCAATCGAATGTGTTTCAAGCGATCATTATTTCCCTGTTCCTGCCAATCCTTCTCGGGGATGCTACGCTAAAGCTCCCATTCTCGCATCTTCGTGAACAAGGCAAGCCGGTGCTTGCCCTTGCTTTTGGCGGCACCTTGCTCTCTTTTCTTCTTATTGCTCTTGCCATGTACGGGCTTATGGGATTACCTTTAGTCGTTGCATTTACCTTTGCGGCTTTAATGAGCGCCACAGATCCGATCAGTGTCATCTCCATCTTCAAGTCTTTAGGCGTACCGAAGAAAATCGTGACGATTATTGAAGGGGAATCGTTGTTTAATGACGGAATTGCCGTTGTGTTGTTTCAGATCTCCTCCGTTTATTTACTTACATATATGGAAATGGGCTGGGCGGGAGCAGGCAGCGGCCTATTACTCTTTCTCAAGTTCAGTGTCGGCGGTATCGCAGTTGGAGGCTTGCTTGGGTATCTATTCTCACAGCTCATTCGCTTCTATGACGATTATCCGTTGGAGATTGCGTTCTCAATGCTCCTCTTCTTCGGAAGTTTCTTTATCGCCGAGCATTTCCATGTATCCGGTGTGATTGCCGTCGTCGTGGGCGGCTTGATTTTCGGCAGTTACGGAGCGCGCATCGGGATGTCGGAGACGACCAAGATGAACATTAATTCGTTCTGGGACGTCATCACGTTGATTGCAAATTCATTGATATTCCTGATGATCGGTCTCGAAATCAAACATATTAACTTCGCAGACAAATGGGCGTTAATCGGTGCCGCCATTCTGATCGTTCTCATCGGTAGGACTGTGGCCGTCTACGCGAGCCTGTACTTCCTGAGACCCTTCCCTTCATCATGGAAAATGGTTTTGAATTGGGGAGGGTTAAAGGGCAGCTTATCCATCGCACTCGCCTTAAGTTTGCCTTCAACCTTCGCCGGCCGCGACGATATACTCGTGCTCACGTTTAGTGTTGTCCTTTTCTCACTTCTCGTGCAGGGGTTAACCATCAAACCATTGGTTAAGAAGTTTGGATTAGCTAACCCCGTGAAGGAAAAAGACGGTACGGATATGTAAGTAACCTTCGTGTAATCAAATAATAACTTGAAACGAGTATATACAAAACAAAGATTGAATTCTACCTCAACCCATGAATGACATTCATTGCCCATGGCAGACTGTTTACTTTTAGCTTATTTTAGCATAATATTTATTACAATAAATTTTATACGCATTACGCTTAATCCTCTATGAGGAACGGGGGAACCAACAAAAGCTGCTTAAGCTTTAGGGGTGAATTCTTTCTGATGAAGAAGGAACGGGAACTCTCAATCCCGAATCCGACAGCTAACCTCGTCAGCGTCTTGGGAGAGAACACTCTTCTACTTTGACTTGTCCAAAATTCGTACAGCCAAGGTCTGGAAGCAGATATATCTCTGCAACCAGGCCTTTTTAATTTAAGCTAATGTGGTAATTACCGTCTACTGAGGAATAAGAAAGGAATGATTTATCTGCTGAACAACGAAAAAATACTGGTATGCGTGTATTATGGTCCGAACGGCGAACGCCTCATCCGCCGAGGCGGTGAATTAGCCAATCTGCTTCAGTGTCCCCTGTTTGTGTTGAGCGTTATACCCTTACGGGAGAATGAGCTTGATCAGACACAAGAAAGGTATATGGCTGAGTGGCAAATGAAATGCGACGAATATGGGGCAACCTTTATCGTCAAACCAAACAAAGATCGCAAGGCTTCCGAAATCATAGCAGAAACTGCCAAGAACCTTCATACTACCCAACTCATCATCGGGCAGTCTGGACAAACACGATGGCAAGAAATTACGCGCGGGTCGTTTGTCAACGAACTCCTAAACCAGATTGGCGAAACGGATCTGCACATCGTGGCAGTTCAGAGGATGGATGAACAAATTACTGACACCCATGAACGAGGGATTCGAGTCGCCGTTTTCAAAGAGGGTCCTCATTATATAATCGGTAATAAGGAATCCGGGGGCAACCCTGTAGCCAGCGGACTATTTTTCAAAGAGTTGAATACCGATTTTGACACCGGTTTGCTAAAAATAAAAACAGATCAAGAAGTCCAATATCTAAAAATAAGTCACGGAAAAGTAATAGACTCGTCTTTATTCCAAAACAGAGAAATGTATGCCAAGGACGAAGATTAATAAGAAATGGGAGTGGAATTTGTGAGAAGACCCTCTATAAATTCAAACGATCGAAATACACAACATTCCGCTCCTGGCAAAATGGAGTTGTTCATCAACAAGCTTAAGAAAAAGATGAGCCCTCCTCAACTCATCATGCTTGTTTTTTTCACATTGATATTAATCGGAGCCGCATTGCTGGCGCTTCCCCACTCTTCCTCCACCGGAAGTTCAGTTGGTCTGCTGGATGCATTATTTACGGCCACGTCAGCAATATGCGTAAACGGACTCGTTGTCTTGGATACCGGCAGCGTGTTTTCAACTTTTGGACAAGTCATCATTATGATGTTGATCCAAATTGGCGGACTTGGCTTTATGACCTTTGGTGTCATGGTCGCCATTGTTTTGGGGAAAAGGATTGGCTTGAAACAACGGCTCATCATCCAGCAAACCACCTATTCAACTTCGGCACAAGGTTTGGTTAAATTGTCAATGTACATGGTACTTATCGCTTTCGCATTTGAAGCACTGGCAACGATTGTTCTAACACTTCGTTGGCAATCGGATTTTGGATGGGGGCAGGCGGCCTATTACGCCCTTTTCCATTCCGTTTCCGCATTCAACAATGCCGGTTTCGCCCTGTGGTCTGACAGCCTGACACCCTTCGTTGGCGATCCGATCGTCAATATTACGATTGTCCTGTTATTTATCATTGGAGGTCTCGGCTATATCGTCATTGTGGATGTATTCCAAAAACGTTCATGGAAAAAACTTTCGCTTCACTCCAAGGTTGTTCTGGTCGGGACAGGAACGCTGTCCCTGCTCGGTTTTCTATTTATATACTTTATGGAGAGCTGGAATCCGTCAACCTTTGGCCAATTGAGTGGGAGCGAACAAGTACTGGCTGCTTTTTTTCAAGGCATAACGCCACGAAGCTCGGGGTTTAATACGATTGATATCGGCAGTATGCTGGCAGCTTCTCAGTTCTTCATTATTATTCTGATGTTCATTGGTGCTGCTTCCGGAGGGACAGGCGGCGGTATTAAGATCAATACACTTGTTGTACTCATATTAGCTACGATCCAAACCTTTCGCGGGGGTGGTCAAATCCATGCCTTCAAGCGCAAAATAGCAGGCGAAACCGTTATGCGCGCACTGGCCGTTGTCATGAGTTCTCTGGTGGTTGTGCTGGGAGTTTCCCTATTGCTGACCATTTCAGAAGGAATGCTGGAAGAACATTTTTTGGAAGTGCTGTTTGAAGCGACATCCGCTTTCAGCACTACTGGATTGTCGATGGGATTGACAAGCGAATTATCTCCCGTGGGGAAATTCATTGTAACCATAACGATGTTTGCCGGACGGCTGGGTCCCTTGACACTGGCTTACGCATTGGCTCAGAAAAAGCGTTCATCCAAAATTGGCTACGCGGAAGATCATATTTTGATTGGATAAGACGAGATAATAAAAAAGCCGCGAGTGCGGCTTTTTTTAATTATGTTGTGGCTAGTGCAGGTTTATTTCACCATTCAAGCTCACCTTTAATATCATTTCGGATCATCATCAGTTTGTAATTTTGCATTGGTTCCTTTGCATCAAATCGAGTGTTTTGATCTTAGACGTAGGCTTGATATTGTACGGGATCGTATTTGCGTAACAAAGCTAGAATCATTCTGTATTGTTTTTTTCATCTTACACGATCATTCTCCAAACCTTGTTGACTTCATTCATGTTGGAGTTTGCAATATGGTATAGCTCATTATGTATCCCCCCTTTGACTTGGTTAAAGTCATCGATTAATTTCATGCATTTTTATAGGGGTATGATGGTTGGCGAGGAAGTTAAAGAACAAAGGCTGCTCCTTATAATTTCCCAATATTACGAATCGCTCTGTCCCAGTGCTTATACGAGCTTTTGTATTGTGATGATTTGTTTATAATTTTGAGACCTTTCTACATCTTCGTTTGAGATATTTGTTTGTTATGCTTTTATTTGGGAGCACGGATTCTTTGAATTTCGGAAAATCGTCTTCTCACAGAATACTCAATGAAGGAGGTTTCCATATGGGTTTGGAAAATGAAGCTTTCTCATTTTTCCCGTTCGGCGCTTTATTTTGTCTCACGCTGTTTTCTTTCCTAGCGGTTCGTGTATACGCGATTCGTCATCGACAAAAAGGTGATCATCAAAAGCATGACTTTGCTATGATTCTGAAGGAGCGAATGGCCAAAGGCGAAATAGATGAGAAGGAATATCGCATGCTGAAAGATTTTCTGTCTAATAGAGACTAGGAAGATTGCGGGTATCATTGTCGTACCTAGCGCGTCGGGTGACTACACCATCGACATTTACGGCTCTATCGCACTGGGGTTAGTTATCCCAAACATCATCTTTCAAACAAAACGAGAGGAATTGGTATAGGATGAAAAAAATGATTAGCTTACTCATGTCGTTAACGCTTATGTTAAGTCTGTTTGCCCCCGTAGCAAGTGCGAATACAAAAAAGGATCAAGATGCCAAGGACAAAAGTGTACATGTTCAAATCGTACTGTTCGATGGGTTCGATCTGCTGGACGCGTTAGCGCCATATGAAGTATTCGCTGCCGCTGGAATGTACTCCGGAGGGAAAGTCACAGTAGAATTGGTATCCGCAGAAGGCAAGCGTTCGGTTCCGAGCGGTCTGAATGGGCCCTCCCTTGAAGCGCAAGGCGTAATTGACCCCGCTCGTTCTGGAATTATTGTGGTTCCTGGAGCTTCGGGTAAGCCAGCCGGAAAATCAGAAGATTCTATTCCTAATATATTGAAGCAGGCTAAGGATACTGCTTTAACAAGTATGATGAAACAAGCTTTAAATAATAAGGAAGTCACAGTGGTTACCGTGTGTGGAGGTTCATTGGTGCTGGCTATGGGTGGTTTGTTGAAAGACAGATATGCTGTCACCAATCAAATAGGCATGGGTGCACTAGGAGCTCTCGGGGCAATTCCGGTTGATGCAAGAATCGTGGAAGATACTCCTCGCTTGGTGACTGCCGGAGGTGTTACTTCCGGACTTGACGTGGCCTTGTATTTGGTTGAGCGTGAAGTAGGGCCACAGATTGCGAATGCCATCGAAAAGTTATTCGAGTACGAGCGTAGAGGAACAGTATGGCAAGCAACAGGCATTGCGCCGATTCATTTCGAGGCTGATCAGCCAAGACAGGGGCAATAACCGTTCCCGCCCTTATTGTCCATGCCCGAAGGTGAAATACAAGCAAGAGGGTATCTCAAAGGATCTTACATCTTGCGAGATGCCCTCCTTGTTCCGATCTATACATAATGATGAAACAGAAACAGAATGTATTACTTTTTTTGAACCCTCATAGGCTCGCTAAGCCGCTTTACTTTTTCTGACATGCCAAATCGTTCCATCTCTTCTTGCGAGAATGGATACTTTGCCTGTCTGCTTGAAAAAAGCTTGATCGGAAGTGCTACGATTATGACCGCTGCTGCAATCATTGCAATAATGCCAGCAATATAATCCCAGGTACCCGCAAGATCATGGGTCGTAACGTACCAAGTATAATACACCCCTATCGGACCATGCAGAAAAATACTCGCCGCAAGTCCTGGATTATAAAAGCTCTTCAATTTTCTGTTCATTACTATGCCATGCATGAGTATTTGGGAGAATCCAAAGTACATGGTTGCTAATCCTAACCAGATAGCATCTGAAAATATAATCGCAGCCATGTAGAACGGATAAGCTAACACGACGTTTACTACCATGGCAAGCTGGCTATTTTGCGGATATCTGTCGGGCGCTTCCTTCTCACCGTTCATGATGACATTAAAAAAAGCAGGAAAGCCGCCAGGCAGTCCATACTCTTCGAATTGGTGAACCAGCAATGACATAAAACTGAAAATCAGGATTTTTTCAATTTGGCTGACGCCGTCTCCAAAAAAGCCCATGACGAAGGACATGATCACAAATAAGATACCACCTATATAATACCAATTTCTGCTATAAAATTTCATATCCAGTCCCCCTTTTATTGGTTGAATTTATGGAAGCTTCAGCTGCTGTCTCAGTTGATTTTTAACGGATATCCGAATATTATATAAGCATTCACTTATATTTAATGGGCAAGGAGGAGTTGAATTGGAGCAGATCCACGAAATGGTCGAAAAGTTGAAACTGTTAAGCGATGGTACACGTCTCACCATTTTGGCTTTGCTGAAGGACCGGGAGTTTTGCGTATGCGAGCTTGTTGATATCCTGGAGATTTCTCAGCCTGGTGTGAGTCAGCATTTACGGAAGTTAAAATCCCAGGGCCTTGTAAAAGAAGATAAGCGCGGACAGTGGGTGTATTACTCCTTGAATGTAGATGATAAACCCTATATTAAGTCAGTACTCGAATACACACCCGATTCGAGGACTATTTTAAACGTCCTGAATAAGAAAGATATAACTTTCATTTGCAAATGAGTTTTTTGCGCCCTTTATATAAGTACATAGTTATATAATGATCGATGAAATACTGACTTAATCATTAACGGAGGTCGTAATGGTAACTGTTATTTTAGCATGTATTATTTTTTTGATTACCTTAACTCTGGTCATTTGGCAGCCTCGAAATTTATCCATCGGATGGTCAGCTTGTGGCGGTGCTGTCCTTGCGTTGCTTGTAGGAGTAGTTAATATCCAAGACGTCTGGGACGTAACTCAAATGGTCTGGAATGCAACCCTGGCTTTTGTCGCAATTATCATCATTTCTTTAATCTTAGATAAGATTGGATTTTTTGAATGGGCTGCGCTGCATATGGCACGAGCTGCTCGGGAAAGTGGCATCCGTATGTTTGTGTACGTCAGTGTTTTGGGCGCTATCGTAGCTGCATTTTTTGCAAACGATGGAGCAGCGTTGATTCTGACACCCATCGTGTTGGCAATGGTAAGGGCGCTTAATTTCGATGAGAAAAAAGTATTTCCCTTCATCATCGCGAGTGGATTTATCGCGGACACCACCTCACTTCCGCTCGTTGTAAGTAACTTGGTCAATATCGTTTCCGCTGATTTCTTTGGGATCGGGTTCACGGAATACGCCAGTCGTATGATCATACCGAATTTGTTTTCTTTGGTCACCAGCATCTTGGTCCTGTACCTCTTCTTCCGAAAAAGCATCCCGCGGCAATTTGAAGCCACTCGCCTGAAGAAGCCAGCTGATGCCATCAAGGATCCCTTGATGTTCCGTATTTCCTGGTATGTCCTCACGCTTCTATTGTTCGGGTATTTTATTAGCGAGTTTCTTGGTATTCCAGTGTCCGTCATAGCAGGTATCATAGCTTTTATGTTCCTGCTATGTGCTCAAAGGAGCCGCAGCGTCCCAACTCAAGAGGTTCTCAAAGGAGCTCCCTGGTCCATTGTCTTTTTCTCCATTGGCATGTATGTCGTGGTGTATGGACTTCGAAATGCAGGGCTTACAGACCTGCTGGCACAAGTAATACAATCCGTTGCAGATCAAGGATTGTTTGCCGCTACAATGGGTATGGGGTTCATTGCTGCGATTCTGTCATCTATCATGAACAATCTGCCCACTGTTATGATTGATGCGCTCGCTATTGACGCTACCCAGACGTCTGAAGCGATCCGAGAAGCGCTGATATATGCTAACGTAATCGGTTCTGATTTGGGACCAAAAATAACACCTATCGGCTCATTGGCTACCTTGCTATGGCTTCATGTGCTTTCCAACAAAGGGGTTAAGATTTCTTGGGGGACATACTTTAAAACGGGGATGATCCTCACGATCCCGACATTATTTATTACTTTGCTGGGGCTTTATCTGTGGTTAACTGTTCTGTAATTCATATATAAGGAGAAGATCCATCATGGAGAAAAAAACGATATACTTTTTGTGCACAGGTAACTCATGCCGGAGTCAGATCGCAGAAGGGTGGGCAAAAAAACATCTGGGAATTAGCTGGAATGTTTACAGCGCGGGTATCGAAGCACATGGCCTGAATCCGAATGCTGTTCGAGCTATGCATGAGATTGGCATTGACATTTCAGACCAAACCTCCGATATCATCGATCCAGAACTGCTATATAACGCAGATTTGGTTGTGACGCTGTGTGGTGATGCTGCGGATAAATGCCCTGTCACTCCACCGAACGTAAGAAGAGAACATTGGGGGTTTGATGATCCCGCCAAAGCCCAAGGAACAGATGAAGAAAAATGGTCAGTATTCCAGAAGGTTCGGGATGAGATTGGTCATAGAATTCAACGGTTTGCCGAAACGGGTGAATGAACTAGAGATAACAAATAGAACAAGCCGGTGAGCTGAACTGAACCCCAACTGTTAGTGTGTGTCTCTAACAATTGGGGTCAGATCATCCCTAGGGCTTGTTCTTTGCCATCTAAACCATCAATACAAATCGAACCGCTTGAATCTCACTGCCTTAACTCCGATGTTAGCTGCTCTGTCCTTATTTAGCTGGAGGAATGCTCTGCGGATTGTTAAATACATTATTCGGATCGTACTTCGCTTTCACTCTTTTTAATCTGGCGTAGTTCTTTCCATAATAGACTGGCCCTGAACATTTGATGCCTTGGTCCGGAACGTTAATATAGGAACCTACGATGTAAGGCTGCAGTTTCTTCCTGGTGTTCCGAGCTAAGGCGATATTTCTGGCAGCATGGGATGGCTTCACCCATGAGCTGTTCCATTCAACGTAAAATTTGGGTTTTCGCCAATAGAATGCGGTGGCTCGAGGTGCGATACGACTTATGGCCCCGCCCCAGTTCAGGAAGTAGAAGCCGGCTGGCGTGCCCCCTTCAGCTTTTTCTAAGAATTTACGTATGGTTTTGTAAGCTTTATTCGGAAATGGGCGTTTGCCAAAGCCGCTGGAGAACTGGTTACTGAACCTTTGCGTAAGCACTGGATCAGGGGCTAGCAAAAACTTCGTTGCTTCCCTGTACGGCAGGTAACGGATCGTTTTTTGAGTCGGTGTACCGACGCTAAGAATAGGCTCCAACTGACGAAGCGCCTCGCTTTTTGACCCAAGGTAGACCCCCAGCATGCTGACATTCCCGCCTTTTTTGGGACCGACACTTAATTCGCTGCCGAGCTTAGTGCTGGCGTTAGGAGCCCATACCTGCCATTTCTTCACGACTTTCTCGAACTGCTCCCATGGCCAGATGATGCTGAATACGGTAGCATTAGCCGGAGCGCGCAGCACTTTGAATTTGTATTTGGTGTAGACACCGAAGTTGCCGCCGCCACCACCGCGGGAAGCCCAGAGGAGATCGGAATTTTGTTTCTTATTCGCTCGAATGATTCTCCCCTTCGCGTCCACCATTTCGAGTTCGATCAGATTATCGCTGATGAGCCCCGTTGTCCGCTGCAGCGGCCCGATTCCACCGCCCGGCGTAATGCCGCCGATCCCAACGCTCGGACTATCGCCAAATGGCGCCATATAGCCTTGCCGCGCCAGCGTATCCACGATTCTTCCTACCTGGTTCCCTGTCTCCACAACGGCTGTACCGCTCTTTTTGTTCAATTGAATCTTCTTCATCTCGCTAACGTCGATGACAAGTCCTCCATTAACCTGTGAAAGATTGCCCTCCAGGGCATGCCTGCCACTTCTCGGACGTAACGGGACATTATTCTTGCGAGCCCAGCGGATAGCGTTTGCCACATCCTGTGTTTTCTGAGCGAATACGAACACTTTCGGATATCGGTCCGTATGCGGATCCCAGTTCTTGCGGGCTGCTTCATAACCAGGGTCTCCCCTAAAAATCACTCGTCCTGTAAGCTTAACCTCTGATCTCATTTGATTTAACCGACTCCTTATTTGGAATGAGTATGCTCTTTATCATAAAGTTAGGCAGATTCTATATAACGTATGTAAGAACGTGATGTGGCGTATGGGCTGGAGCGGATATGCAGCTTGCGTCAAGAAAAGTTCTTATCGTCCGTCATTTAGACATTCAACTCATGGTGTGAATAACCAAGTTTTGCAAACCATATAAGCAGCCTCTTACGACTCGCTCGGATTCATCAGCATTAAAATTAATGAGCACGAAAAATAGAGCGAATTCATCGCAGTATCAAAAAAAACCAACTCTGAAAAAGAGTTGGTTTTCTGAAATCCATTCAAATCCCTATTTTTTCAAGCTTTTCAAAAACGCCATCCACCCATACTTGGTCATCCCATCGTTTGGGATCTTGAAGTTTTCTGACAGCGGGATGTCCTGTTACAATCGTATCCACACCATCTTTGTTGCCAAAGTATAAATCCACGATTTTTAATGCTTTGTTTTCAGCTTGAACTAACAGCTTGAGGCTCATTCCAGCACCTTGGTTCGAAAAAGGTAACTCCACGAAATACAGGTTGCCATCAAGTTTCTGAAGTTCTGCATGTTTAAATTCATTTTCCAAACCGAAAATGAACCTGACGGCTCCCTTCAATTCCTGCCTTTGTTCCAACTCTAACATGGTATTTGTGTACTCAAGAAGATTCCCGTTCGATATGTAATTGTTAAATGAGACTGTTTGTTGTTCTGCAATAGCACCGGTATATAAATTCACAAAAGCTTTTGCGAATGCGACAACGGTTTCTTTATCATCATCACGAATTTGACTCCCTAGAATTGAAAATTGTTGATTGGCCAGGTCCCCTAAGATCTCTGATGCTGATTTCTCTGGTAGCTCCAAATTTGCTTCCTCACCTGATGGTGTATTCTTCGAGTTCGTAATCTGTACGGATGCAACTGCTAACATAATAACAATTGAGAATAGAAGCAGCCAGAATCTTGATTTCCTATAATTCCACACGCTGTTTAATCCTCCCTTTTACATTTCCCTCTCCAGCTTATAACCTGTTTTCAACAAGTTATCGACCTTGTATTGGCACTAATCCATTCAAATCAGCTGCCGCGGTATTCTTTTAGCTACACTCGTCAGGTTTATCGCTTTGAAAATGAATCACCATTGCGGTCTTGTCATCCGATTTCTTAAATCGGATATGGTTTATACACTCTGGGTCGCTATCTTCAAGTTCCAGTAACTCTTGAGTGTACAGTTTGATACCTTTTGTTAATATTTCATGGGCAACAAAGCTCCAATACGAGTTCTGTTCAGGCACGACACTGCTCGGCAAAAACATCCCGTCGGTCATCAAAATAATATGTTTCAGACCTGTCAGATTAATTTTTCCGTATTCGAGGAAACGCACGGCATTCTTCTCCCCATTGAGGACTCCGTAGCCTCCATCCGTGTTAGACTGATATCTGTTCTTGGTTATTGTATCAATCACGGTTTCATGAAGCTCCTTCTGGGTGTTCAAGCCCCTCGATATTCCTTCCTGCCATTTAGCGAATGCCGGTGCTTCTAAGTGAGAAACTTGTCTCCAAGTTAAAGGGCGTACCTCTCCATTATCATACACGGCCAGATTCATGCAATCCCCCGTCTGTATGAATTCCACGCCATCATCCTGAACATGTAGGATGGACAATGCCGCTCCCCAAAGCTCTTCTTTTTTCTCCAAGTCAATATTTGCAAGTACCATTTGTTCTCTAAGAAGATTATTGACCTCAACTATATGGTCCCTTAGACTTCCAAGTTCAGCAAGAGATTCGAAGTAGTCTCTTAACAGATTCGCTGCAATAAAACCGCCAGTTTCCTTGTTGGTGTTTAAGTAGACTGTCAATGAAGATACTCCATCCACAACTCCGTACACATTTGCTGTGGGATGAGAAATAACGGCATCCTCGTTTAGTAGCCCAACGCCTTTTTGGGTGATAACCTCAAAAGTTACAATCAACTTGTCACTCCGTTCTCCAATCTCATAGTCACACTTCTTATTCATACACTCTATCCATAGTTCAACATGGATGCCGTACTATCCTGCCCGTAAGCAGCTACAACAAAATGGCGGGCAGCATCTCGAACATGCTTTCCCGCCATTTATAGATAGCTCGTATGATATCCCTTATACTAAGGGATTAGTTTCCACACATCAACACCTGGCGCTCCAGGTGTTTCACCTTGCGTCCACCATTTTGCTTCATAGTTGGAGCCGTTATGTGTGACTTTGGTTCCACCTAGATAGGCTGTAGAAGAATTCCAAGCAGGATAAGTGGTTGGAGCTGGGGGTGTACTTGCAGTCAGAACGTTGCTTGCAGCGGATACATTGCCAGCGGCATCAACGGCTTTGACAGTAAATTGATAAAGGGTATCCGGCGTCAAGCCAGTCACAAGATGCTCGATGGTCGCTCCACCCGAGACCGTGGCTACCAGCGTATTGCCTGCAAATATTTGATAGCCTGTCACTCCTACATTATCGGTAGAAGCATCCCACATGAGAGGGATCGTTGTGGATGTTCTGGTTCCCATGACATGAAGATGGCCTGGTGCTGTTGGCGCCTCTGTATCTGGACCCGTCACAGGAAGCGTTGTAAAGGAAACGGCATTGCTCGCGGCGGAGATGTTACCGGCTGCATCAATCGCTTTAACCGTCAAGTTATAGGCAGTATTGGCTGTAAGACCCGTTGCGTTGAAGGTTAATGCACCGTTAGTCGATCCAATTTGGTTGGAGCCGTTGAAAATGCGGTATCCAATTACACCTTTGTTGTCTGTAGAAGCATTCCAAGTAATCATTGCGCTTGTTGTCCCAATATTGGATACTGCAGCTGCTGTAGGGGCAGTAGGTGCGATATTGTCAACGCTACCACCGAAATCAACGTCAATTACATTATAGAAGGCATTTAGCGTGTCCGAAATTTCCCAGACCGCTAGAATGACTTGATATCCGGTACGACTTGGTACGTTACAAGTGTCCGAATAGGTACTGCCAGGCAATTGACCGTTGTAAGGCACCGTACAGAAAGGAGTTAAGTCGAAGGAATCGCGAGTTAACGGTGCATTAGGGTTCCAGTTCTGCTTCGTGATGTAATATTTCCAGCTCGCTGTTGCATGCGGTACTTTAATCTTCCAATTAAATGTGTTTGAACCCGGTGCTATGTTCACTTTGGACCAACGCGTTGCCGACTGCTCGTCAAGCGGAGAGAAATGCTGTACGCCTGCGCTTGCAATTTTCCCATCGGCAGGGCCTCCGGCCGGAAACCCTTTATGAGCTTCCAAGCTATAGGGCTCATAAATAATCAATCCACAGTTTTTATTAACGTTGCTCTCACAGAGTCCTGCACGACTGTTGGTCACATTTCCGTGGGCGGAAGCTTGTTCCGTAAGCAACAGCGACATTGCAAATAAAAGCATGAATATAATTCCGCTAGTAATCAGCATTCTGGACTTATTAACACAAAATAAACGTACTTCAGGCATCATGAATTCCTCCATTATTATATTTTGTTAATCTGAGAGCCCATAGCTGCTTGTAACTCACCTCCTATTTAAAATAAACTTCCAAACCCTCAATCCCTATAAACACTACCGCCTCCTTCATGATCACGAAAATATATATAAACTCGCATGGGAGCTTATATTCGTTCGTTCCACACACAAACTGGGAGAGGTTCGAAGAGTTGGTAAAATCTTCGTTGTTCGAACTCTATAGAATATGCCAAGATGCGTGATTGTGGATGAAATCGAGGATTCTATGAACATGCAGAATGGGGCCATGAAGTATGGATTTAGTTAACCCGACTAAAGATGGAGGACTGTCTTGAGCGCAAATGGAATGTTATCTACGGCTGTCGGTGCTTGGTGCCAAACGCGTAATACAATTAAACCATATTTTTCCTGTATTAGAAAGTATATCTTTACTCCACCGAACAGCAAAGTGGGAAGCCTTATTCTCGACTTCCCACTCTGTTTATAATGAGTTATTTAATTTCCTTGATTTTTGTAAGATCCCCGCTGCATAGGGCTTCAAGATTATCAAAAATTTTACGAGCTGGCCAGTTCCACCATTTAATGGCCAGGAGATCATTGATGAGGTCGTCATCAAATCTTCTCTTAATTATTTTGCAGGGATTCCCGCCTGCAATATGGTAAGGAGGGACATCTTTTGCAACAACATAGTTGGTAGCAATAATTGCTCCATCACCAATATGGACACCTGGCATTACGGTAACATTTTGTCCGATCCACACATCGTTTCCAATTACAGTATCACCTTTAAAGGGCAAATCTTCCAGTGCTGGAGTCGATCTCTCCCAACCATTGCCCATAATGTTGAATGGATAGGTAGTGACACTCTGCATTCTATGATTTGCACCATTCATGACAAATTCAATTCCCTTTGCTATTGCGCAAAATTTTCCGATAATCAGTTTATCTCCAATAAATTCATAGTGATGTGTGACATGCTTTTCAAACTCGTCAGCACCGTTTATGTCGTCATAATACGTGTATTCACCAACAATAATATTGGGACGTGTTACAACGTTTTTAATATAGCATATGCTTTTAATTGCTTCATTAGGGTAGATTGCATGAGGATCAGGCCCATATTGCATATCCATGTCCCTCCTTCGTGTTTTAGTTAATAAGACGATGTTCTACTCCGTACGAGAAAACGCCATTATAGTCACATATTGTAATTATAACGCTTACTTAGTCGCCTGTAGTACAGCCAAGTCCTGATTGAGAACGAACCATAGATTAAGATTAATATGACAAACAAAATCATGTTTAAAAGTTCAATATTATCCAGATTGTAGTTGAACATCTGATGAATATTTGCCCCTATGAATAAAATAACTAATGGAATGAACATACAAGAATAGGTGACGGCTATACGTCTAGCATGTTTTAATTGATGTGATTTATCACTGTAGATTTGTGGTTCTTCCTCGCCCATTGAGTATTCACGGCTCCATAGAGTCCATTTTTGAAAGGATGAGGTGGAAACATAAGCACTCTTCCAGCCAGCATCTCTATGAATATCGAAGTAGCTTTCATCTGTATTATTTTGATAATCCGCGCAATAACTTATTTTGCGAGGACTTCCTATTTTAAAATAAAAAACGGTTCCTGTTTTACCAACACGAAAAAGATTAAGCCCCTGTTCTTCCATTGCTTCAAGCCACTTTTCAAGCTTATCCGGAGCATACATCCATGCAATTCTTCTCTTAACCACTAGTTGACCTGAACGCATTAACCACTTCTCTTCATCCTGGCTTAACCTTCTTTCAACGGTTTCGCTTCCCTGGAGTTTCTTTCGATGTGTGTTTTCTGCGATCAATTTCTTGTTGATCTTGTTAATTTTCAAAACAGAATAAAGTGCAAGTACCCATAGGGCAATTCCAATGCCCATTGAACTGTATGTTAAAATCCAAAGAGGACTTTCGACAAAATGAACCGGTCCATCTTGAAAAAACAATGTCGAGCGGATGATAAGATTAAACATAACAATGATCGTTAAATAGATTAAAACACTTGCAAAGAAGTACCCTATCGACTTATTGTGCTTGACTATGCCTTCGCGTACTGGGAAGGTCTTAATTATTTTCTGAGGTTGTTCATTCGCCGTTACATACCACCTTCCACTTTGCAGAATCTTCACCCATCCATCATCTATTAAAACTTTAGAAAGCAAATGGGGTTGGATTTTGTCGAATCCGATCCTGTACGTTCTTTTTCTCGGCTCAGCTTGCTCAAAGATAAAAAGCCGTGTACCTTTATTTATTTTCACTATTTGGTGACCCTTTTCCGCCATAGAGGAGAGCCACTCTTCGGTTTTCTGTACATCATAGCTCCAGAATGGCCTAAAAATCTTTGTTATCATAAAAACCCTCCCCATATTTCAATGCATTCTGGTACAGCTCTTTAAGTCTGTCGATCTCAGCCATGATTAATTTTTGTCCGATCTCAGTCACTCCGTATACCGTTTTTCTTTCCTCGTCGGCAAATACGGTTATTATCCCGTCTTTTTGCATTTTTGTTAAAGTTCCGTATACAGTACCTGAACCTAATCGGATTCGCGAATTGGAAATTTCCTCCACGTGTTTAACAATTCCATATCCGTGACGCGGTTCAGCCAAGGACAGAAGAATATAAAAGGCCGTTTCAGTCATGGGTATATATTTTTTCAGCACTTTTTCAATGTCCAGAATTTCCACCTCACTTGTCTTTGTATTGTTCAACTATGTCACAACTATATATATCACGTCACGACTATATCACGTCGTGACATAAAGTTCAACACTGCCTATTTGGACCTGGGGGAGCTTCTCTTGTTATGATGTAGAAGTAAAAGCCTCTTATTTTAAATACAAAGGGTTGAGGTTATGGTCATATTTCAATTGATACTATGGTTGATTGCTCTGGTGACACTTATATTGGTGGTCTCCATCGTGCTGGTCAGCTGGAAAAACGGAATCTCGCCCATGCCTGCATCCAGTCATGTCAGACAGGTCGTTATTCAGGAAGTAAACCGCATTCCCGGTTACGGTAATGTGATTGAAGCGGGCTCCGGGTGGGGAACGCTGGCTCTGGACGTGGTCAGGTCTTGTCCTGGGAAACGGCTTACGGGTATTGAAAACTCACTCGTCCCCTTGTGGTCATCGCAGCTGCTTGCGTTTGTAAATGTCCGCATTCGACAGACCAGAGGCAGTCGGAATTCTCTGGAGGGACGGCTGCGATTCATTCGTGGCGATATCTACAGCCGTTCATATGAACATGCGGATTGTGTGATCTGTTATTTATTCCCCGGAGCGATGAATCTTCTCGTGGACAAATTCATCCGGGAACTGCCGGCTGGTGCCAGGGTGATTAGTGTCTGTTTTGCTTTGCCAGGCAAGGTACCGCTGCGTACCATCACGTGCCGGGATGCGCTATGCACCAAGGTGTATGTGTATGCTTTTTGATGAATGAGCTGTTCCTGATGGGGGAAAGAGGATTGATTGCTTAGTAGTATGACTTGCTATAGATTCATCCGTAATATGAGCAAAAGCAGCCGCTCCATCGGGTCGGCTGCCTCTGTCTTATTTTCATCTGATTTTAAAAGTTCTGCTCAATTGATGTAATAACCATCATGGTGTATTTAGCCTAACTGGCGTTTAAATGCTTTACTTGCAAAGAAATAAGCGATAATCATGATACCGACACACCAGGCAAGCGCGATCCAGATATCGTTGCCGACAGTCCCTTCCTGCAAGAGGGCCCGAATGGCATTCACGATGGAAGTCACGGGCTGGTTCTCAGCGAACACACGGACAATGGTAGGCATAGTCTCGGTTGGAACAAAAGCCGAACTGATAAACGGAAGGAAAATCAACGGATACGAGTAGGCTGTCGCCCCTTCCATAGACCCCGCCGTCAATCCGGGAATGACCGCCAGCCATGTCAGCGCCAGTGTAAACAGTCCGAGCATACCCGCTACCGCGAGCCAATCCAGGATATTCGCGCTGGAACGGAAGCCCATCAGGAGCGCTACGAGGAAAACCACTACAATCGTAAGTGCATTGGATACAAGTGAAGTCAATACGTGCGCCCATAATACCGACGAGCGCTTAATAGGCATGGTAATGAAACGCGACATCAGCCCGCTCTTTACATCATTAAACAGCCGAAGGCTCGTGTATGCTACACCCGATGCGATAGCCATCAGCAAGATTCCCGGCAATAAATAATTGACGTAGTTGTCCGTGCCGGTCTCTATGGCCCCCCCTAATACGTAGACAAACAACAGCATCATCATAATCGGCGTAATTGCCACCGTGATAATCGTATCCGGGCTGCGCATGATGTTGCGCATTAAACGCCCTAGTAATATCCCTGTGTTGCTTTTCATTTACATTCCCTCCTTATTGCCGATCATCGCCAGGAAAATTTCCTCCAGCGTCGGCTGCTTCTCGATATATTCCACTTTCGCTGGCGGGAACATCGCTTTGAGTTCGGTAAGGGTACCGGTCTTGATAATTTTCCCGCCATGCAGGATGGCGATACGGTCTGCCAGTTGTTCGGCTTCCTCCAGGTACTGGGTCGTCAGCAAGATCGTCGTGCCGCCTCCGGCAAGCTCCTTGACGGTATCCCAGACTTCAATTCGCCCTTCGGGATCAAGTCCTGTCGTCGGTTCGTCGAGAAAAATGACGGCTGGCGTTCCAATCAAACTCATGGCGATGTCAATCCGGCGCTTCATCCCACCGGAGTATTGGTCTGCCCGGCGATGGGCCGCATCGGTCAGGCTGAATCTTGCAAGCAGATTGTCGGCAACTTGATCGGGATTGGAAACGCCCCGCAACTTGGCGATCATAATCAGGTTTTCCCTCCCGGTGAGCATGCCGTCTATAGCTGCAAACTGCCCTGTCAAGCTGATGCTCTGGCGAACATCATCCGGTTGACGCTGCACATCAAAGCCACTAACCCGAGCTTCGCCGCCATCCGGCTTCATCAGCGTTGAGAGAATGTTCACCGTGGTCGTCTTGCCCGCTCCATTGGAGCCCAGCAGGGCGAATATCTCACCACGTTGCACTTCAAAATCCACCCCCTTTAAGACCTCCTTGTCTTTAAAGGATTTTTTCAACTCTTTTACAGAAATTGCTGCATGACTCATACTTTCTTCCTCCTCATAAGCTATTTAGTCTGACTTATAATAAGTATTACTTAGTACCGGACCAAAAATATAACTGAATAGCGAAGGCGGCAATTCACATTGGGTAACCAGCTAATCAGTCGATATGATCTATTTATTTATTTTTTCCCAACCGGTTCTGGATGCTCTGATTCAAATCTTCGCGGTATTTGGCGACATAGGTTTTCGCATTTGCGACTAATTCATCGGCGAAGGAAGCCACATCGTCTCCGGTGATATCCAGCACTTGTCTTCCTTCCGCCGCACCACCTTCAAACAATTCGATTAATTCATATTGAATGTACAGCATATCCATTCCGCTGCCTGTTGCGAAATTCCACATATAGTTTTGAATTTTCTTAAATACGAACTGATAATCCTCTGGCAGGGCATCCACCCGTGCCATCATCATCTTGTATTCTTTTTTATCACCGATCAATTTTTTGAACAGTTCCATCATATTAATTTTTATCCTCCTTTGATCTCAAATCGTTGATTTTGGATGATACAAAATCCCACTTCTCCCAGAACAATTCAAGTTCCTGGCGGCCAGCTTCATTAAGCGAGTAAAATTTGCGGGGCGGCCCCATATCTGACGGCTTCTTTTCGATGTTCACCAGCTGTTTCTTTTCTAATCGCACGAGGATGGTGTAGACTGTCCCTTCCACGACTTCGGTAAACCCTAGATCGTTCAATCGGCGGGTAATCTCGTAGCCATAGGTTTCATGGCGGCTGATGATTTCCAATACGCAGCCTTCCAGCGAACCCTTCAGCATTTCAGTTAAATTGTCCATATTCAGAACCTCCTTTATTTCGTCCCTCCTCTAATTAGTCTGACCTATATATTCAGTACAACATAGTTCCAAGGGAAGTTTTACTCCGTAGCTTATGGAAATCACGCTATTTAGTATTACTTATTACACGTACATCGTAACACCGAGTAGTGGTGCCGTCAACTATTTTTATAAATTATTTTTCCAGCCTCACAGAATCGATCGTTTCATGCCCCCGAATACTCCCTCCCCTTTCTTATGAGGTGTAATCGTCAATCGCTTGAACAGCAAGTTCCAACGCTCTCATTCTTCTTTCCAGAAGCGTTCTTTGGGGACTGCCAGCCTTAGACTTAGCGTAGCTGTTCTGGATGGATGGTAATAAACCATTTATAACATGGCGAGCAGCTGCTAATTCTTCCTGGCCGTGATGATGGGGGCTTTGATTCCAAACGTGCTCCAGCATGGATAAGCCAATAGAAACAGCTTGAAGTCGTTTCTTTACGAGAGTAGTATTTGCACCACTTTGATTCATCTGGGACAGGGCATTCTTGAGTTTGCTGACTGTCGATTGCAGAGACCTTATGGATTCCAACTGATCTGAAATAGATACGTTTTCCATATTGATATTGTCCTTTCTCCGTTTGCAGCGCATGTGTGCGCAAGCAATGGTTTACCTGACTTCATTGTACAACATTTATGCAATGGCTAAGGTTAGTCCGTCTGGTGCCTTTATTTCGCAATAATCATTCAAGAAAAGATTAGCATACGGACTCATAATCCCCTTTACTTAAAGTAGATCTAGTTTAAAATGTAATCATACAAAAAAACAGTATATGCTTTTTAGATAGGTACTTCCAGAAAGGATAGTGTAAACATGAGTATGGCTGAATTTAAAGGTAAGGTTAGAAATATTCAAGATACGCCATTTGGTTATACCTTATCGGTGATTGGCGGGAAATGGAAAATGGTCATTATCTACCTTCTCGCCGAGAACGGGACAGTTCGCTTTAATGATCTGAAAAGGCAGATCGGAGCAATCACTTATAAAATGTTAAGTTCACAACTTAAAGAGTTGGAGGCAGACGGCATGGTGAAACGGATAGAATACCCTCAAGTTCCCCCTAAGGTGGAATACAGTCTCACAGAGAAAGCGGAAACCCTATTGCCTGTTTTGGAAGGCTTATGTGAGTGGGGAGTCAAGAACCAGGATCGTTGAATCTGTATTCACTTTAGACTCGTACAAGTTTTGTCCTCTACAGAAAAAAAACAAGTTCTTGTCCTCAACTCGGAACAAGAACTTGTAGCCCAAAAACCGCAAAAGCAGCGGCTCCGGGAAGATAGCCCATGTTCATGCTGGTACAGACAGTTTTGTAAACCTCTCCGGGATCTCAAGCCCCTTTGGTTAAGCATCGCTTCCAGAACGATTGTATCCCGTCACAGCGCGCGCGATAGGCTTGCCCCATGTGTATGGTGCCTATTCGATATCAATATGGAATGTTTCTTTTAGCCCCCTTTTGCCTTCCGGCGTGATAGATATAGCCCTGGTTTTTGGCATGCGTTGTATCCAAGCTAATTCTAATAGCCTTTCTAGCAGGGCATGGCCTAATGCTCCGGCAAGGTGATGACGTCTCTCACTCCAATCCAGGCATCGATGCGTGAAGGAGCGGCGCTTTTTCTTCACGCGTTCCAGATCGATCTGGAATGTCTGGAAGAAGGCAACTCCCTTTTCTGTAACCGTAAATTGATCGCCCACATCGGATAAGACTCCTGCGCTGAGAAGCGAATCCGTCAACTGGATTCCCAGACTCCCTGCAAGATGATCGTAGCATGTCCTTGCATGGCGTATCGCTTTATGCTCCAAGGCTTGGTTTAATGATCTTATTTCAACAGGTGGCGATATGGATAAAAGGGTCTCCATGATCCGGGCTACTTCCTGATTCGCTATTCCGTAATAACGATGCCTTCCCTGTTTTTCAACGGTGACCAGATTCGCTGTAACCATTTTGGATAAATGAAAGCTGGCCGTTTGCGGTTTAATATTTGCCATATGCGCTAGTTCTCCTGCCGGATGATATCGCCCATCCAACAAGGCGGTCAAGATGGCTGCTCTCGATGCATCGCTTACCAGTGAGGCGATCTGTGATATGTTTGGATTCGGATTCATCTTCTTCCCCCCTAATGTAATCCATATTTCGATGAGCATCGAACCTTTTTTATTTTACAATGAGTGGAGATAGAATAGTTCATGGGAGGAACGATGGTATGAAGAAAACCGCTCAAAAGATAAACACAAAAATAATTAAACCGAGAATCCTATATTATGGAACCCCGGTTATACTGCTCAACACGCTAAATGAAGATCACACCGTTAATATTAGTCCAATCTCCTCATCATGGGCGCTGGGAGAATATATCATTCTAGGCATCGGCCTTGGGGGTAAAGCGATTGAGAATCTGGAACGACATCCTGAATGCGTCATCAATATACCGGACCCTTCGTTATGGGAGAATGTCGAACAATTAGCCCCATTGACAGGGAAATATCCTGTTCCGGACTATAAACTTGAGAGCGGATTTACATATGAAAAAGATAAGTTTGAACGAAGCGGATTAACGCCAGTGGATTCCGTCGTTGTCAGGCCGACTCGTATTCTGGAGTGTCCGATCCAGATTGAAGCCAGGGTAAATCACATTCGGGTGCCTGAGGATTCACCCTTTTTTGCCATTATAGAAACGCAGGCTGTGCATGTGCATGCCCATCAGGACATCATGAAGAATGAACAACACATTGACCCAGGCAAATGGAGTCCGCTTATCTACAATTTCCGGCACTATTATGGTCTAGGCCAAGCTTTAGGCAAAACCTTTCGAGCCGAGACATAAGTCTGTAACTCATGAAGAAGAGGCCCGTAATCCATTCACGGGCCTTGTTTGTCCTGCGAATTTTGGCAACACTTCCGCAACTAACGGTCCAACAACCAATCTTTCTCGAATAAATATGAGCAATCGCCGCGCCTATAAAGTATTCCTCAAGGGTCGTCAGCTCTAATCCCTTGGATCTCGTATGCGGTTTTTATCCTCCTCCACGCTTGCAATAACCTCCCTTGCAGCTTCAATGAAAGATAATATGATCGGTGATAGCCACTTGTCTTTATGCCATGACATCTGTGTATACACGTGCAGATCTGGAATTTGCCATGGAAGAGGAACAAGTTCTCCCCGTTCAACCTCGGCTTCCGTCGTTATTTCAGGAAGAAAGGCAATACCGATTCCCGAGATTGCACATTGTTTAATGGCTTCGGCACTTTGAAACTCTAAATACGTGATACTATCAATGCCCTCTTTCTCAAATGACCGGTCAAACATGGTTCGATAGGGACAACCCTTTTCATTCGTCAGGAACACTTCCCCGTGAAAATCTTCCAGCTGCAGAACACTTCGTTTGGCGAGCGGGTGATCTGGTGCAGCGAATAAGCGGAACGTTTCTTCCAGCAGCGGTTCCACTGCAAGTCCGCTCGATCGAATAGGTTCGTCCAACATGAAGACAACATCCGCGGTTCCCTCAAAGAGCGTCTGCTTGAGCTCTTGATTGGGTACGGAACGGAAGATAAGGCGTACTCCCGGATTACGTGAGCGATATAATTGAAAGACCGCTGGAAGCCGATAGGCGCATATAACCTCGTTGGCACTTATCGTTAAGGTGCCGCTCAGATGATGTTCATTGTCATGAACAACGCTGCGAGCTTCGTCCAATTGGTTTAGAACTCCTTGAATATGAGTTAAAAAACGCTTACCCGCCGTTGTGAGAACGAGCTGCTTGCCCAAGCGGTCAAAGAGGCGAACACCAAGCTCATCCTCCAATGCTTTTATTTGCATCGTGACGTTGGAAGGAACATAGTTCAGCACTTCCGCAGCCCGACTGAAGTTTAATGTTGAAGCAACCGTGCGGAACGTATTCAGTTGGCGCAATTCCATTATGCCTTCCCCCTTTTACTTTTACTTTCAATAAAATTGAATGCTGTTTTGAAATCCATTCACTTTTATTGAGAGTATAACAGATCTATACTAATCACAAGAAATACATTCTACAAGTTGGTTTTATTTTGAAGGGAGTTAACAACACGATGGATTATGAGATTTATGATTTGGGTGACGTAACCTTGCAATCAGGAGTAACGCTACCGGACGCTTTTCTTGCTTATAAGACTTATGGAACATTGAATGAAAAGAAAGATAATGTCATCGTCTATCCAACGGCTTTTGGCGACCAGCATGTCCAGAACGAATGGCTGATCGGACACGGCATGGCACTGGATCCGCACAAATATTTCATCATCGTTCCAAATCTGCTGGGCAATGGATTATCCTCGTCACCCAGCAACACGCCTCCCCCGTTCGACCGGGCCCATTTTCCGCAGGTAACCATCTATGACAACGTTACATTACAACATCGGCTGGTAACCGAAAAATTCGGCATTCAAAGGATCGCGCTTGTAGTGGGATGGTCCATGGGAGGTATTCAAGCCTTCCAATGGGGGGCAAGTTATCCCGACATGGTGGAACGAATTGCACCTTTCGCCGGCTTAGCCAAGACCTGGCCCCACACGAATGTAGTCCTGGACGGAATGAAAGCCGCGCTCTTGGCTGCAGTCCACTTCGACTCAAGTAAACTCCATCAGCTGACTTCTGCCGACATGCGTGCCGTTGGTCGAGTCTATGCAGGATGGGGCGTATCGCAGGCATTTTACAGAGAGGGACTTTATCGTGAGATGGGGTTTGAATCCTTGGCGGATTTTATGACTGGCGTCTGGGAAGATAGCTTTATGAAGATGGATCCGCACAATGTCCTGGCCATGTTATGGACAGGACAACATGCAGATATTAGCGCAACCCCCTCCTATAACGGAGATTTCGATAAGGCGCTCAGAAGTATTCAAGCACTGGCCTGCATCATGCCAGGGAGCACGGATCTCTTCTGCTCGGCCGACGATAACGAATACGAGGCCAAACTTATGCCTAATGCTGTTCTTCATCCGATCGAGTCGATCTGGGGCCACTTTGCCGGACGCGGGATCAACAGTGCCGATAATCAATTTATCGACGATAATCTAAAACGGTTGTTGGCGCTTAGTACAAACGGATAGATCATGAATAGCATTGAAGTGTCCAGTCAGGCAGTTTGACAATGAATATAACCCCATCATGAAAACATGATGGGGTTTTTAGACTTTTAATTTTGAAAAGTGACACCGACGCATTCGCTAACGCTTCTAATTCATGATGAATCGCCTAGATCATCGGAGTCCGTAATATGGATAACAAAAGCATACGAGGTGAATCCTCTCTCCCAGTCCGAATTAACTAAAATCGTATAAAATCCCTGTTCCGTTGGCAGCTGTACTCGATGATTATCCGCCATCATCTCAATATACTGTTCTGTGCCGTTGCCCGTATCAAGGACGTTAGATATCATCAATCCGTCAGGCTCCAATCCAGTCGGATAAGTGATGACAAGATTTGATCCACGCTTCATGCGAACCGGTGGATACCCGGCTTCAGACACCCATTGTACTACCGGATCGTTCATTTCCAGACATCCATTCCAGCAGGAGTTTCCCTGCAGCAGCGGAATCTCCTGCATCCATACGCTACCATCCTTATACTCGTGCTCATAAGCAATGGATGGAACGGGTGCCTCTATTTGCTCATCGAATGCTAAGCTATGCTGTTTGATCGAGATTAATTCCTTGTTCTCATCATAATAAACTTCGGAATGCATTTCTTCCCCTACAAGGCGAAGCGGGACGTAGACGTTTCCGTTGTAGTTAATTACAGGAAGCCTCACGGTTTTACCGTTAATCTCAAATTTCCCGGATGACTGGAAGTCAATCGAGGAGCTTGCGCCATAAGCGGCCAAGCCGATAACAGCTAATAAACCGAACCATATCCATACCCATACATATTTCCGCAAATCGCCCTCCGCGCCCCCTTCCATAGTCAGTCCCTACCATTTTTTATTCAGGTATCTGCATGCCTCGCGGCAGCCGTACTTCAAAAGCTGTACGAATCAAGCTGCTGTCGGCCGTAATCGTTCCATGATGCTGCATCACGATATTTTTCGAGATAAATAAGCCGAGGCCTGTGCTGCCCTCCCGATGATTCCGGGATTTATCGCCAGTATAAAACATGTCAAATAGATGCGGCAGTTCGTTCGGATGGATGCGGTCGCCAAAGTTAATCACCTGAACTACCGCTACTTCTGCTTCAAGGAAAGCGTGAATATCGACAAACTGACCGTCGTTGCCGTACCGAATCGCATTGGTCAGCAAATTTTCAAACACGCGTGCCAGCAAGTCACCATCACCCGAAATGATCAGATGCGGAGTAACAAACAATCGGGCTTTCAGTTTGTTCTTCTCAAAAACCGGAAGTAATTCTTCGCTTAACTGCGTAAGCAGCTCGCTTAAATCGATGGGTGCTTTTTCGACCGGCAGCATACCGTAATTCATTCTCGTGATTTCGAACAATTCATCGATCAGCTTCTCCAGGCGCTTCGACTTCGCGAAAGCAATGCCTGTATAATGCCGAACCTGTTCCGGGGTCAATAACTCGTCCCTGAGAATGAAATCCAGATAACCGATAACGGAAGTGAGGGGCGTACGCAAATCATGGGCCAAATTCAGTATCAGCTGATCTTTGCTGCTCTCGGCAAAATCTCCTCTCGCCACCGCTTGCTTGAGCATCTCACCGGTCAGATTGATATCCGCCGCGATATCCCCGAATTCGTCCCGGGACGCAATCGAAACCCGCTTGTCAAAATCGCCGTTGGCGAGATGCCGAATCCCCGCAGAAATTTCATTAAAATAAGCCACATAAGGCTTCGTAAGCAGTAAGAAAAAAAAGACCGCCAACGGGATAAAAAATATCAGAAAAAAATTAATGTCCCCGACCGTTCTTATGAACAAGCGGACATAAGCCAGCGGATCCTCGAATTTGACCTGAGTTCGGTAATAATATTGCAGAATTTTATATAATGCGAACATGATGATGCCGGATATAAGCATGCTTAAGCCGAAGAGCACAATCATTTTGGAGCGGAAGCTTCGTATCAAGTTAGCCATTGAACGTATAGCCTACCCCCCAAACCGTTTTGATCAGCTTGTTTTTGTTTGTATCTTCATGCAGCTTTTTCCGCAATGTCCGAATATGCACCATAACCGTATTGCTTGTTTCAAAGTAGGCCTCGCCCCATACGTGCTGGAATATATTTTCGGTACTAAACACCTTTTTTGGGTAACTGGCCAGTAAGTGCAATATGTCAAATTCTTTGGGCGTCAGCTCGATCGTTTCGCCGTACAGGGTCACAATCCGCTGATCGGGGTAAATGACCACCCCTCCCGCTTCCAGCGCGGGTTTGCCGGAAGTCGTCGGTTGACTCATTTGCATATAACGGCGAAGGTGGGCATTCACGCGCGCGATCAGCTCCATCGGGTTGAAGGGCTTGGTCATATAATCGTCTGCGCCTCTCACCAGCCCAGCAATTTTATCAAGATCGGACGTTTTGGCGCTCAAAAAAATGATCGGCATGTGATGTTGTTCCCGAATTTGCCGGATGACTTCATAACCATCCAGCTTGGGCATCATAATATCCAGTATCGCCAGATCGACGGAATGCGTCTGAGCTGCTTGTACCGCCTCCTGCCCGTCCGCCGCTTTAAGGACATCATAGCCTTCCTTTTTTAAGTGCAGCTCAATCAGGTCCGCAATTTCTGCCTCATCGTCCGCAATGAGAATTGTAATCCGCTTCATGGTATCCATCCTCTTCGTTCACTTTGCAACATTATTGAAACTTGAGACTACAGGCAGGAGGATTCAGTAATTCAATCCAACCGCTTGTAAGCACCTCCCGACTATACCAGTCTAGTTGGAATATCTCAAGAATCCTTTTAGAATTCTTAAAGAGTTATGTCTATATAAGTTGAACTAAAGATTCTCAGCCCGAGCATCACTACGAATACGGATTATTCTTCCGATCGCTGTTGCCCCCAGATTTCTATCAATCTATTTAAAAATGGTTGAAATCCGGGTGCTGTATATGCTTCCGATGCGAGCTTTCCTTTGGAAAGCTTTCGGGCGACCGCTACCGCTTCTCCAGAATAATTCCGTCTTCTCCGTTGAGGTTCTTCTTTTCATTAGTTCAATCTATATAGATCATATTTAATCGCTATCCGACTTGTTCACCTGATTCTCTTCATAAATAATCGGAAACGACTGGCTTCCAAGCAGCATTCTCCGCCCTTGGAACTCATCATACAGATTGATGCGAACTCCCCCACCACTTACGTTTTTGCTGAAGTTGTTATTCACTGTAATGGTGTATGATTTATTGCTGCCGATGGTCAAATCGGTGCCGAGTGTTAACGTCTTCTCCGTGGATTGTCCGGTCGGGTCAATCATCTCCATAATGAGTTTATGTTCATATTCACCTGTCTCGTAATCGCCATTCCTTGAGAGGTTATAATGAATAGCGGTATTGAGCGTGTCTTTCCCTTCACTAAGTCTAGCTTCCCCTCTCGTAATGGAGAGTTTATAAGGAAACAATTCCACATTTCCTAGATTCGTTGCTGGTTGGATAGCTCTAGGGCTAAGTGCTAATCCCACCGTATTGATCGATCCAATAACTTCCGTTGATTCTTCCCGCTGATCTGTCAACTTTTCGCCTGCTACACCTTCGCCGATATACAATACAAGCTGTGAAGTATTCACATTCAGCGGAAGCTTGCTCCAAACGGTCACCAGATTTTTTCCGTTCGGGCCTGTCTTGACGGACGATTGATTGACCTCTGCCTCAAAATACTCGTTGTCCGGTGTTTTGTAGTAAGCCACCAGCTGCGCCTGCTTGGATTGACGTGTTTCCTGACTGGTCATCTCCAGTTCCGTGTAGATCAAATTGGAACTGCTGTCCTGGTAAACGGTACTCATTCGTTCACGGACCTCCGCTTTCTTGCCAGGAGTATCGATACGATAGGATTCGCCAGCAGCAACCTGGTTCACCACATTGTTGACCGCCCGGGTATTTAGCGACAGAAACCTCGTGAGGTCCTCTCCTGAAACTTCCTGCAGCTCAATTCGTAATTGATTGAAATTGTAGGAATACGGTACGTTGGCAAGTACATACATCTCTACGGTTTCATTAGGCGCCAGAGTCGTCTGATCATTCGGAATCACGATTTGAGCTGTACTGCTGAGGTCTCGCATATCTGCCTTAACTTGGGCTTTGAGTTCAGGCAGCTGTACGGTTAACGCTTTGGTGTTACGAATGCTGATACGGGCTGCAATCTGATCCCCATCTCCCCATGGCAGCCGCTGATATGAGCTCAGCTTTACGCCGAATGTCCCATGGTCGTTCTCGATGACGTTTTCTGAGCCCAGATGGCTTTTACCTTCCTGAGCATAAGGAATTTTATAGTGGGCAGCCGGGAAGCTGATCTTCCCCTCCACCGCAGGCTCCGTTAATTGCAGCTGCAGCATATTCTGTTGCATGTGCAATGGTACATCTGCACGGAGATCCATCAGCTTCTCTTCTAACGGCTTCAGCGTAACATTGGCGAGTGCCTTCGCATTCACCGGGATGCTGTAGCCTTCATGGGTGAGGATCGAAAGCTCATAAGCCGGCAGCTTCAATGATTTTTCACCAAGATTTTTAACTCGGAATTGCAGGCTCCATTTCCCGGTATCGTTCTCAGCATATACGGAAGCATGTTTCAACTGCGTTTCAATCATAAGGTGATGAACGGATATTGTTTTGACGGCATAATCCGCCGCAGGAACATCAGCCGTAACGGAAGGCAGCTTGAAGGTTTTTACTGGCAGCGTCATTTTTAAAGCTTCATCTTCCTGCATGAATTGCATCGTCATATTATCGGTTTTGAGTGTGGACGGAACCTCTGCCAGATAATAAATCGTTCGCTTCTGCCCTGGCTGGATCTTGAAACTGCCTCCTGTTTCGTCCTCAGGCACAAGGTCGAATACCGAGCCGCCGGCCGACTTTAGTTGTACTTTATATCCAGGGTCACTTAGCACCTTCTTACCTCCGTTTGCAACATTGACCCCGACTCTCAAATACACTTTCCCATTATGTTTCATACGCTGCATTTTTTCTGCCTTGACCGTAACAGGCTGCTGCTTCATCATAAGCTTTGCGCTGTTGCCTTTAGCCACCGCGATATCCGAAGCTGCCGCAGTAAGTTTAAACGATTGCACCGGAAGATGTATTTTCAATGCTTCGTCTTCCTGCGCCAGCTGCAATGTCATACCATTCGTCTTCATCGTGGAAGGAATCTCCGCCCAACAGTAGATGGTTCTGCTCTCCTGAGGCTGGAGCTTGTAGCCAGTGCTACCCGATTCGGGCAAGAGTTCAAATATCGAGCCGCCGGCCGATTTGAGATATGCTTTATATCCGGGATCGCTAAGCACCTCGGTTCCTCCATTTGAGAGCTTCATCCCCAGTTTTATATATACTTTTCCATGGATTGTATACCTCTGTACCGTATCTGCCTTGGCCGTAACTGAAAGATTATTCATCTTCATCTTCTTGCTCTTGCCTACAGGAACTACAGATGCGTACTGGGCCGGAATCGTGAAACCTCCCAGCTTCTTCTCATAAGTGGCGCTGCTAAAATCCCATCCGAATATGGAAACCTTCATTCCGTTTACCTGTGCCGATCGTCCAATGTTCACATAGTACGTCACGGAGTGACTGCTGTTCGCAGGCACCGTTCTTTTACCAGCATCACTCGTCACAACTTTTCCTTTTACGATGGCGCCACTTGGCGTGGAAACCTTGGAAAAATAATCGATAAGATCTACTCTGCTGCCACTGTTATTGTTGTAACGAAGCGTGTACGTGAGGATATTCCCGTCAGGTTGTGCAAAAATATTCATATCCGTCAGCTTCACACTGACGCTCTGCTTCAATGCGACCGAGCCGAGTTGATCCAGTGTGAACATCGACGCGGCTGCAGCAGATTTGGAAAGGGACGAATCAGCTGCGTATGCCCCGTATGTGTCAAAGGCAAAAGATTGACTCAACACCGCAGCGCATAGCACCACTGCCATGTATTTTTTTGGCCTGTGCATAAATGTACCTCCCGATAAAAAAATCTATATTTCGCTTTCCCTCTTCTGTGAAATAGGAAGCAGCGCACGTATGTGGGCTGCTTCCTGTCATCTTCCTATTCGTTTAAATAGGTGGTTACCCGGTTCTGGATCAGCTTAGCCACTTCTTCCGCAGTCTTCTGTCCGCTGAAGAACGCATAGGACTCTTCACGGGCAATGTTTAACACTTTAGCATCCAGTTCCACGTATTGATCGGCGGATTCAACAATTTGTTTAAACACGGTAAATTGTTCATCAGATACTTTTGCCTGCTCCCCATTCGAAAGCGTATAATCGCCGCTTTTCACTTTTTCCTGAAGGTCATTGATCATCTTTTCATTCACGGATTTAAGCATCGAGAACCCTGTTCTTTCTTGTATCGATTGTGCTTCTTCAGACAATAAGAAAGTGATGAACTTCCAGGCTTCATCTCTTACCGGCGTTTTGGCATTGATTACGAACTGAGACAAAGGAACAACTCTCGCGCCTGTACGATCTCCGGCTTCTCCCGCTTGCGGTATTTGCAATAGCTTGGGATTATCAAAAATCGTATAAGGGCCTTCGATAAAATCAGTTGGTGATCCGATCCGGCTGGAGTAGAACAATTGATTGCCCGCCTTTGCCACTTCTGATGTGATGATTTTATCGTCAGACATTTTCTTAGCTTGCTGGAGCAGATCCACAAATTCGGGCGAGTCGAACTTTGCCTTTTTGGCGGAAGCCTCAACAAACGCAGTGTAGTTCGTAAATAACATCTCCTGAAAAAGGTATTCCGGCGGATAGTCTGCCAACGCATAAAGTTCATCGGCACCACGATTCTTTTGGATAACTTCCTTCGAAACTTGCTCGAACTCCTTCAAGTTCCAGGTCTGATCATCGAACTTCACATTGGCGCTGCCCAGCATGTCCCCGTCACCTACAAACACACTGAAGGAATAGCCCGAAGGGATCACGTAAACCCCCTCATTCACCTTCAAACCGTCCAAAATAGTGGTTTGTAAATCGTCTTTGTTCAACGTCTGTTCTTGCTCCAGTAAATCATTCATATCGAGAAGAAAACCTTTGCTCACATATTCATTAAGAGGCAGGACGTCAGCTTCAATGATATCCATGCCTTTTCCCGATAACATGGCTGTATTCGTTGTGTTTCGATACTTCTCATAGTCTTTAGATTCATGGATCTGCAGATCAATATCCGGATGTTTCTCTTCAAACTTTTTTTCCAGCGTCTTATAGAACGGACTCGACTCTAACAGCGACAGGGTGAGCACCGTTTTTCCCTCTTTCGTTGTGGACTGATCCGCCTTCCCGCTTTCTCCAGAGCCGCATGCGGTTAAACTTGCGATAATAACACCCATTGAAATGATCGATAGCCATTTTTTCATGTTACAAATTCCTCCTGATCTTTTCTTATTGAAACGCCTCACTATTCCAATCGAATACGGTTTCCATCTTGCAGAGGCTCACTGCTTTTCAGAATGATCTTATCCTCTTTATAGATGCGATCGGATTGGATCATCGTTTCTTTGTCATTCTTTTCACTGATTTCAATGTTCACTTTACGGGCAACAAATACATTACCGAGTGCACCTGGCTGCTCTTCAACCACAAAAACATACATGCCTTCCCGATCCTGATGAACAGCGCCGCTTGAAACAAGCAGTCCTTTTTCGTGTGAGCTTTTCTCGATTTTGATTCGAGCCTGCTCACCTCCCTTCAGCTTGGCATCTATGATCTTAATGCGAATGATCTTTTGAGGGACGGTTGTCGTCACCGCTCCTTCATCCGATCCCCCCTCTATAAGCGGCTCCGCATTGGTTATTTCTTCAATGACACCGTCCATGACACTGCTTCGCTGCTTGTTATCTGTATCTACCTCAACCTCAATCCGCTCTCCGATGGATACCCCTATGCTGGACAAGCGCTTGGCATCCGCACCCACTTCAAATCGGTAGCCTTGGCTGCTGTTCGAGATAATGACATCCGGCTCGCCCGCAGATGACAGTCCTTCTACTGCATTCAGCTTGGTTACAATCCCGTTGAACGGAGCCGTCAGTACTTGATCTTTTGACAGACGTTCTCTCATCTGGTTGATCTTGCGTTCCTGCGCAACTATATCAAGTTTACCTTTTTCAATTTCACGTTTTGCGCTGCGCTGCTTAAGTTCATCTTCATCGATGGACGACTGAATAAACTGGTCCTGAAGATTCTGATGCTCGATTCTCTGCTTTTCCAGATTCGTTACTTCAAGTTCTATTTCTTGTCTTGCCGATTGACTATCATAGGTGATGAGCTTCTGCCCCTTCTTAACACGTTCCCCTTCTTTCACGAGAATCTGCTGAACCTTCCAGTCCGTTGAACTGGATAGTTTAGCATCAGCAATCGACTGAAGGATTCCGCTTCCTTCGATTGCTAACTCGATGCCTCCCATTTTCGGCTGTTCCGTAGTCACCTTCGGCAAGGTGAGTGATTGCAGCGTGTTACTGAACAACGTGAAGAACAGCAGCAATCCCATAAAACCCATGAACACGATTTGAATAATTCGCTTTCGTCTTTGGTCAGCAACCCCTTTTCCTAACTCCATATCCTTTTTTCTCCTCCTAAAAACCGCCCTGAAAAGTTAACCCTTAACTCCTGACAATTGAATGCCCTCAATAAAATACGACTCCGCGTACAGAAATAACATCACCATCGGGGCCATATAGAGGAAGGATGCAGCAAAGGCAATCCCCCGCTCGCTATCATGGATACTGGATAAAAAAACGGACAGCGGCTGCTTGAATGGGTCGTCCAGAAAAACAAGCGGCTGTTCCACCATGTTCCAATAGTCAACGAACAGCAAAATCACGAGAGCGGCCAGTCCTGGCTTAATCATCGGAACGATCATCGTCATAAATATCCGCAAGTGCCCGGCGCCATCCATTTTGGCAGCTTCAATGTAGGCATAGGGAATATCCAGCATGAACTGTCTGAGCATAAACACGCCAAATGCTGCGAAAATACCAGGATAGATGATGGCGCCTGTGGTATTCAGCATGCCAAGCTTATCGACCATAATATAGTTTGGTACCAGCGTTACTTGGAATGGCATGAGCATCGTCATGACATATACAAGAAACATAGGATCCCGGCCGCGGAATTTCAGCTTGGAGAATGCATAGGCAGCTAGGGCTGCTACGAGGGTCTGGCCCGCAATGATTGGCACCACCATGAACACGGAATTCCAAAACATGGTCAAATATTTCGGATTGTCGATGAACACCTTCCCATATTGTGCAAAAGACACCTTGTCCGGAATCAGTTTCAGGTTTGCAAAGGAGTCGTCTCTACCTGGAGTCGCTTCATTCATTTGCCCGATGAGGCCATAATTGATCTCAATTTCCAGTTCTGTCATCAATGAATTTGTGAATGTAATCACAATAGGTGACATTAAGATCACAGCAATAACGCCCATGAGAAACGTTAAAGCACTTTTTTTCAATATGTAGACTACTCGCACAGACTTCGCTCCACCTCCTATTCCATGTACTGTCGATGCCGTCGTTCAATCGCAAAAAGTACCAGGACGATCAGCATAATACAGACAAACATCAAGGATGCCGCTGCGGTCAGCTTCTGAATGTCGAGTGATGCAAACATATTGTTCATATAATGCTGCATCATGTAAATGCTGTCATGAGGATAATCACCTGCGATCAGATACGTTTCCCGAAACACTTTGAATGAGTTGATAATGGACATAATTACAACAAAAAACATGGTGGAAGTCAGATAGACCAGCGTCACGCTTCGGAATTGTCGTAAACGACCAGCCCCTTCAATCCGGGCCGTTTCGTAGTAATCCTTCGGAATTTGCTGCAGCCCCGCCAGGAATAAAATGACGTTGTAACCGATGTTCTTCCATAGATACACCATGATTACGACCCCACGTGCCGATTCCGTCTTCATCCAGTCCACCCGTTCATATCCATAGCTGTTCAGCCAGGCGTTCAGGGAGCCGTTCCAATCAAATATCAGCTGCCAGATCATGATGATGGAGGCGACGGGCACAACAAGCGGCATGACATAAGCTGTCCGAAGCCATTTTTGAATATATATATTTTTATTCAATAGCATCGCTAATCCCAGGGACAGCATGACCATAAGCGGAACACTGACCGCGCTGAAGTAAAACGTGTTGGATGCCGCCTTGCGGAAGGAACCACTTCCAAGCAGCTCCAGATAATTATCGAGCCCCACAAAATGACCGTCCACCGATTGGCTCATAAAGGAATAGTACACGCCCATGACAAATGGAATAAGATAAAAGAGTGCAAATCCGATACCACTTGGCACGAGAAACAACATGGCCGCCGAAGCATCCTTACGGAGCCATTTTTTCATGATTGACCGATCCATCCTTTCTCAGTTAAGTTCAGACCTCCATCCTGGCTTGTTACGTTTCCCAATGCATTAAGAATAGAAAAGATTGCTTAAGAAAAAAGTGGGAAAATATTAAAAATTCCTAAAATATTGTAGGGATTTATCGCTTTCGTTAAAAACAAAAGTGGTATAACAAAAAGCAGTTTCGCTTCCTTGTCTGGAAGTACCAAGCAAAGCATTTCAATACCCGATGCTCACATGCAAAAAAACAGTTATGAGTATTCACGCAGTTACAATGGTCTGAACGGGCAACGAGAAATGCTGTTTTATATTCCCGGAGTAGATTATAACGGCAAAATCCTTAATGATCTCCCCCTGCTTCAGGAAATGGATCCAGCAAAGCTGGTTGAAATGGCCATTTCTTTTGACAAAAGCTATTCATTAAGTGAGGTGAAACAGCTGACTCCTTCAGGACTAACCCAGACTTGGTATTGGGTGGACACCTACGATAACAAAAAAATTTATGAACCCTATATCGATGGAAACGGAAACAAGAGCTACGCAATTCCTCATTCAGAGTCATGGGCTCACGGATTTGGCATCTCCCCAACCGAACCTGCAATTGAAGCAACGGAACAGCCGTTTCTTGATGCTTTGGAACGGGGAGTTCAGCTGAAAGGAAACTACCATTATGATTTCAAGCGAATCTACAATTATTTAAAGAAAGATAAATCTAAACCGGATGCGAGTGATGTTCGTATTTTGGGCGTGGTTGTTACAGGGACAGCAGAAGAGTTTCAGGTACTCAGTGGAAAACCTTATGTGAGAGGGATTACATTGGGGGCTGTAGTTGATAAGTACTAAATGCTGCTCCCCCCTTCCACATTCAACTTTTTTTGTACACCCTTACCTTTCTATGTAACCATCATACGATAAGGTAGGTGGAATGATTCATGAGCGAAGTGATAGGTGAATATCGGTGTTGCATATGGTAAATTCGGAAGAAAGGCCATGTAGGCATGGGCTTCATGGCCTTTTGAATGGATATGAAAGTTAAAGTCTTGGGGACTTTATCACACTTAGGCAACAGTTCAGAATAGGAATTAAGCCATGAAGGCAATCATGCATGACACTTATGCCATTAAAGAAACGGGCATAACAGCCTTGGGCGAGAGAATTATACCCAAGCACAGAAAGAACTAGTAATTATCACCAACAAGATAAAAAGAACCAATATTGCCCCAACTGAACCGTGACCCTGATGACAATGATGGTATCCGTGTCTTAGAACTTCACTCATGTGTTTTCCTCCTTTTATGGTTATATGTCATAAGGTATTCAGTTTCTTACTCGTTGACAAGGCGAACGTCCATATAAATAAAAAACCTCGGGGATTGCCTCCCTCAAGGTCAATCAATACTGCACTTGCTTCGTAGGAAATAATGACTCTTTATACACTACACTGATTTCCTAAATATACCTTCATTATCTACTAAAGATTATACGTGAACATGGTGCTGGGATTGATTCCTATCAAAATAATAAAAGTCGCCTAACTACCTGATTGGTAGTTAGGCGACCGCTTAAACATTAGATATTGTATTAATTGCGAATAAGATAATCAAATGCGCCTAAAGCAGCATTTGCGCCGATCCCATAGAAATGATGATCTGTTTGTACGGACTGTTTGTGCAATCGCCGGCAGTAAACACACCTGGCAAGGTGGTAGCGCCATGGTGGCAATATAAGAAACACCGTTCAACTTATCTGTTCCAGTAAATTCTTTTATCTGAACGTCTTTTTAGGACCGTTACGTTAGGCAGACTGTAAAGACGATCTTGATGAACGGCGTCCGCTTTTACCTTATGGCGAGTTGTGGCTTGTCTACGCTCCCACTTCTCCGATCATTTGCCGCTCAATTTGCTTCATCTCATAAAAATAGCCTTTTTGCTCCATCAACTCCAAATAAGAACCTGTTTCGATTACCCTGCCTTGGTCCATGACCACAATCTGGTCCATCTCTTCCAATCCGGTAAGCCGATGACATATCAGGAGAAGTGTATCATGAGCTGCCTGTGTATAGAGATGCTTCATAACACGCTGCTCTGTCACATAATCCAGCGATGAAGTGGGTTCGTCCAGCAGCCATAACCGTCCTTTGCGAAGCATCGCCCGTGCCAGAGCCAGCCGCTGCTTCTCCCCGTCTGAGAGATTCTCCCCTTTTTCATACACCCTATCGGTCAACGATGTATCGGGCAGCTGCACTTTAGCCAGCACTTCCAACAATTGTTCGTCTGTGTGCTCTTCTCCATTCAACAGCAGGTTGTCCCGGATCGTTCCCCGGAAGAAATGACTTTGCTGCAGCACCACATTAGCCGCTTGCCATATGCTCGCCTCATCCAGTTCTTTCACCGAAATGCCGTTTAATCGTATATCACCATCCATTGGTGTACGCAGCTTGAGCAGCAAGTCGATAATCGTTGATTTTCCTGAACCGCTCGGCCCGACAATCGCCGTTTTGGATCCGGGTGTAATGAGCAGCGACATATCCCTGAGCGCCGCTCTCCATTCCCCTTCATATTGAAACGTAACACCGGATAGCTCAATCGAAACAGCATGATCCACAGCCAACGTGCCGCCTGGCTGCGAAGATTGCACGGCGGTGGACTGAACCGTTTCCGTCAGTCGTTTAGCTGCGTGTTCGCTATCCTCCTTATACGCGGGTAATGTCGCCATTGCCGCCGCTTCTTCAAATACGGTTAACGAGGCCATGACCAGCATAGCCAGAAACACCCCGGCGAGCGCCCCGTCCATTATTAAATAGGCACCCAGCGCGAGCACCCCCCAGGAAATGAGAAACGTAACCAAAGCATGCATCGATTGCCCGCGCAGCAAGTGCCCGGCTGCTCGCTGCTGCTCGGCCGCCAGTGTTGAGGAAGCCTGCTGAAGCTGCTGCTCCCGCTGTGCCAATTGCCCGTACACTTTTAAATCCCGGAATCCATACAACACTTCGGTAACTTCCGTGGAAAGCTGCGCCCGCTGCTCGCGAACGCGTCCATGGATTCTCCGCTGCCCGAGCAAAACAATTCCCGGTACAACGAATGCCGTTACCAGCATGCCCAGCACAAACAGAAGGGCAATCCAGAGTGAAAAGGCAGAAGTAAACCACACCGTTGCTAAAAACACCATGACTACCATGATCGGGGGATAAGCAACACGCAAGAAATAATTTTGCAGGCTTTCCACATCCCCAACGATCCGCGCAAGCAAATCCCCGCTTCGATTTTTGTTCAGTATACCGGGCGTTAAAGGAATTAACTTGGCAAAAAAGGATGTGCGCAAACGGCTGAGCATGGAGAACGTCGCCCGGTGAGAATACAAGCGTTCTCCATAACGGCTCGCCGCCCGAAGCAGACCCAGCATTTTGACCAGCGAGGTAAGCACAATCAATGTATAGAGCGGTGGCGCAAATACCGTTTGCGAAATTAAATACCCGCTCGCGGAAAAGAGTGCCACACCGGCTATGCCAGCGATAAAACCACCCAAAATCGATAGGACAATATCCTTGCGCTCCTGCATCATCGCTTTGGACAGAACAGCCAGCTCATTCATGGTCATCCCCCCTTTTCCGCTCTACATCAACCATCTCGGCATACTGGGGCAGACGCTCCAGAAGCTCATCATGCCGTCCGGCGTCCACCAGCACTCCACGGTCCATATACAAAATTTTGTCGGCTTGTTGGATTGTATATAATCGGTGAGCCACCGTTATCATCGTAGCCGACTTGGCCAGCTTGGCAATGGAGCGCTGCAGTACTCGCTCGGTGTGCAAATCCAGCCCAACTGTAGGTTCATCAAACAATATGATAGCAGGCCGCTTCAAAAAAGCGCGTGCCAGAGCAAGCCGCTGCTTCTCCCCGCCGGACAACCCCCTGCCTCCTTCACCCACAAAGGTATCAAATCCATGCTCCAATTGGGCGGTAAGCGCGGCAAGTCCGGCTTCCTCTGCCGCTCGCTCAATTTCAGCCCTGGTGATGTTTCCACCAGCCCCAATTGCAATATTTTCAGCCAATGTGCCTGCAAAAATATACGGATGCTGTGTAATGTAGCTAACATACTCGAACCATGCGCTCTCATCGTATTGTGAGAGTGGGCTTCCATTCACCAGTACGGTTCCCGAGGCTGGTTTCAGCAAACCTGCAATGAGATGGAGCAAAGTCGTTTTGCCGGAACCACTCTTGCCAACAATGGCAATGTGTTCTCCCGGACCCAGCGTGATCCGTCCAGTCTCCAGCTCGAAAGAATCGGGAGCATATCGAAACCGGAGATGGTCCAGTTCCAACGATGGCGGCATGTGAATTGGATCGAAATGAGCAATGATCTTGTCGATTCCTTCGGATGTACCTGCTCCTTCATTGTCATTCGCGTTCCAGCTCTCCCCTGCCGTTTCCTCCAGCATCTGCTCCACCTTGCGAACCGCTCCCATACTGGTTCGTCCGCTGTGAAAGGCCGTTCCCGTGTTCTTTAACAGACTGTAAAACTCGGGAACGAGCAGCAGAACGAGAAATGCAGTATGGAACGTCATCGATTTGAAAACGAGCAGCTGGATAGCCAGTTCGAGCGCGACAATACCGATACTTAGCATCACGATCGATTCCAGCATGAAGGTATTCGTAAACGCAATCTTCAAAATGCCCATCGTGGCATCACGGTAGCCCAGACTGCTCCGTTCAATCTCCTGCTGCTGATGGCGGGCCCGTCCAAATAGTTTCAACGTCACCAGCCCTTGCAGAGAATCCAGAAACGTACCTGAAAACTCGGCCAGCTGCGCATATTTTTCTTCGGATTTATTCTTCGTTTTCAGCCCCACCAGAATCATGAACAACGGGATAAACGGAGCCGTAAACAGCATAATGAAACCTGTGTTGGCATGTTGGGTAAATGTAACGACCAGAATCAGTAGCGGGATCATGGCAGCTTCCATCATACGCGGCATGTACTGACTGAAATAACTGTCAGCCTCATCCACAGCATCCAGAGCAATACTGACCTTCCCTCCCGTCTGTCCAAGAAGGGTTGAAGGCATGGAGGCATGGGTCAAGTTTTGCAGCACAGCTGCTCGCATATTCGTCTTCGCAGTGGCAGCCATACGCAAGCCAACTTTACCGTTTCCATACGACAACAATGTGCGTATAACCATAACAGCCAGAAGCAGGCCGAGCAGCACGGCAACCGATGAAAAGGAAGCACTCTCTACAAAAACCCGTTGGACTGCTTCAGCAAGCAGTCCAGCCTGACTCACAATAGCAACACCAAGCGCGAGCGAAATGACCGCGAGGAGGGTCATACTTTTCCGTTGTGAAGACATTTGCTGAGAAATCAGACTGGATCTCCTCTTCACAGATCTCTCCTCCTTTATATATAGGCCTGTATAGAAACCTGTTACAAGCCGTAATGGATCAATTCTCTTTATTTTTTCCCTTTTACATAATCCGCATCAAACAGGAATAGTCGGAACACCAGAATAAGGGATGGGATCAACAGGAGCAGTCCACCGACAAACACAACAACCAGTGCGAAGCCCATGGCCGGTGAAGTTGCGCTGCTCTGAATCGTGATGTACGGATCAAGAATATAAGGGTATTGCCCAATCCCGTAAGCGAAAAAGGCACAGAAAAATTGCAGCATGACGCATATAAAAGCTAAACCGTAACGTCGTCCGTTGTATAACAGCCACATCGTAATCATGAAGAAAGCAACGGAAAGCGCGAGCAGCCACCATAAATCCATCATATTTTGAAAATGACGCTCATTGTGCTGACCCAAATAAATAAATGCTGTCAGTGCGAGAATAATGGTCGGTGTGCTCCAGAACAGGGCATAATTCCGCATCAGCTTCAGCGCAGAATGATCCTCTGCCCGAGAAGCGTAAAATGTCAAAAATGTGCCGCTAATGAACAACACGGACACTATTGCGAGTCCCACAATGCTCCACGATAACGGATTGGTAAACAGCTCCCAGTAATCCAGAGAAACCGTCTCCCCCTGCTTCACGATAAAGCCGCCTTCAGACAACGTTAGCGCCACTGATAATGAAGCGGGAATAAGCAAACCTGTTGCTCCGTATAAGAACAGATACACAATGTTTTTCTTGGAGCCGTAATTTTCAAAAGCATAAAACGAACCGCGAATCGCAAGCAGTATTACGGCTATGCTGGCCGGAACAAGCAGCGCGGAGCCATAATAAAAGGCCGTGTCCGGAAAAAATCCGACGATACCAATGTAGAAAAAGACAAAAAATACATTCGTGATCTCCCAAACGGGTGATAAATAACGGGAGATCAAACGATTAATCAGATGATCCTGCTTCGTCAAGCGTGCATAGAAAGCGAAGAAGCCCGCCCCGAAATCAATAGAGGCTATAATTAGATAGCCGTACAAGAACAGCCACAGCACCGAGATGCCAATCAATTCGTAACTCATGATGCAGGACCACCCTTCTCCGTAGATGGATCAGGCTTTTCCTTCAGCCATTTCTCCATCTCGACTTCCGCCGGATTATTGTTGAACAAGCGTCTTAACACGATTACACACATGATGCCCAGTACGATGTACAGGAGCAAGAAGACGAAGAATAAAATTCTTATATTCGGTGAAGACGTAGCAGCTTCCTCCACCCGCATAATCCCGCGGATAATCCACGGCTGTCGCCCAATTTCCGCATAGAACCAGCCCAGCTCAACAGCCAGGAAAGCAAGCGGTGCGCCCAATGCGATAATGCGAAGCATCCACTTGTTAAGCTCATTGCGTTTTTTCCAGAACACAAACAGGAAATACAGCACCGCAATAGCGAGCAGAGCAAATCCGATTCCGGCCATCAAATCAAACAGGTAATGAACGAGAAGCGGCGGCCATTCGTCCTGGGGAAATTCCTCCAGCCCCGTTACCTCTGCATTAAAGTCTCCAAAGGCCAGGAAGCTGAGCAGTTTTGGCAGGTGAAGAGCCCCTAGAATTTCATGCTCTGCATTCAGCCATCCCATTAATATCAAATCCGCACCGCTTTCCGTCTCAAAATGCCACTCTGCCGCAGCAAGCTTCTCCGGCTGATGCTCAGCCAAAAACTTGGCGGACACATCCCCGGCTAACGTGTTCAGCACCCCGAACAGTAAAACAACGGCCATCATGAGGTTCAAGGCTTTTTTGTGGTAGGCGGATACCCCTTTTCTCAGCATCGCAAAGGCTGCGATACCGGCTAACAGGGCTGCCCCTGTCAAATAAGCCGAGCTTAATACATGGAACACCTTGGAGAACGTTGCCGTATTCAGCATCGCTTGCACCGGGTCAACCGCCGTGAATTGGCCTGCTTCCATCACAAAGCCTCCAGGCTGGTTCATGAATCCATTCACCGTTGTTATGAAGACAGCCGACATGCCTGCCCCGATCACAATCGGAATGGTCAGCAGCCAGTGGATATACGGATTTTTGAATCGATCCCACGTATACAAATAAATGCCCAGGAAGATGGCCTCAAAAAAGAACGCAAACACTTCCATGAATAATGGCAGTGCAATGACATTCCCAGCCAGCTTCATAAAATTCGGCCACACCAGGGCCAGCTGCAGGGAGATCACGGTGCCGGTCACGACACCAACCGCGACAGAAATGACAAAACCTCGTGCCCACCTCTTCGCCATCAGTGTATAATGGGGATCTTTCTTGCGAATCCCGATGAACTCTGCAATAGCGATCATTAAGGGTATACCGACACCAAGTGTCGCAAAAATAACGTGGAATGCGAGTGTCATACCTGTCACCAGCCTGCTCCACATTACCGTATCAATTGCCATTTTATACTGCCTCCTTTTAAACTCTGTTCCATTATTGTGATAAATTAAACTTTGGATTAGGCCTGCCACCCGTTGGGCTGCATTCAATATCAGGTTTGGATAGGCTTTAGCGACATCGCTGCAAGCTGCGTTTTATGAATCGTTCCTCGATCTCTGTTATATAAAAAGAGAATTTTTTCACAAAGTAACGTAAATGACAACACTGTGTTGGGCAATACGTTGGTTGCTTCGTTTGACTGCCGTTTGCCCGACTGAAGCGAGATCTTGCGAGCCTGTATAAACCTGGTACTACATGCATTTAAATGACTAGATGAAACCTAATAGTTAAAATTATTATATCTTTATCTCTTAGCAAATCAATCACTGACACGTCTTCGTCCCTAAACGTTCAAGAAAGGGTCAACTCTTTCTGACAACTTGGTGAAAAATACAGAATGCACTCGAAGGAGCTATTGATTCATCTCCCTCATACGTGGTAATGCGCGTATCCCTCCCATCAGAGCCAACATCATCTTATTACCCATTACATGCGTAAATAAAAAGATTAGAAGACTGAAGCGCCAAGATTTTTTATGGATTTGGGACTTGAACACCTTGTTCCCATAGCCCTCTTCTTTTTATGGAGCCTCAAAAAAAGTCGCATATTAAGCGACTTTTAGAGTCTTTATGTTCTTGTTGTCCAACGTTACCGAGCAATCACTTCAAGTACATTGCCGCTTCCATCATCAATCATACGTATATTGTGATCATCCAAGAGTTGAATGGTGCCGTCCGACTTCAACCATTCATGCTGCTCCACTAACCCGTGAGCAACAGATTTGCGAATTAGCCCTTTATTCTTAAATACTAATGCATACAGATCATATTCTCCAGTCTTTCGATTAGAATACTCAATGATTACAATAAGTAAATTTTCGGGAGTCCGCTTGAATTGAAAGCTGAGATCGTGAGTATTCACATTAATGTCCTTGATGCCTAGCGGAATCGAATTCTTTTGTCCCGTAACAGCATTAGTAATCTCAAGATCCCCTCTTGCTGCACGAATCACATAGCTGTATCCCATCATGCTGCCATAGAAAGTATCCGTATAATTGTGGAGTCCAGTCACGGTTACCTTCCCAGTCTTTGTGTCACGATTAGCCACTTCCCCATCCAGAGCAGATGCGAGAAATTGAATCGGCACATAAAGGTGACTGATATACCACACAGGCTCTCTGCCCATATCCACTTTTCGACCATCAACTTCAGCAATTTTGCTGCCCATGTGTACAACAATGCGTTTCTGATCCCTTGTCAGTACGGCCACATCGTCACCTTCCATCTTCCACAGCAGACCTGCCGAACTCCCGAGTGAGAAAAAACTTGCGTAAGTAACCCCGTCCTTAAGCAGCGTCTCAATATGAGAGATTCGGCCGTCCTCCCATTGCAACTCCAGTTCAACGTACTTCGAAGCCGCATCCGATTTTTGTGCTCCCAGCGGTAAAAGTACGGATATCATAAGTATAACGGCAATTGCATTTTTCCATTTCTTAATCTTCAAGTAATGATCACCCACTTATTGTAAAATTCAATACTACAATAGTAACACAAAGATCTTAGAAAAGTTGCTGCGACAGTAAAATCCGTTCCGTAGATCGTGCGTCTCACGACTACCGGTCTCGAACGCCTTGTGAGAGAGAGTCCAGCCTCTTCCTTAGGTGTAACTTATACAGCTTTTATATCTATCAGCTTGATCCATCATTACGATTCTGTCTTGCTTTAACCACTCTCGGTATTTGCTTCTCATAAATGGACAATACATTTGAAATCAATTGTTCTTTAGGACTCGTGTTATCTTTCAAAACTGCGTATATAAGGTTCAAGAAAGTCTTCGCATCTTTATCTGTTAAACTTTTGATAGATTCCACCGTGGTAACATTTGATACATGACCATCTTGCTCCTCCATAACGGTTCCTCATTTCTGAATATTATTTATGGACGACAAACATATTGAAAATTGATGCGGTAACCCTGGTATCCCCTGAATTCTCAGAACATCATCACTTACTAACATTAAAATTCTATAGTCAATGAAGGAAAAGCTTATTCCTCCTTCTTCAAGTCACAGCTATTGTGGCCATATCGTCATATGCTTCTTTCATTCTATGTAACGAAATTGACGAAAAGCAGCAGCTTGTCCATGAAATACATCGTTATCGTCTGTAAGATTCCATACCGTCGCCTGCATGATATAGAATCTTCTGCCGGTGCTGGAAATACGAATACCTGTATAATTATCGACATATCCATATTCACTGACAGCTTTCAGGAAGGCCGCGCGTTCCTCGCGCTCCATCGGTTCTGCCGTTAGCCTCGAGGGCGTTTGGGTGAAGGTCTCCCTGTTTACTTCCCACAATTCAAGCGCCATCTGATTACCATAGTTCAAAATCGGGTCCGGCTCTGTTCCATGGGACAGTATGACGAGTGGAGCCCGGAACAGTACTTCTGATTCTGTACCTGATTCAACTGAATGATCAAGAAGCGACTTTCCTGTCCATCTCAGGTAGCTGTTCAGAATCACACTGGCGTGCTTGTTGGATGTATGAAAGCTGTTGTTATTCATTTTCCCCGTCCTCCCTGCTGCTGCTATCGTAAAAGGTGAATCACATCTCTATTTTACCAAAGATTGGTTTCTTTGCGTTTAAAAAGTAGCGCTATCTTGCTCAGAACCATTCCTGACTCTTGGGGTCAGGGTAACCGTACAGGTGGAACGATTCGCTCATGGACGTCTTCAGACAGCAAAAAGGGCATCTCGCAAGATCTAATATCTTTTGAGACACCCTCATTTTACTATGATCTTCTTTATAAACTAAGCGGGAACTGCTTAATAGAAGGCTGGCTTTTCACCATCGGTATTCGGCTTGTTGACCCCTAAATTTCCGCGAACATGGAGATCCGAAGATTCAATTAATTTGACAACCAGGGCCGCGACGCTCTTGCGCGATACTTCCGTGCCTTTGAACGGCTCGCCCTTCTCCGTAACCTCATATTCAATCTCGTCATAATCGGTCAGCCATGCAGGTCTGAGTACGGTGTAGTCGAGATTCGAGGCCTCGATAACATCGACTGATTTGCGATATGGTCCCAAATATTCACCGATTGTGCGGTTATTCCACTTGCCGAAATCTCCCGGGACTTCATCATAAATACCGAGCGAGCTGATAAAAATCAAGCGTTTCACGCCCGTCGATTCCATTGCATCTACGATGGCTTTCGCTTGGTCCTCCAGATCGTCGCCGGACATCTGCGATTTGCCCTCCGGCTCCAAGAATTAATATAGAGGTCACATTAATACTCCTTTCCCTTGTTTATTGAATCTAAGCGAATCATATTATTTTAGATGATCTGTAAAGAACTGCTCTAACTTTTCCACTGCCGGACCCACGTATTCAGGCTGGTCGTATAATGCAACGTGTGTAGCACCATCCATGATGAATAATTCTTTATCCCGACTAGCAGCATCTTGAACCGCTTCTTCGCTGAAGTAGCGAGTATCCGCATCACTACCGGCAATCGCTAAAAATGGCTGCGTTAAGAACTTATCAATGTGGCTAAATGCAGAGAAGGTAAAAATTTTATCGAAGCTTGTAAACACGAAACGGTTAGGTGCATTTTCGTGGCATCCGCGTGCGGTTACATAATATTCGTGTCCTTCCGCCATTGTACCCGTCATGCCTTCTTCCAATTCCTGCGGCACATACGGACCATGGAGCGTTTCACTTCCATTGGCTTCGGCTGTCCGTTGTCCAGAAACTTGTTCCAACAGTTTGATTTGGTCTTCGACCGGTACTGCACGGGCAATCCCTTCACTAAATAGTGATCCGATATCGACCATGCTAACCGTTGCTACTGCTTTAATGCGGCGTTCGGTTTGTGCAGCCGCTACTGTATAACCCCCGCCGGCACAAACACCTAACGCGCCAATTTTATGGGTATCTACATAGGATAATGTCGTTAAATAGTCCACTGCTGCACGAACATCTTCTGTACGAGCATACGGATCTTCGAGATAGCGCGGGGTCCCTTCACTCTCTCCTTGATAGGATGCATCGAATGCTAAAGTTATAAAACCTGATTCAGAAAGTTTATTCGCGTAAAGTCCCGCCGTCTGTTCTTTTACGCCGCCGCCAGGATGGGAGACAACGATTGCCGGATATTTCTTGGTTTCATCGAATCCAGCTGGAACATACAAGTTACCTGCCAACAACAATTGGTTGTTTTTAAATTTAACGTTTTTTTGCATAATTTTAGTCCTCCGATTGTTTTTTATTGTGATTGACCTGCTATTTTCGCCGATTGGATCACTTACAAATGGATCCATGTCTTTTTCTGATGCATCATGGTTATGAAATCTCGTTAATGCGTAAGTGTGCGATAACGACCTCATGTGTATTATTTTAAACAAGAAAGAAATATCTTCAATGATCAAATGACCGCATCGTGTGCATTAATGCACACATCGATCGAAATTGTGCCGTGATTACGAAAATACAAAAAGGCATGGATCATAAATCCATACCTCCCAGTAGAGCTCCGCTTCAACTCCTTATAGATTCCGCTCTAACAAGCGCCCAACTTGTTCGGACACGACATCGATCGGGTCGGTTATTTCCTTGGTAAAGTAGGATTCTATGATCCCCACCGTCGCCGTTACCATAAATTTGCGAACGATATCTTTACTGAAGCCCTTATTTATGCCTTCAGCTACATCCAATTCACCCTCGAGTTCTTCACTGACAAGCTTAATAAAACCGCTGCGGAATGAAGAAGCGCCCTTACTCGCCAAAATGGTCGCGAAGAAGGAGTAATTCTGTTCGAAAAATTCAAACCAGATCCGCATCGCATCCACAAAGCTCAAATCCGACGAGGATTGGCAGAGCCTCCTCAGCTCGCTAATGTACTCTTCAATGAGTCTGTCTAACAGATCGTATTTATCCAAATAATGAAGATAGATGGTTCTTCGGCCTACGTTTGCCTTATCGGCAATATCCTGTATCGTAATTTCGTCAAAGCTTTTTTCTGCCAGCAGCGCAATAAAAGCGCCCTTAATCGACTCTTGAGATCTGAGACTTCGTCTATCCACTTTAACCATTGATGGAAGTACCACACTTTCTTTAACGAGAATTGTGTAATTTGAATCAAATCAATTATACACGCTTGTGTTATACTGCATCAATATGCTACTCATTTATCGGTTACTGAAGGACGATTAAGTAGAATAGCCCCGCTAAGACAAAACGATATAGAGCAAACCATTCCAATCGAAGCCGCTTAATCAATTTAATAAACGTCACTACTGCAATCATAGCTACAAGAAAGGATGTCATAAAGCCAATGGCCATTAGGAATAAATCGTCAGAGTCCAGCAATTCTCGACTATCGTACAAGTCCAACACGCTTGCACCAAACATAACAGGCACGGAAATAAGGAACGTAAAATCGGCGGCGGCTTTTTGACTGGTGCCAAGCAAAAGGCCGCCTGAAATCGTCGAACCCGATCTCGAAAATCCCGGCCACAAAGCCAGACACTGGAACAGACCAATCCCAAACGCTTGTTTATAATGAATCCTATCCATAGTCTCTGCAGTTTCCGTTCTCCTGCTCCGTGCGGCGATGATCATCAACAAGCCACCAGCAACCAGACCGATCAGGACCGGAATTGGGCCGAATAATTGGCTTTTTATTGTATCCTTGAAGAGAAGGTACAGAATTAATGCTGGCAGCATAGCCAACATCATATGAATTACATTTAACCCTTTACTTGGGGAAAAATCCATTCTAATGAGATTAGCCCCGATGGCCAAATACCTTTTCCAATAAAGAAGCAGAACTGCCATCACCGCACCCAGCTGTATAACAATTTTAAAAGTTATTGCAGTCTGTCCCTCAAAGCTAAGCAAATGCCCTGCTAAAATAAGATGTCCAGTAGACGAGACTGGTAAAAATTCAGTTAAGCCCTCTATTATGCCAAGTATTATCGCTTTCATAACATCAGTCATCCGTGGATATCCCTCTTTCGGAAATAAATTCGTCAAGCAATTTCCAGTATAAATGGGACACCCATTTATTTCCTTCGATTGACATAACAATAATCGATTCCGTGTGACATTATTGTCACTATCGGGAACTGGGACAATGCAAATGCAAAACAAAACCCAACGATCAGGACTTGAGTACTGATCGTTGGGTTTTGTGTTTTGTCATGCTTCCAGTTTGGATTTAAGGGACCATTTCACTTTTTTTTGAGAAGTTACTTCTGCACGATCTGAATCAGGTTCCCGCATGTATCGTCTAAGACGGCTATGGTGAGCTCGCCCATTTTAGTCGGTTGCATCGTAAACTTTACACCTTTGTCTACTAGTCTTTCGTACTCTGCTTGAATATCTTCCACACCAAACATGGTTGCTGGTATTCCATCAGCGAATATCTTCTTTTGAAATTCCTTGGCGGCAGGATGGTCATTCGGTTCGAGCAGCAGCTCCGTGCCGTCTTGATCATCGGGAGAAGCAAGCGTTATCCACCTGAATTCTCCGACAGGTACGTCCTGCTTCTTAACAAAACCGAGCTTCTCAGAATAAAATGCCAATGCCTTGTCCTGATCTTGTACAAAAAGACTGGTAACTACGATTTTCATACTGTTAGTGCCTCCTTCGACATGTGGGTTGTACTAAAATTAGTCTATCCATCCATTCAGCAAATTCTTAAGCGGTTCGTTGTTAAATATTACGACTCGAAATTTACCCTTTCGCTTTGATATAACAAGTCCTGCATCTTCCAGAACAGCAAGATGTTTAGCTATCGCTTGTCTTGAAATCGAGAGTTCGTGCTTCATAATGAGACGAACCGTAAGTTCATACAACGTCAGCTCGTTGCGTTCGGATAGTTCGTCAAGCATAAGTCGCCGAGTCGAGTCGCCAAGCGCTTTGAATACAGCATCCTTATCCCAATTCATATATCGATTATATGCAACTATACGGTTGCTTGTCAACCTTAAGCAACCGCAGAGTTGCGTGATAATTTTTTAACTAAAATCCCCCATTAGTCAATCTTACGATTACTTCCTTGATAGCAGATGTAATGGTAAGCTTTATGTCCACATAGACCATATTTCCGGCTCTCTAGCCAGGCTTCTTACTATCCGTGAAGGTACGTTTTACACGATTTCGATATACCCTTCTGTTCCATGCACGCGAATGCGCTGCCCGTCTAGGATCCTTGTAGTTGCATTCTCCACGCCTACAACTGCCGGTAAGCCATATTCTCGTGCGATCACGGCTCCATGGGTCATCAGTCCACCAACTTCGGTGACCAGACCTTTTATGGAAACGAACAACGGTGTCCAGCTTGGATCCGTAAAAGAGGTGACTAATATATCTCCTTCTTCGAGATCAGTTTCTTCCATGTTTAAGATGACACGTGCGCGTCCCTCTACCACTCCGGAAGAAACAGGCAGACCTGCCATAGCATCGGCTGGGAGATGTTCTCGTTTGTATTTACCAGCAATGATTTCACCATCCGATGTGATGACGCGAGGCGGCGTTAGCTTTTCGTATAACCTGTACTCTTCTTTTCGTTGGCTGATGATCTGGCCGTCCAGTTTATGGGTGCGTACGAGTTCGTGAAATTCTTCAAAAGTGAGATAATATATATCTTCCTGGTCATGAATAACGCCCGCTTGTACGAGTCGTTCGGCTTCTTTCAGTAGCGCCTGTTTATATACGAAGTAGCGATTCACCATGCCGTATTTGGGATATTCCCGGTAGCCGCTGAAATTCCGAATAAGGTCAATCCTTCGCTTGGTTTCTTTTGCTTTTTGTTCACCATCCGGTAATGACTTCAATCGATCTAATATCGCTTGTTCTTTTGCCAGAGCTTCCTGCCGCCCTTGTTCAAATTTCCGCTGGCTTGCATGAGGCTCAACGTTTTTGATATTGCCAAGAATTAACGGAACAAGTGTAATGGGTTTTTCGCTCCAACGAGTGCGGGTTACATCGATTTCTCCAGCACAGCGCATGCCGTATTTGCCCAGATAATCGTAGATAGCGTCCCGGGATTCCGGTCCACCGTCCAGCTTGATCAGTTCATCCATAAAGCTGTCGTCTTTTACATGCTGTAAATAATCAATCACTTCTGGATAAGGACGTATTACATCTGCGACATCCAATAGCGCAAGTCCCATTTCCGAAGTAATATTGCCTGATACCGATTGAGAAAGTGTATCTGCTGCGTTTTTTTCACCTAACCACTTCTCCATGTTTTCATTGATCCACGCTGAAGCATCCATAGCGGCCATAATGATAGCTGAGCTTTGCGGGTCAAATAATATCTTCTTTAATTGCTGAAAATCTTCGAGGATAAAATCAAACAAACCGGATCCCGATTTCGTTTGGATGTTATGTTTCAACTCTTCTATTGAGGCTTGACTGCGTTTGATTAAATCAGAAACGATGGACGGATCGTATTCGATCGGTGCTTGAACACCCGGCGTCGATTTAGCTTTGCTGTTACTGAGAGCCGGTTCTTTGTTTTCATTTGGTAATAATGTGATAAAATCTCGCTCAATTATGGTCATAAGCGCGTCTTTAATAAGCGGATCAGATTGACCCAGAGTATTCAATATCGTTTCTCTGCTGACAGGCGAAGCCAGCATAGGTGTAACATCAACAAACAGCCTTCCACCGGCTGTACGCATAGGGGCAGGAGTTGTTAACAGGTAAAAAGACAATCCCAGCGGTTTCATGGGATCTGTCATCATTTGCTGATGTCCGACAGATACGTAAACGTGATTGTCTTCATCCTTCGCTTCAGGGATAGGATATAACGTCGTGATGGGCCGACTCTGGACAATGTAAAAAGTATCCTGGTCCAAACACCATTCGATGTCCTGGGGTGAGCCAAAATAAGCTTCGATCAGTCTTCCGATGCGTGCCAGCTCTAAAATTTGCTGCTCCGTAAGTGTTTGAGCCTTTTGCTGATCGAGATCAATCTGCTGGGTCTCTGTTCCGCCTTCTTTTCGACCATAGATCGCCAATGTTTTGGTTGCTATCCTTTTGTCAACGATTTTCCCTTCCTGCACTTGATAACCATCGGCGGATACCAAGCCAGAGACCAATGCTTCTCCAAGTCCAAAGCTGGCATCGATGGATAGCAGCTTTCGGTTCGAAGTCATGGGATCCGCGGTAAATATAATCCCTGAAGCCTGCGGGAAAATCATTCTCTGAACGACAACGGACAAATACACCTGGCTGTGGTCAAACCCGTTTTGCATACGATAGATGACCGCGCGATCCGTGAATAGGGAAGCCCAGCATTTGCTGATATGCTGCAGGATGGCATCGATGCCGATGATATTCAAATAGGTGTCTTGTTGTCCTGCAAAAGAGGCGTGTGGTAGATCTTCAGCAGTCGCGCTAGAACGCACAGCATAAGCGTGGTCTTCGCCAAACCGGGAGAGATACTGAGTAACGGCTTCTGCAACTTCGGAAGGAATTTCTACTTCCACAATGATTTGCCTGATCCTTCTGCTGATTTCGGCAATTTGATCACGATCTTCTGCTTTTAGCAGGGTCAGTTGATGGAGCAAAGCATGATAGGTTTCGTTTTGCTCAATAGCTTTTTGATAACCCAGGGTTGTAATACAAAATCCTTCAGGTACTTGTATACCTTCCATTTTTGATAATTCCCCTAGATGGAGCCCTTTACCACCAACAAGCAAAAGCTGCGTTTTCTCGATTTCCCAAAAGCCGAGGACCAACGAATTCATTCACATCTCTCCTAACCATTAAATTGCGAAAAAAACATTTGACAAGGTTTTTTTTGCATGATACAATAAAATTGTAAGATGAACTAACTTTGACTTTTTATAATACATAGTCGTGATCTGATTATATCATCGGGTCTGTTTATACGCAATAAAAAAAGAACCTGTTCATTTATCCAGGTTCTTTTTTTTGATTTTCCGCTAAGGTAATCCTCAGCTTGCCTCGGGTCCTCATTAAGCTCTAATATTCGCCTTTGATTACAAAAAAGGAGCCCCGAATGGTTCCAGCTAAGGTAGACTTCTGCCTCGCAAACTTAAACTTCCCTTCCAATTCCTGCGGTATCTCCATTCCCTCAGAAAGCTTAAAGCCAACGGCCCGTTTCTTCGGGTCATCCACCGTATACATGACATTGAGTCCAAGACCATCCTCATAAAAGACATAGGTAAACTGGATGTTGTCCACTTGAAAACGCGACGTTTCAAGTGGTTTGGCCGCAAACGCAAGATCACGTTCTTCTTTCAAAATTCGGTTCACATAATCAAGGGTCTCCTGGCTTTCGCTCGCTGGTACAACTGTAAATTCATGCTTATATTTGTTCATAAAGTAGCGGGCTTCGTTCGCTCGTAAGCCAGCAAGCGTGTCCGCTACGGGTGAAGACTCTAAACCAACCGTAGACACATGTTTAAAATCAACGGTATAGGACATCATTTTATCCCCCCTTAAAGTGTGAGCAAGTGTTGCTCTCTACAACCTGCTTTGAGCAACACTCGCATATGTGCGCATCATCATCTGCTTATCTTTATTTCCTTACGACAGGTATCCACAATTCACCGTATATGAAGCCGTTTCGCTCCCCCATCTCAACCGTTGTATTCGGCCCGCCAACATAGGCAATATGCTTAGCTTCTGGCAAAACTTGACCAAAGGCGATGCCAGTAAGGGTATTACTGAGCTCTTCAGCCGTCTTGGCTTCCCCTTTTACCACGAGATATTCCCCTTTAGGAAATTGGATAACTCTCGTAGCTTCCGGTAACGATGCCTCTGTCATAACACCAGCATAGTGCATCATCTTGTTATTCACCGCTTCGTTCACGGCAAAAATGTAGTCATTTGCGGCTAAACCTCTTAATGTGTCTAGTCTTCCATCTTCTTTGACCGACGACCAGAAGTCTGCCTTTTCTTTATTTATGCCGGCATAGTCGGTGTAATTGCTCTTCAGCTCTGTTCCAATGCCTAAAACGGTAAAGCTGTCTTTTTCCTCAAGAATATAATCTGCCATGTTCAAAACCTTCCTTTGTTTTAAGATGATCAAATGATTTGTCTTTTCACTTGATAGGTTTATAATAACCTTAAACCATGTCAGAAAATGATACTGTTTAGGAGGCCTCGATGAATAAGGTTGAACGGATTAATATCATCATGCGATATATCAACAACCGCGCTCACTTTACCATTTCTGAAATCATGCGGGAATTTAACATTTCCCGTTCGACAGCAATCCGGGATATCAAGGAAATCGAAGCCATGGGAATGCCCCTTGTCGCTGAAGTTGGAAGGGATGGGGGTTATTCTGTCATGAACAACTCGGTTCTGCCCACGGTTCGTTTTACCGATAATGAGATCAAAGCTCTATTTATTGCTTTCATGGCAACCAGAAATCAGCAGCTCCCTTATCTGAAGAGTCGTCATTCTTTAGCTGAAAAATTACTAGGCCTCATCTCAAATAATCAGCAGGATGACCTTGTACTGTTAAATCAAATACTGCTCTTTGAAGGGACCAACCCTCATAATCCGGACCTGCTTGATCTGTCAGACCTCCCCCACCCCATGTTGGAGAAACTGATTCAAATCCTTCTGATGGATAGCTACTTATGGGTCACCGTCAAACAAGGGAAAGTCATAGAATCTTATCCCATTTATCTCTTGCACCTATACCATGAGAAGAGCCTATGGCTAATTGAAGGCTTTGACTTAGAGGATGAGAAGAGACGAATAATTCCTGTCGACCATCTCACCCATGTAGAACCATACTCTTCGAAAAAAAGAGCAAGCAAGAAAAAAATTTTAGAACTGCTAAGCAAACAGGAAGATGTCATTAACCTTGTCCTGGAGCTTGGTCCAAAGGCGATCACCCAATTCAAAAAATACCATCCTCTAAACGTGTCTATTTCGTATACGAATCCTTACCAAACCACTGCTATTCTACAGACCTTTGTCAATGTAGAGCATACCGAAGAATTAACTGAAATGACAAACTGGCTGCTTTTCCTAGGCGGAGATATCACGGTCAGGGAAGTGCCCGAAGAAGTCTCGGAGGGTTTGCAAGAGAGATTACGCTTATATTGCCCATAAACCGGGTCCATTAACCGTTGCGGCTTATTTCTGAAACAACAGGATCGTCCCAAGCTTTGCATTCGATATTTCCCAATGGTCCATGTTCACACTCCTGGGGTCTACAGGATTTACACACAAAAAATAAGACTCTGGCTTCTAAGCCAGAATCTTACAGACGAACATGTATATTGAGAATGGTGTTTTTTTATCGTTTCTCGCGTTGAACCTGCTATGTGTTTAAATCGTGAAGCCCCGGCGCATGCTCATTTGGCATTTCTGGCAATACGGGGACGGGATAACCCATCGGAGGATCTGTTATCTCAAGCTCTCCCCCATTCCGACTTGGAGATTTTCCGCTGAAGATCTCGGCAATTCGGGTATTGTCCAATCTGAAGTTGAATTGAGCATTGTGGAAGCCCATATCCACGTATTTTTTGCATTCCGGATATTTGTTGATATCGTAATTAGGAACTGGAAACAACTTGCCCCACTCCACACCCAGCGATTCAAGGGCTTTTGCGAATGCATTCTGATGCGCATTATCACGAACGATCAGAAAGGCAAGTGTCTCTCTAAATGTTTTGTTGGAGCTCATTTCATAAATTCGAGATTTTTGCAAAACCCCTGTTGATTCAAGCACCAGGTTATCCAACAGATCGGCTACGAGATTTCCATGGTTATATACGTAATTGCCCATCCAGGGATTGCCCGCTGCATCTACAGGCAAAGACCCCTGCGCCCCCACGATATAATGATGCGGATTGGCATGGCGCACCGCTTCATCCAACGGAGCTCCATCAACCCCGGCATTTCCCGGTACCTCCTCTCCCGATCCGTTCAGAAGCTGATTAATGGTTGTCTGGACCAGCTCAACATGGCTGATTTCCTCCAGGAAAACTCCGCGAATTAAGTCACGGTACTGAGCCTTGTTCCCCCGAAAATTGCTGCTTTGAAAAAAATACTGCATCATCGTGCGCATCTCACCGAATCGACCACCCAAGGCTTCCTGCAGGACCTTTGCTGCAGCCGGATCAGGTTTATCCGGCACAATCATATTAATTAAGTCTTCTTTATAGAAATAAACGGGAAACACCTCCTTTAAAGACAGACATATTATGGGGCAGCCATAAGCAAATCATACATTGTAATTATTTGTTAGTAGTACCCAGTTCGTCCTTCCGTACCGTATACAAATCTTTCACGTGCAATGTGATAACATATACCCCACTCGTAAGAATTCGTCAGAACCATGCAGCTCCCGCCTGCCTCCCATTCAGAGTGATTCGAGGAATCGCTTGATTGCTTGACAGCCTGCCTCGACAAGAGGTTCAACGCGCTGTTTCGCCTCATGGGGCAAGAAATCACTAATCCAGACGAATTTTACTCCTCCAGCAGAAGGGAGCATCTGCATGGACGCGCTGTGATGGGCGAAATCGCCGTTCACTACAGTGTAGGCCAGACGACACTTCTCCTCGTCTAGACTTACTAGCTACTCCTGAACCACATATCCGTTGTTGAAGGTCACCGTTCGTTCGCCCGAAGCCTCCTGGCAATCCGCAAGGACGCCAGCGAATAGTCTAGCCGCATTCCCGAAGTCCCGAAGCTGATCCCAAGCTTTATCAAGACTGCAGTCGATTTCAATCTCACGATAGATAGTTGCCATAGTTCTTCCCCTCCCAATTCCGCCGTTATTCCTCGTGTAGGAAATAAGACGAGTCCAAGATAATCCTTCATCCATTACAACCTTTATGATAAACATATAACACTGACCACGGTGTGTCAGTGTTTAAGAAGCCATATTACATAATCAAGCATTGTTACATTTCAATGCGGATGATTAAGGTTGCTGGCTGTGTTGAAGTAACAAAGAAATCCATCAACATCTTCGGTTTGTTTGTACTTAGATAAAAAAGCCGCATTGAATGCGGCTTCCAAATTAGATATGGTGTACATGTTGTTGTCCTCTGATGTGCGCTCAGACACGAATACTAAAGCGTGCTTCCCAGGATTTAATGTGTCGCCCGCTCCTCGGCTACAACATGGACCAACTCTTTTGCCAATCTCTGGATAGCAGAAAAATTGCCTGATTCAATCCAATCCTGCTTTACCAGACTTCCTCCCATCCCTACCGCAAACGCGCCAGCGTGGAGAATCTCCCGTATATTATTCAGCCCAACACTGCCAGACGCGATCATAGGAATATTATTGAGCGGCCCACGGATTTCCTTTAAATAGGAAGCGCCTCCAAGCGAGCCAGTCGGAAATACTTTGACGGCTTTTGCCCCAAACTTGATCGCTCGTACGATTTCCGTTGGCGTCATGACACCGGGATACACATCGATGTGATGCATGGCACCGTATGCTATTACCTCTTCATCCAGATTGGGTGACACCATAAATTGCGCACCTGAAGCTATGGCTTGTTTCGCCATTTCCACATCCAATACGGTTCCGGCACCAACAATTAAATCGTGGTCATACGTTTTTCTCCATCGTTCAATCAGAGCATATACGCCCTCGGTGTTGGTTGTCACTTCGATGAAACGAATACCGCCTTGGGCCAGCGCTTCGACGGTCCGGTCCGCTGCATCCGGATGTACGCCTCGAAGCATCGCCATTATTTTTTCCTTGTTCAGTTGTTCCAACACAGTCATACTGTCTCTTCACCCCTTAACGTAAAATTAATCTGAATATAACGGCAATCCAGCATGGCGTAACCATCCACTTTCGTATTTTTCCGGACCAACCGCTCAGTTTTCCCAATCGGCTTGATGAAAAGGGACCCAATTGGATGGTTACTTTTCAGATGGGACGGTTTATATTCATGCCATATGGCCCATTTTCACAGGAAGGAGGAACCAGCATGAACCATTCATTCACGATTCCATTGCGGAGCGCACTGGGTAACTTGTCGCCTTATTCGCCGGGAAAACCGATCCGGGAACTCCAACAAGAGTTGGGGCTGTCCGATATCATCAAATTAGCTTCTAACGAAAATCCGTTGGGTCCATCGCCCAAAGCGCTTGAAGCGATTGCGCATTCCTTATCCGATTTACATCGATATCCGGATGCGAGCACCGTCCAATTGCGGCAAGCACTGGCAGCTCACCATCAGATGGCTCCTGAACAATTCATCATAAGTAACGGCGGTGATGAACTGATCACACTCATTGCCGAAACCTTCCTGGAACCAGAAGATGAAGTGATTATATGTTCGCCTTCGTTCAGCGAGTACGAATTTGGCGCGCATCTGATGGGAGCAACCGTCGTTCCGGTTCCTTTAAGTCCTTCGTTCAAGTTTGACAGGGAGGCCATCGTCAATGCAGTGACCAACCGAACCCGCTGGCTTTGCCTTTGTTCGCCAAACAATCCGACTGGCACGTTCCTTCCGAGGGAAGATCTACGCTATATCCTGGATGCACTTCCCAAGCATGTCCTTGTTCTGTTGGATGCCGCATATAGTCCGTTCGCACATGAATCCGATTATACCGATGGCCTTGAATTTGTTCGATCCGGATACCCGGTGATTGTATTGCAAACTTTTTCAAAGCTGTATGGCCTGGCTGGACTTAGAGTCGGTTATGGTGTGGGCCATGAGACGCTTGTTTATCAAATAGTCAAAGTCAAGGAACCGTTTAATGTGAACACACTAGCTCAAATCGCAGCAACTGCTGCTCTTCAAGACGTTGAGCATGTCCGTCTGACACTGAAATCAAATCATGAAGGGAAGCTGCAGCTTTATCACGCTTTTCAACAAATGGGACTGCCTTATGTGGAAAGTACAAGTAATTTTCTGTTAGTTGAGTTAGGGGCTGCAGCAAAAGATATATACGAAGCCCTCATGGCCCATGGGATCATCGTGAGATACGGAGGTATATGGAACCTGCCCGGCCACCTTCGTATTTCAATTGGAAATATAGAAGAAAACTCAGTACTCATTCGAGCCATCTCCGATATTCTTGCATGCGAATAACAACAATTGTCCATCACAGAGATGACTTGAGAGAGGAGAAATCAAAATGATGCTAAATGAAGAGTCATTGCGCGGAGTCATGGTTCCTATTGTCACCCCGTTTGATGAACAAGGATATCTTGACATCAAATCTTTTAAGAGGCTCGTTACACGTTTGAGAAATAGCGGAATTCACGGGCTGGTCGTCAACGGAACAACCGGGGAATCGCCTACAGTAGGGGATTCAGAGCTTGAAAGGATGATTTACGAGGCCCGCATTATACTTGAAGAGCTTCCCTTGATTGTAGGTACTGGATCTAACAATACGGCCGCTGCCATCAAAAAAACAGCCCGGGCAAAAGAACTTGGGGCCGATGCCGCATTGGTCGCCACCCCCTACTACAATCGTCCTTCACAGCAGGGAATCGTGTATCATTTTCTAGCCCTGGCCGAAACAGGGTTGCCCATTATTCTCTACGACATCCCGCATCGTACAGCCGCAACGCTGGATTTGCACACAGTGAAGACCATATTGAAGATGGATCATGTCATCGGAATGAAAGATAGCACCGGCGACATAAAACGTCTATTCCAACTTACCAGAACCCAGTCCAAACCAATTTTGTGCGGCGAAGACGATTTGTTTTATGCCTCGTTATGTTGCGGCAGCAAAGGAGGAATCCTGGCTAGCGCCAATTTAGAAACCCAACAATTTGTACAAGTATATGAATCGTTCCGTAATGGAAAAAATCAAGAGGCCAGAGAACAATTTGATAGCCTTACACCACTTATTCAATTTCTCTTTTCTGAGCCTAATCCGGCTCCGCTCAAATGGCTGCTGGCTCAAAACAGGCTTATTCGATCAGATCGACTTCGTCTACCTATGACACAAATCACGAATGAAACCGCACAAAAAGCAATTCGGTTCAGGTAAAGCAAGGTGCAAGCACAGACGACCAGCCTCTTAGGGGACTGGTTGTCTGTTTTCTATAGTTACAAAAAAATCAAAGACTCTGCAAAATGGCCTTTTCAAACAGGCAGATATAAAAGGTGTGCTTCTGATGCGTGATCTCTTCCAGCAAATTATATGATTGGAGGAAAATAGGCATTACTGATGTTAACAACCTCGTTATAAATTATAATATCCCTCCTCTTCAATTCACCCTGTGTTGATTTCCTCTTGTCGGTCAGCCCATCAAGTTAGGTCATTTCAGATCAACTGCAGTTCTATATTGACAGTGCCATAAAAACACAAGCGGCCTTGGAGCATTTTCATCTTGCCTATCCTTTTATGTAAGCTGGCGCTGGACTTTAGTCGAGGTCCGCATCCTGCTACGGTCTATTCCGTAGTACGGAGTTATTCGCTACAATATAACCAAATGTTTTGGAGGAGCGGTTAAGCATGAATTACGAACATAAAGTACAGAGGGAAGTTGCCGAGTGGGAGCGAAAAATGTTCAAACCGCCCGGTTGGCTCGAAAAAACATCGAAAACCATCGGCACTCGAATCAATCATTTGATTCCCCCGAAGATGCACAGCATCATGACCACCACCATCCGATCGATCGTGCGCACTGCACTGTTCGGTGCGGAATATACACCCGGCCGACCGGTGCAGCGCACTTTGGAACTGGAGTCTGCCGATCAAGAAGCGAAAGAGTTGTTTGCCCTGTACCAAAAAATCGCGGTTGCCGAAGGCGCTGGAACGGGAGCCGGTGGCATTATGTTTAGTATGGTAGACTTTCCGGCTTTAATTGCGATCAAAATGAAATTTTTGTTCGAGCTGGCGCATGTTTATGGTTATGACACCAAACACTTCTCCGAGCGGGTATTCATTCTCAAAGTATTTCAAATGACGTTTTCGGGGCCGGAGAACCGTGCCCGACTATTGGATTCCATTAAACATTGGCATATGGAAAAGGAACAGTGGCTCTCCGACGCCGAATACTCCCGGAATATGGACTGGGAGACATTTCAGATCGAGTACCGCGATGCCATTGACTTCCGGAAAATGTTACAGATGGTGCCTGGGATTGGCGCTTTCGCAGGCGCATGGGCAAATTACACCATTCTTGAAGAAGTGCGCGAGTTTGCCACGAACGCCTACCGCCTGCGCAGATTGCACGATCATTCTGAGGTTTGGGATTAATTTCTCTCATTTTCGCCATGTAGATCAATTTGTGGCTAGCGTCTCTCTTTAGCGAGTTGCAGTTAACCCCATTCGAGTTAGCCATAGCAAGGCAGCCGATCATTATGATTGGTTGCCTTCATTTTTTATCAAGATAGAGTGTTTTCCCGTTAACTTAATCTGCTGTCAAGTGCCCAAAGGAGACTTTTTGAGGTAGATCATTGTTCTTTAATCGTTCGTACGCTTCTAAAAGGTCAGGTACATTCTCTCTAGTGAGAATCAACCCGTTTATTGTGTTCTTAGTGACAACTAGTTCCTCTTCATTAAACGTAGAGAGCTCTGAAATGAAACATGGAATGGGTCTCTCAAACAACTCGGAAAGGGCACTGTTTATGGATGCCTTCTCTTCATCAGTTAGCTTTTCAAACAGAGACATAATCATATTGATGATTTCATTCATTACGTCCTCACACTCCCTCATCAAGATATGAATCTATTAATTATACTGAAAGCACGTGATGTGGTTTCATGAACAGATAAATAACGATAATTTTGCTTCATTTAGCTGTTTCAATAATGAGATTATAGAGAAGGCCTAAGGCATCATGATGTTTGAAACCATTCATGTTTTTTATGTAGACCTCTTTTTCTTCAGCCAATTCCCTAACACTCGTTATCAAGCTTTTAGAATCCAGCAGTTCCTCATGCAGAACCTTGCAATAACCCTCACGTTCGAAAGAGGCGGCATTTAAAAGCTGGTCCCCTCTGCTCTGTTGTTTAGTTAGAGGAATCAAAAGCATCGGTTTCTTCAGGAACAGGAATTCAAAAATCGAATTGGAGCCTGCCCTAGAAATAACGAAATCACAGTAAGCTAGTATATCGGGCAGCTCTTGATCAATGTATTCAAATTGTTTATAATCCGGATTCGATATCGAGGAGTCAAGGTTCCCTTTTCCACAAAGATGAATGATTCCAAATTGCTTTGTTAGCTCATTTAATGACTCCCGAAGTACTTCGTTAATTTTCCTGGCTCCTAAACTACCACCCATTACGAGAATGGTAGGCTTCGTCATTTTGGAAAATCCAACAAACTCACGACCTCGTTCTGCCTTGCCCTGTTTCATTTCTTCTCTAATAACCGGGCCTACATGATGGCCGTTATTATTTTTGAAGGCCGCAGCAGTCTCCGGAAAGGTGGTGCATATTACAGTTGAGAACCTGCTAGTTATCCTGTTGGCTAACCCTGGGGTCAAATCTGATTCGTGTACAATTACAGGTACTTTATTCAACCATGCTCCAATAACAACAGGGACGGATACAAAGCCGCCTTTGGAAAAGACTACGGCTGGTTTTTGTTTTTTTATCAGTTGATACGCTTGGACAACCCCTTTGACTACATGGAAGGGATCCTTTACGTTTTTCAAATCTACATATCGTCTAAGCTTGCCCGTTGAAATCGAGTGGTATTTTACATTAGGAATAGGGGTAATAAGTTGTCTCTCGATGCCATTTATTGAACCTATGTAATCCATTGACCAGCCTGCATCCATAAACTTTGGAATCAACGCAAGATTAACCGTTACATGCCCTGCCGAACCTCCGCCAGTGAAGAGAATCTTTTTCATTTATTCAGCCACCCAACCATGCTGTTTTTACTTACATTCATTATCATAATACTCTATTTAGCTTAAGGGTAGAATGCAATCCGCAAATCGGTTTTATTCACAAAACATAAAAAGACAAATCCATGCTCTTGATAGAAAAAATATAACCTTCAATGTCAAAACAATGACGATTATCGTACAGGTGCAAATGGCGAAGATGTCAGCTCAACCTCAACATCCCCAAACCCTAATCTTCTTGGCAGAGCCACCACATCATAAAAGCAAAAAGAAACTGCGATGGACGCAGCTTCTTTTTGCTGATCTTTTTGCTGATCCAATCATATGAACCAGACACTTACATATGCACCGAATTGTTCTTGTGCTGCTGTGATGGAGAATCGATTGGAGTGTATTCCTTCTCCCAAAAGTCTGCATTTTTAATCCCCAGCTTGACAGGATCGAATACCGGATCCTTGCCCTCCTTCTTCTGCCGCTCGTAATCGCGAAGGATTTTCAACGCCGGCTTAGTCAATAACAGTATAGCTATAATATTCAGCCAGGCCATACTTCCTACGCCAATATCACCAAGTCCCCATGCCAAGTCGGCTGTTCTGATGCAGCCATAAAAGGTAACAATCAAAATAGCCGCTTTCAATACATATTCCATCCAAACCCGTCTGAATTTTTGGTTAATGTAGGCCAGATTCGTCTCCGCCATATAGTAATAAGCCATGATCGTCGTAAAGGCGAAAAAGAATAGCGCAATAGCAACAAACGCAGAGCCAAAGCCAGGAAGCAGCGTCTCAACTGCCCGTGTCGTATACACAGGCCCCGGTCCAACGTCTCCCAGATTATTCACAATAGCGCCGGCTCCTTCTGGCGTTACATTGTACATTCCGGTGATCAGAATCATGAATGCGGTAGCTGAACAGACGAATAAGGTATCGATATAGATCGAGAACGATTGGACTAGCCCTTGCTTGGCGGGATGTGACACTTCACTGGCCGCCGCTGCATGAGGAGCTGTCCCCTGTCCCGCTTCATTGGAATAAATGCCCCGTTTCACTCCCCAACTGATAGCTGCCCCCAAAATTCCACCGAAAGAGGCATTTGCACCGAAGGCGCTGGAGAAGATCAGGCTGATCATAGCTGGAAGCTCATTAATATTACTAATAACTATAATAAGTGCAATAATGATATAACCAACGGCCATAAAGGGCACAGCGACCTGGGCAACCATAGCAATGCGTTTAACGCCACCGAAAATAATCGCACCCAGAATCAGTACAAGCACCGCGCCGATGATGGCAGGGTTAATGTTAAAGGCCGATTCCATACTTACTGCAATACTATTGGCTTGCACTCCGGGAAGCAGCATCCCCGTTGCAATGACCGTTACAATCGCAAATAGGACTGCGTACCACTTCATATTCAAGCCTTTTTCGATGTAATATGCTGGTCCCCCGCGGTACTGACCATTTTGTTTGGTCTTATAGACCTGACCGAGTGCAGCTTCAACAAATGCAGAGCCCGCACCCAGAAATGCAATCAACCACATCCAGAATACAGCTCCTGGTCCGCCATATGCGATTGCTGTTGCCACACCGGCGATATTTCCGACCCCAATTCTCCCGGCAAGAGCCATTGACAGCGCCTGAAATGATGATATGCCAGCTTCGGAACCTTTACCTTGAAACATCAGTTTGAGCATATCCTTGATGTGTCTAACTTGCAAAAATCGGGTTGCAATGGTAAAAAACAAGCCTGTTGCCAAACATAGATAAATCAAAGCGTTACTCCAGATAATTCCGTTTAGCCAATTGACTACGGTCTCCATCCTCTGCCTCCTAAGATTCAAATTCTGGCCTCATTAAGATAAATGAATATCATGTAGTGTAAACGCATGAGGTATATTCAAGGTCCCTCTTTAAACATCACCGCCTTGAATCAAAATCAATCGTCTTTAAATATCCAATTCAATGATAGGTTTCATTACATATTTATATGATTATGGATATTTTTCTACTATTATACTGATTAACGCCCACCAAATGTCAATATTTATTTCATTATTTCATCTCTAAAAGCTGATTTTTCTGAATTAATAAGAAAACAAGGATATTATCTATCATCTTAAGTGAGTATTATGAATCGATTAATGTTCCCATAAATGCTGGCGATGAGGTCCTCCTTAGAATACATACGGTAGGAATTGTGTTCCCGAGATGGATACAACTCCGATACGGTCATAATACCGAAGCGTATCCTTCGGAATATTAGCAGCCGTGAAACCTCTTTAATAGAATATTGTTTTTCCATACAAAAAATAACATTGGAGTAAACTCCAATGTTATTACATTTTTTTACTTCAATTTTATTTGTAACCTATATATCCTAACTTTTCTTTTTGTCTAATCTGCGAACGGATCGCTTCCCCACCGGAATACTCTGGGCAAAACGAAATACATTTAACGGATCATACTTTTGTTTCACACGCTTCAAACGAGCAAAGTTCACGCCGTAATACGACTTCGGCCAATTCTTGATCCCCAGATCCGGGAAGTTCACATAGTCTCCTACTACATAGGGACGTAACGCTTTACGGAACCTTTTCACCCACTGAATATTCCGCTGCTGCTCTTTGTCATTCCTCCACCGCGCCGACAGTTCATAAACCGTTTCTGCCTTCCGATGAGGATAGGCTGTTGCAGTCGGAGATACCCTGCTTACCGCGCTGCCGGCACCCCCTAAACTTTGACACCACACGGTAGCATGCTTATTAGGTGCTTTCGAGAGGAAATCGCGAATCATCCGTACCCCTTCAGGAGGTAGAGGCTTATATCCGAAAGCCCCGGTTATTTTAAACTTCGGTTCCAAATTCAGATCTCCAGCGGCAAAAAATTGGGTCGCTTCAATAAAAGGTACCGTTCGCACCATCACTTTCACCGGAGTTCCTACTTGTAGCAAAGGTCGGATCAGTCGACGTAGCTCCTCTGCACCGCCAAGCAATTGCCCCGTCGAGACGATCGTCCCCACCTGCTTGGCAGCCACCTCGATGGTTGAGGTTAAGCGGTTTGTGACCGAAGGTGCCCAGCGCTGCCAAGCCGGAAATACCTTCTCCAGGTCGCGCCATTTCCAGGTTATGCTGTAGATGGAGACTGTCCGGATAGGCCGTACCCGAAACGTATAGCGGGTAGCAATGCCGAAGCTGCCTCCCCCGCCACCTCTTGATGCCCAGAAAAGATCGGAATTTTTTTTCTTATTCGCGATGATCGTCTTCGCTCCATACCTTCCCGAAGCTACAACCATCTTCACCTGTTTCAGGTTATCGCAGGTAAGTCCATATTTACGAGACAACAGTCCAATCCCGCCTCCCAGGGTAAGCCCTGCAACACCCACATCAGGTGCCGTCCCTGCCGGGAGCGCTACGCCCTTATCCCACAGCTTCCTGTATACACGGGCAAGCGGATTGCCTGTCTGCACGTGGGCCACCCTGTTCTTGCGATCCACCTTCACCTTATTCATTGCACTCACATCGATAACAATCCCGCCATTGATTGTCGAAAATCCTTCATAACTGTGCCGCCCGCTGCGCACTCGCAGACGTACGCCCCGTTCACGAGCCCATTTGACGGCATTGATCACATCCTGTGTTCGTCTGCAAAAAACGATGACCCGTGGAAACTTGGAAATGCGCCTGTTGTATTCCATTCTGGCCGCACGGTACGACGGGCTGCCCGGGACCACAACCCTTCCGGTCAATCTCGTACCTGCTTTTATTGGCTTCAGTGCCATTGAATCTCACCATCCTCGTACATGTAATAAACCGTTCTTATCTGCTTATTCCTATGTGGGGACACTTGACCCGGTAACGGCACCTGCCTTGTAAGGCGGGTTTGATTTTGGATTATATGATTAGGACAAGCCTTCGTTTCTCACAAAATCAAACAACGTGTTGTTTAACTATACGATTTTTATTATAATATCATGTAACAGTCAACCATGTTCGAATCGTTCCTGTGCCAGGTATCGGCACTATTTGTCTGTGTATACATTTTTCAAAAAGGAGTTGGCTTAAGAATGCGAGAACCGAGCAAAGATTTGCGAATTATTCGAACGAAAGAGTTCATCCGTGAAGCCTTGATTGATTTAATTGAGGAAAAAGGATTCGAAGCCATTACAGTTAAGGATATTACAACGAGGGCCAGAATTAATCGCGGAACCTTCTATGCGCATTATCAGGATAAATTTGATTTAATGGCCCGATGCCAAGAAGAGTTTATGGACAAAATGAGGGACATCGTTAAACAAAAAGTTACGGACGTTAATGTAGATGCAGATTCGAATGTACCCCCAACGCTGCCCCTTAATGTCATGGTTTCCATGTTTGAGTATTTGGATCAGAACCGAAAGTTTATGAGGGCCGTATCCGGTCCCAAAGGTGGCCTATCCTTCCAAACAAAAATGAAGGAGTTCTTGTGGAATACATTGTTTGTTAGAAAAGAGTTCCCTCTGGTAAAGCAAGAGAAATTGCTTGTTCCCAGCGAGTACTTAATTGCCTATTTGGTTTCGGCCCATATCGGTGTCATTGAGCAGTGGCTGAATGGCAACGGAACCGAATCTCCTGAAGAGATGGCTCGTATTCTTGCAACAATTACGGTGAAAGGTCCATTCACGGCGGCCGGATTGAAGAATTAGAGAATAGAGAAAACCCACTTTTTAGAATCTTCCACGCTGCTGGAATCTGCCTGAACGGCAACAACCTTTCCTCCCATTGCGGCGATTTTTGCCTCGACACGTGTCAGAGCCTCTTGTCCTCTGCCTGTCAGCACAACGAAGGCACCAGCCTTAACCATTCGTGTGACAATCGCCTCGCCAATTCCGCGGCTACCGCCTGTAACTACTGCACACTTACCCTCTAGCGATAACATAAGTTCAAACGGTACAGGAGTAGGAATCGATAATGAAAAATTAGTCATTAAAAAAAACTCTCTTCATAATTAAATTCCAGAAGAGGCAAACCCGTATAGGTTCCTATCCTCTCTGTTCATGTTACCCACTCTGTTCTCCTTGCATAGAAAAAAACCAACAACGCGTTGTTTTTATTAAACAACTTCCATTATAGAAATAGTTCACACATTTCAACAACGATCAGATATGCCCGGTGTGTTGGGTATCCAACAGCATTCGTAAATGTGCTAATTTTTTCAAGTTAATTTTGCTTAGAGACAACAAGAAGGGCACTCGACTCGAGTGCCCTTTCTTGTTATTGGGTTATGACTGGCGGTGAAGCTCCAAAACTTTAATAGGATCTAGCAGCCAAGGAAACCCATTAAGGTCCTCCACCAGCCAAAAGATTGCCGTATACTAGAAGTTTCATACAACACTCGCTGATTGTCCCCCAGCCAAACACGTAAATTTACTCCATCCGATTATGCCATAATCAAATGTGACCTCATCTCCACCGCCAGGTTACTTCCAAAAAGTAATTCTATCGGGACCTAATCGAACTGATTCATAACCTTCTTCTTTGGCTTTTCCTATTGAGATCATCATTACGGGAACATAGCGTTCTTCATCTAGATCAAATGCTTTTGCCAGTTGATCAACTTCGAAGCCCGCCATTGGATTCGTATCATACCCATGTGCACGAGCTATTAACATGAACTGCATCGCAAAAAGGCTGCTGTCGACTTTGGCAACTTCAACCTTCACTTCTTTTGGAAGTGCCGGAAACATGGACAGAATGGTTTCCAGCTGACGATCTCGTACTTCGGCTGGCATTTTCCCTTGCTCCACAGCTGTATTGTAAATATCCTCGGCATTCAAATAGCTTTGAGTATCGCCAAAAATTAATAACATGGCCGAGGAAGTATCGTTTTGTAATGTATTAAAACGTACAAGAGGTCTTAGTTTTTCTTTTCCTTCCGGAGTATCAACCACGATAACACGCCAAGGCTGCATATTTGCGGAGGATGGAGCCAAGCTGGCTTCCGTAATCATTTCGCTCATTTCTTCTCTCGATATTTTGATACTCTCATCATACTTGCGGACAGAACGTCGCCCCTTAACTACATTGGCAAAATCGTTATTCAGAATATGGTTAAACATCGAATCTCTCCTTTTGATAACATTCATTTTTTTGACATGGTGTATGTCGTTCGTTATCATAATCGTATTATGAACTATAAACCTAGGTTTATAGCAAGAGAGAGAAGGGGCCGCAATATGAAAATAAATGAGGTTTCAAAATTAACAGGTCTGCCTATATCAACATTGAGATTCTATGAACGCAAAAACCTGATCCCGGACAGGTTCGTTGCAAGAGATGAAAACAATTACCGTATTTATTCAGAAGAGATCGTTGAATTCCTCGATGATGTCAAGGTGCTCCTGTCCGTAGACTTTTCTATAGAAGAATTAAGTACGCTAGTTAATCAACAAATTGACTTGGCATACGAGGATAAGAAAATGATCGTTGAACAAAAAATCAAAGAAATCGAAGATATCCAGAAGCGATTAAGAAAGTCAAAGAAATTTTTGAACACTATCCTGGAAGGAAAAGCAAACTTTCAAACGAAGTGTTAAGAACTTCCCCACGCATGACGGATGCGCCCTGCCTCCGCAATCATTCGGTTGATCAGTTCGGAAACGGTAGGGATATCTTCAATCAATCCAGTCACCTGCCCAGCCCAGCCGAACCCCTCCTCTTCATAACCGTCGTGAATCCAGCGTCGGTTTACCTGACCGCGAATCAAGTGTTGGATCTGCTCATAACCGGGTGTCCTTTGCTCGGTCTCAACAATATGCTGGGCAAAAGCATTGCGCAGCACCCTCCCCGGAGAACCGATGGACGCTTTAATGATCGTTGTGTCCGTCTCTGAGCTGCTGACCAGCGCTCGTTTATAGGATTCAGAGGCATGCACGCATTCCTGTGTGGCAATAAAACGAGTACCCATGACGATTCCTTCCGCGCCCAGAGCCTGAGCAGCCATCCAGCCTCGGCCGTCTCCAATTCCACCTGAAGCAATGACGGGGATTTGCACCGCATCCGCAATGCTGGGCACCAGTACCATGGTGCCCACTCCGTCGCGTCCAAGATGCCCTCCACCTTCATTGCCCACAACAATGACTGCGGATGCGCCAAGCGCCTCCGCTTTTTGCGCCTGTCTGCGTGATGAGACAAGCACCAGTGTGATTATATCCGTTCTCCGCAGCTCATTCAGCATGTCAGTCGGGTTGCCTCCTGTAATGGATACCACCGAAACGTTCTCTTCCTTGATGACCTGCAGACGGTCTGCAAGATCCGCTCGCTGCATGCCCAGAGCAAGATTGACCCCGAACGGCTTGTCCGTTAAGGCATGAATCCGCTGAATTTCGCAGCGCAGGGAATTCGCATCAGGAAGACTCATAGCCGTAATCTGCCCAAGTCCGCCGGCATTGGATACGGCTGCTGCCAGATCGGCATAGCCAAGGTAAGCCAATCCCCCTTGAATGATAGGATACTGAATGTTCAGAAGATCCGTAAGACGTGTGCTCCATTCCATATCTATTATCCTCCTGAGAGCAGAAGCAGCACGAAGATGAAACCGATCGTGCATCCTCCTGCCCTAAAGTCCGTAGTCGTCAATCTCAATACTCGGTAAGAGCTCCTGCCCTTCCCGTTACCATAAGCTCTGGCGTCTATGGCCAGCGATAACTGCTCCGCGCGTTGAATGGTCGTCATGAAGAGCGGCACTACAATGGGAATATAGGCGAGCAGCCGCTTGGGCAGCTTGAGGGCGGTGATATCATATCCCCTTGCCTTTTGGGCGAGCATAATGCGTTCCAGTTCTTCCATAATGGTGGGAATAAAGCGTATGGCAATCACCACCATCAAGGAAATCTGTTCAACGGGTACATGTAATCTGGACAGCGGCGACAGCAGCTTTTCCAATCCCAGAGCCAATGCCAACGGCTTGGTGGTCAGGGTAAGGATTGAGGCAAGAAGGATCATCAAGCCGATACGCCAGACGACAACCGTTCCCGTCTCGATGCCTTCCGCTGTCAAAGATATGAACGACCAGGACCACAATATCGTTGTACCCGGAGTAAGAATGGCGTTATATGTCCAGGTAAACACTAAAATGAACCAGACCGGCCTTAATGTCCGCAAATACATCCATATGGATATATGAGACAGCCCCATGACGATCAGAACAAAAGCTGTGGCAGCAGCGTAATCGACCCAAGTCCGTAGTGCCAAAAAACTAACCATCATCAGAACCATGCCAAGCAGTTTCGTTCGAGGGTCCAATCGATGAATCAGGGAATCTTGTTCGATGAATTGTCCAAACAGTATATTTTTCTGCATATTTATTGCCCTCTAACTTCCCAGAACGGCAGCACCGCGTCCAGAATATCCTTCTCTCTGCAGCTGCTCACTCCGATGCTTCGACCAGACAGCTCCTCCACCAATCTCATAAGCTGTACAGCTTCAGGCAGAGGTAGTCTTGCTTGCTCCAGAAGGTCGGATCGCTCAAAAAAAAGCGTATGGGTATCCTCATGTCCCAGAAGTTGCCCCTGATGGAACACCATGACCTCGTCCGAAAATTCGGCAACATCCTCCATCTGATGCGAGATGAACACGATCGTTCGGTTCTCTGCCTGCTGCCATGCCTGCAGCATGCGCAGGAGTGCAAACCTGCCCGCCGGGTCCAAGCCAGCCGTCGGCTCATCCAGAATGAGCAGTCTCGGATTCATGAGCAGCACCGAGGCAAGAGCCACCCGCCGTTTTTGCCCACCACTTAATTGAAGGGGAACCCAAGGCAGCAGCTCCCTCCCCATACCCACCAGTGGCAGGATCTGCTCGATAGCCTCTTCGATTCGAACGGATGACCAACCCTGCATACGAGGTGCGAATGCAAGCTCCTTGTATACGGTGCTTTCGAATATTTGATGCTCCGGATACTGGAATACAAAGCCTATATCGGTTATAACGCTGCTATGTCCCTTGGCGTCCTTCGGGGCAGGGCTCTGATTAATGAAATACTCACCTTCACATAACGGAAGCAGCCCCTTCAGTACATGGGCGAAGGTAGACTTTCCGGCACCGCTCGGTCCAACAACCGAAATCCACTTCCCCTCCCCAAGGGTGCAGCTCACATCTCGCAGTGCAACCCGATCCGCGAAGCGTACATTTGCCTGATTCAACGCATAGACCATTGCGATCGGGTCCACTCCTTCCAATCCGGTATTAATGGAGCTGTCGGACCAGCTTTACTAAGCGATTGCCGCAGCCTTACGGCAAACGGCGCATGAAGTCCGTAATCGGCCAATGCCACCGTTTCAAACAGTACTGCCGGCGTTCCATCATACGCAATATGTCCTTCATGCAGCAGCAGAACACGTTCGGCATGCAGGACCTCATCCATGTGATGCGTGATGTGTACAATCGTCACACCCTGACGATGAAGCTCCTGCATGATCAGCAGCATCTGCTGTCTTCCCTCTGGATCAAGCATGGAGGTCGCCTCATCCAGAATGATCATGTCAGGCTGCATGGCAAGGACGGCTGCAATGGCAGCACGCTGCTTCTGTCCACCGGACAACTGATGCGGCATGGCTTCCGCTTCATTCTCCAATCCAACAGCCTTCAGAACCAGATTCAGGCGAGCATGCATTTCATCCCGCGGAATACGGAGGTTCTCCATGCCGAACACAATCTCATCCGTCACTGTTGTTGTAATGAACTGATCATCGGGATTTTGAAAAACGATGCCGATACGACGGTGAATATCTGCTGCCACTTCGGGCTCTGTGGTGTCCAGCTTGTTGAATTGGACGCTGCCCTTCTTCGGCAGCAGCAAGCCCTTCATTAACTTGGCCAGGGTGGATTTACCGGAACCATTCCCGCCGACGATGGCAAGAAACTCTCTCTTCTTCACGGCAAAGCTAATCTCATCAAGAACCGACTGTCCCTTACGATAATAAAATTGAACCTGATTCAACGTTAACATCTCCCGCCTCCTCTCCTGTTTCTCCAGCTGTCGAAAATGGCTGCTGCATCGCCGCTTTTGTGAATGATCGAGGGCTTCTGCCACAAGGTCACGTCAGGGCCATTGACACCAAACGTCTCCCCTGTAAGATCCGTATCGGGCTGTTCCAGCAAAAGCTTCACGAAACAAGCAACATCATCACTTTCACCCACCTTCCAGTGCTCGGGAAATGGCTCATTGCGCTGGGCATATTTTTCGGTCAAAAACTCGATTACAGGACGGGTCATATCGGTCAGGGCTGCTGGCGCAATCGCATTGATGCGAATACGGTATCGCCGCAGTTCCTCTGACAGCGTCCATACCATGCCGAGCATGCCTGCCTTAGCTGCGCTGTAGTTCACTTGCCCCACGGAACCTTTCAATCCGGCTGTTGAGGTCATCAGTACAATGTCCCCTCCGTGTTCAGTCATGTGTGGCAGCACACGCCGAATGCAATAAAAGGCGCCATTCAGGTTTACATCAATCACCGTATCCCATTCCTCATCGGTCATGTCCAAACATTTGCGGTCCCGCAAATTGCCTGCATTATGAATCAAAACATCGATGCTTCCATATTTCGTCACAATAGCGTTGACCATGGCTGTTACTTCATCAGGGTTGGCAACATCTGCACAATAACCCGATGCCTCTCCCCCATGCTGGCGGATGTCCTCTACTACACAATCGATGCCTGGCTGCCGGGTTCCATTAACAGCCACGCGGTAGCCGTGACGGGCCAATCGGAGAGCAAGACAACGCCCGATCCCTCTTGTGGCACCTGTAATCAAAACCGTTTTATTCAAAGATCATCCACCTTTCCGCCAACGGAAAACGAACCATTCGCCAGCGTTTCACCATTCTCCCCTGTCACGGTGACCTGAATCTCATGGTTTGCGCAATCATAATCAAATCGCGCCACCGTATCCGCCCATGCAGGCTTCATAAACCTCATTCGGGAAGACTTGATCCATTGCTCCGAGTGCTGGCTCAAATACATGGAATGGGCAATTCCCATGATGTACATGCCATGGGCAACAGGACCTTTGAATCCGGCGGCCTTCGCCGCTTCGGGATCGGTGTGAAAGGCAGCCGCATCCCCGGAAGCAGCAGCGAACAGCCTGATCGCTTCCATTGTTATCTTTTTTTCCATGCGTGATCCTCCAGCGATATTAATACCGTCTCTGCACTCACAACCAGCTCTCCCTTGCATCTGCATTCCAGCAAGTGGGTATACAAGGTGAGCGCTCCACTGTGGCCCGTTTTCTGTTCCATTCGAGTGAGGGTCAGCACACAGTCAAGATGAGCGCCGGCTAAGAGCGGTTTCTCATAAGCAAACGACTGGCTGCCATGGATGAACGTACGCTCCTTGTCCAGCCACGGAACATCGGCTAAGGTCCAAAACGTAACCGGCATCGTAGGCGGAGCAAGCCATGTCCCATCGATCTTCTGCAAGGGAGTTTCAATGCTGTGCGCATACGCAAGAATCGCTTCTGGCGTAAGGTGATATGCAAATTCAAGCTTGTTCATTCGGCTGCCTCCACCAGAGTGGCAAGACCCATGCCTCCTCCAATTCCAAGCGCAGCCAATCCGCGTCGAAATGGCTGCCGTTGCATTTCGGCGCATAAACGCGTCATTAGAATTGCACCGGATGCTCCGTAAGGATGTCCCAAAGCAAGGGCTCCTCCGCCAGGATTGACCTTGTGCAAGGGGATTTGAAGCTCCTGCAATGATGCAAGCACCTGGGAAGCGAAGGCCTCGTTGAATTCGATGACGTCCAGGTCATCCGCCGTCAACTGCTGGCGGCTTAACAGGCTGCGAATTGCCGGAACAGGGCCTATGCCCAGCACATGCGGATCGACTCCGGCCACCCTTGCATCCACGATGCGCAGCACGGGCCGAAGGTTCAGCTCCCTGCACTTGTCTCGGGACATCATGAGCACAAGTGCCGCCCCATCATTCATGGGGCATGCATTGCCAGCCGTCACGGTGCCGTTATCGGCAAACACAGGCTTCAGCCGCTGCAGCTTTTCGAGACTTGTATCCGCTCTCGGACATTCATCTGTATCTACCAAGCACCCCTGTACTTCAAGTGGAATGATCTCCTGCTGGAATCGCCCGGTTTGCCGGGAGCGAACAGCCTTTTCATGACTGTCCAGCGCATAACGATCCTGCGCTGCTCTGGATATCCCGTAGGCATGGGCCACGTTTTCTGCGGCCACCCCCATGTCCGGATCACCATAAGCGCTCGGCGTAAAACGGGCACGCGTATACAGCTCAGGCGTCCCCGTCAGCGTCTTCGGCTTGAACATTCTCCAGGGCGCCCGACTCGTGCTCTCCACACCTCCAGCCAGATATATCTCGCCTGCACCGCTCTGAATGAGCCTCGCAGCCATATTGATGGCCTCCAGCCCCGAACCGCATTGACGGTCAATGGTTACGCCGGGCACCGTGACGGGAAGACCGGCCTCAAGGGCGGCCACGCGGCCGATGTTACCGCCCGGTCCAACCACATTTCCGATCACCACATCATCTATCATGTGATGCGGAACGTTGGTTTCCGCTAAGATGTGGCGAATCAGGGGTGCCAGCAGAGCCTCCGGCTCCAGCGAGCTTAATGCTCCGCCAATGCGGCCAATCGGTGTACGTTTTGCCATCACAATGACTGCATCTGTCACAGGATCACCCTTTCCACATTATCCTTCATCACTTTGCGGGCAATTTTCCCGCTGCTCGTATACTGGAACCGATCGATGTCGATGAGTTCTTTGGGTATCTTATAGCTGGCCAGAAACTTCAGACAAAACTGCTTGACCTCATCCAGTGTCCACTGGCGCTCCCCAGCCTGCCACTGAATCAGAGCGGTTACCTGCTCCCCCCATCGATCATTCGGTTTGCCGAATACCATAACCTCCTGTACGGACGGAATACGCCCAAGCACAGCCTCCACTTCTTCCGGGAATACCTTCAAGCCGCCACTTTTAATCATATTCTGGGAACGTCCTGCGAGATAAAGATCGTTGTTCAGATCGACATACACGTAGTCGCCTGTCTGAAGCCAGCCATCGCGAAAAACATCAATTGTATCTTCATGAAGCTGATAGTAACCCGTGAACATCATCTCGCTGCGAATGTACAACTGGCCGATCTCACCCACAGGCACCTCCCGAAAAAACTCGTCTCGAATCGATATCTGCACACCGTCAAACGGTCTTCCGAGAGAACCGGGCTTGTCTTCTTTGCCTACATCTATGTAACTGATATAACTCGCTTCCGAAGAGCCATAATATTCATACAATTGGGTATCGGGAAACATCTCGCGACACCGTTGTTTGGATGACTCGGACCATGCACCTCCTGAACTGATCATCGCCTGAATGGATACTTTGCCCGAATCCACTGCAGCGTATTGTAACAAGGAATCAATCATCGTTGGTACGACAAATAAAGTCATATCGGGTACTTTGGAGCACAGGTTCAGGACCTCACGGGCAGCAAACTGCTCCAGAATATGAAAGGTCGCCCCGCTGTAGAGCGACTGCATAAGAGCAAATAGGGACAAGGAATGCACAAACGGACCTGGAGCAAGCACCTGCTCCATCCGGTCTAATTGGAAGGCCTCGCCCGTTGCTTCAAAGCTTCGAAGCCAGGAGACATGGGTGCGCATATAACCCCTGGGACGACCGGTTGTTCCTGAAGTATAGCCGATAAACAGCAACTCGTTAGTTTGATCCGCATCTCCTGCTGGCTGAAATGACGACAGCCATGTATCGTAGGTTCCCGGGTGTTCATGTTCAGCAAAAGTTAAACACGGAATGGCAGCGTGCTGTTCGTTTATTTTTTCCACATAACGTCTCTCACCAACGATGACCCGAGGCTTGCACTGCTGGATCACCCTTTGCAATTCGGCAACACTCCATTTCGGGTCAAGCAGCACAGGCACGCATCCTGCATACACCGCACCCAGAAATACCTCGACAAACTCGATACGGTTCGCGGACAGCATAGCCATCTTGTCATGCACATAGCCAGACTGCCGGAGCCCTTGTGCAATGCGTTTGACCCGCTCCATGAGGCTCGCATAGGTAAGCTGTTTCCGACCGCTAGAGATGGCGATTCGGCCGGGTGTCTCTACCGCGCGGTTTAGGATGGGCTGTATCAGATTCATTTGTTATCACACCTATATGACAGATTTTCCTTCGCATTTCCGCTTCTAGCAGCGTCGTATAGAGTCAGGAATTGTGCATCTTTTCTTCGATCGGACTGATGGCTTTAAGCTGCATGGCAACGATGGCTGCAATAATGGCTTTGATCAAGTCTCCCGGAAGATATGATACGGCACCAAGCAGTCCTGCCCAGATGGACGTATTCGTAATCAGTGCCATAACCGGAGCACCGATCAGGCTCACGAGAATCACGCCAAACACGATATTGATGAGGAGCAGCTTCCATGTCTTGACTTGCGGCCATAGCTTCTCCGAAGCCCACCCAATACAAAAGGCTGCGATCGACCAGCTAAATATGTATCCTGCAGAGGGCCCAACCAGAACGGCGAGACCGCCGCGACCACCTGCCAATACAGGCAGACCAATCGCTGCCAGAATGATGAAGATGATGAGACTGAACGCTGCCATGCGTTTGCCCAGGAAGCATCCTGCCAGCATGACGCCCAGAGTCTGTGCCGTGATCGGAACAGGTATGAAAGCTAGAGGAAGTGGCGGAATCAAACCCAATACCGCAATGAATGCAGCGAATAATGCAGCATATACGAGTTCTTTTGTTTTCAAAGTAGTAACCTCCATCGGGAACCAATAACAAGATATTTGATTAGCGTCGACGTCTAATGAATTGAATTATAATGTGCAAGTTTCTAATTGTAAACATAAAAACTATTATTTTTGGTTGACAATGAAAACAATGCTGAAGCAACGAAGATGCTACTAATAGTGGCAACGGTAGTTGGTTGCTGCTTGTTCGGCTGGAGTTGCTGAGCAGCAACGTGAGCATCATGGACGAATGGCCGGACACCCCATCGAACACTCTGCTTTGTTTCATTTTCTGTGCCGATTGTCGGTAAGTACAGATCGCGTAATGGGTAATAAAAAAGAAAGCATCGAACCTGGGGGCTCGATGCTTTCTTTTACAACATGGGTCTCTTAAAACGAGGGATTTCGTTATTTCCGGGTTTCCTCTTCTACAATACAAATCACTAATTCTTACCGTCCTTCAGGACGTTAGCATAGCATACGTTATCCCAACTTTATTTTGTCTTCTACAGCTTTCAAGTTGGTTTTAAAATATCCAGTAAAGTACCAGTCCTGATAGGCTTCAGGTACGGAAATCCTATCGATGCTTTCCTTGTTATGATTAGCATCTGTCACGATGTTCAGTATATCCGTTATGTAGCCTTTGACTTCATGCAGTTCCTTCAAGGAGCTTACTTCCCCATGCCCCGGAATGATGGTTTCTATGCCTAGTTGTTCGAGTTTCTCCAAAATATTCAGCCATTCCTGAGGATTAGCATATGTCATGTATGGGTGATGTTTAGATAACACCAGATCGCCGGTTACGGCAATTTTGTCTTCCGGAATGTAAACGAAGGCATCGCTTTGCGTGTGACCGCCGCCATAGGTTAGGACTTCAACGCTGCGACGACTGCCGTGAATGGTTATTTGATGATCAAACGTTAAGGTAGGCAGTGAATATACCAGATCCGGAAGCATTTTTATAAATTCACGATCCGTCGCATTGTCCCATTCCATTTCCTTTTTTAACTTGCCGTCTAATTCTTGTTGTATTTTCACTTCGAGCTCATCGATTGCCTGGTAAATCGCTTCGGGATTTGCCTGCTGTTGTTCCAACCTCTTTCTCGCAAAACTATCCATGATCATACGAGTGGTTGACGTAGATATGATTTGAGCCGTAGAGGCAAACACTTGATTGCCAAACGTATGGTCACTATGCCAATGCGTGTTGATTACGTAGGAAGCTGTTCTTCCCGTGAGAAACTCTGCGGCTGCCTGCAAATCCTCGGCAGCCTCTATTGTCGTGAATGTGTCCACAACTAGCGTAGAATCACCCAGATCAATGATTGCTGCATTGCCTAATGAGCCCGTACCGGGAACTGAAATCACTGCAAATACGCCCTCAGCAACATCATTCAGCACGAAATGTTTGGAGCCTTTGAACACGACTGTCTCGCTCTTCATGGATACCTCTCCCTTCTCGAATCAAGTCGATTATATACTATTTCATGATCGTCCGAAGAGAAGATTTTTTCTACAAAAGCATAGCTGCTTGGCATCGATTATTTCATAGCTACAAGAATAATACTAGCAAGCAATCCTGAGAGCAAAAAATAGCTTCCGCTGACAAGTCCGTATACAAGCGGCCGTGGGATGTTAGGATTTATCCCCGTATTGATGGTGGTTGAGGCTAATAAGCCTAGTCCAACGATTCCACCAAAAACAATAGCGTCAACATAAGATTCGATCTCGAAAGCATAGATCAGAATCGCCATTGCGATAGTAGTTACCAGTCCACATATCAAGGGTCCCAGAATATAAATAGGAGCCGGTTTTACTTTTGACGAACCCTCCTTGCCTAATGCCAGAGCATACGCCTTCCCAAATAGAACAGTAAACCAAACGCCGCCCAGCAAAGAAAGAGACAATGTAGCGAGCACGATCAAAATCCAATTTAAATTCTGCATGACGTTAAACATATAGTTCCTCCAATGATAAATAACCTCTTATTCTTTCATTTGTTAGCTTATTTAGCGGACTCCTCTACTTCATGAGATCTCGCAGGCTGCCGGTACCAGTAAAGAGAATAATCGTTCATGATAGACGCATGGCCCAGCTGACGCAGCATAGTTGAAATATTGCCCCGGTGGTAGGTGCCGTGGTTGACCGCTTGAAGCACAATTTCCGATAATCGCGTGCTGCGCGTTCCGGCGTAGGGATTGTCGAGCACAATGCTTTGCTCCAAGTCGTTTTGGCTTCGGAACCATGCTCTGTATTCTTCGGCTAACTCACGAAAGGCAATTGCGAATTCATCGACAACGTACCCAAGGATTTCTTGTTGCAGCGGAAGGCAGGCTTCCAGCGCTTGGGGCATACTGGTTCCACTCAGAACCTGAAGCCAGCACTTGTCGAGCGCATAGACATGCGCGAACACTTCGCCAATGGTGGAAAACGAGGTGTTTACTTCTTGCTGCAGCACCGAGGACGGCAGTTCCTTGATTCTTCCCAAGAGGGTTTGAATAGCCCATGCGTGATAGTCGAACATTTCTACTGGATGACTTGTCATTCGTATCGTCTCCTTTTGACGTGCAATGAATTTGGTTGTTGTATCTGTTGTTATAATAAAAAAAGTAATATGACAACGGTCTGTCATACTACTTCATAAAGTTCGAGCATACTTTTCTCGTATCGCTTTACGGGTTCTCGTAGTTCTTCAACGGCATGCCTACATATTCGCGGAAAGAGCGGATCCGCTCTCCCTCGAACTCGAAGATAACCGTAAGTTCGTTGGAGAAAGGCCTCCCATTGAGGGGACCTTCCGAGCGAAATACCACCATTCCGTGATCTTGATCCTCAAGCAAGAGGAGCGGAGTGAGCAACATCTGAAACACCGAGCGCTCGAATCTGATCAATTCCTCGAACCGCTCTTTGCCTTGCTGCTTGTGATTCCATCCCTCCAGCGGAAGCGGGACGAAGAAATGAAAACCTTCTGCAACCTTCTTCAGAAAATTCTCGGTATTCCCTGTTTCTAAAGCCTGCCTGAAGGCATCAAAACATTCGCTGGTTCGAGATGTGACTGCGTCTAGGGATTTTTCCATGACTACCCTCCTCATTATGGTTATTCGTCGATTAATTGAGTCTCAAGTTTTCCTTACGTCTTTTATCTCTCGGCATTCAAACTTTAATTAGCACGAAACCACCTTTAGCTGACTCGATATCGTTCCCAGGTGAATAGATTCATGAATCAGGGCGAAGTTAAACAGCTCGCCGGCGGTGTTGAATTCAAACGGTCCAAAGGCATATGGTGTTGAAAGCTCCTTCTCCAGCAATTCAGGGGTCAATTCAGATAGTCGGGAAAGCTGTGCCTTCAACATCTCGACCAGTTCCTCCTTCGATGGAGGAGCAGACGTCCAATCCGAGGGCTTGGTTCCAGAGCTAAACAGCGTAACATATGAGTCCGGTATAACCGATGGAAAGCCGAGGCTTAGGATAGAATACTGATCCATCCAATAAATGATATGACCGACATTCCAACGAATTGTATTGTTAAACCCTGCCGCTTGGATGTCGAACAACTCCTCGGGGATCGTTTGCACCTGCTGCAGCACCACTTGGCGTACTATTTTTGCAGTGCTGATGATCATTCCAGACATATTCGTTTCCTCCTTTGTTATGGGAACCGCTTGATATGTCCCCAGTATAGGTCCCATGCAACACTTCATCAATGCAGTCGACATTACCGGAACGTTAAGTATAAGTTAACGATAAATCGTTGACAGGATCAGGAAGATGGCGTAACAATAAGCATTGAACATGTATCCAGCGATGTCATGGAAAGCAGGTGTGAGTTATGGAGTTAAAGCAGCTACAGTATTTTATGGCCATATGCGAGGAGCTTCACTTCACGAGAGCGGCTGATAAAATGGGAGTCAGCGCACCCAACATCAGCCAGCAAATAAGGAGATTGGAAGAAGAATTAGGGGTTCTGTTGTTCGATCGCGTGGGCAAAACCATTGTCCTTACAGATGCCGGAGCGATTCTTCGTGAGCATGGTGCAGCTGTGTTCACGCATCTGCAGCAAGCGAGCGACGCCATTGCTGACCTGAAGCAGATGCAAGGCGGATCGCTATCCATCGGCGTCTTGCCCGGCGATGCGGATCTCATGTTTAATGCCTTGCTGCTGAACTTCCATCAGACCTACCCGACCATCTCGCTGTCTCTTCTGGAAACGACAAAAGTAACAGAACAGGTTCTGGATCGGAGCATCGATGTCGGCGTAACCATCGGCCCCGTTGTGGATGAACGTCTCACGTCAATCCCCTTGTTCCATGAGGAGTTTTCACTGGCGGTAAGCAGGCATGATCCTCTTGCCACAGAGAACTTCATTGCCTTGAACAGGCTGCATACCTTGAAGATGGTTATGTTCCCACCCGACCATCAATGCCGCAAGCTGATCGATGGCTTTTGCATAAACAACGGGTTTACTCTGCAGCCGCATATGGTGACAACAACGTTGTCCTCCCTCATCCAGATGGTACAGAGCGGAGTTGGCGCTTGTGTGCTGCCTCGGCTTCTACTGGATAATCTTCAACATCCAGATATAAAAGTCGTGCACCTGAAGAATCCTACGCCTTCTCAGGACATTTGTCTGATCTACCGTAGCGATAGATATGTCGGATACGCCATGCGCACGTTCATCAAGGCTTTGAAAGCTTATATCGAGACAGCCATCCACCACTCGAAGTCTTCATGATATCCTGTTGCAAAGGTTGATATTACGGGGCTGTTGACCCAATACGGGAATGGTAGAACTCAGTTGTGAACGGACTTTGGAGTGTTGTTGGTTTCATTGAGGCTTCGCCGCCGTACTGATCGTTGGCGGGAATAGTAGAGCATGATAGTAAGGCTCGCGGACAGGAAGACGATTTGCATCAGAGTGCGTGGAAATATTGCATCTTCCGGTTTGGTTGCGAGGCCTGAGAGGGCGTAGTGAATATTTGCAGGGAACATGATAAGCAGCAGAAGCGAGAGTCCCCCAGCGGCCCAGGGTACAGTCGGCAGCCATAGAACACCTATAGCTCCTGCCCACTCCAGCAATCCGGTAAGTGTCACGATAAACCCGGGATTGGGCAGAAAAGTCGGCACCATGCTGATGAGCTCTTCCCGCATCCATACGAAATGAACCGTGCCTGTTAACATAAACATGGCTGCGACTCCGCCCCGAAGTGCAACTGGCCAAGGACGCAGTCGCTTCACCCCCGCAGCACCCGCCACGAAAATGACCATGGTGACACCAATAAGAACGATTAGTGGTTCCATATGGTTTAGTAAACCTCCTCCATTAGGAATCATCCGAAGAATGACAACCTCTCAACAATCCAATTTATGAATTCATTATAAATACCGACCATCGGTTTGTAAATAGTGAAAATAAATTCGCTCATTCTGTTCTGCCACTTCTTAAGGGAATATGTAACATTATCCTAATGAAGGCTTCTTCCCAACTGATGTACTTAGCTCTTCATTATTCAAATTTATGGAATCTATAAAAGGGAAAAGCCCCCAAAGGGGCTTTCGCTGTCTAATATATCCGTACTTGCATCGAAGTCAATCTCTGTACAAAATCGCGGAAATCCTTGACCCAGACTTCCGGAGCCTCCCAGGCTGTATAATGACCGCCCTTTTCTAAATCTGAAAAATGAATAAGGTTTGTTTTCCGTGCCGCCCATTCCTTCGGAAGAGGAGCATCCCATGGACAGTGTGCCACACCTGCTGGAACTTCACTTTTCCCGTATGATTCTTTACAATATGCTGCCTGCGATTCTGCATAATAAATCCGCATGGAAGAGCCAACCGTCTCGGTTACCCAATAGATCATAATATTAGTCAGGAGCTCGTCACGGCTAAACCGTTCTTCAATCTCCTCCCTCGTCGAGGACATCGTAATACTGCCCATAATCCATGCCGCCAAACCAACGGGCGAGTCATTAAACCCATAGGACAAACTTTGTGGTTTCGTGGATTGGATCATATTGAATGCGCCTTCCTTCATCCACCATCCCTGAATAAAAGCCGCAAATTCCTGTTCCGGAGGAGTCAGACTCGCAAAATCCGTGTTGTGGTCGGGATAACCGACATCCGTCAAGTGCATACCTAGAAGAGCCTCTGGGTGACGATTGGCTAAAGACAAACTCACGATTGAGCCCATATCGCCGCCAGCAGAGATAAACTGGGTGTATCCGAGTTTAGCAGTCATTAAGGTGGCGAACAGATCTGCGATTTGATCAAAGGGCAGAGAATTCCGCTCGGAAAATCCCGTACCTGGAATCGAAGGAACAACGACGTGAAAATTTTCTTTTAACATTGGAATCACTTTATGGTATCGGTAAAATGAATCCGGCCAACCATGTATCAGCAGGATGGGGATTGCATCCGGATTTGAGCTTGCCTCATGAATAAAGTGCAGTTTCGTGCCCTCGATTTCGGTTGTAAAATGGTTATATGCATTCAGTTCCTCTTCATTCTTTCTCCAATCGTATTGATATTGCCAATACTCTACAAAGTCTTTCAAATAATCAAGATTACTCCCCATCCTCCAGCCCGCATTCTCTGCTTGATCGGGCCATCTCGTCTTAGCCAATCGGTTCTGCAAGTCATCCAAGATGTCCTGAGAAACATGGATTTGAAAGGGTTGTATCTCGGAATTGAAGTTATCGCCAAATGAACTGTTCAACAATAAAACCTCCATCACTTTTTAATAGTCGGTGTCTGGTCATGGAGTATTTTTTTAAATTGCGTTATAAACGGCCCGGATTGCACTAAGCCAGCGTTAATAGCTTCCCACAGATATAAGGATGCAATCGTAGAATAAGGCCTCCACTCTGCTTGTTTCCGGTGCAATGGAGAGCGGCCTTCGCTTGCTTCAGCTGCATACAACCATTCCGAAGCACGTTTAAGGCCGTGATCGCCGAAAGATAGGACATCTTGTCTTCCCAAGTGAAAAATGAGGAACATCTCCGCGGTCCACCGACCGATTCCCTTCACCAGGGTCAACTGACGAACGACCTCATCATCATCCAGATCGGCTAACGATGGAAAATGAAGCGCTCCCAACTTCGTTTGTTCCGCAGCGTTTCGAATATAGCCTAGCTTATTCCGCGATAATCCCGCTGAGCGCAAGCTCTCTTCTGCTGCAGCTAGGATAGCGTCAGCTGTAATTGTGCCGCAAACTTGTTCTACTCTGAGAAAGATGGTTCTGGCAGCTTTAATCGAAAGCTGTTGACCAATCAACGTTCTCGTTATGTAGGTGAAGCCATCCGGCTCATAGGGGACCTGGATGTGACCGATCCGTTGGACCAACTCTCCGAGCAGAGGGTCAGCCATGCACAATTGCCGCACATGAGGATGGTCTGGATGGACATCGAAGAGATATTGCAATTCAATCATCCTTTCTTACTGCTCCCCGGCAACATCTGGAGGAGCCGCGAATCTCTTGGAGAAGATTCTACATAGCCCTTAGTAACAATATGAGCAGAGACACACACACAAGCACGAGAATGAATAACGTCACCCATTTAACATGCTGTTTTCGGTAAAGGGCAAGGATGGCCTCAACCAACGTAACTGCGGTCAAGCTCCATAGTACGGCCTCGGTAAAACAGAAGAACGAACCATAGAAGCGAAGCAGCAGCAGCCTGGATAACCACACTTCCAATCAACAGCCCCCATAAAGGGAGCACCTTCGCTTTGGTTGGTTTACGGGTCCAGTAAGCCCACACCAAATAACCTCCAATCAGTGCATAAACACCCCACCGCTCGAACCATAAAAAATCTACTGGCGACACCTCGCTTTCCTTGTCCAACAATATAATGACATCACAACGCCTGTTGTATTGTAGAGTATACTTCTATTGCCATGCCGCAGAAACGTTTGTTTTCCGACTCTGTACCCGTACAGATGATGTCCGGATGGCCAAGCAGTATTCCGAGATCTCTGTCCTGAATCCACAACGATGACGATCCAGCTTACCCGCCCTGTTAAATAAATTTAACTTGAGGCGTTGTGTTGATAAGCTCTTTCATCACGCGAGCTATGGTTTGGACACCCGACTCGATATACGCCTCCTCCACCTGCGATACACTCAAGCGAATGACCGAATCTTGTACAAAATCGGGCAAATACATTTTTCGGGCGTCATCTACATGTACGTTTTCCTGCTTCAAATGCTCGATGAACGTCTTGGCTTTTAACGGATTCGGCAATCGAATCGTCGAATAGAATCCAGAAAGCGAACCCGAATAGGCGGCGTTTGGCGGCAGCAGTTCCTGATAGGCTTTTTGCAGTAAAGCTGCTTTTCTGGTGTAGATCGATCTCATGCGCTGAATATGAGCCTTGAACATGCCGCTCTTCAAATAGATTTCCAGTGCACCTTGCGTCAGAACCGGTGTATGCAAATCCGAAGCGAACTTCGCGCTTAAGAATGAATCTCGTATGAAGTCCGGAATTACCGCAAGCCCCAATCTTAAACCGGGCAGCATCACTTTGGAGAAACTCTTGATATAGATGACCCTCCCTGACGGATCGTAAGCGAACATTGGGTCCTGCTGCATGTCGGGGTCCAGGTCGCCCAGGTAATCGTCTTCGATGATATAAACGTCGTATATTTGTGCCAGTTCCACGATTTTCTGTCGCTCCTTGTTCGAGTAGCTGTAGCCGGTCGGATTATGATATCGGGTCACGGTGTAGAAAAATTTAATGTCATTCCATTTGAACAGATGCTCCAGCCGGTCCATGTCGAGTCCATTCGCCGTAATCTCAATTCCGTATGCCGTGGCCTGCTGATATTTAATCGATTCGATCATACTCAGATGCGTAGGCTGTTCGACGCAGATGTTCTTTTTGTTATTGGGGAACGGGAGTGAAATCAATAGATGAATAGCTTGCTGGGATCCGGATACAACGCAGACTCGTTCGGGTACGGTAAACACCTGCAGTTCCCGCAGATGACGTGCCAGTTCCACTCGCAGTGAAGGCAGCCCCTGGATCTCGGAGTAGGTGAACATCTCCTCTTTATACACTTCGATGGCTTGATTGATGCAGTGCTGGTAATCCCGGTAAGGCATGGCTTTCTTGTCTGGACCAGCCGAGAGAAAATCAATGACTCCTGTGTTAGCCGCACCTGAATGGCGGGAGGGAACCTGCTCCACGACATAATAACCGCTCTTCGAGACGGAATAGATTTTATGTTTCTTCTCTAATTCGGAATACGCTTTGATGATGGTATTGACACTGCAATCGAGCCGCTTGGCCAGCGACCGAATGGATGGCAGCTTCTTGCCCGGTTTTAACTCTCCGGTGTCCATTAGCATTTCAATATGCAACATGACCTCTGCATAGATCATAAGTGTCCCCCTCTTCTCTTCTTCAATCTGTACAGGCACAAACCGTAGATAACAAGATTTACTTGCCGTACCTGTATCCATAGACTAATAGTATCAAAATGCATTTGATGCTGGGAAATGATTCTGTTCGATGGCCATTGAAACCCTTCCCGAAAAAATGGATGTGCAGGAGTGATGCAGACGTGTTACAGATGAAAAAGTTACGCCGTTTATCCCATTTGATGGTTGTACTCGTTACGCTTGTTGGTTTGTTTGCCTATTCGCCGAGTGCTGATGCCAAGCCTGGCGTCCGCCCGCTTGAATTGCAGCACATATTTCACGACACTCAAGGAACACTTGTCCTCAAGAACTTGAAGACCGATCAAGTCTATCAATTCAATCCCGGGAGAAGCCAACAGCGGTTTACGCCGGAATCAAGCTTCAAAGTGGCAAATGCCCTCATTGGACTGGAAGTAAAGGCGGTTGCCGACGAATATGATGTGAAGAGATGGGACGGTATCGTAAGAGATTTTCCGGTCTGGAACCGGGATCATTCGCTCGCTTCGGCTATGAGGGATTCAGCCATTTGGTATTATCAAGCCATGGCTCGCGATATCGGCCAAGTTCCGATGCAGCACTACCTGAATCGAATCAACTATGGAAACCGTGACATCTCGGGAGGAATCGATACATTCTGGCTGGACAGCAGCTTGAAGATTTCGGCCATAGAACAGGCGGATTTTATCGAGCGGCTGGTTGAGGAGGATTTGCCTTTTCAGAAGAAAACGATGAAGACCGTCAAACGGATCATGATTGATAACGAACAAGACGAGTATACGATTCATGGAAAAACAGGCTCAAGGCTCTCCGATATGGGGCTTGGCTGGTATGTGGGTTATGTCGAGACGGATAGGAACACGTGGGTTTTCGCTACCAATGTGGCCGGGAGCGGTGCAACCGCCAAACAATTGACGCTGGAGACGCTGAAAACAATGAAGATTCTGAAGGATTAAGGGAAAAAGCAAACGTTTTTTGAGCGCAACGGCAAATGCTTTGGCAGGACTGTATGTGGAGGGGGCGACACGCCCCTTCCGTGCTCACCTATGTGCAATATTAATATAAAACGCCTACCCTCGGGTAGGCGTCACTTGACTTTTCACACTTGTGTGATCAATCTCTTGTGTACATGTTCTGATCCTGCAATCGAATCAGCACCTTGCCATAACGGCCGCTCTGCTGGACAGTCACTTTACCGGATGGATACGCCTGATCCAAATAGTCTGCTACGATTTTCCGATTCCGATCATCTGCAGGCAGATCGTGTCTGCGCAGCCATACCATCATTTCCTGTAACGCCTCATCCCTGGAGTATTCCATCGTTTTTGTTTCCCGGGTAATAAGGGATTCGTAGGCGTAACCTTTGAGATAGAGCAGATGAAGCAAATACCCCATTTCCGTATGTTTTGTTCTGAAGGACTGCCCGGTGACAAGTGGCCAAATTTCGTGAATCAAACTGAGCTCCGTGGAACCAACCGGCATGCTGATGTAACAATACTGACTGGCACAATCGAGTATCTTCTCCACGCTCCCCCAATCCAGAATGACAGGACACATGGAGACAAATACGAGATCGAAGGCTTGGCTCCAGCCTCTCTCCTGCACGTCAATATCTTCAAACCGTTCGGGAATGATCTTCACTTTGTCATCGGGGAACTTGGCGAAATTTTCTGTCAGCAGTTCCACCAAGGGAATGGAGGACTCTACCGCGGTTACATGAGCACCCCGCTCCGCAAACGGCACCGAGAACACTCCCGAGGCAGCTCCAATATCCAGCACAGAAGCGTTCTCGAATTGGACGCTTTGCCCCTCAAGCCAGTTCATGATTCGCTTGGTTCTCTTCCTTCCCTCTTCATTAAACGACTGCTCGTTGAACGTCCTGGCCTTATGATCAAAGTCTCTGGATGGCTCGATTCCGGCCCTTTTCATTTTCTCCAAGATGGCAGCTCCACGGTCTTTCCATTCTTTTTCCCAAGTGGCTTCGTTAAAAAAATGATTCATGTTTGTTCCTCATTTCGATAGATTTATTTTGCTACGAAGACTGACAAGTATTTTATTATGGATCTATATTATCCATAATAAAAGCACAAGAAGTGTATTACTTCTTGTTTTGAGCATGGTTGCAATGCTTGGACGCCTCATCAAGTACATACTGTATCGTATACTCCCGCAAATATTGGTGCATATGCTGTTCGGCGCCAAGCATTACTTTTTCAACCAAGCATCCGTTCTTTCTTGGACGTATCGAATCCCCTTGATCATCCTCGACTTCTGCTAACACCTCATGCTGCCGCGAACTGGTATTCGAGCATTCGAACAAATGCTGTCTTCCTTCAATCACTTGAATAACATCCAGAAAAGTAATCTGTTCAGGCGACTTTGCAAGTTCATAACCGCCATTTACCCCTGGCACAGCGCGTACAATTCCATCCTGCCTCAGCTTGGACATGATCTTGGATAAGTAGGTTTCCGAAACGCCAAGCGTCGCAGATAATTCCTTGATTCCGATATTGTTATTGCGCTCCGAGAGCCCCAAATGAATTAAGGCGTGGAGTGCATAATCTGTGCTTTTGGAAAACTGCATGTTTCACTACTCCCTTCATCGGATCTTCATTACAGACCCGCAATATCCATAATATATGATTGGGCTCCGATTTGCAAATATATTTGTTCTCCTCTCCCCGATTGCATGCTAATTTATATCTTTGAGACAAGATTGCCTTATGTCATGCCGGTACCCTGCGACAGTACGGTGCGGTTTGGGTCATATGCCTTCCTCGTCGGCCGATGGGCCGTAAAGTCCCGGTACCGGAATATCTAGTAACCGATAATAAACGCCGAGCTGCGCCCGGTGGTGGACCATGTGGCTTAATCCGAAGGTGCGAAGCGCGATTGCCCGCGGTTGACGCAGGATGATATGGTCACCATTGCGCAAGATCCATTCCTCGCCAAGGGATTTCTCGTCGCATTCGGCTAACAGCTGCTCAAGCTTGATGACGTTTGCGTCGAATTGCTCCAGCACGTCTTTGCGGCTCTCCAGAGGCTTCAGCCGAAGCGGTGTGGTCGAAAGATCGAATTCCAGATAAAGAAAAATCGTGATTTGCCAGTTCAGCAGATTGATCAGGTGCGTGGCAAGCCCGCCAAGCGTCATCGACTTCGCGTGAGGCCTCCAACGCATATGCTCCTCGGGCAACCGATCAAGGATGCGCCGGGTAGCAGCCAGCTCATTGATGGCGTCTCCGACTATCAGTTCTTTTACCATATACTTCCCCTCCCCCATTTATATGGATAGCATACTATAATAATCCTATTGAAGTAAAAAGCTTGTCTTACGCGGTTGTAGCAATTTTCTTTCTATGGGGAAACATGTCCAATATGCGATGCATTGACAACCGATAAAGTCCGTGCTACATTCTAATCATAGTAAACTAGTCTGATTAATAAGATTAACATTTACGGAAAATGAGGTGTTCCTGATGAAAGAAATTCCGCTTCCGCTTGTAAAAGCGAACCAAATCGGAATCGTGCTGTTCGTTCTTTTATCATTCGTGTTTCAACAACCCTGGTTTATTTACATTCTATTCCTGATACAGGTGATTCCTTTACTGGCAGGTGCCAAGGGCAATCTGTTCATTCAGCTGGCCAAGGCTGTTATTGGCAGAGAAAGGCTGAAGAAATCGGAAGGGCAGGCCGAGGAACTGGCTCGATTCAATCAATCCATCGCGGTCATTTTGCTTGGCATCTCAGCCGCAGCTTATTTGTTGGGATGGCAAGTGGCTGCGTATGCTGCATCCGCTATGGTAGCTGTAGCGGCCATTGTAGCCGTCATGGGTTACTGCGTTGGCTGCACGATCTATTATCAATACAAGCGCTGGAAGCTGCTGCGCTCGCGCAGTCATCCGTCATGAATAAAGTGATGCAGCCAGCCGCTCTCTAACATGCAAAGGGTGACTTCCACTAGGAAGTCACCCTTTTTTTTCAATTACCATGAACCCGCCAGCTGTTGTTAAAAAATAGTCGGTATCATTCCCCCATCCATGCGAATTGGAGATCCTTTAAATGCGGATGCATAAGGACTACATATAAATGCGGCCAGCCTGCCTATTTCAGAAGGCTTGATAAATCGCTGGATTTCAGATTGAGGCAGGTTTGTTTTCATAAATCTTTTCTCTTTTTCCGAGAAAGTCAAATCTTCATTTGGATATATTCCCTCAATAATCTGCTGTACATTTTCAGAGAGTGTCGGTCCCGGTAAGATCGTATTGACTGTAACTTCCGAACCGATCGTTAATTTGGACAAGCTTTTCGATAAGGACAGGAGCATGGACTTGGTCATTGCATATTGCGGCATTTGTCCTGAAGGCATCAAGGCTTCTTCGCTTGCAATAAAGATCACGCGGCCATCGTTATTTTTCAGCATTTGAGGCAAATAAAATTTAGATAATGCGTTGGCGGCAAGAACGTTCGTACGAAAGTATTTCTCCCACACCTCATCGACCACGTCCTCATACTGCATAATTTCATACATTCCCATATTGTTGACCAGCAAATCTACATAAGGGTATTTCAGGAATAAAGCCTCTCTTTGCTCTATGTCCACCATATCGGCAGCAGCGGGTTGGGGAGAGGTCGCCGGATAATTAGACTTTATTTCATGTACCGTTCGTTCCACCTCATCCTCATTTCGCCCATTGATTAGTACATGCACGCCTTCTTTTGCAAGCTCCATGGCAATGGCTTTTCCGATGCCTTTTGTCGATCCCGTAACTAATGCTGTTTTATGATTTAATCCCATTTCCATTGCTTCAAATCTCCTTCAATTTATCATTCACGGCAAGCTGCTTCATAGTCATAATGGAAACAGTCTTTTGCTCCGGGTATTGATAATATTATCTTGTCAGGATGATTCGGTAACTAGCGCATGACGCCAATCTTCTTGCTTCACACGCCAACTTGAGGGAGTCTCCCCTTCCCAGTTTCGAAAGGCGCGATAGAATGAGTTCTGGTCTTCATATCCAATCAGGAATGCTACTTCCTTAATATCAAGCGAAGGGTCTCTCAAGTACTCCAAGGCCGACTCATGTCTTGCTTGTACCAACAGGTGCTTAAAATTTGTGTTCGCCTCCATCAGCCTGCGCTGCAAGGTTCGATCACTCACGCCAAGCTCTCTCGCGACGGCTTGAACATCTGCCCGCCCTCCGGTCAGATTGCGTTTCATGATCCATTTGACCCGCTCTGTGATGGAGCATCTGCGCTGCTGTTCATCAAGCGTTCGGTCCAATACCGGGGTCAAGATCTCTAACAGCTCTTCATTGTATGAAGCAAAAGGGATATCCAAATCCCTTCGATGCAGTGTCAATCGGTTGCATGCTGCACCTGTCCGTATGGGGCAGCCGAAGTACGCTTCAAGGGCTTCTACATCACCCATGTCGTTCGAAAATTCGACCAACTGTGCCGTCAATGGTTGGCCTGTGCCCCTCCGGCCGAGCTCCAGAAGACATGCCAATGTGATTCCCACTAACACGGGGGGACCACTTTGCTCGGTATGCCGCCATTCCAACTCGATTAAGCAATACTCGTCCTCCTCGATGATGCGCAAGCCTTCAGGGGGACACATTTGCTTGTACCGTGACATTCGTTGTAAGGCGTCGCGGAAATCACGTGCGTGATAAGGCGCTAAGACGGTCGGTGGATACTGCGCTGTTTCAAATACGGTGGCAAGCTCGATGATTCCCTTGGCCGTGTCGCCCATGAGATCGGAATACGCATGCCAAATTGCGAAATACTGGGCGCTTGTAACGATAGGGTCAGTTATAACGGTTAACGGCAGCCCTGCTGAGCGAACCACGTCGTGAGAAGTGATCCCCAATTGACGTAATCCTTCCCAAAATCCCGGCGGGATTTTTACACGATCCGAAGTAGTAGACTTCACTCGTATGGGCCTCCTTTCACAAATCGCGTATTTCAAATGATACCATGATATAGAGAGAATCATAACTTAACGATAGGGCAGCATGCCACTCCTTACAGTTATTACCATGTAAAAAAGCTGCTCTCGTGGAATGTTTACACACCCAGAAGCAAGCCGCATTTGCAGCGGCTTCTAACTCTGTATACGATCTTACAACGGCAAATCCTTTTCCTTGAATACACGCATTCCGAACAGATACAGTGCAATCCCGATAACCGCCAACACAGCGAACGGAACCGCAACATTGCCGCCATCTATAATCGCGGAAGTATCAAATAGCGAATTCATGGATACGTATTTCAGACCCTCCAGGCTGCTATCGACATCTCCCATCAATTTCAGGAGGAAAAAAGCCATCGGGAGGCCGGCCCCCCAAGCCAGTGAGTTCTTGGAGAGATTGAATACGCAGGAGAAAAAGAACGAAATCCCGCTGGTTGCAAACATCAGCAGAAACAAGCCCAGGTTTAGCATGAGATAATTTGTCGTATCTACTTGAATGTCAGCCTGAAATACCGAGATGGAAACCAGACCTGCCAGTGTCACGATGAGAATCATCAGGATCAGGGACAGGATCAGGTAAGATGCTTGAGTCAAGACAACGGTGCTTCTCTTGGTCGGCGTCGACAGCAAGTATGCCATGGAACCTCGGTCCACCTGCGAAGCGATGAGACTGTTAGCGGTCATAATGATGAACACAATCGGCAGAAGCACCCCTTGTATGCCATAGAAGGTTTTGGACAGCATGCCAAGGAATGTCGCTTCTCCGAGCAGATTTGCAAGTGGAGTATCCTTCACCATGTTCGACATGTCCGATAAGGTGCTTGGATTAAATACGGCAATCAGTACGATATGAAGCGCGGTCATGATGAGTGTGAAGATAAACCATAACTTAAAATTGGCCTTAAGCGTTTGTTTGAAGATCGGTTTGCTAAGCATGGGCGCTTTCCTCCTCATATAAGCCATTAAAATAATCCGCAAGCGTAAACTTCTTCTCGGATATAAATTTCACGGAATAACCTCTCAATGTACGAAATAACATTTGGATGTCACGATCATGGATTTCGATAAGCACTTGATTCTGATTCTCCCGTTTCTCCGTGATCTGAAAGGGCTCTGACAAGAAGCGCTTGTAATCCTCCTGCTGAAGGAACTCCAATTTATAGACTTTGTTCTCATTGTGCTTGACCTCGACCGTCGGCTTGACGGCAATCAGCTTTCCCTCCTTGATTAAGGCGACTTTGTCACACGTATGCTCTACTTCCTCGAACATGTGACTCGACATGAATATGGTTTTGCCCCTCTTCTTCTCTTCCTGCAAAATATCTACGAATTCCGCTCGCATGAGCGGATCCAGGCCCGTTGTCGGCTCATCCAAAATCAATATTTCCGGGTCGGCCATGAATGCGGCGACAATCGCCGTCTTCTGTTTCATCCCCTTGGACATTCTTTTCAAATGGGCTGACGGATCAAGCTGCAGCTTTTGGATCATACGCTCTGCGTACGACATATCTTGCAAACCCAACAGCTCTGCTTGCCGCTTCAAAAACTCGCTCCCCGTCGGGGCATCAGGAAACGCAATCTCCCCAGGAATATAACCGATCAGCTTTTTGATCTTGGCGGAATCAGCCCAGCAGTCCAGCCCCTGAACAGTCACGGAACCGCTGTCCGGTTTCAAGAATCCCATGATATGACGGATGGTCGTTGTTTTGCCGGCTCCATTCGTTCCGACGAATCCAAACACCTCGCCCTTTTCAATCTTCAGGTTGAGGTTAAACAAGCCTTTCCCATCGCCAAAGTCTTTTGTTAGATCGTTAATTTCGATGCATGGCATACGTTTACTCCCCTTCCTTAAGGCTTGTGTTGCGATCGTAAAACTTCATGAAATAATCCTCCAAGGTGAACTTGATCTCCGAGAAGAACTTCATGTCATAATCAGCAATGAACGAAATAAAGCGATTGATATCCGTATCCCGGATTCGTAATATCGTCTGCCGCTTGGAAGGCGTCAACGAAAGCACTTCAAGTTCGGGCTCAGCCTTCACTTCAAGTTCAAAACGCTGGAATGCAACTTCGGATTTGAACTCGATTTCATAGGTTTTGGATTCTTGATGTCGCAAATCATCCGCCACAAACGAAGAGATTAACCGGCCGTCCTTAATGATGGAAATCTTGTCACAGGTCGCATCAATCTCGGAGAAAATATGGCTCGATATCAATATCGTTTTGCCTTTTGCCTTCTGTTCCTTAATGAACTCGATGAATAAAGCCTGCATCATGGGATCCAATCCGCTTGTAGGCTCGTCAAGCACAAGCACGGCCGGGTCATGCATGAACGCCGTGACAATAGCCAGCTTTCGCTTCATGCCAAGCGACATCCGTTTCAGGCTCCCGGAGGGGTCGAGCGCAAATTTTTTTACCAAAGATTGCGTGTAGGTCATATCGGTAATCCCGCGTAATTCCGCCATCATTTTTATGAACTGCGTCCCGGTGAGCGACTCAGGCAGCGCGATTTCTCCCGGTAAATAACCCAGCTCCTTCTGAATATCTGCTGCATGGTCCCAGCTCCTGCGCCCATTGACTAAGGTGTGTCCCTGCTGCGGACGGGAAAATCCCATGATATGGCGGATGGTTGTGGTTTTGCCAGCTCCATTGGGACCTAGAAATCCGTATACATCCCCTTTCTCAACGTTAAAAGAAACATCGAATATGCCTCGATGATGACCATAATCCTTAGTCAGATGCTCAATTTCGATGACAGGCATGATAAACTCCACCTTTCTGCTCATCACTCAAATAGACAACGTGTTGTTTTTCTATATGAGTTCATTATAATCACTTAAGCAAACTTCAACAATGATCAGAATTATCTGATGTGCTGGATAAACAACACCTTTTGCTGTTATGTACATTATTTCATATAGAAGATCAGAGCTGCTGCGCCATACAATAGACTTCGTGCATGACCCCACGATGGCGTTATTCGGGACCCGTTAACAGATCGATGATCAGCACGTTGTTCATTGATTTAAATCATGGATTTTATATGTTAATTAATTGGCGCGTTCTTTCAACCATTTGGCCATGTAGACGCTCTGCCATATTTATCTAGCCCTTTCCTTATTCGATGCCAAAACGAGTCTAATCATCATCTGGTTACAGTATACATGATAAGGTGTTCGGCATGATAGATAAAAGTGAGTAAGCACTCACTTTTTTTGTTGACAAATCGACAACTTCAGTGTTAAAACCATATTAGCAAAGTGAGTGATTACTTACTTCTCGCTGAAGTTATCATCGACATACTGAAAGTGGTGAACCGAATTTTGCCCAAGCACAACCTGTTTAACGAAATCCTGTCCATACACTCCACCAAGCGAACCGTCAAGCAGCAACGGATTGTCGAGGCAGCCATTTCATTGTTTGCTGATAAAGGCTATTCCAATACCTCAACGGCTGAAATCGCTAAGGTCGCCGAGGTATCTGAGGCAAGTATCTTTAAGCAATACGGAACAAAGGACCATTTGCTGTTGTCCCTTATCGTCCCGTACATTAGGGAATTTTTTCCTTCCATGGCGAACGAGGCGCTGGATCAGATTATAAGCAATGGGGATTCGACATTCGAAGGATTCTTGCGGACCTTTCTTCATAATCGCATCGAATTCATCCGGGGAAACAAGGAGATCTTTCAGGTACTTATCAAGGAGGTCATATACAAGGAAGAATTGAAGCACGAATTCCTGCCTTACGTATCCGATCTGATTGTACCGCGCTTGACGAAATTGATTGAAGCCTTCCAAGAAAGGGGTGAACTCGCCGACATCCCGGTCGACAAAATATTGAAATTGGTTTTCGGTTTCATTGGCGGATTTATGATTTCGCGTTTTGTATTGTTCAATATGGATTCCATCCCTGACGAGGAAATTGAAGAGGCAATCACTTTCGTCATGGATGGCATTCGACATCGATAGGAGTGAAAGTTGATGAAAGTCTTGAATAACAAACTTGTATGGGTAGCGCCCATCCTGGCTTTCGTGGTCATTTTTATTTTCTCGCTTACGTTATTTCCATCTGTTCAAGTCAAGCCCGAAAATCTGCCGGTAGCCATTGTCAACGAGGATCAAGGAGTTGAGCTTCCCAATCAACCGAAGCGGAATATCTGGCAAACGTTCTTGGACACAATCGAGCAGACCGCTTCGCCCGCATCTGGAGAGGAACCGGCTGTCAAGTGGGTCAAAGTCGACGGTATGGAAGAATTACAAGCCGGCTTGGATAACCAGGATTACTACGCTGCGCTGGTCATACCTGCTGATTTCAGTGCGAAGCAAGTTTCCTTAAGCAGTCCGGCGCCGGAATCGCCTGAAGTTGAAATTTTCATCAATCAAGGCATGAACACGGCCGCTTCCACCATGGCAGGACAAATCCTGAACGGCATCGTGGATAACATGAATAACCAAGTCCGCACGCAGATCCTTGAAGGATTCGATGCCCAAGGTGCAACGCTATCCGTGAAGCAGGCTTCCAGCCTGGTAAATCCGATTACCAAGAAGGTAACGAATGTCAATGAAATCGGGACCCACAGCGCCAACGGCAATTCCCCGATTTCTCTCTTCCAGCCGCTTTGGATGGCTAGTATGGCAAGCGCGGCGGTCCTCTTCTTAGCAGTCAGCAAGAGTAAGATTTCATCCCGCAAAGATAACTTGGCAGCCAAATCCATCCAGATTGCCATGGGAGCCGTTGTATCATTAGTCGTGGGATTTGGCATAACTTGGCTCGCTGACAGCATGATCGGACTGCATATCCCACAGTTTACGGATACAGCACTGTTCTTATCCATTACCTTCTTCAGCTTTTTCCTTATGATTTCCGCCGTGATGTCCCTTGTGGGCATCAAAGGGATTGCCATCTTTGCCTTAATTCTGTTCTTTGGTGCACCGCTGCTTGCTTTAGCTCCGGAGATGATGTCTCCTTTCTACCGGGACTGGGTACACTCATGGCTGCCGATGCGTTTTATGGTGGATGGTCTTCGAGATCTGTTCTTCTTCGGCAACGGGCTGCACTGGAATCATGCCGTATCCACGCTTACCTGGATCGGTCTGGGGAGTGCTATCGTCATCCTGGCTTCCGCATGGAAGCCGCGAGCGGCTGAACAACCCTATAAACTTGAAGGGTAGAACAAAAAAAAGCATGCGAGTTGTCCATGGGACTCGCATGCTTTTGTAAAAGTGAGCCTTCAACCAACTGAATGGTGGTTGAAGGCTTTTTTGCTGCCTTTAGTTCAATTTGGCCGCCTCCAGGAAGCGCTGGAAGCCATAGCTTGCCTCAATGGAGACCGCTTCATAATACCACAGACCCTCTTAACGTTCATACAGCTGGCAGGCTGATCCATTGAATGCAATCCGAGAGCCCGGACCAGCCACCGTATATTCGGCTCGAGTAATTTGCTTGTTCGGCTGGAAATTCGATCAGGGACGCCTTGAACAATGAGCCACCGTAGAAATTTTGCAACCCATCAGCCTTCCACAATATCTGCACGCAGATCCGTTGCAATCTCGATCATGACGGGCATGATCTCTTCACGCGTAATGGCTGCATACAAGTCCCCCATATAGTGTCGGAATGGAATATGCGTTCCTTCAAAGCTCCACATGAAGAAATCCCCTTCTACCGACATGGTGCTCTCTGGTCCTTTCACGGTTAACGCTGTCTGATAAGTGAAATCAGCTCTAGATGAAAAATAGAGTTTGCATTCCTCCAGTGAAATCGCTAGAGCTTCACCGTTTTGTTGCATGGATCTGGTTATTCGAAAACGTTGATTCATAAATATCCTCCAAAATAAATCAAACCTGTGTCCTATTCATCACCTTAATCATTTCATTGATCTCTGTCAATGGAGCTTGTTGTCCCAGGTTCATTTCTAAGGCAGTGCGATAAACGCATTCACGGATGCAACCAATCCATATAAATCATCGATGAGCGGAAAGTGACCCGCGTCCAGAGTTATATATTGGACCGACTTGCCATGGCTTGCAAAGTCTTCGAGTATTTCCCCTGTCATCTGCTGCGTGGTGATCAAATCCTGAACGCCCCAGATGACGAGTACCGGACATTGAATTCGGTTCAGTTCTCCTGTTCCATTGGTAAGACCGTTCGATGAGGAGCTGATATTGAATCGATTGGCGGCATCGGCAACATCGATCATATTTTGTTGCTTCATGCAGGCTTTGATGTAATTCGTACGGATTGCAGCATCCGGCTGATGATTATTGAACAATAAGTAATTCAGCGCCTGTTCAAAATAGTCCTGATTTTGCTCCTGATTAGCCTGAAAGGTCATCGCAAGTCCAGGGTCTTTAGCAATTTGTTCCTTGGTCTGTAGGCGATCGCCATCTGCACTTACAGCTGCATAACCTCTTGTCGATATGGAGGCTAACAGAATCAATTTCCGCACACGATCCGGATAATCGGCCGCAAACTGCATGGCGATTCCTCCCCCATTTGACCAACCCATAATCATGACATCATTCAGACCGAGTTGTTCTGTGAAATCATATAGGTCTGCAGAAAAATCCTTCATATCACCTACGGGATGATAATAGCTGGACTCGCCATAACCGCGCATATCAGCTGCAATTATACGCTGGGTGATGCCTTCATGCTCTAATAGGGGTTCCCACAACTCCGAAGAAGCCATATTTCCGTGTATCAATAACAGAGGAGGTTCAGTTCCGGCTCTTTCTCTGTAGGTCAGCTTTTCTCCGTTATGAAGCAATACTGTTTTGACGTCAATCGTCATATCGCCACATCCTCTCCTTTATATATCCCCTAGTATATTCACGAATTTAACAGACAACAAAACGCTTACTACACCTAATACGCTGAGGACCGCATAGAGAAAGTCCAGGTTCAATGTAATCCCCATCATTCCGAGGAAATTAGGAAACTGCGCCAGGAAAATAGCGCAAATGACTGTAGGGATGACCGCCCTCTTCCATATCCCAAAGCAAAATAACGGAATCAACGAGGCAAGCGCAACGACAATGGAGTGAATGACCATCCGGACCGCATAGTTCATCAGTTCAGCCACGGTTGGTGTTCCGGGAATGACATTCATGATCTGATTAAGCGCATAGGTCGCTATGCCGCTAAGCACAAAGGATACCAGCGTGCCGAAGAAAACCCCCAATACGATAAATAGAACTTTAGCTACCACGAGTCTTTTTCGACTGAGCGGATATCCGAATGATAGGGCTATCGTCTTGTTCTTATATTCTTCTATGAATACATGATTGATCAGCGACGCTCCGAACAAGAGGAGTCCCATCTGCATCGGCAGCATCAGATCCATCGCGGCTGTATAACTCTCGCCAAAACGAACCATCGGCATATCGGCAAAGACCACTTTGAGAAAAAAGATCGGCAGAAACATGAGAATGACCCAGTACGTAATGGCTTCGCCTATCACTTTCTTACGCTCCAGCTTCTTCCATTCCAGCTCAATTAACTTCATCATATGGGATTCACCCCTTCCCTTGAATTTGATGATAGAAATAGTCTTCCAGCGTGCTGGTATGCTTCTGGATCTCCTCGATCTCAATCTCATGCGCAATCAGGAGCTTTGTAATTTGACTTGGCGTTATATCGTCATCATAGATTCGGATTCGCTGATCCTGTACGATTTTGATATTGGAAATTCGAAGCTCATGCTCTAACAAAAAGGAGGATTTTTGCACGTTCGAGGTTAGAAGCTCAATATAATCGGTTCGCTGCATCCGAATGTCCGACAATGACACTTCGTCGATCATTTGACCGTCTTGTATGACGCCAATCCGATCCGCAACCTGTTCGATTTCCCCTAAGATATGGCTCGACAACAGAAATGTGATGCCGTATTCCTGATTCAGCGTTCGAATCAAATCCCTCATGTTTTTAATACCGATGGGATCGAGTCCGTTTGTAGGTTCATCCAGCACGATCAGTTCCGGCTTGGTGATGGCGGCCCTTGCAATGCCAAGGCGCTGCTTCATGCCAAGCGAGAAATCCTTCACTTTTTTATCTTCGATTTCTGCTAATTGGACCAAATCCAGCGCTTGACGAATAGCCTTTTTATCATAATAACCCAAGTATTCGCAGTGAATTTCAAGATTTTCCATAGCCGTCATATGCTCGAAAAATATCGGGTATTCAATGATGCTCCCTACGCGTTTCAATCCTTCTTTCGAAGTTTCGGAAAATGGCTTACCGAACAACATAATCGCTCCAGAGGTCGGAAGAATGAGTCCGGTGAGCATTTTCATGATGGTTGTTTTGCCAGCGCCGTTAGGACCCAGCAGACCATAAATCTCGCCCTTTCCCACGTTCAGGTTAACTCCGGATACAATCGATTTTCCTTTCACCGTTTTGGTTAGTTCGGAAGTTTGAATAATGAAATTCATGGAAGATGCACCACCTTAATTACAATGTGTATTCCTTTGTTACCTTTATCTTAGACTGAAGAATTAAGATATTCCTTTCCCATTCCTTACATGTTTCTTAAGAATGAAACAGCCGGTTGCGATTGGAATAAAAAAAGAGACGTTGAACAACGAAGCAACATCTCTTGAATGATTTTAATAGGTTAATTTCTTAAACTTGCAAGTAAAGGTCGTCTTTTTCTCAGCCTGTGAGCTGCTTAGACTAATCAATCCATTCATCTCCTCCGTTAAACGTTTGGAAATGCTGAGTCCCAGCCCACTTCCTTGAAAATTCGGGTTTCTGGCATCGTCCAGCGTATAGAGTCTTTCAAATACGTGCTCCTGATGAATCTCGGCAATTCCTTTGCCATGATCCCACACGTCAAGCGCTACGAATTCCCCTTCTTCACGAACCGTTAAACCGAACACCCCTCCGTCGCTTCCATAGCGAATGGAGTTTGATATTAAATTGCTTAATATTCGCTGCAGCGCATCTTTGTTACCGAGGAAATAAAAAGGGAGTTCGGGAATGTCGATCTCAACACGAAGATTTCTGGATACAAGCAGATCGTAAAATTCAAGGACGCTGTTCCGGCTAACCTCGCTAAGTGATATTTTGCTTAACGGGATATCATAGTCCTCCGATTCGATTTTGACCAGGTCGAAAAATTGATTCAGCAATGCGATCAGACTGTTTACTTTTTCGTTCAGTCTTAGAATGACTCGCTCCTCCTCTTGCTCTGTCAACGTAGGCTTCTGATTCAGTTTCTCCGTATAACCCAGAATGACCGTGAGGGGTGTCTTCAAATCATGGGACATGTTCGAGATCATTTTCCTTTGGCTGTCCTTCGTTCTGGCATAATCGGCAAAGATCTTCTGTTTATTATCCAGAAGACGGTTGATCTGAATGAGCAGCTGCCTAATGTGGTCATCGTCGGTTGGCACCAGCACTTTCTCGGCGGTATCATGTTTCATAATATCGGAGATTGTGCTTGTAATTTCAAGTATGCTATGGCTCCGTTTTCTTGTGGAATGCCATTGCCAGCCAATGATCGCAGCTAATACTCCAATAAGGAGGGATAAAAGAAGAATCATGGCCTAGTCCCCCATCTTGTATCCGATTCCCCAAATCGTCCGAATGTATTGCGGCGTGGACGGATCCTCTTCGATTTTCTCCCGAAGCCTTCGAATATGTACATTAATCACGTTCTCATTCCCGTAATAATCGTCTTCCCAAATGAATTGATAGATCTGCTCCTTGGTGAATACCCTGCTGTGATTCGTCATAAGGAGCTTCAAAATATGAAATTCCTTCGAGGTGAGCGGGACATGGTGTCCCCTTACTTTTACAGAGAATGAATGCAAATCCAGGATCAAATCCTTAAACGAAATAACAGGAGGTTCGGCAGATTTACTGTCCGTTTCGGCGTATAGCGTTGCCCTGCGGATAGCAGCCTGAACCCTTGCGGTCAATTCGATCATGGAAAAAGGCTTGCTGATATAATCATCCGCTCCGAATCCAAGGCCCATGGCCTTGTCGAGATCGCTGCCTTTCGCAGATATGATTAAGACGGGAACCTTGCTGCTCTCCCGGAAATGCCGAAGCAAATCCATCCCGTTGATCTTGGGGAGCATCAAATCAAGCAATATAAGATCGAACTTCCCGCTGTGAAAAAGAGCAACGGCTTCCTCCCCGTCGCGTGCCGAATCTACATGGTAATGATCCTGCTGCAGCTGGCTTTCAATCAACTGATGAATGTCATGGTCGTCTTCAACGAGCAAAATTCGCTTTTGCATATCTGAAATCCTCCTGAGCATGAAAGGGTAATATCGATGCTCCGATCATCACGGAACAGTTGTTATTTTTCGATTTTAACACAAATTGGCATGAGCTAGGCTGCAGATTTGGACTTTGTAAAACATAAAAAAAAGGGATATCCGTTCCTAAAGAAGCGGATGTCCCTTTGGCCAAGATCCTGCTGCCTGACCTCATTCATTATGAATGATTTGAACCGTAGATAACGAGACGAGAACTGGTCCGGCAAAATCCGAAGCCTCTTCGCCTTTTGGATTGCGAAGACGGAACAAGAAAGCATCGCCAGTCTCTGACTGCCATATGATATAATCGCGGATTCCTTCCTCGCTTGAGGTTATTCATCATCCGCTGAACGGAGATGAAATCCTTCTCACCATTTTCCCGGATGAACCAGTGGGAACTGAAGTCGGTCCCCCTCCTCAGCAGAGGCTCCAGCAGAAATTGTGAGCGGAGGCCGCTCCGCTCCTGTTTATCCAGATGTCCCGCTATCCTTCGCTGCATGGCTTCGCCGTCGATGAGCAGGTTACCCTTGCCCGACACACCGAAGGGATCCTTCAGCAAATACGGCCCCTGCTTCAGAAGCGTATTTCCGGCCGACTCCATTTCCGCTGCGCTGTTCGCCTCCATGCCGTAACACTTCTCGCCGATTCTAGCCAGCAGGCGGCTGGAGTAGATTTTGGAGTTCACACGGACAACCGTCTCAAGGTCAGGCAAAGGACTAAAGGGCCCGGCGGCTTGAAGGTAAACTTCCGTATCAGCCGTAATGGCGTACGGAGTGAGAGGTTTGACGGTGTGAGTCCATACCGCTTCACGGTGCAGACCACCGGCAGCATGCTTGAGAGATATCATTTCCGCCACCCCCGTTGCCTCCGGATAGCCGGAACCTACTGCCTGCAGCATGCGGTCTGCCGTTATCTGATTTTGGGTTTGATCAGCCGCAAGACGGAACATGCACCGCTTGAAAACGTCCGCTTCCGGCAGGGGCTTCTTCTCATCGCTTAAATCAAAGTGATAACGACTTCGAAAGGAAAATCCTAACCCGGCCAGGTACTCATACAGTTCTGGATCGATTTGACACCGGCTGTAGAGGATATCGTCCGGTCCGCAAAATGGAAATAGCAGCTCGTCCATACAGAGAACTATGGATTCCCGTTCTCTATCCGGCATAGCGGGCAGCCTGGTTAGATTCGGATCCCTCCACCTCGTTTCGGGATCGAATGTACCCATTACGATGGTTGGCATCAAGCCGGCCTCACTTCTGGACATCTTCGTATAAAGATAACTCCTGAGGCTGGCAGCTTTTCAGGAAAGCCATAAAGGTGTCGATCGACTGGAGATGCTCGTAATCGAATTGGTCATAGTCAATGACAACGTTCAACTGTTCCTCGACTTTAAGCATAAACTGGATCATTTGGAGTGAATCGAGGCCAATATCGTTGTTCAGTTCCGTGGTAGGGGACAGAATTTGGCGAAGTTCCGGTTGGTCTTCCTTAATAGCGCACAAAATGTCTACGATTTTATCGTACATGACTACACTCCTTTAAAGTGATAATGTGTGAGGGTACAACCGATCCTTACGTTTAGAGAATGCCATTCAAATCTAACCTGACTTAGACGCCCCTCCCTTTTCCATAGTTACAATTATTATGCTCACCATGCCAATTTCTGTCAATGATAAATACCGTTGCGTTGCTGACTTTCAACAATTACTGCCGGAGTAATACAGACACGGCGGTCCTCATGCACCAGCTAATATATATGCGTTGTTCCAATAGGCAATTCATACGAATGCACGCAAAATCTACATGTCACCTTCCCGTCTACCATACGGCAGCCGCCAATATTCTATATTTTCTTTCTCAACATGTGGAGATGATCCTGCAAATCCTCCATGATCTGTATACCGGGCTCCTGCGAAGGCTTCATTTTATCGTCAAGCCTTCGCATAAGCACGTCAGCAGCTGGAGCACAGCGACTCCCTTTGACTGTGTCTTTTTTGTCCGCCATCGCATCGACAATTAACCTAAATTGCATTTGGATTCCCTCCTCGTATTTATGCTTCTTATACCTGGAGTGTTTCAGCACGCAGTTTAGCGGCAAGCAGCGAAACCCAACCGAAAGCAACCATTCCGGCGCTGCCCATAATAACGCCAATCCAAGCACTGTTCATCGAACCTACTATGATGAGCACAGGCGCAATAATGCAAGATGCAATGCAATAGAAGCTCCAACCACGCTCGCCTTGTGAAGCAAACCGACGTGCAAAGACCATATTGGCCACGATCAGGCAAATAAAGGCGGTAAAAAAAGCTGCCGAGTGAAGGGCTGCCTGGCCGCTCATCGATGTCGGCGCTTCTGCGGGCGCACCCGGAGGAAAGCTGAGCCCAGGGTCTGGTCGAAACAGACCGGCCATCATCATGCCAATCCCATAGATTCCAATAAGCAGAGCCCCCCATGTACCTCCCTGGAATCCACGAAGTAAACGGCGCACGCCAATCGCCGCACATACAGCAAGCAATCCAGCAATGAAGAAATTAGCGCTCTGGACCCATCCCGCATCCCCCAAAGTAAGAGTACTGATAGCGTGGAACCTGATATCGAATCCCGTACGCGTAAACGATTGAATAATAGCTACTACATAGAACAACGGGGTGGATATAACTCCACCTATCAGAAGCATACGAATCACCTTAAAATTTTGCTTGTTTATCATCATCATGATCTTCTTCCTCCTTAATTTTCCTTTTTACCTACGCAGAATGAACTTCTCCGTTATATAGACAACGAACAAGAGCAGATCTAATCGACATTCCTCCATTCTTTTTTTGCGAATTTAATGGAATGGCTCGTTAACGATGTTCTATCGCTGTACAAAAAACAAGCCCTGCTAAGAGCAAGGCTTGCTGTAGGATGAGTTTCCTCTAAAATACTACTTCGCAGGCATATCGAGAGATGTAAACCGGGTCAGCCGTACAGCTTCTCTCTAGCCTGAAGTGAATCACTTATTATTTATGGTGAATTTTTTTACATTATCCTCCAGTTCAGTGGACAGTGCCTTGAGCTGAGACAGATAATCTGCCAAGTCATCAATCGTAGCCAATTGCTCCTCAGCAGCCGCAGACACGTCTTGAGTAATGGCTGCATTTTCTTCAGTAATCGCTGATATATTGGTAAAGACGTCCGTAAGTGCATACCGCTTTTCTTCCATCAACTGGATATGAACATCTACCTCGCTTGTTTTATCCACTTGGCTGTCAACGGAGACCATAATGTCGTTAAAGATCGATTCCGTTTCCCGTACAGCCGTTTCTTGATCCCTGAAGAGCTCACGGGATGTGCCGATAGCCTGAACTGCCGCACCTACCTGACTGTTTACGTTTGAAATAATGTAGCTAATACTGTTCACCGCGGAAGCTGATTGCTCAGCAAGCTTGCGGATCTCGGCAGCTACAACGGAGAATCCACGCCCATGCTCGCCTGCTCTGGAGGCCTCGATCGAAGCGTTTAGGGCCAGCAGGTTGGTCTGTCTGGATATTTCAAGGATTGTGACAAGTATGCTGCTGATTTCACCTGCACTTTCATTCACTTGATTAATGGCCAGTGCTGTTTCTTCTGACGATTTCAGCGTATTGTTGAATCTTCCTACCAACTCCTGCATAATGACAATCCCTCGTTGATTAAGCTCACCCGTATGTCGAGCAATATCCAGTATTTCCTGAGTGGATGTTGTGACCTGATCGATCGCTCCGCCGAGTTCTTCTACTTTTTCAGAGCCATTCATAACAGTGTTCGCTTCTTCACTGGATGCGGTAGAAAGCTGGATGATGGACTCGGTTATTTGAGAGGAAGCCTTTTGAGTCTGATCCATGCCATCTTTAAGGTTGGACGCCGATTGTGAGACAATATGCACCGAACCCGATATCCCACCGATTATTCTCTGTAAATCCTGCTTCATGACATCAATGGCCCGAACCATTGTGCCTACCTCGCTCTTCTTCTTCAACATCGCTTGTGGAATTTCAGCGGCAAGATTACCACTGCCAATTTGCTGCAGATAATGGACAGCAGCATGAATCGGCTTGGTAATCGCGCCGGATACAATCAACGAGACACCGATGGCAATCAGGACGATAATACCCATAACAATGAAAATAATTCGCTGAATTGCATTGATGGATTCCACGATTTCACTCTTGTCCATGATCGCGATATATCTCCACTGGGTTTCCGGTGATACAAAGACGCTGGCTGTGTAGTTCTTGTTATCCAAGGTGATATCAAAATTCTGATCTTTCAACTTGTCAATTTCAGTAAATTCCTTCACTCCCAGATCCTTCAGCGTTTTGAAATTCGTTTCCGGGTTCTTAGGATTCGCCAGAATCGTACCATTTTGGTCTGCCAGAATGACATAGCCGGTTTCACCGATTTTTATGTCATTGATGGTCTCCGTCAGTGATTCCAAGCTTACATCTACACCTTGAACACCAACGATGTTGCCTGCCTTGTCCTTGATGGTAACGGATGAACTGACAATTGGAACATTTCCGGTAAACGAAGCATAAGCACCTGTGCGCATGACTTTATCCGGGTTATCGATAGCCTGGGTGTACCACTCCCTGGGTCTTGGGTCGAATTTATCGTTAGAAGTACCTTCCGGCCATTGAATGTATCCACCATCCTTTGTTCCCAAATAGATGTAAGCAACATTCGGATGTGTTTTGGAATAATTCAAGAAAAAGTTGTAAATGTCCGATTCCAAACCTGCTTTTTTTGATGGCGTCATCTGAATGGTCCCGTCTTGGCCTACTTCATTCACATAAGAGGTGATGGATTTATCGATCTGCTTAGTGAGAGGGTGATTAGCGAAGTATTCAACCGATTCATTTACCGTATTAAAGTATAGGTTCATAGCACCACTAACTTGCTTAATTTCCTTACGAGTGGCTTCATAGAAATTATTTTCCATGTCTTTCTTAACTTTTTGGTCTATCGCGAGGCCGAGTGATAATGTCGATATCAATACCATGACGACCATCGTAACCAATAGTTGAAGCTTTAAATTCCATTGCAATTTCTTTCTCATGTTGTTTCTCCTCCAGTTTCTCTCATGTTGCTTCTCCTCCAGTGTTAAACATTTATGTATGTGTCCTTACATTCTATCGGCAGAAGGAGTGGATTTTGTTAAAATTTGTCGAATTGTTCACAAATTTTTAAGACTTTGGTTGGATACTATTCATTTTCACACTATTAATAACGATATTAATATAGGGAGAGAGAGAAACATAATGAGTAATTTGTACTATACAAACATCAGGAGGTAAGACACTTGAGTAAAAGAATTTTAAATTTCAAAGTATTATTAGCTATTTTGTTAATTGCAGCCATTTTTCCATGGAATCATGCAAGTGCCGAAATAAAGAAACAGGCGTTTGATCCGTTTGAGAAAAGTATTGATGAAGTCGCAACTGCTTTGAAAACAAAGCAAATTACATCGGAAGAACTCGTAGAATATTATCTGAACCGTATTGAGGCCCTTGACAAACAAGGTCCCACTATAAATTCCATTATTACAATTAACAACAAAGCGCTTGAAACAGCAAAAGCTCTGGATACTGAACTTAAAAAGAAAGGTCCAAGAAGCAAACTGCATGGCATCCCTTTTGTCGTTAAGGATAATTACGACGTCGTGGGCATGCCGACAACAGGCGGATCCGTTGCTCTGAAGAATGCCTATCCGACCAAGAATGCATTCACCGTACAGAAGCTTGTCGATGCCGGGGCTATTGTAATTGCCAAAACAAACATGTCTGAGCTTGCCGCTTCCTACGGAAGACTGGGCTATAGCTCCATGGGCGGTTTAACAATCAATCCTTATAATCTGAACCGTGATGCTTCGGGGTCCAGCAGTGGCAGTGCTGCAGCTGTTGCGGCTAATTTTGCCGTATTCGGGCTTGGAACGGATACTTCCGGTTCGGTCAGAGGTCCAGCTAATGTTACCGGCCTTGTTGGTATCAGACCAACTATGGGATTGACCAGCCGCAGCGGCGTGATTCCTAGCTCACTCTCTCTGGACGTAACGGGCCCTATGGCACGCAGCGTGAAGGACGCTGGCTTGGTACTCACTGCGATGGCTGGAACAGATAAAGAAGATAAAGCAACAAAATTTGCGAAACAGCATGTTCAAGACTACACCAAAGCATTAGATTCTTCTTCGTTAAAGCATGCACGCATTGGGGTCGCAACTGATTTCTTCGGTGACAATGTCGAAGTGGATACGATAACAAATCAAGCAATCGCGAAAATGAAAAGTATGGGAACGGTTGTCGTGCCTGTATCGTTCTCCAACCAAACCAAATACCTCTGGACTCCGGTGCTTGGACCGGTCGGGGATGCCGAATTCAAAAGCCAGTTTGAAAAATTCTTAAGTTTCCTTCCTGCTGGCGCACCCAAAACGCTGCAGGACGTGATTGATATTAGTGAGTCTCCTGAAGTATTGAACTCGGAGACGCCTGTCAACCCCGCACGTCTGGAAGGCTTGAAGACAGCATTGGCACAAGCGGATACGCTGTATTCCAAAGAATACAAGAACATCATGAACAAAGAAATTCCGAAGACCCGTGAGGAAATCACGAAAATAATGAAGGACAACAAACTTGATGCAATTGTCTTTCCTACCATGTCCTGCCCGGCTTCGAACCGTTTTGACAAAGAAGATCCTACTTATATCTGTGAAGCATATGACACCTATGCCGCAAGTTATGTGGCATCAGCAACAGGCTTCCCTGAAATCACCGTCCCTGCAGGAGCAGTGGAAGCAGGAGTACCCGTGGGCATCTCGTTCCTCGGTACGGCATACAGTGAGCAAAAGCTTCTTGATCTTGCCTATTCCTTTGAGCAAGCTACCCATGCCCGATTCGTTCCTGTTCATACACCAGAAACTATTCAGTAACGACATGACAGCCTCTGAATTCGCTCATTCTCTCCCTCAACATGCAGGCTGAAGAAACTCTATGATACCGCTCCGTTCCATACGGAGCGGTTTTCTGTTTTATGGGATAGAAAGCTCAGCCTCACTTCAGGCAAGCAGAAAAAGCTTCCTTGCATGAGAACTCCATTTCACTCGTACATAACTTGAAGCACAAATGAGCAGCCTTAGTCCGGTCAAGATCCGAACTAAGGCTGCTTAGAGAAGCTTTTTATAAAGTTGTCTGCCTGACACGAATGGCTATTCTGAACGATACGCGCGAGAGCATATGGTTATGGCTCTCCCGCTGCTCGGAAGGAATTGCTGTTTCAGCAGCAGCCTGATCTTTCCGAAGCTGTCGGGTTTACTCCGGTGTGCCTTGAGTTACCCCGTGGACATAGGTGAACCAAGGGGTGTCCAGAGCTCCTTGTCCCGGGTTATACGTAAAGAAGTACTCGACAGTATCCCCATGTTTCAGATTCTTCACAGGATACGTATAATTGCCGTTTCCAGTCGGAGTCATGGCTACGTTCAACTGCCCTCCGTTATTGACCTTATAGTGCAGATCAGCAAAGGTTGCGCCATTGACATAAAACAGCAAGTCATCGCCGGTTTTCTTCAGACCCCGCACCTCATCGCCAATGATGATGACGGTGGATGGTTCCGGCACAACCGTGATGGTGGAAGCCGCTGTATGATTGCCGTCAACGGTTGTCGCCGTTACGGTTGCCGTGCCCGGAGCAAGCCCGGTCACAAGCCCGTTCTGACTAACGGAAGCAATACCGGAGCCCGATACGGACCAAGTGACCTGCTTGTTCGAAGCATTCGACGGTGCTGTGCTGGCGTTTAACTGAAGGGTTTGTCCCACTTCCACCTGCGCAGTCGCAGGATTCAAGGTTACGCCGGTCACCGGAACATTTCCAGGATTCGATCCGCCGTTCTCCTTATAGACCCGCACGTAATCAACCTGCATCGTAGCAGGGATATCAGACGGCCCCGGGGAGATGCCACCGTCAAAATTCCCGCCGAGCGCCAAATTCATAATGAGATAGAAAGGCTGGTCGAACGGTGCGTTCGGATTATTTGGTGCGGCCAGTGAATACCATTGCTCGTTCGTCACTTTGAAGAAGAACTTGCCATCTACATACCATTTGATGTTGTCCTCTTCCCAGACTACAGAATATACATGATAGTCATTGTTGATGGTCTGCCCTTGAGGGAAATGATATTCGCCAGAAATATGCCGGTTCGCCGGCCATGTCCCACCGAAGTGAACGGCCCCGCTCGTCGAGCCAGGCAATCTTCCTCTCGCTTCCATTACATCGATTTCGCCAGATGCAGCCCATGTTCCGTAGGGACTGTCTTGCGGAAGCATCCACAATGCCGGCCATATGCCATTGCCTATTGGCAGCTTGGCACGGAAATCAACCCGGCCATACGTAAGGGTGAAATGATTTTTCGTGTTGATTTTCCCGGATGAGTACTGTGCATACCGGTTTGGATCCTGCGGGAAAGATTTCGGATCATTCAAAGCCCGAATGTTCAGCTTTCCATCCTGCACGAATACATTTTGCGCACTGTCAGCATAGTGCTGCAATTCCGCATTGCCCCAACCCCATGTATTCGGATCATCATTGAGATAATAGCCCTGCTCATAATTCCATTTGCTCATATCCAGCGAAGTCCCGCTAAATTCGTCCTGCCAGATGAGATTCATGCCGTCGATGGCCGGATTGCTCGGCGTTCCGATGACAATGTCTTCTTGGTCGCTGACATCCGGGCGTGGCGCATTGGGATTGCCAATAAACGTATAGTTAACATAATTGCTGCCCACGCTGCCACCCTTTTGCCCGTTCAATGGATAGCCGATTCGGATCAACATGTCTTCCTGGATAGGCTGAAACCACAGGCCATAGATGTGGTCGGCCCAGTATCCCCATTGATTGGCATCCGACATATTGTTATAGCCGTTGGCGGAGTATGTAAATCCACTCAGACCCGAATCCCCCATGTTCACCCATTGCCCGTTGATGTTGATTTGGTATACAAAATTGTCAAGCTCCGTGCCGATTGGTGCACCTCCATCGATCTTAGGCAGCGGTACGCCGATAGCGCCGTTCGCATCTGCTGTAAACGTTGTTCCTTCATAAGGCGTAATGACATATGAATTCCTTACAGGCTCATTAAACGTGATGGTATACACGACGTTAGTCCCCGAGGTTTTCGATTCCAGTTTGACGTTAATCGACTCCGTTACGTTAAACCAGTACCCTCCGCCTCCATCAGTGAATTGTCCGAAGTTCTGATCGTAAATCCAGCCGCTGGCAGCGTTGTTGTCGATATCAATCCACGTGCTGCTGTTGACTGGCTTTACGTACACCTTCAGATCATCTGCGACAGCTTCATATGTCACAGCCGGATCGTTATTGAACGTTGGGTAAGTAAAACCGGCTCCACCCGTGAAGCTTGCTGTAATCTGTGGCCCTTGCGTAGGTGCCATGGCTGTAATCGTGGTTTTGTTAATGTTCTGAAACACAAGCGTGCAATTCAATGTGACTCCATTCGCCTTGGAGTACAGCTGAATCTCGGTCGTTGCCGAGAGAGTGAACCAATATCCTGTAAAACCGCCATCACTCCAGTGTCCCCAGTTCTGGTTATAGATAAAGCTGCTGACACTGTCAATATCGACCCAGTTTGCGCCTACTTTTACTTTGACGCCAACGTCCTGGGCAACATCATTCCAGGTGGCGGAGCCCCCGTTGAATTTGGGCATAACAAAACCGTAGCTGGCCTGTCCCACCCCTGATTTGGAGATAATGGGTCCGTCTGCTGCTGAAAAGTAATCCATAGAGGTAACCGTCGTGGCTGCCGCCTCCGCGCCGTGAACCTGGGCAGGCTGCCACAGGCTAACGCTTGCCAGCATCCCTATTGCTAAGAATAAACTTAATGCTTTTTGCATAAACCGTCTTTCCATCGTGCGAGAACGCCTCATAAATACCCTCCCTTAATCTGATAGATTCTCAATCTCTGCGCATTCAGGAAAACGCTTACAGATGAGATCCTCTTCATTCTATCGAATTCGGAATCAGATAAACAGGTACCATTTTTTGGGTTCAGGCCTCTTATTTTGGCTATCTACAATATGCGAATGAACCTTTGTGCCAACTCATGTGGATTTGATATACTGAACTTCTACGAATCTATCAGATCCAATAACAAGATATCGAAAGAGGTTGAGCATATGGAAAAGGCTACTTTTGCAGGCGGATGCTTCTGGTGTATGGTTACGCCCTTTGAGGAGCTGCCCGGCATTCATGGCATTGTATCAGGGTATACAGGGGGTTCCGTAACGAATCCAACCTATGAAGAGGTTAAGAAGGGAATAACCGGACACTACGAAGTGGTAGAAATCACGTTTGATCCCGAAGTATTTCCTTATGAGAAGCTGCTTGAACTCTACTGGCCACAAATCGATCCGACCGATCCTGAAGGCCAGTTTCACGACCGGGGCAGTCAGTATCGAACTGCCATTTTCTATCATAACGTGCGGCAGCAGGAGATTGCTCTCTCTTCGAAAAAGGCTGTGGAGGACAGCGGCCGATTTGACAATCCAATCGTCACGGAGATTCTTCCGGCTGAACGGTTCTATCCAGCAGAGGAATATCATCAGGACTATCATAAGAAGAATGTGAAGCACTACAAGGAAGATCGCGAGAAATCCGGTCGAGACGAATTTATAACGGAACACTGGCAAGTAACGGACGTATGATGAAAAAAGGAAACGGACTCCTGTTTACAGGAAGAGCCCGTTTCCTTTTGTTATTGGGTCAACCATCTGCTTCTCCCATAATTCGCTGGGGGATCTTGCCATGGCGATTTTATTAAGCTCGGTCTCCAAATACAAACCAATGACTCACAACGAAAAAAGCCGCTATACACGGCCTTCGTCGTCAATATATTCTCTAGTTGTCGGATATTTCGCTGTTCGCCTCTTTCACCTTCGGATTGGAGCCAGCAACAGGTAACCAGCCTGCCAGCACTGCCCCTCCCTGCGGATGATTGCTTGCTTCCAGCTCGCCTCCGTGCTGCTTCATGATTCTGTGCGAGATCGTTAGGTAGAACGGCTTCGAGAGGATTCCCCACGATACAGCGGTTCAAACACGCGGGTTAGTTCTTCCATAGAAAAGCCAGCTCCGCTATCGCGTATCGTAAACCTGACATACTGATCGTCTCTGTGGCAATGGACATCAATTTCACCCCCAGAGGGTGTATGTCTGACGGCATTTTCAAGAATATTGTTCATCGCACGCTCCAATAGATGCTTATCACCGCTAATGAAACAATTGTGCGTAAAGTCAGTTGACAGCGATATATGTTTCTCTCGAGCCTGCGGGGTCAGACTGTCGATCGACTCCTGGAGTATGTGTGCAAAATCCATCGTTTTGTTGTTAAGCTGCGTCTCGAAATAATCCATCTTTGTAAACGTGAACAGGTCTTCAACCAATCGATCCAATTGAGCCGATTTCTCCTTGCATACCGCTATATATTTGGCTATTTTCTCCGGTGACTGGGCAATCCCTTGCTCCAATCCATCCAAATAACCGCGCAAGGCGAACAATGGCGTACGTAAATCATGCGCGACGGCAACAATCACGAATCGTCGTTCCTCCTCCAATTCCGTTTGTTTCCGATAAGATAACTCAAGCCCTTTCACCATAACCTCAAAGCCGTCCCGCACTTCGGCGATTTCCGTGATGCTGGACGTGGGCAGCAATACATCCCAATCGCCTTCCGCAAGTTGCCTCGCGGCCTTGCTCATCCTCTCCAAAGGTTTCAGAAGGAACCTTCTCATCGCCATACCAATAACAACAAAAGCAAGCAGCAGTCCGATTGATGCCATCATCATCTGTACTGAAGTTGATCTGGGGAGATAAACACTCACCCTCCCCAGGAGCTGCCCATCTTCGATGATAGAGAATTGTTCAGTAGATGACAAAGCGCTCCGGCGCTCTGGATTTGAACGATAAATCTCCGAATTTGACGCTGATTGAATCACTACATCCATCTCGGTTTTTTGCAGATGGGTAATCAATCGATGCTGCCAATCGGGGTCCTCCCATTGGTCCGAGTTTGCTTCAATCATATGAATCGTTTCGGTTATTTGCCGCTGCAGCTCCTCGTTTAATCGATGGCTTTTTGAGATGCTAAGCGTTTGCGTCTCGACAAAGTTAGCGGTGAGAAAGAATATCCACGGCACTGTAAGCAAGAAGAATAAACAAAGTATCGTAAACGTACGAATGCGAAGCTTCATACTATCCTCCCTCAAAGCGATACCCGACTCCCCATACGTTGACCAAAAGTTGCGGATGGTTCGGATCGGATTCGATTTTCTCGCGAAGTCGGCTCAGATGGACTCGAATAGTGTGCCTGTCGCCTACTCCACCCCAAAATTTCTCAAGTAATTGTTCATATGAGAAAACATGCCTCGGGTGCTCGGCAAATAAACGCAACAGCTCATATTCCTTGGGTGTAAGCACAACGTTCTTACCTTCCACTACGACTTCTCTTGCAGACAGATTCATCTTGAAACGGCCGTAGTCCAAGACCCTTCCCTCCACTGGCTGCGGTGAAGCAGAGCGCCTTAGAACGGCTTTGACTCTGGCAACAATTTCACCAGGCGAAGCTGTTTTGACGATATAATCATCGCCGCCGAGCGTCAAACCCCGAATCTTGTCCACATCATGGCTGCGAGCACTCAAGAAAAGGATGGGAACGCTGCTCTCCCCTCGAATCCGGCGGCATAACTCAAATCCGTTCTGACCCGGCATCATGATGTCCAGCACGATGCAATGAACGGGTTGTTGTTTGAACATGTCCCATGCTTGCTCGGTATCACCTGCGGTCATTACGTGAAAGTTATCATTCTCCAGAAAATCCCTCAATAGTTCAACGATGCTTTGGTCATCGTCTACCACAAGCACCGTATGATATACACTCATGCATACCCCACCTTTTGCATTCTAGTTTATCATTTTTTCTTCCAGAGCCCATGTGAATTAGCATTTTGTGATGATATGTTTATGGTTTTGTGACTTTTTTACGACGTTGTTTGAGATATTCGTTTGTTATGCTTCTCCTTGCGGACACGGGTGACTTTATATTTCGCTTGCCAGCGCAGACACTGGATAAAAAAGACGAGGAGGATGTATGTATGCTTACCATTCAAATTGTGTTGTTTGATGGCTTTGACCTTCTGGATGCCATTGCACCATATGAAGTTTTTTGCGCCGCTGCCATGCATGTCGAGAACGAATTAAACGTAGAGTTAGTCACGGCTGAGGGAGCTAGGTCCGTGGCCAGCGGTATCAATGGATTGAGAATCGAAGCGACTGGCAGACTGAATCCGGATCGTGCGGGCATCATTCTCGTGCCTGGTGCATCCGGCAACGTCACGGGAGATGGCCCCCAATCGATCCCGGCTATTCTGAACCGGGCGATGCAGACCGAATTAACCGGTCTGATCCGTCAGGCTCTTGTACAAAAAGACATCATAGTAGCTACGGTATGCGGCGGTTCCATGTTACTTGCCATGGGAGGGTTGCTGGAAGGCAGACCGGCGGTAACGAATCACCTGGGGATGGATTTGCTGGGAGCAACCGGGGCAATTCCCGTATGGGCACGCGTCGTGGACGATGACAACCTCGTTACCGGCGGCGGCGTGACCTCGGGACTTGATGTCGCGCTATATTTGGTGGAGCGTGAACTGGGACCGCAAATCGCACACGCCGTAGAGCAGCTGTTTGAATATGAACGAAGAGGAACCGTTTGGAGGCAGACGGGAATGACCCCTAGCACTCCTATGGTGTCGACGAGCGAAGAATCGAACATAGAAGTGAGCCCTGCGACCTCGACTCTCGGCATCATGCCTAACGACATTACACAAACTTCAGCCTTCAACGGAGATTGGGATGCTACGATCGCAACACCTCTCGGGAATATGGAGGTTAAACTCTCGATAGCGGTGGGTTCAGATAAAATTATGGGGACGGCAGTGCAAGGCGAAGAAACCATCCCTTTCGCGAACCCCGTGTTTATCGACAACAAGCTGTCCTGGTCGCTTCGAATCACGAAACCCATGCGCTTGAACTTGAAATTCGAAGTTGAAGTTGACGGAGACCGCATGACCGGAATTGCCAAGGCAGGGGTGCTCCCCTCCTCCAAATTAACAGGGAACCGGGTGTCCTAGCGCAGGGATGTCCCATCCATAATCATAGTAGAGTCTCGGGGGTTTTGGATTACATGAAGAAACGGAAAACATTATACCGTTTGTTGGCCTGTGTCAGTATTATTTTTATTTTTTATGCCTTGGTAAAAAACTATTGGATTGATCCGGGAGCGACGGGGTTCTTGAGCCGCAAAACCGGGCTGAAGCGCGAGCTGAATCTTCCGGTGTGGTTAAATGTCATGTACGTTCATGTTGCATTTGCCTGCCTCGCCATGGCATCGGGACTGGTCAACTTTTCTAATCGGATTTTCGAAAAAAGCCGCAGATTTCATCGCATCAACGGCTATATCTACATCGTGTCCGTGCTGCTTGTTGTTCTGACTTCCGGTTATATGGCTCCTTACGCCACCAACGGAAAAATTAGCAGTTGGGGATTCAACGCGCTAAATATGTTATGGCTGTTTATCACCATCACTGCTCTCATCCAGATCAAAAAGAAACGAATAATCCGGCACCGGAACTGGATGATCCGAAGTTACGCCTTTTGTTTCACGAACATGTTCATTCATCTGATCACTTCCCTATTTCATCAGGGACTCGGGCTCGAATACGCTGCGAGCTACACCATCGGCATTTACGCTTCAATAGCGCTGCTGCTCGTTATTCCGGAAATCATAATTAGAACGAGCCGAACGGAATTGACAGTCAGATGAATAAATAGAGAGATTCCTCGAACGAAAACAACGAACTCCCTCCTAAAGAGTACGTTGTTTTCTTCTATCATAAATTCCATTATGCGGCGATAATCCTCATTAGTTAAACAAGCGGGTGCATGTTAATAATCCAGAAGACGTCCGTCATCATGCCATTGACCGTACATTTTATTCTCTTTCGTGTTTGTTATCAATTTGTCTAATCTGCTCATATACAATTCCGGATCATCTTTGTTGCTCTGTATTGTGTCGATCCGCACTCTTTGATAAAGTGATGGAAATGCCACAAAATTTGCGTACACCTCCCTGTCCTCTTTAAGCCTTTGCATAATCACATTGTCTATTACGAAAGCATCCGGATCCATATCAGGAAGAACCTTTATTCCTTCATCTCTCATCCACCCCAATTTTTCAAGACGGCGGACACGCTCTTTATTCAGTTCCGTCCATGAACTTTTCCTGCTTCTAGGAGACAGTCTTTGCACCACTCCCGCCCCAGGTATTTTCTTCTTGACTCCATCAATCCAACCAAAACACAAGGCTTCTTCGACTGCGTCCAAATACAAGATTGCAACCGGGTTTGGCGTCATACTGACCATGACCCAGCAGCTTTTTTCAGTAAGGCTATTCTCCAGCAGCCAACTCCTCAATTCTGCTCTCGAAGTAATTGCAAGCAAGTTTTCAATTTCCATGGTTTAAATACAACCTTCCTTTTATATGGAATATACAATATGGATGCCTTGGTCGATGATGCAGTCATTAAGTAATGCGCGAGAGCAATTCTACCCCCGGCTATCATTAAATATAAAAAAAGAAGTATGACAGTGGTCTGTCATACTTCTTCATACAGTTTGTTGAGTTTGGCGTTATGAAAGTCTCTCAGCGCCTGACGAACAGCCTTGGGGGTATCGAGAAGAAGAATGCGCTTTGCCAGCTCGCGGCACTCCCGGCGATCCAGGCCTGCAAGCGTCTCCTTCATCCGGCTGAGACAGCCGGCCTCCATGCTCCATTCGTCCAGCCCAAGACCGAGTAAGAGTGGTGCGGCCAAGGGATCACCCGCCATGCTGCCGCACATGCCGGTCCATTTATCGGCCGCATGGGAAGCCTCAATGACCGTGCGGATTAACTGCAGCACAGCTGGATGGAAATAATCGTACAGGTGAGCCACATATTCATTCATACGGTCTGCTGCTACCGTGTACTGAACGAGATCGTTCGTACCGATGCTGAAGAAATCCACTTCACTTGCAAAAAGTCCTGCCAATACGGCCGTTGAAGGAATCTCAACCATAATGCCCACTTCCATATTCTCGTCGAACGGAAGGCTCTCCTGCCTTAATTCAGCCTGCACTTCCGTCAGAATTCCTCTGGCCTGTCTCCATTCCTGCAGGCCGGAGATCATGGGGAACATGATCTTCACCTTGCCGAAGGCGCTGGCCCGCAGCACCGCACGCAGCTGCGTGCGAAGCAGGTCCTCACGGACTAACCCCACACGTATCGCACGGTAGCCGAGGAACGGGTTCGCCTCCTTCGGCAGCTGCAGATACGGCAGCTCCTTGTCTCCGCCGATGTCCATCGTGCGGATGATCACGGGGCGGCCCTCCATGATGCGGGCCGCTTCCTGGTATGCACGGAACTGTTCCTCCTCGCCCGGCATGGCCTGGGCGTTCATGAACAGGAACTCCGTGCGAAACAATCCCACGCCGTCCGCGCCCTGCAGGACGGCGGCCCCGGCTTCCGCGGCGCTGCCGATGTTCGCCGCGAGCTCCACGCGCGCGCCGTCGGCAGTCACTGCCGGCCGCGCCGCGTACGCCTCGAGCGACTGGCTGCGCTCGAGGTCCCGCAACATGCGGAGCCGGTACTGCTCCGCTTCCGCTTCTTGCGGCCGGGCAATACAGAGCCCGGCGGCCCCGTCAAGGACGAGCGTATCGCCGTCCTTGATACCCTCGACGCCGTCACCTGCGCCGACGACAGCGGCAATACCGAGCGACCGCGCAAGGATAGCGGTATGCGAGGTGGCACCTCCGGTTCGGGTAATAAAACCGACCACCAAGGCAGGGTCCAGCTGCACCGTATCCGACGGTGCCAGATCGTCAGCCACCAGAATGACCTGTCCGGTGATTCCGGTAAGACCGTGCGTATGCCCCGGCGATAGACAGGCAAGAAGCCGGCTGCCGATATCGCGAATGTCTGCGGCGCGCTCCTTCATGTAATCGTTGTTCATGTCTTCCAACAGCGAAGCGACCTGACCGACGATTTCGGCAACGGCCCGCGGCGCAGGCTCCAGATGCTCTCGGACCCGGGCTTCCATCTTCGGATAGAAGGCAGGATCGTCCAGAAGCTTTCGCTGTCCCGCAAGAATGCCCGCTTGCTCCTCGCCAACAGCTTTCGTTGCTTTCTGCGTCAGCTCCTCCAGTTGTTCCGCGCAGTCGGCTTTAGCCTTCCGAAGTTTATGAAGCTCTGCATCGACCGCCGCCGGGGTATCCAGCTGGCTTACGGGGGAGTCAACTGTTCCGCCATCCTGCGCAGGCTTGTAGATGTATGCCTTGGCTATCCGAATTCCTTCCGATACGCCGATTCCTTGAATTTCCTGCCTCTTCATCACCCTTCACCAAACTTGCTTACGACGAGCTGTACCAAAGCTTCGACGACTTCCTGTTCTCCATCCCCGCTCGCTTCAATGCTCACGACAGCTCCTCGCTCAATGCCGAGTGTCATCAGCTCCAGCATGCTTTTGCAATCAGCGGCACGTCCTTCTCCTGTCATTAGACGTACCTCTGCCTCATATTGTCCTGCTTTTTCAGAGAAAAGCTGTGCCGGACGGACATGAAAGCCCTGCTCATTCTGTATGGTTACGGTTTGTGCAAACATGTCGTTCCTCCTCATCCTGTACGGCCTGCCCGTATCTGATTCATCCTTGCCAGGCGGCCTGCTTTATTGTGTAGTTTGGCAATCAAGTATTATGGCCTAAATCGCATGGTTCTCCATCATCAGGCCAATAAGGCTATCCGTTCTCTATAAACCTCGATCAACGCTTGGTTATGCTCATCGGAGCCGTCAACATTTCCGCTAAGAAATACAGGAGGTTTAAACCCTGCTTCAATCATAATCTCGATGGATTCGGCGAACAGGGCGTTCAATATCAAGGCACCGACTACGGTCGAGCTCGGCGTGAACGGCACCTGAAGGCCCGGATGGCTCAATACGGCATCTCCTTTGACCGAGAAATTATCGATCACCAGATCAACGGCATCCGCCAGATGTTTGCCGCTGCGGTGGCGGGACGGCTGGCTCATGGAATATTCCAGTGAGGTCATGCCTACAGTGAAGGCTCCCTTCTCCTTTGCCATCAAAGCGACGTCCACCGGAACGGGATTGCGGCCCGAGGTAGACAGGACGAATACCACCTCGTCCTTGCGGATATCCTGCTTCCTCATGAATTCGGCGGCAAGGTCGTTTTGTCTCTCGAGTTCCGACGAACGTACCGCGCCTTCATGCAGCATCAGCTTCTCTATAAGAATCGGAGATATCGGCACGAGTCCGCCTGCCCGGTAGAAGACTTCCTCTGTCAAGATATGCGAATGCCCGCAGCCGAACAAATGAATGATACCGCCCTGCTGTATACAATATGCCACCTTCTCCGCAGCTTCACGGATCGGCTTGGCCTGTTCGGTTCGGACTTTGTCAAACAACTTGCCGATTATATCAAAATAGGTGTTCATCATGATCGCTTTCACCTCGTTGTTCGTGTATTCATTTGTGCTTATTGCAGTCTCGTAATCGGATCGTATCGGACCGGACCGGTTGGTTCATAACGCCTTTTTCGCCCGGAGAACCATTTCAGCCATGACATCCAGGCTCCGCTGGATAATCCGCTCACCCTTTTCCCTTGTTGCCAGGGTTGCATCACCGAGTACGGCGGAGGCCGTCATCTCCTCCCACGGTGTAGGCGTGAAATCCGCATCGAATGGGATGTGCGGAGCACCGTCGATGGCCTTGCTCATGTCTACATACTCGCCCGCGAGATAGAGCATGTAGGATGTCTCAATTTCATCGGCATGCATATAGGTGCCGTGAGCAGCCGAGGCTTCCCGTACTTCCGCTGTTATTTCCTTCGTGCCTGGATAAAAGAAATAGAATACCTTCAATGCGGGGACCCGTTCGTATAAAATTCTTGCGGCTTCCTTCAGCGCAGCGGCATTACCCAGATGGCCGTTTACCATGATGAAGATCCGGAATCCCTGCTGATATAAACTCTCCCCGATATCGGCAAGCAGCCGAATGAGCGCTTCGTTTGACACATTGATGCTTCCCGGGAAATTACGCAGGCTCCACACTTGACCATATGGGAGGGTCGGCAGTACAAAGCTGTCCGTCCGCTCTGCCAATTTGTCCGCCAGTCTGGCCGCGAGGAGATTATCCGTACCCAGCGGCAGATGGGGACCATGCGCTTCAACGGCGCCGATCGGCAGGATGGCAGCGCCAAACCTACGGATTTTATCCTTCACCTCAGCCGAATTTTCGAGTTCGAATTTCATAGTAGGCGCACTCCTTATTTTTTAAATGAGAAGCAGTTGGCCGGATTGCTTACGAAAAATTTCTCCACCAGCTTCCGGCCGTCAAAACCGCAGCGGTTCGCCTCATCCACAAAGCGCGGCACCCATTTGGAGATAATGTATTCCAGTCCAAGACCGTGATCGTAATGCTTGTAATAGGTTTTTCGGGCGGTATCTCCACTGATGAGAATCTGATCCTCGTGGCCTTTGCGGACAAGCTCCAGAATAAGCGAGATCCGGGAGCTTTCCGGTGCATACTTGATTTTGCCGATGCCGTCAAAACTCATGTAAGCTCCCGTTGAGGCGATCTGCTCATGGTAGTAGGGGTCTGGATTGCGGTCCATATGTCCCAAGCTTAAATAGGACAGCTCCACGCCTTCGCTTTTGAGCAAATCTATTTGCTCCAGCGCCATCGTCCCGACCTCAGTATGGGAGTGGATCGGTGCTTTCGTCTCATGGTGAGCGCGTGCTACAGCGCGCAGCGTCTTCTCCTCCAGAGGTGTGATGCGGTTATAGCCTGTCCCGAATTTAACCTGACCCGCTTTGAAAGGCGTGCCTTCAAGCCCTTCCTCCACTTCCCGAATGACGAAATCCGCCAGTTCGTTGATGCTTTTTGCTTCAATCCACTGCGCGTAGCTGGCATAATCGCCAGTCAGTGGCTTAAGCTCCTCCTTGATTTGGGCATCCCATAGGAAACTCTTGTTGAAACCCGCCGTTCCCACAATATGAATACCGGTTTCGATTGCGATTTCCTGTACTGCCTGAACATCCCGTCCGTAATCGACGGCTGTAGCATCCACGATTGATCGACCGCCGTGTTGTTTGAAGTCAAGTACATCCCGCTTGGATTTCTCTTTGTCGTCCAGCAGCAAATCGTCCTCTCCCCGTTCCTGCCAGTAGGCCGGGCGGCAGACAATATGCTCGTGGGAATACGTAAAGCCCAGCTCCTCCTTGCTGATATCTCCATGTAAGGTACGAATAAAGTCCATATCGTATCTCCTCCACTCATTGTTAGGCAAGCAGCTGAAGGGATTGACCGCATATAGCGGAAGTTGAACTCGAGGCTACAATCCCTCCTGCTCCTTTGTATCTGTAATCTTCAGACAGTCAAGCCGCTAAGACACTCCATCGTTTTTGCAACAGGATGGTTAAAAGAACAGCTTCGCCAGGAAACTCAGAATCGGTCCGATGATGAACATATCGGAATCGGCCGCCCACATGGCCGTATCCGGCACCGTCGAGCCAATGAAGAAACGCACCATCAGGAATTGTCCCCATGCCACAACAGTTGCCGTGATGAAGCCGCCCATGACGGCCCCTCTGACTCCGCCTGTCGAGTTCCCGAATACGCCCGCCGTTGCCCCGTGAAAGAACAACACAATCATCGTCGGCACGAAGATGTAGGAAACGGTATTGCCAAGAACAAGCAGCCAGATGATGGCACCCGCAAAAGCTCCCAGGAAACCGAGAACGACCGCATTCGGCGCATAAGCGTATACAACAGGTGCATCCAGTGCAGGTTTAGCCCCCGGTACCAGTTTGGTAGCAATTCCGTTGAAGGCCGGAACCAGCTCGCCGATAAACATTCGCACCCCCATCAGAACAATGGCGATTCCCCCTGCAAACGTGAACGATTGGATAATGGAGTAGATTATGAAGTTCTGGTCACCCGATTGTTTAATCAGCTCGGCCGCTGCAGGCGTGCCTTTTGTCGATAAAATAACCGCTCCGATCAGAAACAAAATTCCCATACTGAGCGCAGTGATAACATTGGAATCGCGAAGAAACTCGAAGCCCTTCGGCACTTTAATTTTCTCGGAGTCATTGTTCTTGTTCCCGAACCATTTGCCGAACAAGGCAGCAAGCAGGGCAACCGAGGCCGAGGTGTGACCCAGCGCGATGTTATCGTTGCCCGTAATTTTACGCAGGAACGGCTGAACCAGCGCCGGCTGAAAGGTCCAGTACACACCCAGGACAACCGCAATCATCAGAACCAGCTTCCAGATCGAAATACCGCTGGCAGCATGAACGATGACACCTGCAAAAATGGTCGAGGTCCAGAACATCATATGTCCGGTCAGGTAAATAAACTTAAACCGGGTGAATCGTGCCAGCGCAACGTTGATCAGAAAGCCCAACAGCATGGCGAGAGTGACGGCGCTGCCGAATTTGGAATTGAAAGCTTCCTGCCCCATGAAGGTACCGAGGGACCCGCTTTCCAAACCGAAAACTTCTTTCCACATCGGCTCAAATACGTTCAAGGCTTTCACGATGACATCAGATCCTGCACCGATAATAAGGAAACCGATGATCGCTTTAAAGGTGCCGCTTACGAGTTGGCTCGTTGATTTCTTCTGAAGCAGAAGACCTACCAGAACGATAAATCCAAGCAGAATGGCCGGCGTTCCAAAAATGTTGGTGGCAATCCAATAAAGTACGTCCATGAGCCCTCTCCCTTTCTAATGGTTTACAGTACTTCTTCCAGCTTCTGTTTGATTTCGTTGTTGTCAAAATAGTTATTGACGATAACAACTTTGGCTTCATGCCCTTGAAGGCTTTGTGCCAGCTCGTTGCTTGTAATAATAAAGTCGGCTGCTGTTCCGGAGGCCGTTGAGACGTCCGTATGCTCGACATCGGCATTGACTCCCATGCCGCTCAGTACATTCTCCACATTCATTCTCAGAATCAGGCTCGTTCCTTGTCCTAAACCGCATACGCATAAAATTTTCATGTTTCGTTCCCCCTAATAAGTTGTTGGATTGTCTCCACATCAGCGGCTTGCTTGAATTGTTCCAGATTGTCCGGGTTGCTTAACAGCGTAGTCAGCTTGCGCAGCATGGCTATATGTTCCGAACTCGTGGAGCCGCCGAGGGCGAATACGAGCTGTACCGGATCATTGGCTGCATGGCCAAATACAACGGGGTTCTTCAATCTAAGCAGCGAGACCGACGCTTCCTTCACCCCGTCCTCCGCACGGGCATGCGGAAGAGCGACATGGGGCGCAAGAACAAAGTACGGGCCTTTGTCACGGTAGGATGCTACCATGGCGTCGGCGTAACGTTCTTCCGTCGTTCCCGCATTCGTAAGAAGTCCTCCCGCTAAGCGGATTGCTTCTTCGGCCGTCTCGGCTTCTACATCCAGGGCAATTAGTGACGGTTCTAAAAATTTCATCTCTCATCTCTCCCAAATCCGGTATTCTAATTGACGCTAAATTGGCGCTAATGACTGCTTTGCAATTGCTGCAGTATTTGCTCCTTCGTCTTGGCCTCTTTCAGTCTGGTCAAGTTCTCCTTCTCGCCGAGCAGGAGTGTCAGCTCCGACAGCGCTTTCAGGTGAGACTCACCGTCAATCGCCGCCAGCACCAGAATAATTTGAACCTGATGGCGAGGTTCCTCTGAGAAGGCGACGGGCTGCTCCAGCCGCAGCAAGCTGATTCCCAGCCGCCGGACTCCATCCTGCGGCTTGCCGTGTGCAATCGCGATGCCAGGTGCAACAACGATGTAAGGACCGAGCGCCTCCACTTTGGAGATCATCGCATCGATGTAAGCTCCATCGATATGCCCATCTTCAAGCAGAGGTTCTGCGGCTTCACGTATAGCGCTCCGCCAGTCGGCAGCTTCTCTCTTTACTTGGATCATGCGTTCGGTAAGCAGATCCGACAGAGAAGGCTTGCGCGCTTCGCTCAGCCACGTTTTTCCTACGGACAAGTAGTGGTTAAGCTCCTCCGCAAGTCCCGCTTCATCCTTTACCGCGGCATATTTATGGACAATGTCCAGCAATGCCTGAACTGTATTGGCCTGAGTTCTTGATTTACGGCCGGCAACCATGCTGATCTGGTTCAGCAGGTGCTCCTTATCCTTGTCGCTTAGAATCGGATTCACCAAGAGAACGGGCACTTTGCTGTCCGGTAGAGGTACCGTCGAGAATATAAAATCGACACGCTCTTCATGAAATGACTCGTAATCGCGCAGCGAGAGCACCGCTGATATATCCACAGCAGAGAATAAGTTCTCCAGCTGCGATTTCAGCATCCGTGAAGCGGAAATACCGTTGACGCAGACGATGGCGGCCTGCCGCCTCACGGCCGGCTTCGTGTTCTCTCTGCGCAGCCAGCCGCCGAAATGCATGGCGAGGTATCCGATTTCGTTATCATCAAGTTTGCGACCAACCAATCGCTCGAACGGCGCCGCGGAACGCCGGGTTAACTCGAACACTTCCCTGTACTTGGTAAGGATATTTTCGAGCAGCGGATTTTCAAGATCGAGTCCGTACAGGATCCGGTAATAAGCCGGTTTCAAATGGACCAGAAGATGTTCCTCCATGGCTTCCCGGTTCGGCAGAAATACACAGGCATATCGTTGAAAATCATCGATCATCTGCTGGGTAACTTGGCGGAGCTGCTTGAGTACCTCTTCGGATCCGGTCACCTGTTCCATCCGGTTCACTCTCGCTCCTAGCAGGTGCATTGCAAAATAACAAACTTCTTCATCCGGAAAAGAGATGCCAAACAGGGGACCGAGTCCCTCCGCAATACGCGCAGCAGCTTCAAACTCAGGCGTTCTATGCAGTACGCTTCGCTCATCCTCATCAATTGAGATCCATTGTGCTGCCTGTATCCGCCGTATATATAGCAGGAAGCGTGCCGTCAAATTAAACAACATCTCATCCGTCAAATCTACGCCCAGCATTATTTCACTATCCGAGATCAAGCGATAAACCCGCTTCAGATCGTCCGCTTTCATGGTCGGAAACAAGACCGCGGCAAGCTCGTGGCTTTCGGATTCCTGGTTCGGGTCAAGCGCCTGTTCCCAGCTAGCATTGCCGAAGATTTGCCCGAAGTAATAGCTCAGCAGCTTCCGCTTGTCACGCTCCTGCCCCTGCACACCATAACCTCGCTTGCGATCATAGGTTACCTTGAGTCTCGCGCCCTCTATCTCCTGACGGACGCTATTCAAATCCTTGAGCACAGTTCCCCGACTAACCTGCAGTAGATGTGTCAAATGCTGTACAAAAAGCGGCCCCACAGCCGATAACAGATAAAGCGAGATCCAGGCCAGTCGTTCTCGTGGAGACAAATAGTACTGCTGTGCATGAGGCTTCCCCGCCAGCTTCGGCAGACCCGCCCGACTCTCATCAGGCAAATAGTAGCCTGCTGTCCTGACATATTGAACCGGTGGAAGATGAACCGCTTTCAACCAGTCGTTTACTTTTTCCATATCATAATAAACGGTTCGTCTGGAGATACCGAGCTTCTGCATCAGTTCTTCCAGTGATACATAATCGGCTGCCTCATGAAGCAGGGTCAGAATCCGTGTACTGCGTTCGTCCAAAATACGGCATCAACTCCTTTGCCGTTTAGTGTGGTACCTTTTGCAACTTGATTATACCCATGGGCAATGAAGAAGGGACAGTTCAATTCATGGAGTCCCTTTTGTGCAAAACTGTACTCTGCCCAGATTCTCCTCGTTTTGCTCTATGTATCTTTCAGTCCCATGCTATAATGAACAGAAAATTTAAAGCATACGGAACAGGGGCGACAATTATTGAATTCTCCTAAAACCATACTCATCATTGAAGATGAACAGGATATCTCTCGTATTGTGAACGACTATCTGCGTGTTCAGGGATTCAGCGCGTTTATCGCAGAGAATGCCAGTGACGGATTGCGGGAAGTTCGGAACCGTCAGCCGGATTTCATCATTCTTGATCTAACGCTGCCCGATGCCGACGGGATTGAAGTCTGCCGCAAGCTGCGTACGCTGACCGCTGCGCCTATTCTTATCTTAAGTGCTCGAAGCAGCGATACGGACAAAGTGCTGGCTCTGGGTTTTGGCGCGGACGATTATATGACCAAGCCCTTCTCGCTCAGTGAACTGGTCGCACGAGTTCAGGCACATTTGCGCAGACTGGCAGATCCGAAATTTAAGGCAACGACACAGCAATTATTACGATTCGACTCGTTATCGATTGATAAAACAGCCCGCAAGGTCATGACCGGACATCTCGAGATATCTTTGTCCGCGAAGGAATTCGACCTGCTTTACTTTCTCGCCTCCCATCCTAACCAAGTGTTTACCAAATCCCAGCTGCTGGATCAGGTGTGGGGGTATTCCGCTTTTGTCGAGGATAACACGATTACGGTTTACATTCGGCGGCTCCGCGAGAAACTGGAGCGAAGCGAAATCAAACATTCCTATATCACAACCGTTTGGGGTGTCGGTTATAAATTCGATCCCGAAGAAACGGAGTAACCTCCCATGAATTGGAAATTGTGGTATGGAAAAGTGCGTTTGGTTGCTTGGCTATCTCTTCTTATTATGCTGCTGTCCGTCGGTTGGCTCGTTTGGCCTTCGAACCAACCGACTCCGTCATCCATTGTCAACCATATTCGTGTGCTGACTAATACGATTGTGCACACCATGGAGAAGGAGCATACCGAACTGCTGCTGTCCGATGCACCGCTTCGGCAGAAATTGAACGACTGGAGCAAGGAGACAACCATCAGCCTCAAGGTTGTGCTTCCGGACGGCACGATGGTCTATGATAGCGATCATTCATCCTTGCCATCCTTGCAGCGTATTTATCCGCGTTTTGAACTGGACTATACGCTGCGTATTTCTGACAGCGAACCGCCCGATTATCATCTTGCGTTTCCGCTGCTGGACGCCGAATCCAGCGCCTTAGTCGGCTACGCCCAGTTTACTGTTCCTGCGCATGTAATGGCCGCAGCGTTACCCGCCTCAAGCCCGGTTATCCTTGTGCCATGGACGCTGCTTACGCTGGCCTTTGTGACGCTGCTTTATTTATTCTTCTCCATCGGACGCCGGGTGCAGCGCGATCTGGTTCAACCCGTCGCCGAGCTTAAGCCTTACGCGGAAGCTATCTTGAAAGGCGATTACGAGCAGCGCGCCGAATGGACGAGCGATAACGAGGTCGGAGAGCTCTATGCCGTCTTTGACCTCATGCGAGAGGAAATTCGTAATTTACATATGCTGCAAGCTGCACATAACCAGTCGCACAAAGAGTTGATTTCCAATCTGTCCCATGACTTAAAAACTCCGCTGGCGACCATCAAAGCCTATGTGGATGCGATTCGTGAAGGTATCTGCCCCGATCTGCCCAGCGTGATGGCTTATCTTGAGGTTGTACATGCAAATACCAGCAAAATGGCCGTGCTTGTCGACGATTTGCTGCTGCATGCCCTGCGCGATCTGGAACAGATTGCGGTACATCCACTGGAGCAGTATAGCTCGTCAGCGCTTGAGCCCATATTCCGGACAATGGCCCACTACATTCGTACAATGGGTGTGAACTGCGAAGAGCCCTCCACTATTCCAAACGTCCTTGTCTTTATTGATGCCGTGCGTATCGAGCAGGTCATCGCCAACCTCGTCACAAATGCCCTGAAGCATACCGAGCCCGGGGATACGATCACGCTCGCTGTGGAGGAACAAACCGAATGGTCCTGCTTGCGGATCATCGTCTCTGATACGGGCAGCGGGATTTCTCCGCAGGATATGCCCTTTATCTTCGAGCGTTACTACCAGGGAAGTGTCCCGGACCGCACGAAACTGGCCCAGCGGCACGGGGTCGGACTCGGATTGTCGATTTGTAAATATATCATGGAAGCTCATGGCGGCACGATCGAATTTCACAGCAAACAACAGCAGGGAACAACTTTCTGCTTAACGCTGCCGTTAAGCTGACCCCTGTCATACTTTATTTATAATTTGATAACAAATGTGCAAGAATTGTCCGCTATACTTTGGAAGCTAGTGAAGAAAGGAGACTCTATCATGCCTACAAGCAAAACCGTCATGCTGCAAGCTTCCAACTTATGCAAAACCTATACCACCGGCAAGGAGCAGTACCATGCCGTTCGCAATGTCGATCTGTCAATTTACGAAAGAGACTTTACCGTCATTATGGGAGATTCCGGGTCCGGGAAATCGACCTTGCTTTATTTGCTTAGCGGGCTCGACGCGGTCACAGCCGGAGAAGTCCAGCTTCAGGGACAGCAGCTTAATCAATTTTCTGCCAAGGAACTTGCACGCTTTCGTGCCAATCAGATCGGCTTCATCTATCAGAACAGCAATCTTGTACCGGATTTAACCCTGTTCGATAACATTGCTCTGCCTGGTTATATTGCAAACCGGGACAAAGAAGCTGTGAAACAAAGAGCGCACGAACTGATGACAAGCCTCTACCTTGAAAAAGAAGGCAGCCGACTGCCGTCCCAGGTATCCGGTGGTCAGCAGCAACGAGCTGCCATCGCCAGGGCGCTCATCAACAACCCGGATATCGTTTTTGCCGATGAGCCCACCGGCAGTCTCAACTACGAACAAGGCGTTACTGTACTCGACATCCTGAGCGGCATGAATGCCGACGGTCAATCGATTGTCATGGTTACTCACGATATGAAGGCAGCATGCCGCGGCAACCGCCTCATCTACATTCGCGATGGCAAGATTGGCGGAACGCTGGATATGGGGCCTTATGCACCAGAGCAAGCCTCCGAGCGGGAAGCGATGATTTTTGCTTATGTCACCGGGAGGAGGTAGCCCAAGATGCAGGCCATATTGACGCTGTGCTGGGGAAATATTCGCAAGAGAAAAATGCAAAACGCGCTGATTGCACTGCTGATTGCACTGTCTGCGCTGTTAGTCAGCACCGCTTTCATTGTTTTGCAGAATACGGAAAGTGTATTTGAGGAGCGACATTCGGCTGCTCAGGGTGCTCATGAGATCATAAATATGACCCGCGGGCTGCATGATGAACGCATGGTGGCCGAATGGTGGTCAGCCCAGGACGGTGTGAGCGCCTCCAGCTTGGTTCCTTACAAGCCTTGGACTGGCCTCTCTTATAACGGGGAAGAATTGCCCAATCTTTATCTGTATATGATCAATACACCGCCCATGCCTCATGGAGTCAATAACCCCCTCCCTGCTGCAGGTCCAGCCCATCTGACCAAACCGGAAGAAGGTACAGTATGGATACCCACCTCCCTCGCGTACAAATACGGAATGGAGGTCGGGGATGAATTGGTGTTCACCTCCGGGGCAGCCCCGGTACAATTCACGATTAGTGCCATTGTCATTGACTTGTCTCATGGCGGCCCATTTTCCACCTCGGCCCGCATTTGGATGAACGAAGCCGACTATCAGTCAACCATGGGAGGCCTGTCTACCCCGGAGCAATATATGTTGTCGCTTCGCTTTGCACATCCCGAACAAAGCGAAGCATACTGGCAGCGCTTTGAGCAGGCGCTCGGAACGCCGTTTTTGGAGGAACGCATCTCGTTTGCCGAGTTGTCCGCCTTTTACTTTATCATGAACAAAGTGATTGGCTTCGTTATGAGTTGCCTTGGACTGGTCATGATTGTTGTAGCCCTGCTTACCATCGGGTTTACGATCACGGACACGATCCTTGCCAACTACCGTACCATCGGGATTCTCAAATCGGTCGGTATGTCCTCTGAACGCATTATCGGCACTTATATGCTCCAATACGGTTTCATCACGGGGATCGCCTTGATTCCTGCCCTGATCGGCAGCCGTCTGCTCTCGAATGTCATCATCCAGAATTCTCTCTCCTTCCTCAAATCCGATACAACACCTGTTTCCGTGCAGTCGGTGGGAATCACGATCTGGACCGGCGTCGGCATGCTGTTCATCATCCTGTTATGCGTTGTCCTCTACGCAGGCAAAACACGCCGTATCGAACCGATACAGGCGATCCGATACGGCATGTCAGAGTCTTCGCATTCCCATGCCCATCGTCACGGAACCCGTACCCGGCTGCTGGACCGGTGGTCTGTGCCCGCAGTGATCGGCTGGAAGCATGTGACCGGCAACAAAAAAGGAGCTGCGCTGATCTTTCTGTTAATGAGCATTACCGCGGCTGTGCTCGTTTTTGGCACACTCCTGGTAACCAGTGTCTATCGTATCAGCGAAACCTCGGCCCAATGGGGATATGACGACGCGGATATCGCCATTATGGTGATCAACGGTGAGGGATTGGACCGGGCCGACATGCAGTCTTATATCGAGAACGATCCCCGGGTTTTCAGCCTGAATTGGTCCGGTTCGGCCAACGGCGTCATCGCGGAGCCCGGTAGCCATCATCAGGCGACGTTCAGCCTCCCTCTGACCGTTGTGGAGGGCAGCATGGACGAGATGGGATTAGCCTCGCTTTCTGGCCGAAATCCAGTTCTGTCTAATGAAATATCGATTGGAATCAATATTGCCCGCAAATTGCACAAAGGCATTGGCGATACTCTCACGATCTACATTGAAGGAAAAGAGCATCAGCTGCTGATCACCGGCACGTTTCAGTCCATTTCCAACTTGTCGAATATAGCCCGGGTCACATCGGAACTTGTCGGTCCATTAAATCCGGATGCGGGGTTTGTTCATCTATGGAACCCGGCGGATAGCGATGAATTTGTCCAACAGCTAAACCAACGTTACGGCCCTGTCATTCAGGCTATGAAGCAGGAGGTGCTGCTTGATTCCGTATTTAAGGAAGCTGCGGCCGTGCTGCTCATTCCGATGAGTATGCTGGCTCTTCTGTTCCTTGCAGTTACGTGCCTGATTGTTTATAGCACTTGCCGACTGCATATTCGCAAGGAAACAAAAACATACGGGATTTATGCTTCGCTTGGCCTGACGGTATCAGACATCCGTCGCGCCTTGACAAGCGGCATTGCCGTACTGGGTGCGCTTGGTGCAATGGTTGGCATGGTGTGCGGCATTTACGTACTGCCAGCCGTGCTGCGTGGTTTGCTGTCTGCATACGGCATTGTCAAACTGCCGCTGATCATGGAGTGGCCGCTTGCCATTGGCCTGACATTGATCGCCCTGGTCATCGCCGTCAGCGGCTGCTGGCTGGCATCGCGAACCCTATGCCGTACCTCCTTACGCGTCCTGGTCACCGATTCATGAGTTCCGTCTTGAGCAGCAGATTCCAGAAGACCAGAACATGCGGGTCATAACCACACAAGTGGACAGCCGTGCATAAGGCTGTTAAAAAACAAGAGACGGCCCCTGAATTTTCGGGAGGCCGTCTCTTCCTATGATATCGTCTAAGTCAGGCTCCACTCTCAAATGGTACCGAGACTCTTTAGGCACGAGAGAATATCATCGTGTCCAATCCATGATAACCGGAGTTATATGGGCTTCAATCAGACTTGCAGCGATCAGCATCACCATGACCACAGCAAACAAAGCAGCGCTCTGTCTGGCTTCCTTCCCCCAGGGAATTTTCTCTCGTTGCTTGACCGCCCGTGCGAAAAGCCCCAGTGGTCTAAGGCCGATGGCCCCAGCTAACAGCAGGGCTGGAATTTCCAAAATGCCGTGCGGAAGCAATCCCGCCAGAAGGGTCGGAAAGGAATGAACTGCCGCAGACAGTGCGATAATAAAGCCGATCATAAGCCCGTTAAACAGCAGCATAATGATGGTTGGAATGGAAAACAGAAAACCAGTGCCTGCAATGAGGAGAGCTGCACCCATGTTATTAAGGGCTAGGTTATACCATACTGCCCCCTGTCCCGGACGGTAATATTGATCGGGGGTTATGTTCACATAGTTGCCTAGCAGAATACCCAGAAACATACCGAGAGAAAAGAGTATGCCTGATTGAATTAAACGTTTTTTTTCTTGTCTCCATACTTTTTTTAGCATCCTCCGCACCTCTTTTCCTCCCAAACTATATAAAGCGGGCAGACGCTGACCTTCATAGAGTATAGAAGAAATGCATCTGCCGCTTGGGCAGATGCACTTCTTCTCCATGACTACAAGGCAACAGCGTCATCAATCAAACCCAGGTTGATCAGTGTAATCAGAAGATCCTGGACTGGTTCAAGCTCAGGCGTAAATATAGATCCATCGATACGATCGATACTTAATCAGAAGCAGTGTAATAGCCGCTGTGTTCTCATCTATTTCATCATCCATAGCTTAAGTAAGGATTACATACGTGATGGTTACTAAAACTCATTACATACAACAAATAGAGCCGCAAGTTATGCGGCTCCATAGTCAATTAGAAGAACGATTTCAAACTCTATTCTGATTCGCCTAACGCAATGAAGCCGGTATTTTTATTCCGAGGAGTTTGCCTTCCGCCTGGATGATCACCATATCCCCCGTCTTCAAGGTTGACTCGTGCAGATCTGCACCTGTTGTTACTCTAAAGACCGGCTTGGCCGTCAGTATGTTAATGCCAAGCAGCGTGCCATTGCGCTGCGCTCGGTACATTCCTTTATCGTATACGTCAATCTGTGAAATCGGGGCGTCACCACTCAACACTACCGCCTGACCATTTGCCAGCTTAACGCCCTTCATTTCCCCTGTCTTATAGTCCCTGTACATCAATCTGTCCTGAACCACGCCTAGTAATATCCACTCTTCACCGTAAGGACTACTCAAGGTTCTCAGTGGCGCTTCACCCGTCTTGTAATCGTCAAAAGGATACTCTGCCACCTGATTGCCTTGTTCGATATATAGCTTGCCACCGCTTAGAAATACGCCACCCCGGCCGTACTCGTACGGCGGTTCATGCTCCAGCTTCCAGGTGAATTCGCGGCTTCCCTTCTGAATCCCGCTCTTGAGATTATACGCGTTCACGATTACTTTGCGATCCGGCACGGACTGATAATCGAGTAACTGAGGAGAATAGTAATCAATCGAATATACGAGGCCGTTTTTGATTGTCAGCGCTTCTCCCTGACCGAAATGTCCCCACAGCTTCTTGCCCGTCTTCTTGTCATACGCATTCAACTGAACGGATGAGAGCGCTCCTTGAACCATGAACGTACGGAGAATGACACCATCCGCTTCTTCCAGATAAGCTGTTCCATGTCCATCTGCTAACGGCTCGTTGGCCTCCCACCGCAGTTTGCCTGTCGCACGATCAAATGCAAATGTCACGCTTCCATTGATGGCATAAAGCATGTCGGATGTCGGAATCATTACCTCCGTACGCAGACGTGTATCGATGAATGTGGATGTGCCGGACTTCCACTGCAGCTTTCCTGTCTTGGCATGAAGAGCAAACGGCATATGATCAGCAGACAGCCCATATACGACGCCATTGCCATACGTCACATAAGGCTGCAGATCCTTGCCATAACTCCATAACCGTTTCCCCGTCCTCGCATCGATAGCAATCAATTGTTGGTCGGCGAACGTAAATACTTTCCCTTCCTCAGCGATTGCATGGTGACCTTCATAGGTATCGTACATGTCCAGATAATTGTCTACCTGCATCGTCCAAGATGGCTTTATAGTCGGTACAGAGATATGTGAGGATGCATGCCAGTTTCGGAGCGATAAATCGGCGGTTTCCGCATAAACTTGCGACGGCACTAACGCCATGATTCCTTGTAAAGTAAGTATGCTAGCAACAATACCCGATACAAGACGCTTGCTTCGTCGATTCCTTGGATGTTGGCACCATGGTTTCTTCTTGTTGATCAACATGGGCTGTCCTCCATTCAGTAATAGTTTCTTGTCCTTCGACAATATAACGTGTAATGGCAGGAAAATGTTTCATACACGTTTTTTTGACGCCTGATATACTCCGTTAAAAAAACCTGAAACAGATAAGGATAGTTGACATCCAGCGTTGTTGACCACAAATCGGTATGATCGCTGGAAAAAAAGAAAATGAGAACTGGTCAATCAGGATGACGACTTTACCGTTCTACAGATTGCCCACCATTTCTCCCTGAAGCTCGGATGAGATATGCGTCGGCGTGAGCACGAACTTCAGATGTCCGAGAATACGAAGCAAATCTCGGACTTACTGTTCAATATGTTTGAAGGTTCTGCTCCTCCGATTGCTGCAATTTTTACCACCTCTTGCGAGTTAGTATGTTGTTGAGTTATCAATTTATCCCATGCGCTCCCATTTGAACAGGAAAAATGCCCCCAAGCAGTGTTCGTTCTACTTGTAGGGCACTGTAATGAAATCGAAGAAGTTGATTATGGAGAATTCACCGGTATATATACGCTTTTATCATAGGTTTTAATATAGTGAAATTCGTTCAGCAGCAGAAGCTCCGGCTTCTCGGTTGTCTTAAACGAATAGGTTTGTTCCCGCAGGATATTGCCGTTCTTCAGATCCCAAGGACGTGATTGGGAGATAGATGAAACAGGAACGGTCTTGCCCCCCGCCTGCACGGATACATGTTCCTTCTCCAAGAGGGTAAACTGTTTTCTCGCGATCACGATATCATAACCCGAAGCGGTTGGGGTAACACTTCGAATCCATAACTTCTCATCGCCGATGCGGATCGATTGATCCGATGGTGACGCCAGGGAGATGGGCTTCTCTACCTTCTGATAGCCGCTGAAATTGTTCAGAACCAGTTCTATGGTTTTAACCCTGTCTGTCGGAAGCACGTCAAATTCAAGTTCAAATGCCGGGCTGCCCTTGGGTCCGGAATGATCCGCCCGCATTCCCCACGACTTCACCTCCACCCCATTCACATAGAGACTCGTCCTGGCTGGAAATCTCGGGGCTCCCTCATACTTCATTTCGTAATGCCCCTTGACGATGGTTGATGTCGGTGAGGCGATAATGGCATCATAGTGAACAGATCCTTGATCGACGGGAATAGCTTGGGCTATGTCTTCTTTAACGATGCTCTTCATCGCTTTATTCGCTTCAAATTTGAAGGAGATCGGATAGGTAGCTCGCTTTCCATTCTCCAGCCATTCACTGAAGGTCACGGTTAATGTTCGGGAGAATGGACTAACCGGCTCGAATTTATATACGCCTTCAAACTGAGTCTCATCTTGGCTATGATTTCCATTACCTTCCTTCGGGTCTGAATCCGTCAAGAAACCATGAATATGGTTCACGCCGTAGCGAAACGAACCGTTATCCGTAAACACAGATCCATCGGTACGATCGATGGTGTAATACATAAGCAGACCATTATCATCCGCAATCACACCATCAATGGTAATAACCGTGCCGTCATTTAGCGTTTTGCTTTTGTTCACCGTTTGCCCGTACCCCTGCTCCGCCACTTCCGCGAAGCTGAGCGAGCTAAGCTCGATTTTGTTAAGCAGCATGCTTCCGTAATAAGCAAATGCAGGATATTGATAGGTTCCAACAAGCAGCAGGAGTGCCGCGGTTGACGATAACACCCACGTTGCTGCTCGATTCATTTTTTTCTTGCGGGCAGGTGTCGCCTCTAGTGCATGTCGAAGTCTGCCTTCAAGTTCCGGCGGTGCCTGCATCGTACTCATGTCCTGCTTGTGCTCCTCTAATCTCTCCTCGATCGTCCTCATAACGATCACCTCCGATCATAGCTTTCAGCTTAAGTATTCCTTGCGAAATTCTGGATTTAATCGTACCTATCGGCGTACCGGTTATGTCCGCAATGGCCTGATACGGAAGATCGTGCACGTACCGAAGTTCAATCGCTTCCCGCTGCCGTGGATTCAGATGAGACAGCAGCTCCTGCATATTCAGTTCAGACTCCGTCAAACGATATGGATTATCCTCAATTAATGCAGTAAGCACGGATTCCTGCTCATCTCCGAGTGGAAGAAATCGTTCTTTTTTGCGGAGTAATGTTTTGCAGCGATTGACCAGGATGGTCTTGCTCCAACTGTAGAAGGCTTCCCCCTTTTTCAGTTGTTCCAGCTTCTCGTAAAGTGTAACAATCATGTCCTCCATGGCATCCATCGCATCATACTCATTCCCCATGTAGCTATATGCCAGGCGATAATAAGCGTCCTGTTCGGCCAGGATGAGCTGTAATAAAGCTTCTTTGTTGCCTCTTTGGGCTTGTCTGACAAGACGGCTTACGTTCATATGGTCCCCCCTCTTCATAGATAAGAGATCGCAGTCATAACAAAAGTTCATTTCGCACAAAAAAACCTCCACAACCAATCTCGATGGGAAGCGGATATCCTTTCCCTAAGAGGTTGCGGAGGTCTTTTAAATCCATTACACAATGCCGATTTGAGAGCTTAATGCAGCCTGGACGGGTTCTGCTGCTGCGTTATTTTCAGTTTCACCGGGGTTACGTCATCACCGTTCGGGTCTACCACTTTCAGCGTAGACATGGTGGATAACACTTGTCCTCGGATCGCTTGTAAATATTCCTGACGAAGCTGCTGCTGCTCGTCTTGTTCTGCCGGGGTCAGACCTTCGTTTTTTTGCTTGCGGCTAAGCTCATTAATTCTATGCAATGAAGGAATGGTCATCGTTATCATTCATCCTTCCGTCTATCAGGTTGTACCTGTCAGTTTACTGTAAAAAAACCATACGTGCAATAGACGCATTCTTCCTGATAGAGATCACGCTGCCTATTTATGGCGTTGCACAGTGGGATAGTTCTACGACCTTGGTCGCAACGTTATGAACGAATTCGCTGTCATGTTCTACGAACAGAAGTGTCGGCTTGTATTCGAGCAGCAGCTCTTCAATCTGCATCCTTGAGTTCACATCTACGAAATTAAGCGGCTCATCCCAAACATACAAGTGTGCTCTTTCGCTAAGGCTTCTGGCGATTAATAACCTTCTTCTTCTGACCGCCGCTGTATGTGGCCATGTCCTTCTCGAATTGCAGTCTGGAGAAATCAAGCTTGCGCAAGATGGATTTAAACAGGCTCTCATCAATGCCGTGGCTTTTTGCGTAATCGGACAAATCGCCTTGAAGATGGGATGTGTCTTGGGATACATAGGATATTTGCAGCTGGGTGTCCTTCTGGAACCCTCCGCTGTATGAAATATCCTCGCCACAGATCAGCTTCATGAAACTGGACTTGCCGGAACCGTTCGCTCCGGACAGCGCAACCCGCTCCCCTCGCTCGATCTCGAACGACACATCCTCGCTTACTTGGTGCCCATCGTAGTAGATCGACACATGATCCAGCTCAGCGAGACGCTCCTTGTGATAATGAAGCGGGGCAATTTGCAAGCTCTCCGCACTCTCGATATTCTTGAGAAGTTTGCTCTTCTCCTCAATGGCGGACTGCTGCCGTTGTTCGATGGCTTTCGAACGTTTCATCATTTTGGCTGCCTTGTGGCCGATGTAGCCTTTGTCTACTTTGGAGCCAGAATTTCTCGTGCCGTTCTTGGTGCTCTCCACTTCATGCGACCAGCCACTGGTCCGCCTGGAGGATTCCGACAATCGCTGAACATCCCGCTTCAACTTCTCGTTCTGCGCCAGCTCGAATTGATCCTGTCGCTGCTTGTTCTCCCACCATGTCGAGAAGCTCCCTTTCTGGATTTCAATATTTGTTTTGTTGATGGATAAGATATGATCCACACAGCGATCCAGAAAGGCCCGGTCATGAGAGACCAGGATATATCCGCTTTTTCGGCCAAGGTAATCGGCAACCAGTTGTCTCGCATGCAAGTCGAGGTGGTTCGTTGGCTCGTCAATCAGCAAGAAACGGTTCTCCTTAATAAATAGTGTTGCGAGAAGCACCTTGGTCTGCTCACCGTTAGATAACGTCTCGAACGGACGATACAGGACATCCTCCGAGATCTTCAACCAGTTTAGCTCTCGAACGAGCTTCCAGTGCAAATATTCCGGATGCACCTCTTCAATTACGTCGATCGTAAGATATTCTTTATGCTCGACCTCGAACGGAAAATACTCGAATTCAACGCTTGCGGAGATCGTCCCGCTATACTCGAGCTCTCCTAACAGGAGACGGAGGAACGTGGTCTTGCCTCTGCCGTTTCTGCCGGTAAATCCTAATTTCCAATCGGTATCAATCTGGAAATGAACGTTCTCAAAAATGTTATCGTAAGTGCCTTCGTAGGCAAACGTCAAGTTCGAAACTTGAATCTGTGACATCTAAATCGACCTCCAACTGAGTGTTGGCGAGAATATCTACCTTCGATCCCGCCCGTTACACGGAAGTCATGGAAAACGCCGAGAAGCACCGGTCCAACCAGTGCTTCTCGGCGCTTACACAAACCCGACCCTATTCCTAATAAACCTGAGCGGCAGACATTCAAAAAGCGCTAGGCATATATCGATATGGGGGGATAAAGTTCCGGTAACTGATTGTTTATGAAGTGAACCATGCCAATAAATCGCGAAGATGACAGGTTCACAAGAACATCCACAACCTCTAATTCCGTCATCGCTTTATCCCTCCCCTTGAGCTTCCTTTTATATGAACACAACTTAGCATATCCATCAGTGAAGGTCAAGAATACGCGGAAGGAGACAGCTCTTGTCTCCCAAATCCCTGTTACCAAGTGGAAATTTCTGTTCGTTTCCACTTGTTTTCGGTCACGCAGACATAGACATATTCTTCGTCCCATGCCATCTGACCCTGACTGCAGGCATCTGTAGAAGAAGCCGGCGTATATTTTTCGCGGATTCGAAGTTTGTCCCCGTTTACATCAAGCTTGGTATCAGGGTCATTCGTCCCTATTCCGACATGGCCGCTGCTGCGTTGAACGGTAAGCGGGGAATCGACAACTTCGCCATCATCGGCGTAACGCACAAATTGCAGGTCGGCCCCGGAATTGTCACCCGATTCCTCCGAACTATCGGCCCGAATGGCCCATCTGGCTGTCGTCTCATTGTCCTCACCCGCTACACTGAACTGCATATCCCGGTTTGTTCCACTTTCCCCTGCTACTCGCAAAATGCCGCTCATGACATTGAAGTTCGAAGAATGAGTACGGATTTCACTTACATCGGTGTCAAAAGGGATCTCAAATCGAGTGAACAGCTGGTTCGGATATTCGCCGGTCGGCGACATGGTTGTCTCGAACGAGATATGCTTATGGTCTCGCTGCTCCGGATTGTTTGCCTTATCGTGCGAGATGATCGCCGTTTTGTCCTTACCCTTCTCGTCCATCCATACGATCGCGGGTTTGGCCCTTTCTGCGGTCCATTGGAGCCGAATCAGATCGGATTGATGCCCTTCTTGCTCGATCCACTTTTGGTCGGTGGATAAGTGGAGCCGCTCATTGTGGGGAACCCGAATATTGCTGCCGGATTGCTCGAGCTGCACCTGAGTTGTCTCATCTCCCTGATTCTGACTTGTACAACCTATGCCAAGCAAGCAGATGCCTGCCAATGTAACCGCGATCGTCTTTAGTAATTTCATCGTATCCCTCCGTTTATCCGCTTCGGTTCTATTCGTGTTAATCAGCAGAAGACTTTGTCTGATCGTATTATATTCAGCGCCGGTCGTACACCCAATTCGCCGATCTTCCCGAAAAAATGATTCTTTCTATCTATCTATAAATGCGGACGATTTCGACCAGCACAAAGTCCTATTCAGCCGACATTTTGCGTGCTCACTCTTATTCAAGACCGAATAATTAAGCCTTGGGTCCGATTATCCTTGAATTCCTAACCTTTTGTGCTTACATAAGTTATTTCTGATTGGGGAAAGGTTAATGTATAGGAGACCGGGCTCTAGACAAAATATATTTGAAAAGGATGAATGCATCATGTCATTAAGAGTTTATATAAGTCCATCCAAGTATGTGCAAGGTAAAAATGCGTTGGAAAAAATCGGAGAATACATGAAGGGAATGGGCAGTAAAACCATTGTTATTGCTGATGAAATGGTTTGGGGCATAGCCGGAGACAAGGTTGTACAAGAATTAGAGAAGGCAAACATTTCTTCTGAGAAAGTCATTTTCAATGGTGAAGCTTCCAAAATAGAAATCAATAGGATTGCAGAGATTGCAAAGAATGTTCAAGCTACGGTCGTTATTGGTGTGGGAGGCGGAAAAACTCTCGATACGGCAAAAGGAGTATCCGATGAAGTGAACGCCTACACGGTCATCATCCCAACTGCAGCTTCGACAGATGCCCCAACCAGTGCTCTTTCGGTGGTATATTCCGATGAAGGTACCTTTGATAGTTATCGCTTTTATAACAAAAATCCCGACCTGGTTCTTGTTGACACCAAAATAATCGCAGAAGCTCCGCCCCGTCTGCTGGCTTCTGGCATTGCGGATGCATTGGCGACTTGGGTAGAAGCAAAAAGCGTTATTGCTTTTGGCGGCCACACCATGGCGGGAGGCGTAACAACGATTGCAGGTGAAGCCATTGCAGAAAAATGTGAAGAAGTGTTGTTCAAATATGGCCACCTTGCCTATGAATCCGTGAAGGCCAAAGTAGTGACTCCTGCCTTGGAAGCTGTTGTAGAAGCGAATACCCTTCTTAGCGGATTAGGATTCGAAAGCGGAGGATTAGCTGCCGCGCATGCGATTCACAATGGATTTACTGCATTGGAAGGCGATATCCATCACCTGTCTCATGGGGAGAAAGTAGCATTTGGAACGCTGGTTCAACTAGCGTTAGAACAACATTCCTTAGAGGAAATTGAACGTTATATCGCATTTTATATTAGTTTAGGCCTGCCGGTTACACTAGAGGATATTCATCTAAAAAACGCTTCGAGAGAAGATATCATGAAGGTGGCACATGCTGCAACTACTAAGGGTGAAACCATCCATAATGCATTTAACGTTTCGGCAGATGATGTTGCAGATGCCATTTTTGCAGCGGACCAATATGCCAAAGCTTATAAAGATAAAATACGTAAATAGTGGCTTGGAACACTATGATTGCTAGCGATTTTGAATTTATTAAGTGGATAAAAAAAGGATCAAGTTCTTGCTTCATTACGCAAGCGACTTGATCCTTTAATGTGGCCTACTAACATGGTTAACCGCTCGCCTGCACGGCGGCTTCTAGATTATCCACATGGATAATGATAGTAATCTTGTGCGTGCACTACTCTAAATCCAACCGATTCGTATAACCCCAGTGCTTGACCGTTTTTCGTTTCGACTTCCAAGTGCACCGAATATCCGGCCGAGCTCTGTTGTTTAACGATTTTACACAACACTTTTCTGCCTATACCTTGGCCCTGATGTTTCGGCAAGATACAAAATCCGTAAATCCACGCCTGTCCCTCTTTATGGCTTACCCGAACTTTGCCTACCGCTTCTTCGTTCACATCAATCATCAGGTTATCCGATTTATCCGTGAGGTAATTGCCTTCCGTCGCCCGGGCGTCTTCTTCATCCAATCCGAACGCCTCAACGGATAACCGTACACTCATTTCGTAATCTTCCGATGTTGCCTGCCTCAGATTAATATCATCCGTTTCCGGAAGAGTCATTTCCTGCCACTCCATTTGATATTCCGAGAATGCATGCTCAGCGCCCAGTTTATTCAAGAATGCTCGGCCGGCTTCTGATCCTGCCGGTGCGTTCAACAAGATTCTCCTGTATCCGTTGAGCTTGACTTGCTCCATTGCTTGATGGAACAAGCGCGTGAAATGCCCCTTTCGACGCTCACTCACCTTCACCATGCCGCATACTTCAACTGTAGAACCGAAAGGATACAAGCCTATAAACGCTACAAGTTCGTCATGCTCATAATGAAAAAAATCCAGCGGGTCCGCTTCACGTGCTTCAAGCATTTCCCAGTTTAGCTTTAATTGCACATGATCATGAATTTCACACTCTTTTTGCAATTGTTCAATATCTTTCAGCTGTTGTGTTGTTAGCATTTTTTTCTCCTTTTATAGCCTCGATTATATTTGCGCAATACCATGGATATGGGACAATACGGTTATCGGCTTCTTGCCCGTGATTAACCGTTCGCCATCCGTATAACCCTCTTCACGTCCATCAAGCTCCTGCATGAGAACCACGCGCCAATGACGGATACGTTCTTGGCAATCCTCATCGGTAATGGCATTGTGCAGCTCTTTTGGATCGTGTACCAGGTCAAAAAACTGCTCCTCCCCGGTTTGGGAAAACCAGATGTATTTCTCTTTCCCGTCGGTTACCCAGTGATGGGACTGAGCCCCCTGAGCATGCTCACCATGCAGATGCTGACGCCAAGCGGGATCGATCTGGCCCTCATTCTCTGCTAATGCGAGTCTCCAGATGCTCTTTCCTTCCACCGTTTCTGGTACAGGCACGCCGGCTGCTTCCAGAAGGGAGGGCATGATGTCCCGCAACTCCACAACAGAATCCGAAACCGCGCCCCTTTTTAAGCCTAATCGATTACCAGGGTCGTTGACAATAAACGGAACATGGGTGCTCCCTTCATACGGAAGAGACTTTCGGAACAAATGGTGGTCTCCCAGCAGCTCCCCGTGGTCGGATGTAAACAGGATCACCGTGTTGTGAAGCTCTCCATATTCATTCAGCGACTGCAAAAAACGGCCGATTTGATGATCGAGATGCGTGATCAGAGCGTAGTAGGCAGCCATCGCTTTGCGCAGACGGCGCTTCGGAACCAATCCACGTCCAGTTATAGGGGAGTATCCTGCCAATTCCGGGTCTTCCGTCCTTGCCCAATCACCAACCGGCGGCTCCGGTAAGTCAGCATCCTCATACAGATCCAAGTATGCCTGCGGGGGGTCGAACGGAGGATGGGGCCTGACAAAAGACATCCATAGGAAGAACGGCTTCCCGGGATCCCGTCGCCGTAAAAAATCAATGGATTGCGTCACCACCCAGTTCGTTGGATGCTGCATTTCCGCCAAATGCCATGGGCGGGCAACGGTTGATGAATTGCAGTCAAGACCAAGGTCAATCATGTCCGCACCAGGCACCCTCTCGCGGAGCCATTGTACATAGTCATCGACTTGGTCGTAATGCTGCTGCACCGGAATGCTGTGGTTGTTGCGGTTGTGATGCAGGTAACCATCATGAAGCATGACATTATGAAACCCCATCAAGTGGCGTGCGGGGTAAACGTGCATTTTGCCGATGCACTGCGTATGATAACCGGCTTGGGCCAATTCCCCCGGCAGCGTCTCCTTGTAATTCCATGGAACGGAGTCCTGATAACCAACACGCCCATGAGCCCGCTGCGATTGGCCGGTGAATATGGCTGCTCTCGCAGGCACGCAGGTGGGGGTAGCAGAATACGCACGGCTGAATCGTACACCAGTCCTTGCGAGTTCGTCCAGATTAGGCGTTTCCACGACAGGGTGACCAGCAATGCTGAGGCAGTCATAACGCATCTGATCAACCGTAATGAGCAGCACATTGGGCCTTCCTTGGTTTTCTGTCGAATTCATCATCTATCCCTCCTCAGCTTATACACTCTTATCTATTAGATCTTACCATTATTTACATGCTAAAGACCCGTCTGCCTAGGTCAGACGAGCCTATTAAATTTAGAATATACGATTTCTTATCATTTGGCTTGATATTAAATGATCTATCCTTGCTTATTTCATATCCATCATGACTGCATTTCGTTTTCAACGCGTTTCATAAAGTCTTCTGCGGCACTGTAACCAAGTTGTTTAAGATACCAATTGTTAGCCGCCGCTTCGATCAGGCTGGCTACGTCGCGTCCCGGCTGAAGCTGAACCTCGATATGCGGAATTTGAATACCCAGGTATTCGGTGAACTGAGGCACGGCCTCCAGCTCATTGTTCAGTGAATTGTCCTGCCACGGAGACAGCTCGATATCGAGAACAATTCGCGTCTCGTCCTGAAACGCCGTGCGCCCGTATTGGCGTACAACATTGATCAGACCGATGCTTCGGAGCGCGAGGAACTCGCGAGTGGTCACATTATGCGTACCGAGAAGAGTTGTCGGACTGAGCTTTTTGAGGACCACGATATCATCTGCCACGAACCGATGGCCTCTTCGGATAAGGGTGTGGGCGGTCTCGCTTTTGCCAATCCCGGATTTTCCCCTGAGCAGAATGCCGATGCCCGATACATTCACGCATACCGCATGGATCGACATCTCCGGTGCCAATGTCTTCACTAAATAGCTGTCCAGCTTGGCAATAAACTCGGTTGTTGTCTCTGCTGTCCGAAGCAGCGGAATGCCCTCCTGATCACAGAAAAGGGTCAGATAAGGAATCTCCTGCTGGCCGGACGTCACAATAAAGCACGGCGGGTGATATTTGACAATATTCCCGATATGCAGCTTCCGTTCTTCTATGCTTAGCGTTAATAAATAGTTAATTTCCTTGCGGCCGAGTACTTGTACTCGCTCCATGGGGAAAAAATCAAAATACCCGACAAACTCCAGTCCCGGTCTATGCGTCTGTGGACGGGTAATCAAGCGGTCCATGCAATTAGCACCTGCAAGCACTTCCAGATGAAACATGTCCGTAAGGCTCTGAACGGTGATCGACTTCATGTTGATGTTCTCCTCCTGCGGCTAAGGTGTACTTGTAATACGCCTAATATTTATTGCAGTTTCCGATATATTCAACAGACGACAAGTGTTCTCCTGCAAATGGTTGTCAAGGACGGTGCTATCCAAGTGCCGGGGGGCAAGAACTTATCAAGAACTTGTATCGTAAAAAACAAGAAAGCCGCCAATAGGGCGACCTTCATGGCGGATATGCTTTCCTGTTCAACTCGGATCATTTTTACATGTACGAACTTCAAGATTTTTTTTAGCGCTTTTCTTCAGCTCAGAGTGCATTTCTCCCGAGAGCTTCAATCTGGGTTAATGCCGGATAAAGCGCTTCATCGCCTCTGATTAAGCGTTTAAGCACCAACCACTCTACCCTGCGGGGATGAATGTCAAAATACTGGATGCTTCGGCTCTTCACGGGATGCAGCCGCTCCTCTGAACCGTCGGAGAAAACAACCGTCACTTCCCTCCACCAGCTGTCATGAGGAAAATCGCCTCGCAATACAAGGCCCAGCCGATCCAGCTCAACCGTTCTTCCAAAATCCAGCGTCAGCTCCGCATCCGCTTGTTGATTAATTCCCCAGGATTGATACGGGTATGAGCCATGACTGCTGTTGGCGTAAATGCCGTCGATTGCATTGCGCGCAAAAAAGGTTGGATCATTCCTGGTTTCTACATTGGCGTGAGCATGCGGAAACGCGCTGGAATCATGCTTCTGATCATGGGCATTCAAGGCCAGATTCCGATATTGGCTAATCTCGCTATCGGTTGCATACCGGGCAGTGACATAATGTTTCACTCCGACAAAAGCTTTCTCGGGATACGCTTGTTTATACGATAATGGAAGCTCGTATTCCCAGACGTTTCCCTTTACATATACCAGAGACGGATAAAGCGCTTCATCCATCTGAACGACCAAGTATCGATTAGGGTGCTCTAACGTAATTCTATACTTGTCGCCAGCGGCGTACTCCAGCTGCTGACAAGCCAGATAAGTGAATCCTTCTTCTTCCCGCTCCATCACGCTTCCATCCGAGTTGTGTGAGTCAGTATACTTCTCCACCCTGACAGCATCATCACAATTCAGCCATTCGATCTTGATTCTTGGCATGATATTCTCTCCTTGTTCATGATATTAAATGAACCTAAATGAAATTAAATGAACCTATAGAAACATTATATATCGAACGAAACAAACACTAAAGCGTTTTTTTCAGCAACTTCCTTCAAACTTAAGCTAGACCGAAGCCAGTACAGTCGATATCAATGTACGAAAGTGAATCATTTATCCTCTCGTGGATATGATTTGTTGCCCACCCGACAATAACCATTAGCTCCACTCCGAGCGCATAAATTCTTGTTTAAAGTTTCACCGAAAAAGCAAAAGCCACCGCGCTTCCGCGATGGCTTTAACGTTCTTCTTTGATCATATTTATTTCGGGTTATGAAATAGGTATACCCTAACGCTGCCCATTCATAAACTCGGCAATCATCACTTTCCGCCCTAACTTCGCACTCTCCAAGGCAGCGAGCACCATCGCCATGCTGTAAACGTTGTCGCTGCAGTCGGTCTCCGGCTTGATACCCGCTTCGAGCGCGTTGAACATATTGTCTAGACAGCCGTGATGACCGGTCTTTTCCATAACGGGCTGAGTCCCTTCTACCCGCTCATATTTTCGAATAAAATGGCCCGTTTGATCCCCGCTCGCCACAATCTCCGCATAAATCTCATCATGACCGTCCCAGATGGCGGTCCCCTTCTCTCCGGTTACCCGCCATGCCGACTCCCAGGAAGTCTGAGCGCCTTCGGCACACCAGGACCCCCGATAATTGAACACGGAGCCGTCCGACATTTCATATATGCATAGGGCCATCGCATTCCCGGCATACCAGGAGCCGGGCGGGTTAAACTCCTGACAGTACACAGACACCGGATCGGCTCCGCTGATCATTCGAGCCTGATCGAAGGTATGAATCGCCATGTCAAGCAGCAGCGGACTGTCCATCAGATCCCGGAATCCGCCAAAATGGGCACCGAGGAAAAAATCCGCCCCGATAAAGCCCGGCTTCCCGATCGCTCCGCTGTCAATCAAGTCCTTATAGGCCCGTATTCGCGGGTCGAAACGGCGGTTCTGCATCACGGCATGCGTAAGGCCTGACATCTCGGCAAGCCTGACGATGTCCAGACATTCTGTCATTGATTCCGCTAAAGGTTTTTCACTGAAGACATGACACCCATGCTGAAGCGCTGCGGTGCTGATCCCGTAATGGCTGGCAGGAATGGTGACGTCGAATACCACATTGGCTTCAGTCGAATTAAGGGCCTCCGTAATATTCGTAAACGTAGGACAAGAGAGTTCATGCCGATCTGCAAATGCCTTTGCAAAATCCTCCTGGATATCGACAAGCCCCACAATCTCGACATTCCCTCGTCCCTTCGCATAATCGGCCCATGTATTCGCCATGCTGCCGCATCCTGCAATAACAACTTTAAACGCTGTGGTCATGTTAGCAAAACTCCCCCTGATCCAAGTTATCGTGTTATAAACCGTTTTCAATTCATCGTATTTACGGTTGAAATCACTCCGATATTGGCTTAATGTAAATGAAGTTACTTCATTATAATAGTGAAACTTAACAATATCTCTATATAACCTTGTGCAATACCACTCTTATCTTGCGGTCTGAGGTGAATTCCTATGTCCAATCCCAAAGAGCTTCACGAGAATACCAGACTCGACTATAAATCCTATCCAATCCAGGTATTCCACAACGTCTGTTCGAATGCATCCGCGAAAGACTGTGTCCTGTATCTCCACTGGCATGAGCACTTTGAGATCATATACATGCGCCAGGGACATGCCGTCTTCCATATCGATACAACTCCTTATCCTGTACAAGCCGGTGATGTGATCATCATTCCTGGCGGCAGCCTGCATGTGGGATATGCCCTTGAGGACGGCGACGTATCATTTGATTGTTTGGTGGTGAATGCGTCCCTCTTCAATGAGTTCCTTCATGACCCGATCCATGCCCGCTATGTCGCCCCCTTTATGGAAGGGCGATTGCGCTTCCCGGTGAAGCCAGCCGAGAGCCAGCCTGCATGTGCAGATTGCTATCCAATGCTGGATGAAATTATCGATGAACTGGACTCACGCCGCCCAGCCTACCAGCTCATTGTCAAGTCCAAGCTGTACACCCTCTTCGTCCTGCTCTCGCGCATCTTTTCTCCAGTTCAGTTGGCTGAGAAGACAGTGGAGCCGTATTTTGTGAATCGGGACCGGTATAAACAACTGATCCATCGGATCGAGTCCAGCATCGGCGAGAAATTATCGGTGGAGGATGCCGCAGCCCAGCTCGGCTTGAACCCCTTTCATTTTTGCAAAATGTTCAAACGTTTAACGGGACGCACCTTCGTTGATTTCGTCAACCTGACCCGAATGAATGAAGCGGAGAAGCTGCTTCGTGAACGGACATGGACCATCACGGAAATTGCCGGTATCGTCGGCTGCAGCAATCCGAATTATTTTACCAAGCTGTACAAACAGTACAAGGGCATGACACCCTCCCAGGCAAGACTGAATTAAGTCAATATACTCCTGAGAGCCATAGTAGTCCTAAGTTCGCAAGCCTCTCTCCGAACTCGGAACATAGCGAATATGCACCAATCAAGCATGCAAAAAAAGACTCAACCCCCAGCAAAATTGGCTGGAGTTTAAGTCTCTTTGAATTTTCAATACAACATCAGCTTTAAAGCTCAGTACGCCTTAGGAACCTCGACCTTCCTCGTCTTCCCGTCTCCATTCGTAAAATAAATATGCACGCCGTGGTCCTGATCATCCAGGAAATACGAAACGTACTTGCTCTCATCCTTCTTCATGGGAACCAGGAGAGTTGCAATCCGATGGCTTTGGGCCGACTTCGTCTTGGCGTGCAGATGCCACTGGTTATCAAGCCCCTCGATCTCTTCAGGCTCGACATCCGTGAATTGATTATGCTGATGCAGTGATAAATCGCCGGATGAGCTGTATACAAAGCGCCCTTCCATCTCTGCTTTGTCGCCCATCACCCGGAAGGTCTGCCCTGAGAGCTTCATCCGGTTCAGGGTATGGAATAACCACTCGATGCTGGCTGGTTTAACAAGGTCTACCGTATCCACAATAACAAAATAGTCCTCATCAAAGAAGTAGATTTCGCGAACATACCGCTCCAGGTAAGGAACATTCTCCCGATAAGCCTGCGTTGCGTTCATTCGGGTATAACCATAACCCGGGGAAGCGTCCACGCGTTCAACCTTCCCGCCCGCTTCCATGCAGAGCACCTTGTCTTTTCCCGCATACTGTCCATGGCCATCAATGAGAATATTGTTCGTGGAGCGCGTCTGTCTCCGCCAGTTCATATGCATCGTGCTTCCAAAGGCGATATAGTAACCGCTCTCAATAGCTAGAGGTTCGCCGTAGGCATGCAGGAGAAAGCCATTCTGATCACCATGGCTGTGACTCATCGAGCCATAGCGGCTGCTCTTGGCCAATAACATGATATGCTCATCCGGATCATCCATCCGGTGATGCATCGCCACCCAGTCGATATCCCGGAACCACTTGACGGCTTGAAGTGATCCGTCCTTCGATTCCGAAGTGTGGTCTAAGACAGAGGGAACCGCAACGGAAGGAGGAACGGCTTCTACCTGTGGATAATTATGCCGATACAGCATATCGTCAAACCGGAAATCCCACCAGCCGTAATTGTAGAATTTAGTATCGGGATCCGTATCCGCCCTGGCAACTTGTTCAAAATACCACTGGTAATGCCCGTTTCCGGTAATACCTGCAAACTGGCGAATATTGAAGGCGGTCTTCAGACTGACCGGCTCACCGAGATAGGACTGGTCCCCGAAGCTGGCGCGAATCGTATCCGGGCTGCTGCAGTAAAGCGGAAAATCCCCCGTTCGCCGGAAGAACGGACGTTCATAGAAATCAATCGACACATAATTACGAATGAGGTTCAGCGCATCAATCACAAAAGCCATGCCGGTCGTCCAATAAAGCGGCCCCTCGGCCCACCCTCCATCTTCTCCACCCCAAGGTGAATAGAGACAAGCATAGTATTCCAATGTGTAATCCAGCCATGCCTGTGCCCGGACCTCTTCATGAAGCATGGCGATACAGGCGGGCGCAAGCACGGAAGACAACGATCGAACCGCATGACTGTCATAAGGCACATGATGAATCTTCGATCGCTCCATAATATGAAAGGCTACCTGCTCCGTACGCCGCAGCAAGACCCCTCTGACTAGATCAATCTCATCAGCGCTCAGAACATCATGGAGCCAGTCATACCCCCACGCGATAGCACCGACCATGCGGAAGGCGGCTTCATCGTTGTAATCTCTTGACGTTGTACCTTCCGTATCCCAGCTCGCGGCATGAAGCAGCCAAGCCTTCGCTTTGGAAATCATGGTTTTATCCTGCAAAATAACCCCTGCCACGCTTAAATGCCGGATGGCATAAAGCGCTTCCTGGCAGTCCATGTACATTTTTCTCCACAGCTTCGCGACGCGTTTGTTGCCCGGGTAGCGCTCGGGTTCTGGAATTAACGGCTTATCAAGCCATGGCACCACCGATTTCTCGTAGAATGTCCGCCAGCCGCAGTAGTCATCATCGTTGCGCAGTCGTTCGCGAAATTCCTCCACCCCCCTCGCATCCAGCCACAGCCTCGGATGTCCGGTATTCGTGCCCTCATACCGCGCCGCCCGGCCAGGCAAAGGAGTTTTTGGAAGCCCCTCCGGTACATGAAACATGCGGGATTGACTCCATGAAGAACAGCTATTGCCATCCTCGGCTGTATAATCGGCTTGCTCGCCAATCAGCAATGCATAGCGCCAATAATAGGTACCGGGCTCCAAAGCATGATCCGGCGTATACAAATTGTAGGGGATCGGTGCTATCGTCGTTGTAACTTCCGTTTCAAATGAAGGCGAAGACGAGATTTGCAGCATGTACCGATCATTCTCAAGCTGTCCTGGCATCCAGGTGAAGCGGGGAGGATTCTCTAACAGTTTCGTCTCTTCGTCTGGTTGATACGGTACGGACAGCAGTCCGCTTTTCGGTTCAAACAAGGTTTTCATCGAGTATCCTCTCCTTCAACCCGCTCTTTGTCATACCAAAATTCCTTGTGGTTGTTCCATCGGATAAGTTGAGCGATTCCCCATCCCCTGATGGCTTCCATGTCAGTGTGACCGGCTTGCCGCCTCTTCGGTAAACGGCAATGAAGCGGGCGCTGGAACCCGTCCGATGAAGCCGTATGCCTTCCATCCTGCGGGTGGGATCATCCGCAATTCCAGGTGACTCCACCTGGGAGCACACCGTACCCTCGAAGGGTACAAAAGATACTGCCGCTAAAGGACCCGACGCTCGGGCGATATGAAGATCCAACTGCGGGCTGTCTTTAGACATAAGGAGCCTGCGGTGTTCCTTTATATACGCATATCCATCCAGGCTTCCGAAATTGGTAGTTCCAGGGTCTCTGACCGCATCCGCCCCCCCACTCACCTTCCCGCTGCCTATATAATGAAACCACCAATCGATGGCCTGAGGCTCTTCCAATTCAACTTCGAACCAATCCAACAGCCAGTCTTCCGTCAATAGGAGATGCCGGTCCAGAACGCCTTGATCGTAGGCCTGATCAGCCCTGACCCAAATATACGACCAGTCCGAAGCCGCTTGGTACGCCATGTACTTGCCTTGCGACGGAAGCTGGGAGCGCCCACCCACTGTCACGGTATTGTGGCTGGCGGTATGGGGATACCACTCTTTTTTCAGTACCGATCCATAAGGGACCGTACCACGGTCCGGGGAAAGAGGGTGATGCCCCACATGAAGCATTAGATTAAGCTTATCAAAGTGACCATGCGCGCCTCCATGAGGGCCAAAATCAACAAGCGCTTGGATTCCACTCGTATCGTTAGTCCTTAACCGTGCGAACCCGCTGTCCGGGAATACCAGAGAAGGCACTGCACCAGCGGTCGGATCCATCGTTGCCACGCCTCGGCCTTCGGATGCTTCTGACACCTCAGATGTTTCTTCTGTTTCGGGCGCTTCAGATGTTTCGGGAACTTCTGATGCTTCAAACGCTTCGGGCTCATCGGGCTCTTCGAGCGCCCTGGATGCTTTCGAGGCTTCCGGGGCCTCGAATGCTTCCCATACTCCTTGTACCCCCCTTCCCTCTCCTCGTCTCCCATCATGAACATCCTTCACGCCCGGAGCGGCCGTTCCGATTCTTCCATCCCACCTGCCCGTACCGTACAGCAGGGCTTCCAGCATGCCGATCCTGCCATTGTCACCGTTCATTTCCCTATATACATGGGTTAACAGTCCACGATAGCCCTGATCTCCATATACCGATAAACCGATCTCCACAATCTCGGCAATTTCACGCGCATAGGGAACCCTTCGGTAGGGACCATCGTGAAGAGCAGGCAGCTTTCCGTTCTGGTCTGCCAACCGAACCAATACCGTCAGCATGCCCTGCATGGATTGACCTTGCTCCCCTCTCAGGGAATACAGCCCTTCCCCCATCCTGTCTCCCATCTCGGCAGCAATCAGATAAGCGCGGAGGACAAATACGTGATAGTAAATGCTGCCTTCGAATTCGAGCTGATCCGGTCGGACGGCTATAGTGAGATGATGCCGCAGGCCGCCCTTCTTCTCCAACAGATGTTTGAGTTTATCGGATTCGCCGCGCACCGCATAAATACAAAACAGGGCGGCAATCAACCACGCTGTGTAATTGTTCTCGGGATCCCCCCGCTCTTGGGTCAAAATGTGATGGTATTCCGTCATGCTGCTCTCCAGCATCTGGAGGAATGAGTCCATCTTCTGCTGATCTGCTCCATCAAGCAGAACACCCTCATCACGCAAAAGCAGGTAACCGCGAAGCAGTGTTGTGGCCCATATGGCTTCGGTTAAAGCCTGATGGAACGCCCTCCCCTTCAGCATCCAGGGCTGCGCCTCCGGATGTACAGGATACAGCGGAAACTGCTCTGCATACCGTATGATCAGTCTTTTTCCAAGCTCAGCATATGCCCTCTCTCCCGTGGCGGCATAAACCGCGGCAGCTTGCAGAACATATCGGGCCATGGCCTGATGCTTGAACACAAGCCACGCTCCCCGATAGGGCTCCCCTTCCCATTCACATCCGTAAGGGCAGAGGAATGTTCTCCCGTCGGCTTCAAGCGGATCAAACACCAGCTCCGTATGATGGCGTGGGCACACATACTGGTGCCACCATCCGCCGGGATCAACGGGAATATCAAGCGCACGTTCGATAACTTGATCAAGCTCAGCCTTAAGAATATCTACTGTGCGTTCGCCCCACCCATAGGAGCCCAACTTCGCCGCCACCTTCATCCCTTCCCTCATCGCATGAACATGCCGCCGTTGATCTCGATCGTCTCCCCCGTTATATAAGAAGAGAGTTCCGATACAAGGAACAGCACGGTGCCTGCGACATCATCCGGAGTTCCTTCACGGCCGAGGGGAATGCCCTGAATCGTTGCCTTTCGTGCATTATCCGGGGTAAAAGTAGCATGAAACGCCGTTTGTCCGATAAAGCCTGGCGATACGGCATTCACATGGATTCCGCTGGAAGCAAGCTCCTTCGCCAGCCCTTTGGTGTAATTGAGGACAGCCGCCTTGCTGGCTGCATAAATACTCGCTCCCGGCCCGCCGCCATTGTGAGCGGCTACCGATGTCATGTTTATAATACGGCCGGTGCCCGCCGCTTTCATCCCTTGGATGACCGCTTTGCTGACGAATACCGTACTCTTCATATTCACATCCATTACCTTGTTGTACAGCTCCTCGGTCATTTCCGCATTCGACAGGCGCTGAACCAAATGCCCTGCATTGTTAACCAGAATCGTAACCGGTCCGCCAAAAGCCTTCTCGACTTCGCTTACAAGTGCCTCTGCCTGCTCCACATGCGTAACATCTGCGCGAAATGCATGAGCCTCACCGCCAAAACCTCTGATCTCGGCAACAGCTTCTTCTGCGGCTTCCTTGCTGTTCAGATAGTTCAGCGCCACCTTGGCTCCACTTCTTGCCAGCATCAACGCGACCGCGCGGCCAATCCCTCCACTCGAACCTGTGACCAGAGCAATACTTCCCGATAAGTTAATATGCATGTCGATCCCTCCTGATTAGGTTTGCAGCTGTTTCAGCCTGCTGTCTTGTTCGCGCACTCTTTCCATACGCGGCATAGTCATGACAATTCTTGTGCCTTGATCCGGCGAACTGTGAACCGTGATCCCGTATTCTTCGCCATAGACCATCTGGATGCGCCGATGAACATTGACGATGCCGATGCCGCCCCTGCGGCGGACGTGCATCCCGTCATCATCATCGACCAGACGGTTCTCCTCCAGCCTCTTGCGCAAATTATGAAGCTTCTTGTCTGCAATGCCCTCCCCATTGTCCTCCACCATGACCAGCAGATTACCCTGCTCAATCCGCGTGTCAATGCGGATATAATGCCATGCTTCTATTCCTTCCGGAAAGGCATGCTGGAATATGTTCTCGACGATGGGCTGCAGGGAGAGCCTGACCATTTTCTCCAGCAAGAGCTCTGGCGGCGTGGCTACCTCGATTTCAAAGTCGCGCCCGATGCGATGCTTTAATATCATCATGTAATGCCGCACATGGTTAAGCTCGTTCGCAATCGTGATCTCCTCCAGATTGGTCTGAATGGAATAACGGAGCATGAAGGCCATGGCCTCCACCATGTCCGAGATCTCATCCGAATCCTGGACGATGGCGTAACAATTGATCGTCTCCAGTGTGTTGTACAGGAAATGCGGATTGATCTGCAGCTGCAGCGCCTGAAACTCTGCCCGCTGACGCTCAAGCTGTATATCCTGCAGCTCCAGCTGCGTTTTTTGATTGTGAAGCTCCGTATCGTACACCTGCTCGATCATGTCGGACAACCGGCTGACCATGAGATTGTAGCTATGAATCAAGCCGCCGATTTCATCCTCCCGCGGTTTCGCGTCAGAGATGTGCGTCCAATTCCCCTTCTCTGTCTGCCTCATGCCATTCTTCAGATTGCGGATAGGATTCACGATCGATTTGCCAAATCTGTAGGCCAGGATGAGCGCAATAATCAACGTGACCAAACCTACAATAATGGTGGTAGAACGAATCCCTGAAATGGGAGCCCGCAGCTCTTCCAGCGGCATCATAATGACAAGACTCCAGCCCGAATATTCAGACTGGCGCGAGATGATCATCGTTTTGTCTCCAAGCACCGGTTCAATGAAGCGATTGTCGCCCTTCGCAATAATGCGCTCCGGCAGATCCGTTGCCGTAATTCCGTCCATATCCACATGCTCGGGCGCATAAACGACTTCACCTTCGCGATCCAGGATGAAGAAGAAGCCCTGCTCTCCCAGATCAACGCCGTTCCATAAGCTGGACAGTTGATCTTCATTGAACTCAACCGCAAGCACGCCCTTTACCTCGTACGAATTCATCCCCCGGATTTTGCGCGCAACGGTAATCACGCTATCCCGATCCTGCTCCAGCAAGCTGGTCTTCAGGATGACAAATTCCCCGTTTTCCGGGGTCTTCTTCATCAATTCCCGGAGGCGATCGGTGGGATCAATCGACATCGCGGAGAAATTCTGATTCTGGTCAAAAATCGACCTGCCGTGAAATCCCAAAATATACATCATGTGCGTTTGGGTCGGATATTGAATGAAAATTTTCTGAAAGACATCCTTGCGGATGAGATTCGTGAACCTGTAATGCTCGTAGCTGTCGCTAGGGTCCATATCCAGAAATTTCTTGACGGAATCCTGCAGCAGAATTGTATTGCTGATCCGCTCAAACATTTGCAGATGATTGTCCGTTTGTCTTGCGGCGTTCGTGATCACGGTGGTCATATACTTCTCTACCTGCTCATCAATCGCTTCAGATGATTTCATGTAGAAGAAAACGCCGACCGTGGTAAGCGAGAACAATACAACGATAAAAAAATACAGAAAAATTTGACGGGACAAACTCCTCCGCATCATTCGATCCCCAGCAGCTCTCGATATTCAGAGGGGGTATACCCGGTTACCTTCTTGAAGGTTTTCGTGAAATGGGGATGATCCGCATATCCCACCTCGAACGATATATCCGTTATTTTATAGTGCGGGATGGCGAGAAGTTTCTTCGCCTTCTCCATTCTTTTTTTGATCCGGTAGTGGACAAAGGTCTCATCCGTCATCTGTTTGAACAGCTGACTGAAGTAAGACGGGTTGAGTCCGAGCATATCGGCAACCTCGTCAAGCGAGAGATCCCGGGACAGATTGCGTTCAATGTAAGCTTTTGCCTCTTCAACAGGCTCCTTGGCATTGCCTTTTCGCTTCTCCCGAATGAGCTTCACCGTCTGATCCACTGCCTGGCGGAAATCCTCAAAGGTATTGCGTTTCACGCCAGCTTCCGATTCGGGCATTCCTGCCAAAGACTCAAACGAATACACATCCCTGCCGTTTAGCTGCTTGATCAGCTTCGCGTAGAGCTCATCCAGCAATTCCTGAAGCTGAATGGCTTCAAGCCTGCGCTCATTGCAATAATCCTCAATTTCCTGCAGTTTGGCCTGGATGTCATTCATTTGCAAATGCCATACGGCGAGCTCCAGCTGCTCCAGCCAATTCTCCAGCTTGGACAGAGGGAAATACATTCGTTGTTTCTCCTGCATCGATTTCCGGTCCGACATCAGTTTATTCATCGTGTGATGTACCACCGATTTGGTCACAGGCTTAAGCAAATACTCCTTAACCCCATACGACATACATTTCTGAGCGTATTCGAAATCTCCGTAACCGGAGATAACCACCACCGTAATGTCGCCATATTTCTCATAAAGCTGCTTGCTCAGCTCCAGGCCGTCCATCTTTGGCATTTTGATATCCGTGAAAATGAAATCCGGTCGTGTCGTCTGGATCGATTCCAATGCTTCAATGCCGTTCTCGGCCGTATCCGCTTGAATCATCGAAGGATCCGCCTGGGTGATCAGTTTCGCCAAGCCCATTCTTATCATAGGTTCGTCATCAACGACCAGAATGCGGTACATTACCCGTTCCCCTTTCGAAAGCAGCGAGAGTAGTTTAGCTTTAGCAAGATACTCCTCTGCTTGATTCAAGCAGAGGAGTCATTCTTCAACACTATACTAAAACATGCTCTGCTTATTCGAAAGCGTTTTCTTTTTCGTTAAATCGTTTCGTTGCTTCTTCAATAATCTCGTTGCCGCCTTTGGACAGGTATTCTTCCAGCACCTTGCCGTAATCTTCGATCGGCTCCCTGCCGTATACCATGCGCAGGACATGTTCCAGGATCAGAGGCGGAAGTTCATCCGATTTCGGATTCAGCTCGGGGTACTTAACCATCGCTTCCAGTCTCGGATCGAACTCGATCCCGCGGCGACCTTCCTTCGATAGCATGTTATCAAAGGCACTGATCAGTTCCTTGCCGGAATCGGACAGCTCGGATACGCGCTTGTTGTACGTTGTATCCTGCACCAGCCACAGCCAGTAGTTCAAATACCGCATTTTATCCGCGCCGGCGGCATCCGTCGGAACCTCAAAGACCGGCTTGCCATCGGTCACTTGATAATCCTCGCCTTCAATCCCGAAGCTGAAGAACAATTCCGCATCTTCACTGACCATCCAGTTGAAGAATTTCACGATATCCTCCGCCTTATCCTTCGCTTTGGCGTTAATGAAGAAAGAACGGGTGACCGGATTATAATGGGCATAGCCCCCCTTGCCATCAGGTCCTACCGGAGATGGAATCAGAGCTACTTTGGCATCCGGTACATTCTCGGTGAGCTGGGTTCCCCAGATCGGAAGCTCATTCGCATTCATGGACCACATGCCAGCTTTGCCGCTCGTTACGATGGACTTGAAATCAGCGCTCTCGATCGTGGCAAATTCCTTGCTGATCAGTCCTTCTTCATGCATTGTCTTATAGATTCCAATCGCTTGCTTCATATTCTCCTCGTCGAAGAAGGTAGGCTTCACCTTCCCGTCCGGGAACACTTTGAACTGGTTCAGATAGCCCAGTACGTCATAAGCGCCGAAGAAGGTATCGGCATATTTGAAGTTCTGGCGACCGGCATAAGGCTGCTCCACCCCGGCTTCTTTGAACGCGCGGAGTACGTCCATCGTCTCCTCAACCGTTGTCGGAATTTCCTTGCCCACCTTCTCCAGCAGGTCGGTACGAATCCATGTTGCCCGTCTGGATGGATTGGAGAGAATTTCGGGAATCCCGTAAATGTTGCCTGTCTTCGAGTCCGTCATCCGCTTCCAGGCTTCCTCCGGGATAAACTTGAGCAGATCCTGCCCGTGCTCTTGCAGAAGATCGTTCAGCGGCAGAAACACTCCGTTCTCGACAGCGCCAGCCAGCTCAGGGCCGCTGATTCCGCCAGTTCCCTGCACCACATCCGGAATGTCGTTCGTTGCAAACATCTGCACCATTTTATCCTGGTACTCATTATGTGGAATGAGACGGATATCAAGGTCCGTATTCGTCTTTTTCTCCAGCTCCAGCACATATTTATCCTTGTTGATATCCGCATTCTTCTCCACGTAGGATACGTTGAGCGTCCGCATCGAGATGGAGAATTTTGTTGCTCCCGCTGCTTCCCCGCCTTCTGTTTTACCGCCACCGGCATGGGTCCCGGCGTCGCCTCCATTGTTGCCCGCACAGCCAGCAAGCATGGTCAGAACAAGACCTGCCGTGAGCGCGCGCGTCCACCTTTTTCTCATGATTACCCCTCTTTTCAAGCTAATATAGTCGCTCATAATAGCGCTTTCAAACTTAATATCAGTATAGAGAGCCGTCAGGGCGGGAACAAGGAATGTCTTTGGCTCGGTTTGTCGTTTTTTTAGGATCACGCTTTGGACTACTCCACTGAATTATTCTTTGATCGACCCGATCATCATCCCATGAATGAAGAACCGCTGCAGAAACGGATACAGGAGAATGATGGGCACCGTGGCTACCAGAATAACCGCCATCTGGATGCCTTGCACGGACTGGGAGCTTGCTTCAAACGCAAGGTTGCCTGTATCGGTCAATCCTTCGTTCACGAGCAGCTCTCTTAACTTCACCTGAAGGGGATATTTGGCTCGATCGTTGATATAGTAGAGTGCATCCATGTATTTGTTCCAGTTGGTCACCGAGTAGAATATGCCTACCGTCGCCAATGCCGGCTTCGACAGCGGAAGCACGATGCTCCATAATGTGCGGACCTCGCTGCATCCGTCAATACGGGACGAGTCGATCAGTTCATTCGGAATCTGGGTGAAGAAGGTTCGAAGCACAAACAGATTGAATGCACTGATTGCTGTTGGCAGCATCAACGACCACAGTGTGTTCACCAGATTCAGCTCACGCATCAGAATAAATTGCGGAATCAGCGGCGCCGTGAAAATCATCGTCATCAGGATGATGATCATGATCGTTTTTCTGCCTACATACTCGGGTCTGGACAGTGGATACGCCAGTGAGGCAGTAGCTGCCAGATTAATGAAGGTACCGAACACTGTAATATAAACACTGATTCCAAAAGCTCTCCAAATGGAGACGTCATTGAATACATGCTGGTAGTAAGCAAACGTAAACTCCACCGGCCAGAACATGACCTCTCCCCGGTCAATAGCGCCTGGGCTGCTGAACGACTGAGCGATCACGTTGAGAAAAGGGAACAGCATGGTGAGTGCAAGAAAGGTAAGGATAATATAGTTGCATACAAGAAACATTTTTCTGCCTGCACTGTCATATTTCACGTTGGATGTCACTCCCCTCTAATACAGCGACTCGCCGGTCGCTTTCTTGCTGATGGTGTTTGCTATCGAGATCAGGAACAAGCCGACAACGGATTTGAACACCCCGATGGCTGTTGCATAGCTGTACTGAAGCTGCTGCAGGCCAGCCTTATAAATGTACGTATCCAGAATCTCGCTGGATTGAATGTTAAGCGGGTTCTGAAACACAAAGACGCGTTCAAATCCATAATCCATGAAATCCCCAATCTTGAGCAGGAACAGGATCGTAATAACAGGAAGCAATGCCGGCAGCGTAATGCTGAGGGTCTGACGCCATCTGCCCGCTCCGTCAATATCGGAGGCTTCGTAGAGATCCGGGTTGATACCTGCAAGTGCCGCGAGATAGATGATGGTCCCCCATCCGACGTCCCTCCATAATCCGGAGCCCACCAGCACAGAACGAATATAGGAATCCTCTCCAAGAAAATAGATCGGCTCCATGCCGAACCAGCCCAGCATCACATTTACGATCCCGGATGATGGAGACAGAATGCCAACAAAGATACCGCTTACAATGACCCATGATAAAAAGTGCGGCGCATAGAAAATGGTCTGCACAATCTTCTTGTAAACGACTTGGCGAACCTCATTAAGGAGTAATGCCAGAACAATAGGCGCTGTAAAAGCAAACAAAATGTCGTACGTGCCCAGTAGAAGTGTATTGCGTAAAATTTTCAAGAAATCGTAATGCTGGAACATCCGTTCAAAGTGCTCGAGACCCACCCATGGACTTTGGGTCACGCCGGCAAACAGATTATAATTCTGAAATGCGATGACAGAGCCCATAAGCGGAACATACTTGAACAATCCGAAGAACAGAAGACCTGGTAGGGATATGAAATACAGTGCCCTGTATTTCCACATGAAGCCTAATATGTTTTTGCGCTTGGTATGTTTTCCCGGCAGCGCCTTGCTTACTGCTTTTGTTGGTTCGGCCATCTGTGCTCACCTCTTGTTTCTCAAATTGGCCGGTGCATGATCATCTATCGGAATTTCGTCAAACTGGATGCTGATGAATTCGGGTTCACGATCAATAATACGGGATAACTCTCTTGTAAAAACATCAATGATTTCGCTCTTCTGCTCATCCGAGCGTCCCTCATACATTTTAATCGTAATTTGCGGCAACGGCTTTCGCCTCCTTATGAAATGGATGTGATGAATATCCTTATCCTATAAGTTTTCAGGTACGGGCAGCAATGGAAGTTGATCGCTTCCCTTGTGTTTTTTCTAGGTGCAGAAGGCTGCTTGTGTTTTTTTAGCATCGGCTTGTTATTTCAATAGTTCTTCTGCTCCGCGTATAGAATTTATCGCCTTTCTATGGAACAATAGGTCTCAGCAGAAACGAAAAATCAGCCGATCTATACCATAAGTTCTGGGAGGGTTACGATGAACGGACAACAGCAGGAAGCGATCGCATCCTATGCGTTATTATGGGAACGACTCGAGGCCAAACTATCACGCATGGCGGAGCAGCTGGCAGACAAGGTTCCCCATGCAACCAAGAACGGGATCTATGATTCCACCCGGATCGATTGGTGGACCTCCGGTTTTTGGCCGGGGATGCTGTGGATTATGTATGATATGACCAAACAGCCGCAGTATAAGGAATGGGCTTGGGAATGGGACATGAGACTTGAGCAGGCCATTATTGCAGAGAGCAACTTTCATCATGATGTAGGCTTTCAGTTTCTGCCGACGGCCGTAATCAAATATAAGCTGACCGGGGATCAGGATGCCAGGCGCAGAGGGGTGCTGGCCGCTACCCTGCTGGCTGGAAGATACAATCCTGCGGGACGGTTTATACGTGCCTGGAATCAGGTGAAACCTACCTCCTGGAATCACGGGAATGAAGGCTGGTCCATCATTGACTCCACCATGAACCTCTCCCTCCTGTTCTGGGCCTCCGAGGAGACAGGTGATCCGAGATATGCGCATATTGCCAGAGAGCAGGCCAATACGGTAGTGGAGCATTTTATAAGACCGGACGGCTCCGTTCGGCACATTTGTCGGTTTGATCCGTTCACCGGGGAATTCATGGAAGCGCTCGGAGGACAAGGACTGGGACCCGAATCCGCCTGGAGCCGGGGTGCTGCCTGGGCCTTGCATGGCATGGCCAACACGTACCGGTATACCGGTGATATCCGATATCTGGACGCCGCGAAACGCGTGGCGCATTTCTTTGTCGCGTCCCTTGAGGAGGATTCCATACCGCTCTGGGATTTTCGTGCGGAACCCGAGAAGCTGGAAACACCCGCAACAGCAGCAACCCATCAATCAGCTGAATCTCTCTTCATTGCGGCAGAACCCCGAGATTCGTCAGCAGCATCCTGCGCTGCTTCGGGTTTGTTTGAACTCGCAGATCAGGTACCGCAAACCGAAAGCGCGGTGTACCGCAGAAGTGCCTTGCGCATCATCGACTCCTTGACGACTCGTTACGCTGAATGGGATGATCCGAATTATGAAGGCATACTGAAAGAGGCAACAGGCCATCGGCCTGGTGACCAAAATATCAACGTCTCCCTGATCTATGGCGATTACTATTATGTTGAGGCCGCTGCCAAGTTAATGGGATGGAAAAACCGGATCTTCTGATCCGGTTTTTTTGCGTAAGACAACCTCCATTTAAATAGGTTGCATAATTATGGAATTTATTGTACCTTGATACTCAGCAATCAAATTTAATTAATGGGAATAGGTGCTGATGTTGAAGCCTCTTCAATTTCAGCTTAAAAGGGAAGTTTGGTGCAACACCAACGCGGTCCCGCCACTGTAACAGAGGAGTTTGCCATCGGATGATGCCACTGATCAGCTTTTGATCGGGAAGGCCATGGCAGACCTTGATTCTGGAGCCAGGAGACCTGCCTATTCTGACAACACTGCTTACCTACGGGAGATAGGGAGGTGTTAAAGATCGCAGCATCCGTATGTACACAACGGAGGCGTCTTTACCCTTGATATTTTGATCGGGGTAAAGGCGTCTTTTTTTATTCAGTCATTTAAATATGTTGGTGGAGGCGAAGATATTGATGGCAAATGTTCAAAGCAGCAATCTCGGCTATCCGAGAATCGGAGCAAATCGCGAATGGAAAAAAGCATTGGAATCCTTCTGGAGCGGCAAGCTTGAGGAACACGAACTTCTATCCAAGTTGGACGACATTCGGTTGGACCGTTTACGCATTCAACAGGAGAAAGGCATCGACCTTATTCCGGTTCATGATTTTACAATGTACGACCATATGCTCGACATGTCGGTGATGTTTGGCTTGGTGCCACAGCGTTTCAAGTACGATGGTGGTCCTGTACCGCTGAGTGTCTATTTTGCCATGGCTCGCGGCAGTCATGGTGCTGCCGCGTGCGAGATGACCAAATGGTTTAACACGAACTATCACTACATTGTACCGGAACTTCAGGATGCCAAACCACATCTTACGGTCAACAAGCCGCTAAAAGCTTACCGTGAAGCCAAATCCTCGCTAGGTATCGAAGGTAAACCTGTTCTTGTCGGTCCCTATACCTTCCTTAAGCTGTCTAAAGGCTACACCCCGGATCAATTCGAGTCCTTGCTGGACCAGTTCACGGATCTGTATGCGGTAATCCTGAAGGAGCTGGAGCAGGAAGGTGTTCAGTGGGTGCAGTTCGACGAACCGATTCTGGTTACTTCATTAACCAAAGATGAATTGGCGCTTGTATCATCCGTATACAAAAAACTTCATGCAGCGGCTCCGGCGATCCGGATCATGCTCCAAACCTACTTCGATTCGGTCAGCCATTATGTAGAGATCATCTCCTTGCCAGTGCAAGGCATCGGGCTTGATTTCGTACACGGCCTGGATGGTAATACCGAACAGCTGCTCAAGCACGGATTTCCTGAGGATAAGGTACTGGGGGTTGGTCTTATCGACGGGCGTAACATCTGGCGTTCAGATCTCGATGCCAAGCTGGAATTGCTGGACACCCTCTCCCAAAAGGTGAAGCCTTCTCAATATGTGATACAGCCGAGCTGCAGCCTGCTCCATGTTCCCGTATCCACAGCTTATGAGGATAAGCTGGACCCCGTACTTCGCCAGGCGTTATCTTTTGCCAATGAGAAGCTGGACGAATTGACGCTGCTCACTAGCGCGCTCAATAATAATGGGATTGAATCCGTTTCCGAGCAGCTGAAAGAGCATAACCAGGCCGTAGCCGCCATGAATCAATCATCGCTGCGGAATAACGAACAGGTACAGAAAGAAACGTCCAAGGTTGTCGGATTGAATCCGACTCGAGCGCTGTCGTTTGAAGAGCGGCGCAAAGCCCAGCAGAAGAAATGGAATCTCCCGCTCCTCCCTACCACAACCATCGGAAGTTTCCCTCAGTCGACCGAAGTTCGGCAGGCCCGGAAGAACTGGAGAAGTGGCGAATGGTCTGCCGAGCAGTATGAAACCTTCCTCGCCGAGCAAACTCGCGCCTGGATTGAGATTCAAGAAGACATCGGCCTGGATGTTCTCGTTCACGGGGAGTTTGAACGGACTGATATGGTGGAATTTTTCGGAGAAAAATTGGATGGGTTTTCCTTTACAGCTAACGGCTGGGTTCAGTCCTACGGATCGCGCTGCGTCAAACCTCCCGTCATCTATGGAGACGTTGAGTTCGTGAACCCGATGACCGTGAAGGAAACCGTATATGCACAGAGCCTGACCTCGAAACCCGTCAAGGGGATGTTAACCGGACCGATCACGATCCTGAACTGGTCCTTCGTTCGCGACGACATATCAAGAGAATTGGTCGCTTATCAGATCGCCCTGGCTCTCCGACTTGAGGTTAACGCACTGGAGCAAGCAGGCATCGAGATGATCCAGGTTGACGAGCCGGCTCTTCGTGAAGGATTGCCGCTTAAGCGTGAAGATTGGCAGGCATATCTGGATTGGTCGGTGAAGGCATTCCGTCTGTCCACCTCATCCGTGAAGGATACAACCCAAATTCATACCCATATGTGCTATTGCGAATTCCATGACATTATCGATTCCATTCGCGCCCTGGATGCCGACGTGATATCCATCGAGACTTCACGAAGTCACGGCGAGCTGATCGGGAGCTTCGAGGAGCATACGTATGATCATGGCATCGGCCTTGGCGTTTACGATATTCACAGCCCGCGCGTTCCGGAAGTCGATGAGATGACCCAGATGATTAAGCGTGCGTTGTCCGTACTGGATCCCGAACTGTTCTGGATCAACCCCGACTGCGGATTGAAAACGCGCGGGCGCGATGAAACCGTAGCTGCCCTGCGCAACATGGTTGCAGCAGCTTCCCAATATCGAGAGGTATTGTCCGTTAATCAATCTTAAAGGGTTGAAGTAAGAAAACAGGCAAGCGCTCTTGCTTAAAGCAGAGCGCTTGCTGTTTTTTTTATATAGATGACTCCTGCCTCTGTACTTCCTGTTGTTGTCTTCTGGAATCGACGGGAATTTCCTTGGGTATCCGAATATAGAAGCAGCTTCCACCTGCTTGCTCTTTCCCGCTTTCAGCCCATACATCTCCGCCGTGAGCTGCAACAAGCTGCTTGACGATGGCAAGTCCCATTCCGCTTCCACCGTTTAACCGGTTCCTTGATTTATCTCCCCGATACAGCCTTTCGAATATATACGGCAGATCGGAAGCTGGAATGCCTTGGCCTGAATCCTCAATACGAATCTGAACCGTATTCCCTTCGTCCACGAGATCAGCCTGGACCCTCCCGCTTGCCGGTGTGTGGTGCAGTGCGTTACTGAGCACGTTGATTAAGGTTTGGAGCATCCGGTCCGTATCTACTTTAGCGATTATCGGCGAATCGCCGGGTTGATGCACGTATCGCAGATCCACTTGTTTTTCATTGTACGCGGCCCTTACCACGGTCACAGCTCTCTCTATAATCTTGGCCAGATCCTGTTCCGATCGGGATAACTGAAACTCGGGTGATTCCATATCATGCAGATCTTCAAGCTCAGTAACCAGATCAATCAATCGGTCAATCTCTTCCAGGCAGGTTCGAAAGCGATCGGCTGTCGGCTCCCATATGCCGTCCTCCAGCGCACGGGTATGACTCTTCAAGGTAGTTAACGGCGTTCGCAGCTCATGGGCAATATCCTGCGTCATGTTTCTCCGAAGCTGCTCCTGCTTTTGCAGCTGTACAGCCAGCTCATTCAGCGAAGAACCGAGTCCCGCGATTTCATCGTCTCCTCGGGTATCCACCCTGATATCCAATTTCCCTTGCGTCATCATCTCAGCTGCTTGCTTCATCTGGATTAGGGGAGCCGATATCCTTCTAGCCACATAAATACCTATGATGGAGGCCACGGCTATCGACAGCAAGCATGTCAAAATAATGGATTGCATCTGCGCCTGCTCCAGATGTTCGTTCAGCTCGTCCATTCCGTGATGCCCATTCGACTGCTGCTGGTACATGGCTATATGATAATGGTTGGTCACAATATTGGTGACGGTAAACACGATCAGAATCCCTGCGGTGATGCTGATGATAATGGCGGCAAGCCTTAGATCCAGGCGCTGCTTCAAGACACCTCACCTCCAAAGCGGTAGCCGAATCCGTAGACGGTGATGATATATTGGGGCTGTCTTGAATCGGGCTCAATCTTCTGCCGCAAATTCTTGATATGCTGATCAATAATGCGGATATCCCCAATAAAATCGCAGCCTAATACCCGATCGACCAGCTCTTCGCGCGAGAAATTCCGCTGTGGATACTTGGCCAGCAAGAGCAGCAGTTTATATTCGCTGGGCGTCAAATTTATGACCTGTCCATCACAGGTTACCTCGTGCTTCAACGAATTGATCACAAGCCGCCCCTGGTGATATACAATTACATCTGCAAGCAGCTTGCTGTCATCCCCCCGTCTTAAGACGGCTTTGATTCTTGCCATCACCTCGCGGGGGTCAAAAGGTTTTACAATATAGTCATCCGCACCGGCCGCAAACCCGCCAATCCTGCTGCTTTGGGCCACTTTTGCCGTCAACATCATAATCGGCACTGAGCTGAACGTTCGAATTTCCTGGCATACCCGCTCACCCTCCATATCCGGCAGCATCAGATCCAATATAACAAGATCCACAGCCTGCTCACGCATGTATCCCAATGCTTCGGAACCGTTTGCCGCTTCCAGTGTCAGATAATGTTCTTTAAGCAGATAAGAAGCAAGAACTTCTCTAATATTCGGCTCATCGTCCACGACTAATATGGTCTTCATGGTTGTTTCTCCTTATCGAGTGCTTTCTCAGTACACGTCCACTTTAACATAAAAATTCATGATAACTGAAACTTGTGAAGATCTAGTGAGGACACGCCAAAAAAGACCATGAATACCATGGGCCTGGCTACTGTAACAATCCCCTCATCCGTTTCTTTGAACTGCAGCCATTCGGGTCCTCAGGTAGTGAGCACTCTTCGGCACCTCATTCTCTGACAATCCATGAAGAATAAGCGGTCCCTTGAAATGATAATCTTGCAGCAGCCTCAAGTAAGCTCCGTAGTCCAGATCACCGGTTCCGGCAGCCACATATTTCAGCCCGTCAGCGGTCGAATAATCCTTCGCGTGCGCGATAATGACCTGTTCGCCGAGCAGCGACAATGCTTGTTCCAGAACATCGGCCAAAGGCTTCTCCTCCTCCGGCCTGAACAAATTCGCCGCATCCAGCACGACCTTTAATCGGGCTGAAGCGATGGTATCCAGCAGCTGCCTGCATCTGACGGCATCGCTAACCACATTGGCCCGCTCAGGTTCAATAGCGAGGTCAAGCTGGAATTCCTCCGCGATATTCACAACCTCCCGCATCGTCAGGAGCAGATCATTCCATGCTTCCGGCGTGTCGTTATCCGGATGCGTTCTCCACATATTGACCGGGTCCCTTGTGCCTGTGCACAAGGTGATGACCGATGTTCCCATGGCATGGCACATCACGGCCAAATGACGAAACCGGCGAACACCGTTCCGCAGTTTCTGCCGATCCGGGTGAATCATGTTAAAGGTACCGGAGACTGCAGCCATATGAAGATGCCGCTTCTCACACGCTTCCCTTATATGGACCGCCAACTCCATATCCACTGCATCCGGCAGAGACGGGAGACCAGCGCATGACAGATTGAACTGTATGATATCGAGTCCACTTGCCATGACTGCATCCAAATTCCCATCCAATGTCGGACGGTCATACGTCTTGGAGAAGATGCCAAGCCTCATGCCTCATACACCTCCCGTTACATCAGCCAGCCTCACCGTCTCCTTGCTCTCCACAGATCTTGCAATCGCCGCCATCGCCCGCATGGCGGCAACGCCATCCTCCAGATTGGCCCCCTTCATGGGTGCTTGGTCCAGAATCGTATCTGCAAAGCCCTCAACCTGAAGCTTGAAAAAATGCGCGTCTTCGCCAAGCGGTCTGTGATAACAGCCGTCACGTGCCGAGAACACCTCAACATCGCTTGACTTAAAGAGCCACGGATTGTAGGTTTTGCCGAGAATGCTTCCGTGTTCGCCGTATATTTGAAAGCCTTCATGCCAGTCCATCCGCACGGCAACCGTTAAATCCAGATGTCCGATAGCACCCGAGGCATACTGAACCGTGACAAACCAGTTATATGCATCGAATTTCTGCGTGTTCCAAGCCGTAACACTGGCCATCTCTCCTCCTAAAAAGCGCGCCGTATCAACCAGATGGCTGCCATGGGTGAGCATGAAGTATCGCAGTTTATCGAGCTTCGGATTGCCTTCCGGTCTCAATGCGTTCGGACTCAGCTGCACCATCGGCTGCACGTTCTCCGTGACCGTGTAACGGTAGGTGGAATCGCAATACCATGCTTTCACAGCCAGCAGTTCACCCATCTCTTGATCCATGAACTGCTTGGCGTAAGCGATTCCCGGATCAAATCGTTTCATGTTGCCGACTTGTACCACAGACCCGGAATGCTCGGCTCTACGCAGCAATTCCTCACACTCCTCTACGGTGACACCGAGAGGCTTCTCAACCAAAACATGCTTGCCTGCTTCGATGGCTTTAAGTGCAGCTTCAACATGAAACTGGTCTGCGATGCCAATGATGACCGCGTCTACATCCGGATCGGCCAGCATCTTGTCATAGTCGTTGAAGGTCTGCGCAGGCTGATGGATTTCGGCCATCCTCCTGAGCAAATCCTCAGCCACATCACATATGGCGTACAGCCTTGCGTTGCGCGCTCTTCTGCAAGCTTCAAAATGCCCGTACTGCGATATGGGACCGCAGCCCAGCACACCGATATTCAGTCGCTTCTGATCCGTAATCATGACAGCACCTCCTGTAGTTGATGATTATTAAAAAAGCCGCGGGATATACTCCAGCGGCTGCATTTTCCTTTATTTTTTTGCCATATACTTTCGAATGTCAAAGGCAACCGCTGCTACAATAATAAGTCCTTTGATAATCAATTGCCAATAAGGACTCACACCGATAAAGGTCAAGCCGTAATTGATGACACCGAAGATAAGCACGCCAGCCATCACGCCCGGAACCGTGCCGATACCCCCGGCAGTGGATACGCCGCCTACCACACACGCGGCAATGGCATCCAGCTCATACATATTGCCATAGTTGTTGGTCGCACCCCCGGTTCTGGCAGCCTCCAGCACGCCGGCAATTCCATACAGCGCCCCGGAGATGGCGTAGATCGCTATGAGATTTCGGGCTACGTTAATGCCGGATACATGCGCAGCCTGAACGTTGCCGCCAATGGCATACATATTTTTGCCGAGCCGGGTTTTATTGAATATAACCCAGCAGACAAAAGCCACAAACACGGCAATAATAACGATGTACGGAAGAGAGTATCCGCCACCGAAATCGATATATCCACTTCCCCACACGGTAAAATCGGGCCTTAAACCGCCAATCGGCTGGGATTGGTTCGGCTCCATATCAAAATAGATGGAATTGATGCCATAAATGCCGACCATCGTGCCGAGTGTCGCAATAAATGGCGGCACATGCAGCTTGGCTACGATGAAACCGTTAATTAAACCAACGATAAGCCCCGCCAAGATGCCGATAAGAATCGGCATGAAGACCCAAACTTGAGGGAGATCCGGAAAGAAACGGTTGGCATAGACATCCGTTTGGAGCATCGATGCCGATACAACGGCACTTAAACCTACGACCCGTCCAGCCGAGAGATCCACCCCGCCAGTAATCAGAATGAATGCCGCGCCAAGCGCGATAATTAACCTGGTAGAGGATTGCTGCAGAATATCCCTCAATGTGGAGAAGGCCAGAAAGTTAGGATCTGCTACGGCAATCCCGATCACGAGCAATATCAATACAACGAATATGGCGCGCTGCGCCAAATAATCTTTAACTTTAACGATGACTTGCGTATTCATCGATCTTCCCCTCCTGGATCAGCTGACCGCTGCTGTGCGGCAAGCCGCATGATTTCCTCTTCGCTAGCCTCATGCCCCTCAAGAATTCCCGTCATCCGCCCTTCACTCATCACCATGATCCGGTCGGACATCCCCAGCAGCTCGGGCATTTCAGAGGAAATCATGATGATGCTCTTCCCTTGCTTGGCCAGCTGCGTAATGATGGAATAAATCTCGAACTTCGCACCGACATCGATTCCACGGGTAGGCTCATCCAGAAGCAGAATCTCAGGCTCCGTGAGCAGCCATCTTGCCAACAGCACCTTCTGCTGATTGCCGCCGGACAGATTCCGAATCTGGGTATTCACCGACGGCGTTTTGGTTCTCAGCTTCTCCACATTCCTTCGGGCATCTTCCATTCCTTTACGTTCATTCAACAGAAATGCCCAATTCTGATACCTTCGAAGATTGGCAATGACCGTATTCTCGTAAACCGAGAGAACCGGGAAAATGCCGGTTGCTCTCCGCTCTTCCGTCAAGAGTGCCATATTGTTTCTCTTGGCATCGGAAGGTGACTTGATCTTCACCTGCTTGCCGTGAATCGATATCGTTCCGGAGGCGATCGGACGAAGCCCGAACATGGCTTCAATCAGCTCCGTCCGCTGCGCACCAACCAGGCCGCCAATGCCCAGAATCTCGCCTTTTCGGAGCTCAAAGGACACATTCTGGAACGATTTCGGATTCGGGGAACTCAAATTGTGAATCTTCATCCGGGTATCTCCGGGAACATTCGTGCGTTCAGGATAACGCTCCGTCAAATCCCGCCCCACCATGCGGGTAATAATCAAATCGGTTGTCAGTTCACCTGCCTGCCAGGTACCGACATATTTGCCATCACGCATGATGGTCACATCATCGGATATCCGCAGGATTTCTTCCATCTTGTGCGATATATACACAATCGACACGCCCTGCGACCGAAGCCTGTTCATAATGCTGAACAGATGCTCCACCTCATTACCCGTCAGAGATGAGGTCGGTTCGTCCATCACAATCACCTTGGAGTGGTAGGACACGGCCTTGACGATTTCAAGCGACTGGATCTTGGATACAGAGAGCGCACCCGTCCTTGCCTTGGGATCAACATCGATATCAAGCTCACGGAACAGCCGGAGCGTATCGATAGCCATCTGTTTCTCATTCACAAATTTGAAAGGCCAGAAACCCATCATCGGAAATCGGCCCAGCCATATATTCTCCATCACATTGCGGTGCGGCACCGGATGGAGCTCCTGATGGATCATGGATACTCCATAATTTAACGCGTCCTTGGAGCTGTTAATGGTTACCTTGCTGCCATTCAAATAAATATCGCCGGCATCCGGCTTGTAAATGCCGAACAAACACTTCATCAGCGTTGATTTGCCTGCCCCGTTCTCACCCATGAGAGCATGCACGGTGCCAGGCTTTACCTTGAATGTCACATCATTCAACGCCTGAACTCCTGGGAAAGCCTTCGATATATTCCGCATCTCCAGTACGTACGATTCTGTCATCCCTGGATACCTCCTTCGCCTGCCGGGCCAAAAAAAGCCGAATATAAAGGGACAACGCTACGAATAGCCGCTGCCCCTTTCATATAACCCTGCCATTATTTCGCGTCGGCGATATTGTCCTTCGTTATTTTTTTGTAAGCGATCCAGACATATTTGCCATCGGTAATGTCAAAGCCGGTGTTATCCTTGTTCGGCGTTTCTCCCTTGGAGAGTGCCGCAGCAATCGCTACTGAAGCTTTTCCCTGGCTCTTTGCATCGTTAAGCACCGTACCGAGAAGTGTGCCGTCTTCAAGCGCCTGGATTGCAGGGGCCGTTGCATCTACGCCGACAACAGGCATGTATTTGTCGCCGCTGAAATATCCCGCTGCCTTCAATGCTTCAATGGCTCCCAGCGCCATATCGTCATTGTTCGCGAGAACCGCTTCAATCTTGTCGCCATGGGATGCGAGGAATGCCTGCATCTTTTCCTGGCCCTTTACGCGGTCCCACATCGCGGTATCTACCGCAAGCGCTTCCACTTCGATGCCTGCATCTTGAATCGCCTGCACGGAGAATTTGGTTCGCAGCTCCGCATCCTGATGGCCCGGTTCGCCCTGCAGCAGCACATACTGGAGTTTGCCATCCCCGTTCTTGTCTGCCTTCGGATTCGCCTTCCAATAATCCACGATGAGCTGACCGGAGATTGTGCCGGATTCCTCCGCCTTCGCCCCTACGTAATACACCTTATCCCATTTGTTCATATCCTCTGCGATCGGTTCCCGGTTCAAGAAAACAACCGGTGTATTAGCCGTCTTGGCCTTATCAATAATGACGCCGGCAGCTGTCCGATCCACCGGGTTGATGATCATGGAGCTGTATTTTTTTGAAATAAACAGGTCGATTTTCTCATTCTGGGTAGGCTGTGCATTTTGACTATCCACGATATCCAGCTTAGCCACGCCATCAGCCGCGTCGGACATTGCATTACGCACACCCGTCATGAACGTATCGTCAAATTTGTAAATCGCCACCCCCACTTGGGGCGTGCTTCCGCTCGCTGCTTCACTTCCCTTGCTTTCACCGCCGGTTGAACTGCTTCCGCCGTTATTGCATGCCGCCGTGGTCAGCATCATGCCCGCCATAAGGACAAACAACCATTTTTTCTTCACCTGGGTTGACCTCCCTGATTCATTCGATGATCAGCGATGTGTACGGCCATCCATTGCCGCATTTCACTGTCTATCGCCATTATGCCGTAACGGATGGCACATTCGAATTCAAAATCCTCATGTTTTCTATCAAAATCCTCATCACTTTTTACAGTTGTGGAATTACTTCACAAATGGAAACAACACCTTCTGATTATCCATCCAGAACATGTTATCCGCATCAATGACCTTGGTTTCAAGCACGATCGGCTTGTCATATCTGGAGCCGTCCAATACTCTCACCGCCTGTTCTACTCCCAAATAACCTGTGCTGAAGCCATTCTGTACCACCAGCTTGTGAATGACGCCATCCTGAAGAAGCTGCAGCTGCTCCAGATCGCTGCCAAATGTGACAATCTTGATCCTCCCCTGCTCTTTGCGCCGAGCAACTTCTTTGGCAGCACCTAGGGATGCCTGAATATCCAGTGCCAGAATCCCGTCGATGGCATCCCGGTCAAGCAGCTGCTTGGCTGCCTGCCAGCAAGCATCCTCACGCTTGCCGCATGCGGCGCCATCCGCAATTTGAATGCCGCTGATATTCGACAGTACTTGCTTGGCGCCTTCTTCGCGAGCAATTAAGTCCGGATCTTCCCTGTCCGATCGAAGGATGGCCACTATGCCTGCTCCTCCAAGCAGGTCTGCGAGCTGCTGCCCCGCCTGGCGTCCTGCCGCTTCGTTGTTGATTGCAATGGCGGCCATCACACCTGTATTCATGCGGGCATCATTTAATGCAATCACCGGGATCCCCGCTGCTGAAGCCTTCACGCCGAGGTCCTTCAGCACAGCTTCGGATGCCGGGTCAACCAATATGGCAGAAGTGCCTCTCTCCAATGCCTGTAGCGAGACTTGAAGCTGCTCCGCTTCATCGTCACTTGGCTCAAGGGCGATATAATCCAGCTCAAACCTGTATTCCTTGGCAGCCGCTTCGGCACCCAAACGGATGGCATCGCCCTGTTCTTCGGCGTGTACGGGTGCTACGAGCGCAATATGCCGCAGTTCGCTCTCCTCATCCAAGGGTGGCTCTGAAGAACATGAGGTTAAGAACATTAGTGATAAGAAAACCGCAATGAAACAGACGATCGGGACATGCGGTAACCGAATTGAAGTAATTCTCTTAATCATCCTCGCGCACCTCCTCGATATTATCGTGAATGACAGGAATCTGAATGCGAACGGTCGTGCCCGCTTCCAGCTCACTCTGAAACTCCAGACCATACCGATGCCCATAATACAACCGGATACGATCGTGAACATTTCGAACGGCTACACCGGAGCCGGCCGTATTGACAAATTTGGCGGGATTCTGCTCAGGCCATTCATCGTCCAAAATTCCTTCAACGACCTCGGGAGCCATCCCCACCCCGTTATCCGCAACCGTCAGTTCCAACACGTCTCCCCGTACGGCTGCCGTTACGGAAATATGTCCCTGATCCACCAAATACTCGATGCCATGCACGATAGCGTTCTCAATTAAAGGCTGAAGCACCAGCTTGAGGGTATAACAAGACTGTGACGCTTCATCGGCCTCGATTGTAAAATCAAACTTCTGTTTATATCTCATCTGTTGAATGGTCAAATAATGCCTTGCATGCTCCAGCTCTTCCTGTACGCTGATGGATGTTTTTCCTTTGCTCAGGCTCAAGCGAAACAGCTTCGACAAGGAGGTAATCATCGTAATGACCTCCTCCTTCTTGCTCATGCCCACCATGCGGACAACCGAATTCAAGGTGTTATATAAAAAATGCGGGTTGATCTGCGCCTGTAATGCTTCCAGTTCATACTTTCGCTTGGATTCCTGCTCCTTCACAATCTGTTGCATCAGCTGTCTGATCTTGTCCAGCATCAGATTGAATCGGCTGGACAGCTGCATGACTTCGAGCGGCCCCTGCATCGGAAGCTCTACATTGAAATCTCCCCGTTCCACCGCTTTCATGGTTCTGCCCATCCGGCGGATAGGGCGTGTAAGCATTGCGGAGAGAATCAGCGACACGACGATGGCAAGCACCAGAACGATTGCGACAACCTGAACCAGATAGCGGTTGACCTCTTCTCTGGTGGTCATGATCTCGTCCAGATAAGACACACCAACGATTTTCCAGCCAATGTTAACCACCGACTTCACGGTGTTCAGCCGCTTGATCCCGTCCGATTCGTCAATGTAGCTGTCGGAGGATGTGAGCGCCCTCTCCACGCTCTCATTCCGAAGCCCCATATAGATTAACTGCTGCTGGGGATGGTACACGATATTCCCGGCGCCTTCATCGATGATGTACGCATACCCCCGCTTCCCTAAACTGATACGGCTGCTAAGCTCATCAATTTTCTTGAAATTGATATCCACGAGCAGGATGACGTACATGGGCTCCCCATTATGAACGACCGTAATGCCTTTGCTCATTGTGACGACCCATTGAAACGTATTGTCGTACAGATTCTGCACATGGGGCAGCGAGAAGCTCAAATGATTCGACACCCTCATGGCCGAGTGAAACCAGCTCTGCTCCGTCACCCGGGCGCTTGGTTTGACCGGCACGGCCGGATGGTTCCGCAGCATTTCGCCCTGCTCATTGAATAATGCGATGGAGACGATATCATCCCGGCTTCGCATGATCGTATCCAGCTGTTGGGTCACCTCTTCATCGTCCCATTGCCCGTCCACGAGCATATTATCCTCGATAGCCCGGTACAGCTGCGCCATTCCATCCACATAATCCTCCAGATTATAGCTAACCTGATCGACAATCTGCTGGGCATTCAGAAATACGCTTTGCTCTGCCGAGCGCGAGAATTTGTTGAAGAGCAGCACGGCTACGACAACCACAATGAGCAGAATAAATGCGGAGAACGACCACATGATGATGGATTGTATGCTGTATGTGCGAAATCGCCTAACCCAGCGCTGCATGGCCGTCTTTGCCGAATATCGCTTGGAATACGTGATTTTCACCTGTGTCCTACCCCCTCGCTTGCGCACGGTATTCCTTGGGTGATATACCAACCTGCTTCTTGAAGCAGAAGCTGAAATAATTCGGATCGGCATAACCGACGCGCTCTGCAATCTCAAAAGCCTTCAGATCCGAAGAACGCAGAAGCTCCTTCGCCGTTTCCATGCGCAGCTGCATTAAATACTGAACATACGTCATTTTGATCTCTTTTTTGAACACGCCGCTAAAATAGCCTGTACTGATGTGCAGCTGCATGCACAGCTTCTGCAGAGAAAGCTCGGGATCCACGTAATGCTCCCGGGTATATTGAAGCGCCTTCTCCACGATGTCTTTATAGGAGTGCTGTCTGGAGCTGGAAATATGCTTGCGGATGGTCAAACTGATGTCAAGAAGCCACGCTTTGGCTTCCTCCAGTCCGGAAAATTTAAAAATTTCAGCGTGCAGCTGAAACCCTGCCCCGAACAACTCCTCCATTTCAATTCCCGATTCCTTGGCTGTTCGCAATATGGAAGTGACTACTTCCAGCAGGTAGACCTGAACCTCATGAATGGTGCAGGAGGCACCAATCAGCTCATCAAATATGTGCGAAATCGCTTCACTCAACTCTTCCGCAGTACCCAGCTTCAGATTACGAATCAGAGCTTGCTCCTTCAGCTCATCCAGACGAACTCCCTCCTGCCTCGGGCTCTCCACATCATCAATGAAGATGACTTTCTCGGCACCGAGAATCAGTCTGTAATCCAGTGCCAGCAGAGCATCTTGATAGGAATGCTTGAGATCGGACAGATGCCGAACCTTGGAGCCAACGCCTATCGTAACCGACAGCTTCAAGTAGTGAAGGACGCTTTTTAATAGACGGTCCAGAGTGACCTGCAGATCGTTAAACCATGCCTCATCCTCACGCCCGTCATTCGCAGTCAATAACACAATGCTATCCTGATAGATGAATGCGCTTCCATAAGAAAGAGGATCCATGAGTTCTTTGGCTATGTTCAACATGGCGTGCAGCATTAAATCCAGATCGCCTGAATGGCGCAGCGAGCTTGAAGAAGTCTTCTCCTTATCCTCAGCCGCCGGATACAAGGCCAATACCGACGCCAAATAGCAGGCTCCATTCGATGGGAGCCCATAGTTTCGAGTCTTCTCCTCGATAATCGTACGGGGTAATTTACGGGTGAGCAGCGATGCTAGGAACGATTCCCGAAGCAAGGGCAGACTTGTGCGGTAATGCTCCTTCAGCTGTCTTACATCCTCGCGTTCGGCAACCTCCCTATCGATTTTGTCTTTGATCTTATGCAATAGCTCCATGAAGCTGTCCGCAGAGAATGGTTTAAGCAAATATTCATCCACACGGAGCGTAATCGCTTGGCGGGCATAATCAAATTCATCGTAGCCTGTCAGTATGACAATTTTGCATAGCGGCTGATGCTCCCGAAGCCATGCGGCTAACTGAAGTCCGTCCTGAAATGGCATACTGATATCAGTAATGACAACATCCGGCTCGAGTCGCTCTGCAAGTTCCACAGCCTCTCTTCCGTTCTCCGCCGTACCCTCGATGGTGAATCCGCATGCTCCCCAGTGTATTTCCTGTACGAGCCCTTCCCGCACATCGGCTTCATCATCCACTAACAGCACTTTATACAATGCGACCCCTCCTGTTTTCGTCCGTTAATAGCTTAATGGATCTAAAAAGATCTTACATCGCCGTCCTGCAATTTGGAATGTCTGACTTTTACGTTTTTTTCAAGCCGTTACAAAGTTACAAAAAAAGAACGAATGTGCCTCTGATCAAACAGGTGGATTCCTGTTCTTAGAGTCATCATTCGTTCTCCGTTATCCATTGAATCTTGTTCCTTAAGCATGAACCGCTATCGATGTAGATGCAGCGGGCTTGCTCAACCTCTTGATACTCATATAATAGGCGATGCCGAGCGGGATGACTGCACCTAACCATGCCAGCGGATTAGCCAGGCTTGCACCGAGGAAACCGATCTGTGCGGTCAGGAAGATGGCAGCCAGAACGCGCATGATCAGCTCCATAATGCCTGCCACCGTTGGAATAAAGCTCTGTCCCAAGCCTTGGAGGGTGAAGCGGTATATAAACAACAGCGACAGGAGTAAATAGGTGCTTCCGTTCGATAAGAAGTACAGCCTGCTGAGCGATAGCAATTCCTCCTGACCCTGACCGACAAACAGACTGACCGCGGCAGGACCCGCGAATATGACCAGCAATCCCACGGCGATGCTGAACGATCCCGAGAGCCAAATGCACTGTTTAACCCCCAGCCTGATTCGATCTATTCGGTTTGCCCCATAATTCTGAGCCGCAAACGTTGCCATCGTAATGCCAAAGGAGCTCATAGGCTGGGTCGCGAGCATATCAATTTTCTGAGCTGCGGTGTATGCAGCTACGGCGGTTGCACCGAGTCCATTCAGCGTAATCTGAAGAATGATGGCTCCGATCGCAATGATGGAGGCTTGGAAGCCCATGGGAAAGCCGATCCACATATGCTGGCGGATAAATGTCCAGTCTATGGACCAATCCGCGTTCTTGAACTGCAGCAGCGGTACTTTTTTGTGAATATAGATCAGACACAGCAAGCAGGAGAACAGCTGTGATACAACCGTCGCAAGTCCTGCTCCTGCTACGCCCATCTTGAATACAAGAATAAACAGCAGATCCAGTACAATATTCAGAATGCTTGCAACCACTAAGAAGAGCAGCGGCGTTCGGCTGTCCCCTAGCGCTCTGAGCAGATTGGCCAACAAGTTGAACAGAACGGCTGCGCCAACACCCCAGTTGATAACAATCAAATAGGAGTAGGCATCATCCAATATTTCAGCCGGCGTATTCATCATCTCAAGCACCGGTCTCGTAAACATCACACTGACAACGGTTAGAAAAATGGTGAAGACAAGGCTGATCCAGATGCTCGTGCCGACACTTTTACGGATACCTGCGATATCTTTTGCACCGAAGCGCTGAGCCGTTATGATGGACAATCCTGCGGTCAAGCCTTGGGCAAAACCGATGACAAAGAACAAAATGCTGCCTGTCGAACCTACGGCTGCAAGTGCGTCCACCCCAATTGTCCGTCCCACGATGAGTGTATCTGCCATATTGTAAAACTGCTGAAAAACATTACCGATTAAGAGCGGAATCGTAAACATCACGATCAGCTTGATCGGACTTCCCTGTGTCATATCTCTCATGTTATTTCTCCTATGCCTGTAGAGCGTTCTATTTATATGTTGAAATGAATCCCGTGATAAGGCCCCAAATGATGGGATTATCGGGATGTGGACCATCGTATTCCTGTGTATCTTATCATGAACGATCGTAAATTTCTGCATATTTATTATTAATTTTTAAATTACATATACTCGTCTCGGCACCACGGCACGGCAATAGCGAAACGGATGCTCGCGGCTGCTTCCTATAGAAATAGGCCAACCGGGAAGTGCCGGTTGACCTTAGAACATGATCAAGAGGGACAAGCAAGAAAGGTTACACTTTAAGCGATTAAACTTTTTCTACAGCAAGCATCTCCCATGCTTTTTTTGCACGTGAACGTGCCTCTTCTACATGGCTGGCCGTGGACAGCGCAACCGCGACGCGTCTTCCGACCTTGGTTACAGGCTTGCCAAAAATGCGCAGCTGAGTGTTCGGAACGGCAAGTGCCCGCTCAGCACCGGTAACCGTATAATGTTCCAGCTCTTTCGGTGCTTTCAACGGCCGGCTGGCTCCAGGCGTGATCCATTCGATCTCGGGTATCGGATACCCGAGAATGGCACGTACATGAAGCGCAAATTCGGACAGGTTTTGTGTGACAAGCGTAACCAAGCCGGTATCATGCGGCCTTGGAGATACTTCACTGAAGTACACTTTGTTCTCGGTCAAGAACAGCTCTACCCCAAACAATCCGAACCCGCCAAGCTCGTCGGTAATCGCCTTTGCTATACCTTTGGCTTCCTCAATCTGCTCTTCCGACATGTTATGCGGCTGCCAGGATTCGATGTAGTCTCCACTCTCCTGGATATGCCCGATTGGCGCGCAGTAGTTTGTCCCACTCACAGAGCGAACCGTCAGAAGTGTTATCTCGGATTGAAACGTAATAAATTCCTCAATGATCACTCTCCCGTTCTGCACCCGGCCGCCTTCCATGGCAATATTCCAGCAGGACGCGATCTCATCTACTGAGCGGCAGACACTCTGGCCTTTGCCGGATGAGCTCATAAGCGGTTTAATGACACACGGAAATCCCATCTCCCGCACAGCCTGAACAAACTCCTCATACGTATCGGCAAACCGATAACCCGCAGTCGGCAGCCCCAGCTTCTCCGACGCCAGTCGGCGGATGCCTTCCCGATCCATCGTCAGTTTCGCGGCTCTCGCGGTAGGAATAACGCGGTATCCCTCTTCCTCCAGCTTCACAAGCTCCGACGTTGCCAGTGCTTCAATCTCGGGAACGATCAAATCCGGCTTCTCCTGCTCTATGATCTCGCGCAGCTTATCCCCATCCAGCATATCAATGACATAACTGCGATGGGCGACATGCATGGCGGGAGCATCGGCATAACGATCAACGGCGATGGTTTCAACGCCCAGTCTCTGTGCCTCGATGACAACCTCTTTTCCCAGTTCTCCTGATCCTAGCAGCAGTATTTTCTTCGTTTTCAACATCGTTGTGATATCCCCTTTCTTTCATAGTTTCAGAGATGATAGAAGTCATTAGAATAATAAAAGAGGTAAGGGAAATAAGCTTCCCTTACCTCTGCCCAGGCGTACGGCCGTTGTCATCCATGTGCTCCCTCATGGTCCCCCATGCTACGCCAGTCACACATAAACCTATACATTGTTAGCTAAATCATACTTAATCTTTCCCTTAAATGCAATATCATCGGACAGAGCTTTTTCTAGGGTTTGGATATCATCATATCGATGAAATCTCTCTGCGCATGCGAGATCCATTTCTTAGGATGTATCACCATCTGTATGTCCAGTCGGATATCCGGATGGATAAAGGGAAGAACAGCCAGCTCTCCCCGCTTGATTTCCGCTTCGGCTACCATGCGGGGCAACAGCGAAATCCCCGAACCGGACATGACATAGCGCTTAATCGCTTCGGGATTGCCTAATTCCAATCCTATACGTAAGGGAACGCCGCGGGCACGAAGGACCTTTTCCAGCATGATACGATAATTGCAGCTATCCTCGGTCATAATCCATTCTACATCAGCCAGATGTTCAAGCTTAATGACGGGATGAACATGCAGAGGATGATTCGGGTGAGCGACCAGTAATAGAGGTTCCTCCCTGATTCGAATCCATGTTAAGGATGCATCAGACGGGTTATGTTCCAGCATGAGACCCATATCGTACTCGCCTTCCCTCACTTTACTCACAATGCGGTCTTCACGATCTGGCTGCAAACGAATGGAAAGATCCTCATATTGATGTCTCAGCCGATGTACGACCGGCGGAAGAAAATAAGCGGCTAACGAGTCGATGGTCCCTATCGATAAGGTGCCCCCGCCTTGTTTGGTCAGCTTTTCCTTCGACTGCTGGAACAGGTCCAGCATCTGAACTGCATACTTCAGAAGCTCCTCTCCGGACTTCGTCAACCGCAGACCTTTGCCGTATCGCTCAAACAGCTTGACGCCATATTCCTTCTCCAGCTTCTGAATCTGAGTGGTTACGCTGGATTGAGCATATCCTAACTCCTCCGCAGCTTTCGTGAAACTTTGACGATCCGCCACTTCCTTGAATGTTTGCAGGTAGATGAGTTCCATCTCGCTCTCCTTATCAATAATATTGATAATAATTATCTATTATTATAGATAACACTGATCCTGATTGCCATGATACAGTATAACCACAACCAATGAAATGGAGGAAGGGCCATGTTGAATGAGCAGCAGCTGCATGGAATTTATGTGCCTGTCATTACACCCTTTTCACAGGATTATGAGCTGGACCTTATTTCGTATCAACGTTATGTAGAGAACTTGTTAACCCATGACATTCAGGGTTTGGTCATCAACGGTACGACCGGCGAGGCGCCAACGGTTACGTGGGAGGAGGTTGTTCGGCTTACAGGGGAAACCCGGAGAATTCTGGGCAAGCGGCAATTGCCGCTGGTCATCGGTACAGGAACGAACGATACGGTCTCCAGCGTGAAACGGACGGAACAGGCAGCGCTTATCGGTGCCAATGCCGTATTGGTAGTCACACCTTACTACAGCCGTCCTTCAATAGAAGGGATCATGGAACACTTCCGTCAAGTGTCCGAGGTCGGTATACCGGTTATCTTGTATGAAGTTCCTTCGCGTACAGGTATCCGGCTGCCGGTCGATGCCATAAGAAGAATCATGGATCTGCCTGGTGTGATTGGCATGAAGGATAGCACCTCAAGTACGGAGTTAATGAAGGAATTATCACAGAATCGTACGAAGCCTGTTCTATGCGGGGATGATATTCACTTCCAGGAAATGCTGTATCATGGCGCTTCCGGCGGGATTCTGGCGTCTGCCAACTTGAATACCGAGGCCTACATTCGCATGTATCAATTAGCTGCCCAAGGGGACTATTTTCGGTCTGAACTGGAATTTGAAGTGCTGATTCCGTGTATTCAGAAGCTGTTCGCAGAATCTAATCCCGTTCCACTCAAATGGCTGCTCGCCAAGCAAGGGCTCATCTCTAATGACACTCTTCGTCTGCCGATGGCACCCATTTCGGAGGAGCTAAAGCTATCCTTTGAAAAGGTCCTGCGAAATCTGTTCTTTCACACGCGTTGAGCAGTAAGTTGCTCTAAGAAAAAGGCAAGGAGGATTTGTTGCCTTGCCTTTTCTGTATGGCGGGCAGCCAAAGCCAAAGATCAATAGAATAGGATTGATGAAAGATAGGGACCAACATATAATATGGGTAACTTCGATCCTTGCAGATATTTGAGAGGAGACTTGCAGTGCTGCCCTATCCCAACCAAAATCCTGATTTTGCTTTTGAACAAGCTGTAATTGGAATGGCAATTGTTTCACTTGATGGAACTCTACTTAAGGCCAATACGGCACTAAGTGATCTATTGGGTTACACGCAGCAAGCGTTAACTGCCGGGGCGCAGCAAGCGGAAAGCATACGCATGCTATTGAATTGTATCGTTCAGAACGTAAAGGCGTCTCAAGATCATCAGCAATCCATAAACCCTTTTGAACATACCTATCATCATCCAGAGAAGCACATGCTCTACCTCAACATACATACCGGGATTGAGCTGGATACGGAGAAGAATCCCAAGTCGTACTGGGTACAGCTTGAGGATCGAACCCTGCACCGTCAGCTTATGGAGCGGCTCGAACAGAAGGAACAGAAACTCTTCGAGAAAGAACATACATTCCTGCAGCTGCTGGAGATTCTCCCCCTCTCAGTACTCATCACCAAGAAGGGTATTGTCCAGTACGTTAATCCCGCAGCGCTCAGAATGGTAAAAGCCACGCATCCCCGTGATGTTCTTGGCATTTCAACAGATGTAGTGGTCGATGTATCGTCTCATAATGACCTGATCAAGCGCCGTATGCGATATGAGAAAGATGGGGTTATTGGAAGCGTCAACTATCTGATCCGCTGCCTGGACGGGCAAGAGAAGATTGTCAGCGGCTGCACGATAATGGTCCATTATGAAGGTGATACAGCCGCCTTGGGCATCTTCAAAGACATCACCGAGCAGCGGATGGAAGAGGACCGCGTAATGCAGTCTGAGAAGCTAACGACCGCTGGACAGCTGGCCGCAGGAATCGCCCATGAAATCAGGAATCCGTTAACATCCATTAACGGATTCGTGAAGCTGCTGCGATCTTCGGAAAGCAGCAACGAGCTATATTTTGAAATTATTGAATCGGAGCTTAAACGCATTGAGCTGATTGTCAACGAACTGCTGGTGCTCTCCAAGCCGCAAGGGGTTCATGTCAGCGGTCCAATCGAAGTACTGCCGATTCTGGAGCAGATTATTACACTGATGAAGGTTCAAGCCGCACTCAAAAATATCGAAATCATTCCTCATTACCCGGATGTCCCGATATCCGTTCAGGGTGAGGTCAATCAGCTTAAGCAAGTCTTTATCAATCTGCTGAAAAATGCGATGGAAGCGATGAATCAAGGGGGAACCATCACCGTAGACATGCTGCGCAGCGGCCACAATGTTCAAATTGTAGTGCAGGACGAAGGGATTGGGATGACTCCTGAGCAGATCCAATCCTTGGGACAGCCTTTTTTCACAACCAAAGATACAGGAACGGGACTCGGTCTCATGATAACCAAGAACATTATTCACAATCACGGCGGAACGATGAACGTGGAGAGCGTGCCTGATCATGGGACAACCTTTACGATTCAATTACCCGCCTTATGAAATCACCCAATATTGGAGGAATACGGTATGGATAATCAGAATCCAAATACCCATAAACAATTTGCAATGGACTGCTTCAATCAGGTGTGGGATATCTTAGAGAACAAACAGCGTACACCCCAAGAGGAAGAGGACATGATTCATATGTGTCACAGTTCTTTCTGGCATTGGACCCGGGTCGAGGATCATACACAGCGCAACCTTTCGATTGGATATTGGCAGCTCTCCAGAGTGTATGCGGTAGTGGGGCAAGGCGATCAAGCGCTGCGTTATGCCAAGCGCTGCATCACCGTTGGCTCATCCGCAAGTCTCGAACCGTTCTACATCGGATACGGGTATGAAGCGGAAGCCCGTGCTTATCTGGTCTTAGGGGATAAGGAGCGCGCTCTGGCATCCAAAGAATCGGCAGGATCCTATCTGGATAAGGTCACTGAACAAGAGAGCCGAAACATGCTGGCCCTTGATCTGGACAGCCTGTCATAACTTTTGTCCTTCTCTTCGCAGAATCGATCATCGGAATGGCGAAACGGATTGTAGCCAATATAATAGAAGATCTCCCGTAATTTAAAAAAAGGGATTATCCTGCGCCTGCTCTGATACGTCGCTCCGGGAGGCTGGCGAAGGGCTGGCCTTCATCTCCACGTCTTCTGCCATGATCATGGCGCTTTTCAACGATGTCATATACTCATTCTCATATCCAGGGCAAACCTTTCGATACAAATCAAACAGCCCAATATATCTCATTGTCAATCATGAGATATATTGGGCACATATTATATTATCGCAAAAAAACTATGACATGGTTTCCCATTCAGACCTTAACATCGCATAATAATACTCATCCCACCACACATCGCCTTGGGGAATGCACTGCTTAAAATGTCCTTCTCTTCTCATACCCAGCTTCTCCATCACGCGGTAGGAGGGGGTGTTCTCTGGCTGGCACGTCGCAATAATCCGGTGTATGTTCAGTACCTCGAAGCCATACTGGAGCACTGCTCTGGCTGCTTCCGTGGCATAGCCCTTATTCTGATAGGATGAGTTGAAGATCCAGCCGATTTCATACGTAAGCTCCCCGAACCAGGGATGGAACACGATGTGACCGATCACCTGCTGTTCCATCTTCAACATAACCGCGTATTTTCTAGCTTGATCTCCCCTGTTTTCGGACAAAAATAACTTCACTGTCTCCTGCGTAAACACCGCTTCCGGCATATACTTCATCACAACGGGGTCTGATGTATATAGAAGAACATCTTGCCAGTCGCCCGGATCAAACTCGCGAATAACCAATCTTTCTGTAACGATATGCATTTGCCATACTCCTCTTCCAGTTGTATTTAAGTGTTATAACTTACCTTGGCACTTCAATACAGTGGCAAATGCGAGTCGCCGTGTATACAAGTATAACTTGATAACGCCAGGTCACCCTCTTTCTTATGTGTACAGATTACTCTGTGTATGTTCGTTAAGAAGAATCAAATTCCTTCATATTGATTCAAAAAGGAGATTTTTACATTAAAATGACATGAAGTTTCATCGTCGATTCAATCCATCCAGCAGCTGAAGCAGTGTTTCCTCTTTCACTGCCCCGCCCCCAAAGGCCAGGAGATTACGAAGCGGCATATCCTTCATCATGGCTGCAAACAATTCGGAATGGGAATCGTCTTCCGCCATGCCCGACATGGGACTGGCTTCTTGGAATTTCTTCAGCAATTGGCCCGTGGTTTCCGCGGTCACAGGATCACTTAACAGTTCTCCGATGGTCGAATTCAGTGTATATTGCTGTTCCAATCTCACTGTAGACTGCACCTGCAGTGTATCCTTCAGCACAATCTCCTGCGAAGATTTGCCTATGAGTACTTCGAAATCTCCCGATTCCACATGCCAATCCTTCAGTTCAACATTGTAATAGGCAAAGGATCGTTTATCCAGTGTAATACTAACCGTCTTATGCTCGCCTGGCTCAAGGTCGACCTTGGCGAACCCCTTCAGTTCCTTCTCAGGACGGATCACTAAGCTCTCGACATCCCGAACATAGAGCTGCACGATTTCTTTGCCCGCGAGATGACCGGTATTGGTGACCTTTACGCTCACTTCCACCGTTTCGTTATCCGTCAGCTCCGTTCGACTGAACTTTAAATTGCTATACTCAAAGGTGGTATAACTTAACCCATGGCCGAAAGGGAACAGTGTCTTCATTTCTTTTTTGTCGTAATAACGATATCCAACAAAAATCCCTTCTTTATATTCTACTCGGTCCCCTTCGCCAGGAAAGTTCAGAAACGAGGGGTTGTCACTCAGTTTAACGGGGAAGGTCTCTGCGAGCTTGCCGGACGGGTTCTTCTTCCCGAACAGCACATCAGCGATCGCTCCGCCGACAGCCTGCCCACCGAGATAGCCTTCAATTACAGCTTTCACTCGATGAAGCCAGGGCATTTCTACGGGCGAGCCGTTGAGCAGCACCACCACGACATTATTCTGCACTTCCGCAATCGCATCAATCAGTTGAGTCTGATTCGCCGGAAGGGAAAGATGTGTGCGGTCATAGCCCTCAGATTCATAACGATCCGGCAGACCGGCTATGACCACGGCCACTTGCCCCTGGCGTGCAGCCTGCAACGCTTCATGGATGAGAGTCTCATCCACGGCGTCATTCTCCAGCTGATAGCCCTGCGCATAGGTCACGTTCGACACGTGTCCGGACAGTGCAACGATTTCCTCATAAGGCGTGTCAAGCTGAGTCGGATTGATATGGGAGCTGCCGCCTCCCTGGAATCGCGGTGTTTTAGCAAACGCGCCAATGACGGCAATCTTGCTGTCTTGCCCAAGAGGCAGCAGCTGGTCCTCGTTCTGGAGGAGCACCATACTCTCGCCAGCAACTTTTCTCGCTAAGGCGTGATGCTCTTTTTGGTCATAGACTGCCTTTTCTTTTTTATGATCAATCGCCATGAAAATAATTCGCAAGATACGGGCAACGGCACGATCCAGCGCTTCTTCTGTCAGCTTCCCGCTCTGCACGGCATCGATCACTTTACGTTCTCCAAGTCCATTGCTGGAAGGCATTTCGAGCTCCATCCCCGCTGCAAGCGCATCGTCCCGCTGATTGACAGCGCCCCAGTCCGATACCACAAACCCTTCATGGCCCCATTCATCCTTCAAAATTTCCGTTAATAATCTTGGATTCTCCGAAGCATAAGTACCATTCACCTGATTGTAGGAACACATCACCGTCCATGGCTTCGCTTTCTTGACGGCTCCTTCGAAGCTGGCCAGATAAATCTCCCGCAGCGTACGCTCATCAATGACTGCATCCGTTGTCATCCGCCGATGCTCCTGGTTATTAGCGGCAAAATGCTTGAGCGACGTACCCACGCCCTGGCTTTGAACCCCCTGGATATGGCTCGCAGCGAGCTCCGACGAAAGATAAGGATCTTCCGAGAAGTACTCAAAGTTTCTTCCGCACACAGGGGAGCGTTTAATGTTCGCACCAGGTCCAAGCAATACAGCAACGTCCTCTGCCTGACATTCTTCTCCCAGCGCTACACCCACTTGCCGGATCAATTCTCTGTCCCACGAGCTGGCAAGTCCGGCGGCGGAAGGAAAACACGTGGAAGGAACGCTGTCGAATATGCCGAGATGATCAGCACCCTGCCGTTGTTTGCGCAGTCCATGCGGTCCATCCGTCACCATAATCGATGGAATGCCCAGACGCTCCACCCCTTTTAGGTTCCAGAAGTCAAGCCCGCTGCACATTCCCGCTTTTTCTTCCAATGTCATCTGATTGATGATCTTCTCTATATCACGTTGTTCACTCATATCGTCAGCCTCCACATTAAACAGTTTTCAATGCTGACCCTATTATATGAAGGTTGCTCCTAATTTTATTGTAATTTCATTGGAATCTTGGTATTTTCTTTTCTTTATAAAGCGCAATCATGATAATTGCAGACTATATTGGGTCATCCTCGCCTGAATGCGTACTCTTTAACCTGCGGCCTTCACGGTACTGTTTAGGGGTTACGCCTGTCAGCTTCCTGAATACCTTCGTAAAGTAGCTTTGATCATGATAGTTCAGCCGGGCATAAATCACCGATATAGGCAGATCAGTCAGGACCAGCAATTTTTTTGCCTCCTCAATGCGCTGCCCTTGTATATATTCACTAATAGACACCCCGGTTTCCTGTTTGAACCGTCTGGACAGATAACTGGAATTCATATGCACTGAGCGAGACAGCTGCTGTAGGGAGACATCCTCATATAGATGGTTAAAAATATACTGTTTGCACTTCACGACGGCTTTCGAGAAATCACCCTCTTTACATTCCTTCACCCGGTTTGCAAAATCGTAAGTCGCCTGCTGAAGTGCCGTATTCACTTCGTTTGCATCCGTCATCTCCTCCATTTGCTGAATATACAGGTCACTCATCGTATACGCAATCTCTGGATGCAAGCCACCTTCCACCGCTGCACGTGTCATCAGCGCTATCCCCACGATGCTTAGATTCTTCTGATGCCGAACATGGCTTGTCCTGGACAGCGTTCCTATCCCCTCCGTCGTCTGAATGAGCTCCAACTTGTTCACAAGTTCCTCCGGACGTCCATCGGTAACAAGCTGCATCAGCTCCTTCTCATAGATCGGATCATGGTGAAAGGAGACATTGATCCGCTGCTCCGAGACCTGAATATCTATATTTTCGCCCAGACCCTGATATCGCGATCCCCCGTGATTATGCTGCATGACGTCCGTAATATCGATCCGGGTGTGATAGACCAGGTAGTGCAGCATGGCTGCGGCATGAAGAAGCTTCTTCTTATCCATGATTACAAGCCTATCGTAATAACGCTCAAGCGCATCTCTATCCGTGATCCGATGATCACGCGCCAAGCCAACCAGCATATCCTTCCGGATGCGTGAATAAATGCTCGGACCGGCTATCAAACTTCCCATATAAACGCCATTTTCTTCGATTCGTGTTTCGATAAAATTTTCCAACAGGGATGTGCCCAGCATGTATGGACCCTGAACTTCGCCACGATGGGAACTCGAGATCAGCTGTATCATTCGCTCCTGAAGCTCCTTCTGGCCCTGTGATGATATTCCGGCAGGCATTAAGGAGTATTCAATTCTCCGATGTGGATTACAATAATGCATAGGCAGCCCCAAATTATCGTTCATAAGCTTGCAGATATCCATCCATTGCTCCAGCTTCATTCTCTTCATGCTGCCACTCCCATCTACTTCATTCATTGCTTCATTCCATAATTATATGTTATCAGAATAACTATCAATTAGGGATTATGCATCCTTCAGCATATCTTCATCCAATTATTGTTTACTAATTTCCATTGACATCGTTTTCATTAAGGATTTAATATAAACTTATAAAGAGGTTAACAATATCAGAATCTATAAATAATTTGTTTACAAGTACTTTTTCACACCATTTAAGTTTATATAGTAAACTTAATAGAACAACAAACTTTGATACTAAAAAGGAAGTGATCACGTCCAATGGAAGTACATCTGCCCAGCACGATCCGCAGAATGAACAAAGAGATTGTGCTTAATACCATTAAAGATATGGGGCCTATCGCCCGGACCGAAATTGCCAAACAGACCGGAATTACCAAAGCCACCGTATCGGATATCGTCAAGACACTTATTGAAGAGAAATTGATATACGACGAGAAGGATGACGCTGATTTAAGCAAACGCGGCACGAGACTTCATTTTGCCAAACATGCTGCCTTCGGCATCGCCGTTGATCTCGGCGGGACCACACTCCATTTTGGACTATTCAATCTGGCAGGCGAATGCACTGCGAAGCATACGGTAGCTACGTATCAACACCAGACAAGTCAAGAATTTTTGGAGCATATGGCGGCCGATATCAAAGAATTCATTAAACAATCCGGGCAGCCGGAAACCCGCCTTGCCTTCATCAGTATAGCCACTCCAGGAATCGTTGATCCTTCCAGCGGCATGGTTCTCGAAGGCTCGCCTAACTTGCCGGAATGGAAGAACATCGATCTTGGCCGGTACTTTCATAACGTATTTCATGTTCCCGTCACAGTTGAGAATGATGTCCGTGCCGCACTTATTGGCGAGATGTATGCCGGGGCGCTTCAGGATCTGAACTCTGCCGTACTGATTGGAATTGGAACCGGACTCGGGTCCGCCATTCTGATAGATGGCAAAGTGATACGCGGTGCGCGGAACGCAGCCGGCGAGATTGGTTACATGCTGTTCCAGCAGCACCAATTGTATGCTCCTTCAGGCAAGGGACATTTTGAAATCATATGTTCCGGTTCTGGTTTGGAGGCTGCAGCACACGGTATGTTTCATAAGGACCTCACAGCACAAGAAGTATTCGAAATGGCTCTGCAAGGAGATATTCAGGCACGACATCTTGTATCCCGATTTGAGGAGCATCTCGCGATGGGCATCCTGAATATTATATCCCTGCTGAATCCGGAGAAAATCCTGCTCATGGGCGGGGTAACCGAGTCGCTCTCACTCCAGAGTCTGACTGCTAAAGTGGGTCTTCATACTTCGAATGTAACCAATGTAGCCATCGGGATTTCGACCTTGCAGCATCAGTCGGCTCTCCAGGGTATAGCCATTCTAGGGCTGAAGCAAGCTTATCCCTCACTTCAATATATGAAAGACAAACAACTCTACTAACAGGAGCGTGATCAGCAATGTCAGGAATTCAACTGCACCCGCATGATATTTTAGATGAAGGTATGCCGCAGATCATGTCGTATATCCGCAAGCTGAAGGATGTATGCTATATCTTCCCGGAGGTGAATACCATCTTCGAACGAAATCCGAACCCTGTTGGCAACCTGCCAAGGAATGCCGTACATGAAGTCGTGTTCGGTACAGGAACCATGCATGCTATCCTCCCCTCCTATCAAGGGCTTGATCAGCGAAGAGAACCCGGCCTTAGCGATGAACAGGATCCCCTGATGATCATTAAGGAATCGCTTCAGGAGGAACATTACGAGATCATCCCATGGCTCAATATTCTGAATGGTCATTTCGAAGGCCCTCTGCTTGCTCATAATCTGGTTACGGATCTGGATGGACAAGTCATTCCGCACTGGCTCTGTCCCAATGCGCCGGATGTCATCGACTTCTGGGAACAAGCACTGATTGACCTCCGCCAACGTTACGGTTATACCACCTACATGATCGACCGGATCCGGTATCCCGATTGGGGCGGAGAGGAAGTGAATCCAAGAGGATTGTTAACCTGCTTCTGTCCGCATTGTGAGAGAAAAATGAAGGAACAGCACATTGATGTAAGCGCGCTCAAGAATAACCTGCGTCAATGGATCACGCTCTTCGCAGAGAAGAAATTCGATGACGCCGTCACGTTTGCGGAAAACAATGCGCTGATTCAAGAATGGATCGCATTTCGACAACAGAGTGTAACCGGCTTTGTGGAACGTCTCATCGAACGCGTAAGAACTGTAAACGAGGACTTTACGCTGTGGCTGGACCTCTGGCCACCCGCTTACAGTTGGATGCTTGGCCAGGATTATGCGAGCATCACCAAATGCTCACCTGCATTGAAACATTTTCCTTACCATAAGCTGGGCGGCGGGGCCGATGTACAGGGTTTGATCCATTACTTGGCGCATACCGCCGATGAGCAGGAACAAGCATTCCAGGCCTTCAAAAGATTCTTTGCGCTTCCCTATGATCTGACGTATGAGATGTTCAAGCAGGAAGGGTTCCCCATTCAATTCGTCGCGGATCAGAATAACAAGGTTCGCAGCCTGTCCGACCCCAATACACGTATCTATAGCGGAATCCAGATGTGGAACATTTCGCCGCAGAATCTGATTGAAGCGGTACAAGCCGGTGAGAACAGCGCAGCAGATGAGCTGTTGTATTACTGTTACGGCTGGGCGGCTGACGAGTTGTTTGAGGCTTTACAGACCTATCGAGAGAAAGGAATGAACTAACATGCAAAAAATACAGCGTCCGATCATTTACTTTCTCATCTTTGCCACCATGTTTGTCCTCGGCGGAATTCAGAACACCAAGGGTCTCATCCTTGAGAAAGTTCAGACGGATATCAATCTGGATCTCAGTCAAGTCGGTATCATGGTATCCGTCTTTCAGGTGGGATTTTTGTTAGCCAGTCTGGTCGCCGGCATATTTGCCGACCGCAAGGGAATCAAGGCGGTTATGACCCTCGGAACCATTCTGATGATCATTGGTTTAATTGGTACCGGCTCCGCTTATACCGTTGCCTTCTTTCTCGGATTTTATCTGATCGTGGGTGTCGGTATCGGGTCCATGACCGTTTCGGTTGCGACGTTGATTCCGACCTATTTCAAGGAACGGTCCGGCGTGGTGTTTAACCTCGCCAATGCACTGTTCGGAGTTGGTATGATTGTTACTCCGCTCGTTCTGAACGCGATTTTCTCTCATAACATCAGCTGGCGCGCCTTCTACATTGGTGTAGCCGTCGTGATTGCCATCATTCTGGCTGCACTCATGATGTTTAAACCCGAACAGAGAGCTGCAACTGAAGGGCAAGATAAAGTCAGCTTAATGTCTGTCGCGAGGTTGTTTAAAGACCGGCAAATCTTATATGTCATTCTGTTCATTCTGTTCTATGTTGCAGCGGAAGCCGGCTTCCTGAATTTCTTCCCGATTTTCTATACGTCGCTGGACATTGCCGGGATGGATGCAGCGCAAAAAGCTTCAACCGCAGCCTATATCATCGCCAGCTTTGCATTTCTCTTTACCATTGGACGTTTTGTAGGCGGGTTCATCATCTACAAGCTTGGTGAGAGACGCACCTTGATCGGCTTCTCCGTATTCGCCCTTCTCGCCTTGATCCTCGGCCGTCTGCTGGTTGTGAATGCCAGTTATTTAATGATGCTGTTCGGACTTGCCCTGTCCGTGTTGTTCCCGACGGCTCAAGGCATCGCCTCCAAGCTGACGAAGCAAGCCGGATCACTGCAAGGCGTTATCTATGTTGCATCCGGTCTCGGAGGCGCGGTAGTCGGACTCTTGATCGGTGAAATATCGGATGCTTTTGGCATTCAGCATGGATTTAATTTGATTTTCGTATTTACAGCTATCATTACGGTGCTGGCAATGCTGATTCGCACTCCTAAACAAGAAGAAACTAAGACTGCAGCTTAATAAGCCATTAGACCGCCCGAAGCCTTATCTTCGGGCGGTTTTTTATGTCTATCTGGACTTGACCGTTGGAATTACAGAACGATTTTTCAGCAGCTGTGCAACCTTTGAGACCTTCTCCCGTCTATAGTGGTGCAGCAAGTACAATTTACCAATTGAAATATCGCTTGGCTGTATCCTGGCTCGTTAGGATAATCTTTTATTTGGAGGATACCAACAATGAACAAAATCTACAAAGTACTAACAACCACTACGATACTCGCCATGACCGCACTGCCGATCGCAGCAAGTGCACAGGGCGCTCCTCCTGCTTCCATCCATTCGGAACAAGGCAGCAATGTGAATCAGGTGAAGCGTGTGCCTGGAACCCTGGGTTACATTACGGATTATGTAAATGACAAAACAGGCAAATCGATTACGGTTACCGGCCGCGGCTTGGCTGCTACCGATCAACGTGAAATCAAGCTTTCCATCTCCAAAGATACTAAAATCGTGGATGCACAGGGAAATAAAGTCCAGCTTCAGACCATCGTAGATAAAAACAAAGCCATTAAAGCTTTCTATAGCCCGAATATCACCAAAAGCCTCCCGGCTCAAGGAGCTGCACTTACCATCATTGTCTCGGACCATGACTTTGCCGCTATAGACGGGACCATCTCCGAAATAAACGAACGAGGTTTTCTTGTAGAAGGAAGCAACGTGTACGGTGACAACGCAGAGACCATTTGGCTTCATCCGGATCCCAAAACGACCATTATCGATCAAAATGGAAAGACACTGAAAGCAAGTGACCTGAAAGCCGGCATGACCGTTCGTTCCTTCTACGGTCCGTATGTTGCGTTAAGTTTCCCTCCTCAATCCTCTACAAACTATATTCTGGTGAACACGGATTCCGCCAATGACGAGCAGGAAACCGAGGCCGGCATTAACGGTATCCTTACGGAGAAAACAGATGGCAGAATTTCGATTAGCGGCCAACCATCGAATCCTGACGGATATGAATACGTGGTGCTCGCCATCGATGGGGACACGCAGATCGTGGATGCACAAGGTAAGCCTTTAACATCTGATGTGCTGAACGAGGGTCGGCGGATCGAAGCACAATACGTGCCCGTCATTTACCCTGCGCTGCCGCATGCCGATAAAATCGTTGTATCTGATGCTTCAGCACCAAGAGTTGAAGGCACAATAACTGCATCTGAACGCACTACCCAGGATCACCTGTACATTAATGTGGGTTCAGATCAATCCACGGATAACGATATCATTCTCAACATATCCAAGGACACCCAAATAATCGGTCTCAGCCCTGATGAGAAACTGAAGCCCGGCACAAAGATTGTAGCTTACCACTCCCTTATCATGACCAAATCAATCCCTGCTATCACTTCAGCGGAAGTCATTGTTGTTCAACCTGACATTACGCTGCCGTTCGAATCACCTATAAAAGGATAATCTGCGCTATAACGCAAAAACCATCGTGTTCAGAAGTGCTGAATACGATGGTTTTTTGTGTACATACATGGATCGAGTTCTTCTATTCTTCAAACTCTACGTTATGATAGACCTGTTGCACATCTTCCAGATCTTCCAGCGCATCAATCAGCTTCTCGAATTGCGCCTCAGCATCACCTGGCAGTGTAACAAAGTTCTGTGCCAGCATGGTCAGCTCTGACACCGTAAACTCCGTAACCCCTGCAGCCTTAAAAGCCTCCTGTACCGCATGGAACTGGTCCGGCTCAGCATACACGATTACAGCATCTTCCTCTTCAAGGATGTCACGTACATCCACATCTGCTTCAAGCAGCAGATCCATGACCTCTTCCGATGTCTTACCTTCAACGCCGAACACGGCCGTTGGATCGAACATATAAGATACAGAGCCGCTGACGCCCATGTTACCGCCGTTCTTGTTAAAGGCAGAACGCACTTCCGGTGCCGTACGATTGACGTTATTGGTCAACGCGTCAACAATGATCATCGAACCGTTCGGACCAAATCCTTCGTAACGAAGCTCCACATAATTCTCGTCTCCGCTGCCCTTCGCTTTTTCCAGAGCACGGTCGATAATGGCTTTAGGCACATTGTATGTTTTCGCGCGCTCAAGCACGACCTTGAGCGCACGGTTCGACTCCGGATCCGGTTCACCCTTCTTGGCTGCCACATAAATCTCAACACCAAACTTAGCGTAGACGCGACTCGTATTCGCATCCTTGGATGCTTTTTTTTCTTTAATATTATTCCATTTACGGCCCATATATTTCCGCTCGCTTTCATTATTGAATCTGTAGCCGGTATTCAATAAATACCCTTGTCCATTATATCTCTATTAAGTAGCATGAACAAGGTTAAGAGCACATTTAGAGTAAATCCCAAACAAAAAACAATCTCGTCTATTCAAGGATATAATCGGCTCATAAATACAAGCAGAATGTGCCTGTTTTTAATTGCATACTGTAGACAAAAAATACATTTGTATTGAACATTTATAGATTGAATGTTAATATGTCTATGTATTTAATAAACTAAATGCGCATTCGTTTATTAAATAATCAATTATGACTCCGTTTCACACGAGTCACGAAAGGAGAATCCTCATTATGCTTCTTAACAACCCGTATGTCCGAACGATTATTTTGTCACGCGTTCTTTTAAATCTTGGCATTTGGGTTCGTAACTTTGCGATTCTGTTATATGTCACCGACATAACCAACAACGATCCTTGGTTTGTATCCCTCATATCGGTAGCCGAATTTGCCCCCATCTTCCTGTTCGCTTTCATTGGTGGTACATTTGCAGACCGGTGGCGACCTAAACGAACCATGATCGGTGCCGATGTGTTGTCAGCCGTTTCCGTTTTTCTCGTACTGATTGCTGTCCACAATAACTCATGGCAGGCGCTGCTAGTCGTTACGTTATTCTCAGCCATCATGTCACAGTTCTCCCAACCCTCGGCTATGAAATTGTTCAAACAGCATGTGCCGGAACATCAGCTCCAATCCGTCATGGCTATATTCCAATCCTTAATGGCCTTCTTTATGGTGATCGGCCCCATTGCAGGAGCATTCGTGTATCAGAAGTTTGGAATTGAAGCATCCCTTATCGCAACAGGTGTATTATTCCTGGGTTCCGCTCTGATCCTGGTGTGGCTGCCGAGAGATCAAGAGAAAGAATCAAAGTCTGAACAACGGAGCCTCTTGCAGGAAGCTATTGAAGGTCTGCGCTATGTGTGGAATAACCGCGCCTTGCGGACGCTGGCTACAACCTTCGCTGCCGCCGGTCTCGCTGCCGGACTTATTCAGCCCATGATGCTGTTTGTCACGATTGAGAATCTCGGGCAGGATAAATCTTTCCTGCAATGGCTGCTAACCGCGAACGGTGCTGCGATGCTGCTTGGCGGGGGCTTCGTTATGGTGTTAGCCAAAAGAATATCGCCGCAATCCTTGCTGGCGCTTGGCCTTACCATCAGCGCACTGGGCAACCTCGGCATCGGCTGGTCTACGAGCATTCTCTTCACTCTGCTGTTGCAGGTAGTCAATGGTTTCTTCTATCCCACCATTCACATCGGCATCAACACGCTCATTCTGACGAATACCGAGAATGCATACATCGGACGCGTAGGCGGCGCTCTGACACCGATCTTCATGGGCATGATGGTCATTGGCATGTCGCTTGGCGGATTACTGAAAAATCAGTTTTCCTTATTCACCGTATTCTCAGCAAGTGCCCTCCTGTTTCTGATAGGCTCCGCTCTGCTGATCCCTTTGTTTAAAAAAAGCAGGAACGCCACAAATAGTCTCGTACAATGATGATCAGAGCCACCTCACGCTGAGGTGGCTCTTGGCGTGAATCGGCTTAATCCAGCATCTCCACGCTTGAGCAAAAATAAAAAACCGAAGTCCCTCCTCTCGGAGAGCTCCGGTCTGTCGTGTTTATTCACTGTTATCCTCTGAATCCCTATATGTCTCGTTACATATCATGTTATGCGTGAAACTGCTGTCCATCCAGTACTTCCTTCACATAGCCTGCGCGAATGACAAAGTCACCAAAGTGCTCGCCTTTCTCTCGCTCTTGTGCATACTGTGTGATCATCGGGCGAAGCGAATCCAAAATCTCGGTTTCACCGATGTTTTCCTTGAAGAGCTTGTTTAAGCGGTGCCCGGAGAAACCTCCACCCAAGTACATATTGTATTTGCCCGGTGCCTTGCCGATAAAGGCGATCTCAGCCAGCATCGGTCTGGCACATCCGTTCGGGCATCCTGTCATACGAATGACGATATCCTCTTCGCGCAGCCCATTCTCTTCCAGAATCGGATCAATCTTATCCAATAGCGTTGGAAGATAGCGCTCGGATTCAGCCATAGCCAGACCACATGTTGGCAAAGATACGCATGCCATGGAGTTTCTTCGCAGAGCGGAGTAATGGTTTCCGTCTGTGAGTCCGTAACGCTTGATAAGCTCCTCGATCTTTTTCTTCTTATGGCTGCTGACATTGGCAATGATCAGATTCTGATTGGCCGTCAGACGGAAATCGCCATTATGGATTTGGGCAATTTCACGAAGGCCTGTCATCAGCAGATAATCCGCCTCGTCTTTAACGCGTCCGCTTTGGATGAAAAGTGTAAAATGCCATTTTCCGTTACTGCCTTTTACCCATCCGTAGCGATCACCGTTATGGTCAAAATGAAAAGGTCTTTCCTCTTCCAGCTTCCAGCCAAGCCGCTCGCTAAGTTCGCTTACGAACCAATCGATCCCTCGGTCATCGATCGTATATTTGAATCTAGCATGTTTACGAACCGCCCGGTCCCCGTAATCACGCTGGATCATAACGGTCTTCTCCGCCAAGTCAATGATTTGCTCCGGTTTGCAGAAACCAATGACTTTTGCCACTTGAGGGTAGGTCAGCGGATCACCGTGTGTCATCCCCATCCCACCGCCAACAGATATGTTGAAGCCCTTCAACTCTCCGTTCTCAACAATCGCAATGAAACCAAGATCCTGGGAGTATACATCCACATCATTGGAAGGTGGCACAGCCATCCCAATTTTGAATTTCCGAGGGAGATACACCGGGCCGTAGATCGGCTCCTGTTCCTCGGCATCCTGCAGACTATCCACGATCTTCTCACCATCAAGCCAGATCTCATGATAGGCACGAGAGCGCGGATCCAGATGATCACTCACTTTGCGTGCCCACTCGTACACCTCCGAATGAATCTCGGATTGGTACGGGTTAGGGTTACACATAACGTTACGGTTGACGTCGCCGCAGGCTGCTAATGTACTAAGGAGTGCTTCATTAACCTCTTGAATGGTAGTCTTCATGTTCCATTTGAGCACACCATGAAGCTGAAACGACTGGCGTGTTGTCAACCGAATTGACCCGTTTGCGTACTTCTGCGCAACGCGATCCATCATAAGCCATTGCTCAGGAGTCACCACACCGCCGGCAGCGCGAACACGCAGCATGAACTGGTATGCAGGCTCCAGCTTCTGCTTATGTCTCTCATTGCGTAAATCCCGGTCATCCTGCATGTAGCTGCCATGGAATTTCATCAGCCGGTTATCATCTTCCGGAATCGATCCGGTTATACGATCTTCCAGCGTTTCTACAAGACTGCCGCGCAGATAGTTGCTTCGACGCTTGATGTCCTCCACATCACTATGAGGTGCGCTATTAGATGATAATAAGTTATTATCAGACATATTCCTTTTCTCCTCTCGCAACCATGGGAATTGTCTTAATATACATCCCGCTGGTAACGTTTCTCTTGCTGCATGAGGCCCAAGTATTCCGCAGCTTCCTCTGGACTCATCCCGCCTTCTTGCTCAAGAATTGCCCCCAGTGCGGAATGCACATCATGCGCCATCTTCTTCTCGTCACCGCAGACGTATACACACGCGCCGTTCTGAAGCCATTGATACAATTCCTTGCTCCTCTCCAGCATACGGTGCTGTACATATACTTTCTTGTCCGTATCTCGCGAGAAGGCAACATCCATCTGTGTCAACACCCCATCCTTTAACCAGCGCTGCCATTCGATCTGATAGAGAAAGTCTGTTGAGAAATGCTGGTCACCGTAGAACAACCAGGATTTCCCTCCTGCACCTGTCTCTTCGCGCTCACCGAGGAAAGCTCTGAATGGAGCAACCCCTGTACCAGGACCGATCATGATGATCGGGGTGTCCGGATTCTTGGGCAGCTTAAAGTTCGGATTGTGTTGAACATACACCGGAAGTGTGTCTCCAGCTTCCAGCCGTTCCGCCAATTGTACGGAACATACACCGTAACGATCTCGGCCATGTGCCTCGTACCGAACCGTACGAACGGTTACATGGACTTCATCGGGGAAGGCCTTGGAGCTGCTGGCAATTGAGTACAGACGAGCAGGGATTTTTCGTAATATCGATACAAAATCACTTGCTGCCACTTGCTGCAGACCATAATCCTGTACCAGGTCGAGCAAATCCCGTTCCTCGATATAGGTGCGCAATTCCTGCTCATGCCCTGGTTCCAGAAGCTTCCGAAGCCCTTCATTCCCTGAGATCTTAACCACTTGCTCAATCAGAGGTTTCGTGAGAACGGTAATTTCGTAGTGACGGAGCAAGGCATCCCGAAGTGCTCGCGCTTCACCATGTTTATTAATGACGACCACTTCATCAGCATTCCATCCCATAGCAGCGATAAGATCATCGACAAGCTGCGGATGATTTTCCGGATAGATTCCTAAGCTATCGCCCGGCTCATACTGCAAATTTGAACCTTCAAGAGAAATTTCGATATGACGAGTTTCACGGTCGGATCCTCTTCCGTTCAAATTCAAATTCTCGAGGATTTCCGCTTGAAATGGATTGCTTCTTGAAAATTCCGATTCCGTGCTATCGCTCAGGGCTACCGCACTCACGCTTTCAACAACGGACGATCCTGCTCCAGCCTCATTCAGCGATTGAAGAACCTGGTTCATCCATTCAGCGGCCGATTCATCAAAATCCACGTCGCAATCCACTCTAGGCGTCAGCCGCTTGCCGCCCAATTCTTCGAGCCGCTTGTCGAAATCTTTACCCGTTTGGCAGAAAAATTCATACGAGGTATCCCCCAGCGCGAGTACGGAATATTGAAGACTCTCTACTTGAGGTGCCCGTTTGCTGTGCAGGAACTCATAGAAAGGAATGGCGTTATCCGGCGGTTCACCTTCGCCATGCGTACTCACAATAATAAGGAGATTCTGCAGCTTCTTCAGATTGTTCGGCTTGAAGTCGCTCATTGAGGACATTGTAACCACTAGACCAACCTCTTCAAGCTTCTTCGATAACTTCTTCGATAATCCATGACCATTGCCAGTCTGAGATCCGTATAATACGGTTACTTCTTTAGGTGCCAGCGCTGCGGGAACCGGTATTGCTGCTGTGTTTGCTTGTGGTGCTGTTGCAACTGAAGCGGCTGCCGTTCCCTGGATAGCGGCAATATATCCGCTGAGCCAGGACCGCTGGGAATCCGTCAGTGTCGGCAACAGCCGGTTCAGTAATTCTACCTGTTCCTGATTAAAAGGACTGTTCGTTACTTGAAGTTCCAACCATATCCACCTCTCAAAAGCGCACATTATTAATTCCTACTATTACGATACAATTAATTTTATTACTCCTCTGAACCTATCACAGCTTACGGGACCGGTCAATTACAATGTTCTTATAGCATTTATCAGTTTTCCTGATAAATCGATGATAAAGGACTTTTTGCGATTTAAGAACTTCGCGAAGCAGGCAGAATATCGCTGTGTCGGATTGGTAATGATACGAAGGATAAGGAGGAAGATAGAGGATGCAAATTCATGACTGCAATTTCACGCCGCTTAAGCGCAAGCTGAAAAACCAGCTTATTGACATCAAAAAGCATATAGAGAATGTCATTGCCAATCTGGACCAGAACAGCTCCTGTCTGCTCAATGAATTGGATCTTGTACGCACTAAATTTTTGGAATCCGAGGCAATTTCATCCACGTATTATCTCAATTGTTTTCTCTTCCCCTTCACAAGCAAGTACCAGGAAATCGCCAAATCCATATATCATCTCAGTCAAAAAAATCTGGGAGCGCTGATTGTGATTCAGCGGGAAGATCCTCTCGATTCTCTAATAACACCCGGCATCCCCTTATCTGCGGAAATCACGAGCCCGCTGCTGGAATCCATATTCGTTCCGGGTAGTCCGCTGCATGACGGGGCCGTTCTCGTTCGCAAAGAAATGATTATCTCTGCTGCGAATGTGCTTCCATTAACTGCAAAAACTTATGGTGATCGAAAGCTTGGCACTAGGCATCGTGCGGCTATAGGTTTATCCGAGATTAGCGATGCTTTGGTTCTCGTCGTATCTGAAGAAACAGGAAGAACCTCCTTCTGCATGAAAGGAACTCTCTACCCCTTATCGATTACCAGTCCTTAATTCATCAACACTCTTGGCTACATAACCTCTCTTTACAGCACACCAATAATAAAGTGAACCTTCGCTCGTATTGGCATAGAAAAAAGAGCCACCGCGGTGGCTCTTCTATTGATATCCATCTATTCATAGGATTCTTATTCAAAGGTATACGTCCAGAAACGTTCAGTCCCGAAGCGGTCCTCGACTTCTTTTGCCTTCAGCTGCTTTTTACCCAGCAGCTCTGCAGCCTGGAATTGGGAACGATGAGCTTGAATGGAATTCAGCTTCTGGACCATAAACATAGATACGTCCTGATAAACATCGGGTTTGCCAAGCTCCTGCTCACAATTTTTGGAGAATGCCAGACACTGAACCACAGGTCTTTCCCCAGCAGGCATCCGCTGAATCGTGCGAACTACAGCTGCACCCGTGGCATCATGATCGGGATGAACACTATAGCCAGGATAGAATGTGAATACAAGTGAAGGTTGTATCTCCTGAATCAGCGCTGCAATCACACCATCCAGCTTAGGCTGGTCCTCGAATTCAATCGTTTTATCATGGAAACCCAGCAATCGCAGGTCTTGTATGCCTATGGCTTTGCACGATTCCTCCAACTCTGCTCTACGAATAGTCGGAAGCGTGATCCGGTTAGCAAACGGAGGTATCCCCATGTTGCGGCCCATCTCTCCGAGTGTCAGGCAAGCATAGGTGACATGAGCACCTTCTATAATATATTTAGCCAACGTACCGGATAAACCAAAGGCTTCGTCATCCGGATGCGGCAATACGACCAGTATGTTTTGCTCCATCGTTCCTCATCTCCTCTCTCTATTAAAAAGGCTCCCGGCTCAGCTGCAAAGCAACAACCAGTTTCCCCTGACTATCATGGCCCGCCATGATAAGTCTATCGGTATCAGCCTGTTCAAAATGGGTAAGTCCTTCGGTATATATCCAGCCTTGATTCATTTTTAAACCAACCCGGTAAGGACCGTTGCCGGATATCGAACCAGCGGTATAACGAATACTTGCATTTGTAATAAAATTGGCAGCAGGGTGCTTTGTGCTATCGTGATGGGCAGCATAGGCGCCTGTTGTCATCTCAAGATGAATATATAAATCCTGATCCTTCAATTTATCAATCATTTGTTGGACTTCTGCTTGATTTATGAGTTCCATAGTTCCCTCCAATATAAAGAATCACGACAATGATCACAGTCGGTATGATGATTCTAACATAATTGTATGACCATGACGAAATACCTTGTATTTATCTTTCAGCAAACAGAGCGGAGTATTCCGGCTGTGCTGCATACACGCTGAGCTCGTACTCAGAAATAACGGTATATCCTTCCCTGCGCAGAAGAGCTGTTGTTACGCCATAACCGGCTTGCTTCACATTGGCAAATTCTCCATTATAGATCATTGCGCTGCCGCAGGAGGGGCTGTTCTCCTTCAGAACGATAAGCAGTGCTCCGAGCTTTTGTGCCGTTCGAAGAGCCTGATATGCACCCTTTATATACATCTCCGTCACATCTCTGCCGGACCATTCTATTACTCTGGCACTTCCTGACAGGACGTCATCACCGTTACCGCCGATGATCTCTGCTGGCTCACGCGGAGTTGAGAATCCGCCAAGAAGTTCCGGGCATACGGTTACCGCTTTCTTCGCTTCCACTAACAGTTGAATATGGGTATCCAAGCTGTCCGTAGCGTTATAACGAACCTTCAAACCGGCTAAACAAGAGCTTACGATAATCACAGATGCCACCTCAAATCTTCGTGCTTTGCTTAATATATGGCTAAAGCGGTTCGGTCTGACTTAAGTATCATGAATCAGAACGCAATTGTCAACGCAATACGCATGATGGATGGCTGCTGCCATCACTCCAGCTTCCCTCTGAGAATCCTGAGTCAAAGCTGAAGATCATCATAATTATCGTAACATGGGAGCAACCCGCTTAAGGAAATGGTTCATTAATAATGGCAAGGAAATCAGAATCGGTGGGTCATCTAACCGGGGAACATGCAGAGTCACTTGGAGATGCCGGGTCTTCGAGTTGGATGTAACGATGATCGGTTCCCTTGAACGGGTACGCAAGGTGGTGGATTGCGGAAGCAAGAAGTCAACTGCCTGCATACCCCATGGCACAGAAGTAGCCATCAGATAATATGTGCCCGGGCTTACGTCGGTAAATCGAAATGAGCCAACAGACGGAAGCAGTGTTCCATATAGAGGAAATCCTTCTGGAATGGGCTTGGCAAATAAGCCTATCAAAATAACTCCCTGAAATGGGGCTGTTGCTTCTATCGTTCCCTCAACCGTCAAGTTGGGATTCTGAATCGGCATGGATTCTCGCCAGTCGTTCAGACTCTGCAAAGATAACAAATGCTTGTCCGCCTCCTCCATGGAGTTCCGAAACTGGGAGGGGGTTACACCCACTCTCTCGGAGAAGCGGGTCGTAAATGTACCCAGGCTTTGCTGCCCAATCTCCAAGGCGATATCCCGGATGCTGAGGTGAGTGTGCAGCAGTAAATCCTTGGCTTTCTCCAGACGAAGTGATGAGACATAATACAGGGGCGGCAGTCCGATCCGATCCTTGAATATACGAGAGAAATGATAAGGACTGTATCCAATGTAACCCGCCAGTAATGACAAGGGAAGCGGTTCGTAAATATTCTTGTGAATATAAGCGATTACCTCGTCGATTTCTGAATATCGCTCAGTCATCATGCCCTGCACCATCCTTCATGTCATGGATATTGTAAAATTAAAATTGTAATTATCCTCAAATAAAGAACAAATGTTCTGTTCCATACTATCATATCCATATGGAAATTGGAAGCGTAGATCTGGAAATTTACCGTTATGATGACAACAAAAAAGCCGCGCAGTATACGCGGCTGAACTGCCACTAATCCAATTCCGGGATGTGGATATCCACTTCTTTTTTGCTCTGGGAAGAGCGCAGAATGCCGTCCAGGATTGCTTGATTCCGAAGCACCTGCTCTCCGGGTATCGGTGCTGGCTTGCCTTCGCGCACGGCGCTTACGAAATCTTTGATTTTCTCTTCGAATACGTTAAGCTGGTGGCTGATCAACGGAATTGCGCTTTCGGTATGATGCCCTTGAATGTCATGGAATAAGGAGATTGAGCCTACTTTCCCATCCCATACGCCACTCCAGGGTCCTGATCCAGCCGGCGTAATCTTCATGCCCGCATCCGTTCCAAGGAACATGGTTGCTCCCAAGGTATCCATATGCATAGCCCAGGACGTCTTAAAGTTCAATACGATGTCGCCTTCGAACCGAATGATGGCAACGCCGAAGTCCTCCACGTTAAACGCACCGGATTCCGAGTGGTATTTCGGATTCGTTCCGAAGTGATTAGAGGTATAGGCCGATACCGTTAACGGCTTTGGATATCCAAGCGCATTCAATGCCATATCCAAGGAATAGCAACCGATGTCCGCCATGGCACCTGCTCCGGCAATTTCCTGACGGATAAAGGTTCCACCCGGCATCCCACGGCGGCGGCCGCCTCCCGTTTCCACATAATACACCTTGCCGAGCTCACCATTCTGGATCAGATTCTTAATGATTCCCATGTTCGGGTCATAGCGCGGTTGAAAGCCCACATTGAGTATATTCCCGGTCTTCTTCGAGATTTGAACCATCTCGATAGCTTCATCCAAGGTGACCGACATCGGCTTCTCGAGCATGACATGTTTGCCGGCTGAGAGCGCATCGATCGTTGTTCTGTGATGAGCAACATTTGGCGTACAGATACTCACACCATCCAAATCCAGATCAAGGAGCCTGCGGTGATCGTCAAATCCGATTGCCCCCTGCAGTCCCCAACGCTCAATGAACTGATCTGCTCTTCCTGGTAAAATATCCGCTACAGCGACAATCTGGACGTCTTCGATTTGTTTGTAGTACTTTGCATGCTCTCCTGCAATGCCACCGCTTCCAATAATTCCAATTCGAATGCTTTTGCCCATATGTGATACTCCCCCTACAATTTCACATTCATTGCCCGATATGTTGTTGGCGTATAGCCGTATCTCTTTCGAAACACGGTATGCAAATAACTGCCGCTCGAGAAGCCTTCGTGAATCGCGATTTTATCAATAGACCAATTGGTATCGATTAATTTCCGGCACACCGCTTCTAAACGGACGTGCTCAAGAATTTCACTGAAGGATTGCCCAGCCGCTTGCTCCTTGAATATCCGCTGCAGCTGCCTGGAACTGATATGCAATTTCTCCGCGACATCATCCAGAACGACCTCACCCGAGGAATTCGCATGGATATACTCCAGTGCCAATTGATAGCGGTAAGCCTTCATGTCTCGTGAAGGCAACTCCGCTTCGGATGGCTCGGATTCATACGCGCGTACGGCACGCAGCAATATCTGAATAATGCACTGCTTGATCGTTGTGTACAGACCCGGATATTTTTCCTGAGAAGCTTGGTAAGCCTCCAGAAAATAAGGCATCGCCCGATGGATATCCATCGACGGCTTCAGCGGCAGCCCCCTGAGCTTTTCCATGCAGTCGTCAGCCTCCGCCATCTCCCAAGGATCCGCAGCCGGCCATAACAGACGATCCGAATCATCGGGTGTTACGTCATGCGGAATAATGTCCACATGCAGACATAATTCGTCCATGGGCTCTGCTGCGTCCGCTTCCTGATAATGGAGAACATTCGGACCCGTTAAATAAAACATTCCTTCCCTCAAGGCATAGGGATTCTCTTCCATAATAACGGTCCCTTTGCCACGCGGTATGAAATGAAACTCATATTCAGCATGTTTATGGAAGGACACAATCTTCCCCGGAGGGAAGGTGGTGAGATGAAATCGAAGAACCCGGATCTCATAACGCCCCCAATAGACCCTCAGATCAAGTCTCTCCAAGGCATCCTGCCGATCTTTCATAAACTCATATGGAAAATGATTATTCATGCTGATACATCACCCTTGTAACTTAAGCTTGCAGTTCATCCAAACGAATCGCACGATGTTCCTTGGCCGAACGGTTGGAAGCCTCCATCAATTTCGTTAATTCAACCGCATATGCGATATTTTCCTCTGCAACGGTATTTTCCTGAATATGAGAGATCCACTGTTCAAAAGCACTTGCACGATTTGCTGGTACTGGCAGTTCAACCCACGCTTCCTTGTATTCTTCTTTCTTCGTTGAGCGGATAAGAAGTTTACTGTCTGGCGTACCATAGAGAATCGTTCCGTCTGTACCGTGAATCTCAATCGTAAACGGCGAGAAGTTATTAACAAAACCAGCCTCCACAATACCAACAGCACCCGTAGCTGTAGATAATGTAGCAACGGCGTTATCTTCGACCTCTTTACCCGTTATGTAGCCAAAATTCGCATGAACATCAACCGCTTCTTCTCCCAGGAACAGGCGTGTCAAATACATAGGATGGCAACCCAGATCAATGAGGGCTCCTCCACGAGTTTCCTCCAGACCATAGAAATGCTCAGGCAGCCAGCCTGCCGTTGCGCCGTTATGAGACAAGCGGACACGAACGAGTGTTACGGTACCCAGTAGTCCCTCTTGCAACAGTTCACGGATCGCCAAGGTGTAACCATCATTCAAGCGGGGGAGTGATACCGTTAATTTGACTTGATTCTCATTTACCGCGTTCATAATATCATTGACCTCTTGAAGGGTAGCGGCCACTACTTTCTCCGTAAAAATGTGCTTGCCGGCTGCCGCAGCTTTCAGCATCACTTCTCTGTGCATGGATGTTGGTGCATCCACGATGACAGCATCGATATCGCTTTGCAGCATTTCATCCAAGGATTCAAAGAACGGTACTCCTTGCTGCTCCGCAGCTTTTTTACCGCGTTCCGGATTCTCATCCCATACGGCTACGATTTGTGCATCCGGATGCTCCTGCGCCTGTTTTGTGTAATCCCATGCGTGCACATGCCAATAACTAATTTTTCCGATTCTAATCATTATGGTCACCTCAGTATCTAATATTAAGACATCATGCCATTAATCTAACACATGAATTAGCCGATTCACAGTGTAAAATTGCGACAGTTGATTTTGATATTGCGACATCATTGCATACAAAAACTCCGCCATAAGACGGAGTAATATGTATTGTCACGCTATATTTTGAACCGTTCTCTTGCAGAAGTAATATGTGCTATGTGATGATTCCCATGCCATGCATACATGGCCGTGGCGTATTCAAGATGAGTCGTTCGCTGGTTCTCGGGATGATAGAACGTTCTTAGAAAGTCTTCATGGTCCATACTGTTTAATAAAGCGACCCATCTGGTATGTATGCCTTCAATCATGGCCAAAGATACTTCAGCAGCCACCGTCACGGAATCCGGAAGCGCTGCCCACAGCCGCTCGTCATACGGTTTGATGGTTGGATTGTCTTCTGTTAGAGCGAGTTTAAACCTCATATAGGAGTTCATATGACTGTCTGCAAGATGATGAACGACCTGACGTATGGTCCACCCACCCTCACGATAGGCCAAGTTAAGCTGTTCCTCAGACAAACCTTGAACGGCTGTCCGCAGTTTCCCAGGCATCCCCTCAATCTCTTGAATCCAGTGATTCCTATGTTCCGGTGACGACTGTCCCTCCCATTCAAATTGCCCTATGGGGTATCTCATATCCATGTTCCTCACTCCGATCTGCATGGTATCATCCCTTATCGTATGAATTGATAAGAACTTCTTCATAAACTGCTAAATCAGCCTACTGAGCAGAAAAATATATTTACATAATATAATTTTCCAAGAGCATTTGCTATGCCCATCCTCAATAATTTTTAATGATTCAATTCTCGAATTATAATGGATATGGCTTGCAGTCTTTTTGAGAAAAAAGGGAGACAGGCAGCATTTAGTGAATGTGCCGCCCCCCATCATTCTATTTTTGACTACGAAATGCGAATGACATTAAACACTTGCCCCGAATATGTGGCAGAGCTGTTTGCCCCCGAAGTATCCATGATAATACGCAGAACATCGCCATTATTCAAAGTAGTTAAATAAGATTTTGAAGCTTCCCCATTGGTTACTAACGTTGCCCCAATACCAGAGATATTTTCAATGGAAAAACTGGAAACACTTCTCGGTTCTTGTGTAGTGCCATTGATTTGCACATAGAAGCTGACAAGGCGACTCGCCGAAGCCAACAGTGTAGGAGTTGTGGTTAGATGAACGGTTATTACAAAGTCCACCATATATACTCCGGACGCATTAACCGTAATCGTACCTGATGCCACGCTCGTTGTCGTATTTAGGGTAGGCCCTGCTGTTGTAAAAGCTACAGATGTATTGTCAACAACCGTGATTAACGTAGTAGGGGAACCATAAATGGAACCATAACCTAGAGCAATAGTTCCCGTCGGGCCCGTTGGACCAGTTGCTCCTGTTGCTCCTGTTGGTCCGGTGACGCCAGTTGGTCCGGTTACTCCCGTCGGACCTGTTGGACCGGTTGAACCAGTTCTTCCAGTTGCTCCTGCCCCCCCTGTTCCTCCCGTAGGACCGGTTACACCCGTTGCTCCTGTTGAACCCGCTGCTCCAGTCAGACCGGTTACACCGGTTGGGCCAGTTAATCCCGTTGAGCCTGTTGCACCAATCGCGCCTGTGGATCCCGTTGCGCCCGTAGACCCCGTTGGTCCTGTTGGTCCAATTACACCTGTTGCCCCTGTTGGGCCAGTAGCTCCTGTGACACCAGTGCTTCCTGTTATGCCTGTTACTCCTGCTGAACCTGTTGCACCCGTTGGACCAGTCGAGCCGGTTGGACCGGTTGAACCAGTTCTTCCAGTTGCTCCTGCCCCCCCTGTTCCTCCCGTAGGACCGGTTACACCCGTTGCTCCTGTTGGACCAGACGAACCTGTGGATCCTGTAGCACCGGTTACTCCAATGGCTCCAGTCGAGCCGGTTGGGCCTGTTACACCGGTTGAACCCGTGTTACCAGTTACACCAATCGGGCCTGTCGCTCCTGTTAAACCAGTTGGACCGGTTGCTCCCGTAACTCCGGTGGCTCCGGTCGGGCCGGTCGGGCCAGTTGAACCTGTAACGCCTGTTACACCTGTTGAACCTGTCGCTCCAGTCGGACCTGTAACTCCCGTTGAGCCAGTTGCACCAGTTGGGCCTGTTGCACCAGTTGGGCCTGTTGGGCCTGTGACGCCAGTTGGACCGGTTACACCGGTTACCCCGATTCCTCCTGTTGGACCGGTAACTCCCGTAGCACCTGTCAGGCCAGTTGAACCTGTAACGCCTGTTACCCCCGTTGAACCCGTGGCTCCGGTTGCACCAATGGCTCCTGTCGGGCCCGTTGCTCCTGTTGAACCCGTAACTCCGGTTGGGCCTGTTGGACCGGTGACTCCCGTGTTACCAGTTACACCAATTAAACCCGTAGGGCCGGTGGCTCCTGTTCCTCCTGTTACTCCCGTTGCACCAGTTGGGCCTGTTGGGCCTGTTGTTCCTGTGTTACCAGTTAGACCGATTGCTCCCGTAACTCCAGTTGGACCGGTTATGCCGGTTGCTCCTGTAATACCAGTTGGCCCTGCTAATCCTGTAACTCCGGTTGCTCCTGTGACACCAGTAGCTCCGATTGCTCCGGTTGGACCCGTACTTCCGGTTCCTCCTGTTAAACCAGTTGGACCGGTGACTCCGGCAGTTCCTGTCGCACCTGTTGAACCTGTAACGCCGGTTGCACCAATGGCTCCAGTCGGGCCCGTTACTCCCGCTGCTCCTGTTGCTCCCGTAACTCCTGTAATGCCAGTTGGACCGGTTAATCCGGTAACTCCGGTGGCACCTGTTGCCCCTGTTGCCCCTGTTGCCCCTGTTGCCCCTATTGCCCCTGTAACGCCGGTCGGGCCTGTTACTCCAGTTAACCCGGTTGCTCCTGTGACGCCAGTGCTTCCTGTTGTTCCTGTAACTCCAGTTGGACCGGTGACTCCCGTTGGACCAGTCAAGCCTGGGGATCCTGTAGCGCCGGTTGCGCCCGTTACTCCGGTTGCCCCGGTGTTACCAGTTACACCAGTCGGGCCGGTCGCTCCTATTAACCCAGTTGGACCTGTTGGACCTGTAACTCCCGTTGAGCCTGTTGCACCAGTTGCCCCTGTTCCTCCTGTCGGACCGGTGACTCCTATGGATCCTGTAACACCGGTTACCCCAATGGCTCCTGTCGCTCCGGTTGAACCCGTGTTACCAGTTACACCAATCGGACCGGTTGCTCCTGTTGAACCTGTCACTCCTGTTGAGCCTGCTGCTCCTGTAGCTCCGGTTACACCGGTCGGACCGGTGACTCCAGTTACACCTGTAACTCCTGCTGAGCCAGTTGCACCAGTTGGGCCAGTGGATCCCGTTACCCCTGTAAATCCAACTGGGCCTGTTGTTCCTGTTACGCCAGTTGGACCAGTTATTCCCGTAACTCCTGTCGAACCCGTGGCGCCAACAGCTCCAGTTGCTCCGGTTGGACCGGTTATCCCGGTTACTCCTGTGATACCAGTTGGACCTACTAATCCCGTAACTCCGGTGGCACCAGTGACACCAGTTGCCCCCGTTCCTCCGGTTACCCCAATCGGGCCTGTAACACCCGTTGACCCTGTTGCACCAGTTGGGCCTGTTACGCCGGTTGCACCTGTAGCACCCGTTACTCCTGCTGAACCTGTTGGTCCCGTCAAACCCGTGATGCCTGTTACTCCGGTTCCTCCAGTCGGACCTGTGGCTCCGGTTGCACCGATTGGTCCCGTTGGACCTGTTACTCCGGTGGCTCCTGTGACACCAGTGCTTCCTGTTATTCCTGCAACACCGGTTGCCCCGATGGCTCCTGTTGAGCCCGTGGCCCCTATTGCTCCTGTAACGCCGGTTGCACCTGTTACTCCAATCGGGCCTGTTACTCCCGTTGAGCCTGTTGCACCAGTTGCCCCTGTTCCTCCGGTTACCCCAGTCGGGCCTGTTACACCTGTTACCCCACTTCCTCCTGTTGGACCTGTAACTCCCGTAGCGCCCGTTGCACCAGTTGAGCCTGTGATGCCGGTTACCCCCGTTGAACCGGTCGATCCTGTTGGGCCCGTTGAACCCGTGACGCCTGTTACACCTGTTGAACCTGTGGCACCAGTCGGACCTGTTACTCCCGTTGAGCCTGTTACTCCGGTTATCCCAGTTGCTCCTGTGACACCTGTGCTTCCTGTTGGACCTGTAATGCCTGTTGTTCCTGTAACACCGGTTACACCCGTTGAACCTGTTGCACCAGTTGGGCCAGTAGATCCCGTTACCCCTGTTAATCCAGTTGGGCCTGTTGTTCCTGCTACGCCAGTTGGACCTGCTAATCCCGTGACTCCGGTGACACCAGTTGCTCCCGTTCCTCCGGTTACCCCAGTCGGGCCGGTTGCTCCTGTTACCCCGATTCCTCCTGTTGGACCTGTAACTCCAGTAGCACCTGTCAGGCCAGTTGAACCTGTAACGCCGGTTGCACCAATGGCTCCTGTCGCGCCCGTTACACCCGTTGATCCTGTTGCTCCCGTAACTCCGGTTGGGCCTGTAGAACCTGTAACTCCAGTGCTTCCTGTATTACCCGTGGCTCCGATTGCTCCTGTAACGCCTGTTGCCCCTGTTCCACCAATCGAGCCTGTAACACCAGTTGGACCTGTGGATCCTGTAACACCTGTTACCCCAATGGCTCCTGTCGCTCCGGTTGGGCCTGTTACTCCGGTTGAACCCGTGTTACCAGTTACACCAATCGGCCCGGTTGCTCCTGTTGAACCTGTCACTCCCGTTGAGCCTGTTACTCCTGCTGCTCCGGTTACACCGGTCGGACCGGTGACTCCAGTTACACCTGTAACGCCAGTAGGACCTGTGGATCCTGTCGAACCCGTGGCGCCAATAGCTCCGGTTGCACCAGTTGGACCCGTAGTTCCCGTTGCTCCTGTTGCTCCTGTTGGTCCTGTCGAACCCATGGCGCCCGTAGATCCTGTAAGGCCGGTTGAACCCGTGTTACCAGTTACACCGATCGGACCCGTTGGACCGGTGGATCCTATGACACCTGTGCTTCCTGTTGGACCTGTAAAGCCGGTTGCTCCTGTTGGGCCCGTTGAACCTGTAGTACCTGCCGCTCCCGTAGATCCCGTTAAACCCATGATTCCTGTTGGCCCGGTTATTCCGGTAGCTCCAGTTGTTCCAGTTGCTCCAGTCGAGCCTGTTACTCCGGTGGCTCCTGCTGCTCCTGTAACGCCGGTTGGGCCTGTAGAACCTGTAACACCAGTTATCCCTGTTACTCCTGTTGGACCGGTTACTCCCGTAGGACCAGTCAAGCCTGTTACTCCTGCCGAACCTGTTGCCCCTGTTGCTCCTGTTGCGCCGGTTACTCCGGTGACTCCAGTCGAGCCTGTTACACCTGTTACACCTGTTACACCCGTTAAACCTGTTGCACCAATTAAGCCTGTGGCTCCGGTGACTCCTATCGCGCCCGTTGCGCCAGTAGATCCTGTTGAACCCGTTGCTCCTATTGCTCCTGTAACACCGGTTGGGCCAGTTACTCCCGTTGCCCCTGTGGAACCGGTGGTTCCTGTTGGACCAGTTAATCCCGTAAATCCTGTGGCTCCGGTGACTCCAGTAGCTCCGATTGCTCCGGTTGAACCCGTGTTACCAGTTACACCGATCGGCCCCGTTGGACCGGTTGCTCCGGTCGGACCTGTGACTCCTGTTGGTCCTGTGACACCAGTACTTCCTGTTATACCTGTTACGCCGGTGGCTCCGGTCGGGCCTGTAAAACCTGTAACGCCGGTTACCCCCGTTGAACCCGTAGCTCCGATTGCTCCTGTAGCTCCGGTTGGCCCAATTGCCCCTGTTGCACCAATCGCTCCTGTAGCTCCCGTCGCTCCGGTTCCTCCTGTTAACCCCGTTGGGCCGGTTAACCCCATAACTCCGGTGGCACCAGTCGGACCGGTGGCTCCCGTTGGACCGGTGGCACCTGTCGCTCCCGTAGATCCCGTTAAACCCATGATTCCTGTTGGCCCGGTTATTCCGGTAGCTCCAGTCGAGCCTGTTACTCCGGTGGCTCCAGTCGAGCCTGTTACTCCGGTGGCTCCTGCTGCTCCTGTAACGCCGGTTGGGCCTGCTGCTCCTGTAACGCCGGTTGGGCCTGTAGAACCTGTAACCCCAGTTATCCCTGTTACTCCTGTTGGACCGGTTATCCCGGTTGGTCCTGTGACACCAGTAGCTCCTATTGCTCCGGTTGGACCCGTGCTTCCGGTTACTCCTGTTAACCCAGTTGGACCGGTTGCTCCTGTGATACCAGCGCTTCCTGTTGTTCCTGTAACTCCTGTTGGACCGGTGGCTCCGGCAGCTCCTGTCGCGCCGGTTGGGCCTGTTACTCCTGCTGAACCTGTGTTACCAGTTACACCGATCGGCCCGGTTGAGCCTGTCGGACCTGTCACTCCCGATGAGCCTGTTACACCGGTGTGGCCTGTTGCTCCGGTTATCCCAGTTGCTCCTGTGACACCAGCGCTTCCTGTTGGACCTGTTGCGCCGGTTGCTCCGGTGACTCCAGTCGAGCCGGTTACTCCGGTTGCGCCAGTAGATCCTGTTGAACCCGTGGTTCCGATTGCTCCTGTAACGCCGGTTGCACCCGTTGAACCTGTTGCACCAGTCAAGCCTGTGGATCCTGTCGCGCCGGTTGGGCCTGTTACTCCGGTTGAACCCGTGTTACCAGTTACACCGATCGGCCCGGTTGCTCCTGTTGGACCTGTTAATCCAGTTGCACCTGTTGTTCCTGTGACGCCAGTTGGTCCGGTTAATCCCGTAATTCCTATGGCTCCGGTCGGACCGGTGGATCCTGTGACACCTGTGCTTCCTGTTATACCTGTAACGCCTGTTGGACCAGTTAATCCCGTAACTCCGGTTACCCCCGTTGAACCCGTGCCTCCGATTGCTCCTGTAACGCCTGTTGCCCCGATTGCACCAGTGGTTCCCGTAGCACCTGTTACTCCCGTTGGACCCGTTAATCCCGTAGCTCCGGTGACTCCTGCTGAACCTGTTGCCCCGGTGGCTCCTGTCAAGCCAGTTGGTCCGATTGCCCCTGTGACTCCTGTAACGCCAGTCGGACCTGTTAATCCGGTTAACCCCGTAACCCCAGTGGCACCAGTTGCTCCTGCTGAACCTGTTGCCCCTGTTGCGCCGGTTGCTCCGGTGACTCCCGTTGACCCTGTTACACCAGCCGGACCAATTGCTCCCGTGTTACCTGTTACTCCAGTCGAGCCTGTAGCTCCAGTTGGACCTGTCGAGCCAGTTGCTCCTGTATTACCAGTTCCTCCCGTTGGGCCGGTTGCTCCCGTTGCCCCGGTAGCTCCAGCAACCCCTGTTACACCCGTTGCTCCTGCTGGACCCGTTGCTCCCGTATCTCCTCTGGTACCCGTCATCCCTGTAGCACCTGTTTCGCCGGTCGGGCCCGTCGCTCCTGTTATTCCTACCTCACCGCTCATGCCGGCTGCCGCCAGCAAGGTATAATCTGCCGATGCTCCGGGGATCCCCGTGGGATTGGCGACATTGACCAAATACGTACTACCATTGTATGTCACGACTTGATCCAACGGATAAGACTGACCTTGAGCTGGATCAAATGGTATAACCCCGTTTAAGCCTGCGCCTGCAGCAGCAAGCAATGTATAATCCGGCGACATGCCCGGAACGCCTTGAGGCGAAGTGACATTTGCAAGGTAGGTGCTGCCGTTATAAGTAACGACCTGCCCTTGCATATAGAATAAACTTGATCCTGGATCAAAACTGACAATTCCATTTAATCCTTCACCTGTAGCTCCTGTAGCTCCTGTTGCTCCTGCACCACCATCTGCTCCGCTATAGCCAATGGGTCCTTGAGGTCCCCTGACCCCCGGAGCTCCCGTTATACCTCTGGGTCCTCTTTTAGCGAGAACTACTTTTCGTATACATTTCCCACGTTTTCTTTTATGGTGATGATGATGTCGTTGCTTTCTATGATGTGACCGAGATTGTCTTGAAATGACCAAGCGATTTTTCCGAAGCGATTTTTGGCGACTGATCTTTTTCATTATTTTTTTTCGTTGAAGTACACGCTGTTTAGGCTTATTTCTGAGCGATTTCCGAAGAACCCATTTTCTTCTCAGCTAATTTCACCTCCTCGTTTTCGACTCGGTTGCATAAGTATATGAGAAATAACGCCTACCCTTGAATGATTAAAAATATTTAGCGTGATCATCAAGCAAAAAAGTCCCCCGGATGTTTCCCGGCGGACCTATTCTTCAACACCCAACGCCATTCATGACGAACCTAGTATTCCTTCGACTTCATTTATCTGCGCCTCCGACAAAGGTCCAAAAGCAGCTGCCCCGATCAATTCCTCCACCTGCTTCCTGGTTTTAAAACCTGGGATCGGAATCGTCACATGACTTCTCCCCCAAATCCATGCAAGCGCCCCTTGAACTAAAGTTCGATTTCCGCTCGTTAAGACCTCTCTGACTGCCTCAAGCTTTTGGAGGTACGAAGGTACCGCCTTACCATTCTTAAAATAGGTAACCCATTCATGACGGCTTCCCCTTACATCCTGATCACTGAATCTGGAATCATGATTGAATTTTCCGCTCAAGAGGCCCATAGCCAGAGGAGTATTATTAATGCTGGCTAGACCATAACGTTCACATAGAGAGAGCATTTCCTTATCATCACTAAGCACATTCAATACGTGCTGTATGGCAGCTGCTTCCGATTTTTGAGCGAAGATTTGGGCATTGGCTACATCCCATGTGCTCCAGCCATATGTACGGATCAGCCCTTCTTGACGAAGTTCATTCAAACTATCGATCACTGTATCGATTTCCTCTAAACTTAAACCACCTACATGAATTTGGTACATGTCAACATAATCCGTTTGAAGACGTCTCAGGGACCTCTCACACGCATGACGAACATATTCTGGTGTTACATCGTGACGAGTGAATGCTTCCTTGGTTGACTCATCATAGGTATATCCGAATTTGGTAGCAATGACCGCTTCGTGTCGTCTTCCCCTCAACGCACGACCAAGCACCGCTTCGCTATGCCCTGTTCCATATACATCCGCAGTATCAAAAAAGTTTACACCCCTTTCTAACGCTGCATGAATCCCTGCAATCGATTCAGACTCATCGACCTCCCCCCATCCGTCCGGCAAGCCATCTAACGTAAATTCCCCACCGATTGCCCAACATCCCAACCCAAGCGGACTTACGGATATTTCCGATCTGCCTAACATCCTGTTCATGTCATTTCCTCCCTTTTCGGATCACTTCAACATCATTATAATAAGGACAATGGTTTATGATTAGATCCAATATTCGCTGTTACACAGGAACCAATTAGAGGAGGAAAATCGTGTACGGCATTTATGTGGACCGTGAATCTAAGGTACCGGTGACGCGTCAGATATGCCAGCAGTTGCGAATGATCATCGAATCGGGGCAGCTGTCGGCTGGAACCAGACTGCTTCCCACTCGCGTTTTGGCTAAGGAATGGGGAATTGCGCGCAATGTTGTCATCGAGGTATATGAGCAGCTGATAGCCGAAGGATATCTGGATGGTCGGGCAGGATCTGGCACCTATGTGGCCGAAGGAATCTTCCACATTTCCGATTCGCGTATTCCCACAATTTCCAGCGGAGCGGCAGTCCAGCCACAGCCTGAACCTGAGCGTGAACAAATCATTGATTTTGCGACAGGGGTTCCTGACCAAAAATGGTTCCCTAGGCAAATCTGGGCGAAATACTTGAAAGAAGCAGCAGAAGGCACGTTGTCTGAAGAACATAATTACGGCCATGTCCAAGGCGATTTATCGCTTCGGTCCGCAATATGCGAATATGTATACCGCTCCAAGGGCATTCAATGCACAGCCGAACAAATCATGATTGTTTCGGGCGCTTCCGAAGGTTTTTTTCTCCTGGCCAAATCATTCGCTCCAAAATTTCATTCCTTGTACATAGAAGATCCAACAATCGATTTTACACAAGAGATTTTTAAGCTGATGGACTATCGTCTTGTCCCTGTTGAAGTCGATCTCAACGGAATGCGTATCGACTTCCTTACGAGTATCACTCCGGGTCATCTTGTTTTATTAACACCGTCACACCAGTTTCCTACTGGGAGCCTGCTGTCCATTCAACGCAGACATCAGATTATCCGGATGGTTGAAGAAGCGGACTCATTCGTGATTGAAGATGATTATGATAGCGAGTTCCGTCTTCGGGGAATTCCTGTACCCCCTCTACAGACCCTCTCCCCTTCCAGAGTCATCTATGTGGGAACGTTTAGCAAAACCTTGTCGCCCAGTCTTCGGATCGGATTTATAATTGTTCCGCCGAGTCTAATCAATACCATTGCCGAAGTGAAAGATAAACTGAATTTGCACACACCCTTTATCATTCAAAAGGCATTAAGTCAGTACATTCTGGATGGCCAACTGGAACGACATATCCATAAGATGAAGAAAGTATATAAGAAACGCAGGAATTTCATGACGGAACGGCTTCAGCACTTATTCGGTAATGATATTTCCATTCTGGGCGATGAGGCAGGCATGCATCTTCAGATCTCTTTTCATCCGAAAGCGTACGCTCTTCTTCCTTGGAATGATACGGCTGCATACGGCTTCCAAGCTGAAACGATTTCGAAATACAGGATCGCCAAGCCGAGCCCCTCCACTCCAACCGGTATTGTATTAGGGTACGGGAACCTCACAACAGAAGAGATTGAGGAAGGACTGAGCAGAATTTATCAGTATGCTTCTCAGGCAGGGATACCTCGTGAATGAATACTTCTACAACCAAACAAAACGGCCTGTCCGCTTATTGCGAGCCGAGCCGTTTCATTGGAATACTTCTATGTTCTTCTACTTGCTGCACTTCAATGTCCTCGATCCGATCAGTTACGCAGCGTCCGAAACGCATTCAGGATTAAACCTAGCTTCTCTATCGATTACGACTCTTCATAAAAAATGATTTTATTACCGAATGGGTCAATGACACACAGCTCTTTACTGTTCCAAGGCGCGATCTCGATGCCAGGTCTGGAGTATGGATAATTTTTCTGGATCAGTTGTTCATGAAAATGCTCAATCCCTACCATGTCCACCCGAATGGCTGCGCCGGGTGAGCAGTCTCCATAATGCTCCGTCAAATGGATTTTTAACGAATCCCTGGATATCTGCATGTACAGCGGTGCGGAATCATCAAAGCGATGTTCCCAATCCAAGGTGAATCCAAGATATTGGATATAAAATTCTTTCGCCTTCGTTTCATCGAATACTCTGAATAAAGGTATGATTTCGCTCATAACTCTCCCTCCCATGTCCTGTTTATTCTATTCAATCACTTACCTAAATCTCTTTAAACGCATTATGTATGTGTGCAGCTACGCTGTAAGCAGCGGTTGCAAGGGCATTCAAATCTGCAGACCTTTTATTTTAAAATGCAAATCATGCCATTCATTCATTTCTGGTGGCATTGGAGAGCTTTTTGGCTTTCTCACGTTTAACGCGATTCCACACAAGCAGGATAAGAAAGGAACAAGCCAGACAGATAAAGATTACCTTCAGATAATGTTCGACCACATTCAGAATATACTGCCACTGCTCGCCAAAGATATAACCTATGCTGAAGAAGGATATTACCCACGCTGCGACCCCCGTGTATCCATAGATCCATACCGTCCGGTAAGGTACTCGAATCATGCCGATAAAGTACCCGATGAATTGCCTCACCCCGGGGATGAAAAAACAAATAATGAGCAGCTTATTTCCATACTTGTTGTAATACACCTGTGTTTTCTCCACAAGGGATGGCTTAATGAAGAGCCATTTTCCATAGCGTTCTATGAGCGGCATCCCCAGCTTATATCCAAGGATATAGGTAATGGTTAACCCTATGGCTGCCCCTATAAAAGCTGATCCAAATGCAGGGACCATCTCAACGATCCCCTTATAGGTCAGGAACCCGGTGTAGGTTAAGGTGCTGTTTCCAGGAGGAATTGGAAGAGCAATAAAATCAAGGGGCAGCCCAATCAATAACACCAAATAACCATATTGTTCAAATAACTGCTCAACCAATTCCAACAAATTCATGGATAAACTCCTTCATCTTACCGATAACTGTCATAGTAATGGTGTAGGGCCTCGTTCTCAAAGACCTCTCTGTTCAGCACCCCGTACGGTACAGCTGTTATGTCGTCTGACCATTCGCGAAGCCGATAGCTCTGTTGAATATGGAGCAATCTGGTCAGAACCGATAGTGCGGAATCTTTATGGGTATTGATTGCGGCTTTGTGCTTCATCTCCTGCAGAAGTGCCGGAGTCGTAATCAACTTCAGCAATTGCTGTTTCAGTTCACCAGCCATGGCTTGCTGAGCCACGCCGATTCCCACCAGATAATCCGCATTATCCTGCTCTTGACCCGGCAGCGGTTTAACTAATAACATAGGACGCTCCATCGTCAACGCTTCGGATATGGTGAGTCCTCCTGGTTTTGTCACCATCAAATCAGCCATCGCCATCAATTCATGCATACGATCTACATAACCCATGACCGTTATTTGGGAATGATCCGAAAAATCCTCCTGCAGCGATTGATACAACTTCGCGTTACGGCCGCACACGATCATAAATCGCACATTCTGCGGGTATTCCCGTGATTTCATCCATTCGATAACCTCTTTATCGATCATGCCTTCTCCTCCGCCCATGATCAGCACAACCTGCTCAGATGCATGTACGCCGTAATGGTCTCGCAGCCGGCCCTGATCCACCGGTTGGCTGTAGAGAGGATTGACGGGAATTCCGGTGACTGAGATTTTTTTACTTGGCACGCCTTTGCGCTCCAGTGCAAGCTGTACGACATCAGAACCCACCATATAATAATCCGTGTGAGAATGTATCCAGTAGCTGTGATCCGTGTGATCCGTCATGACGGTAGCCGTTGGCACATCGGTAAAGCCCATTGCTTTCAATAAGGACATGCCTGCTGCTGCCGGGGGGAACGTACTGACTACAATTGCCGGCTTCTCCGTCTCCAGCATTGTGCTGAGTTTATGCAGGCTGAAAGTACTGAAGCGCTTCAGCATCTGAATCAGGGTGTTTTCCTCACGTGTTTTTTGAAATAGATAACCGTAGACGGATGGGAAATGCTTCATCCACTGCACAAAGAAATACTGGCCTGCCACATGCAGCCGTGGATGGGTTAGCTCCATATAATCCATTACTTTAACGCGCAGATGAGGGTAGTTTTTTTTAGCTGACTCCACAATGGCCTTCGACGCCTGGTTGTGACCCTCTCCCAGGCTTCCGGTTAATATTAATATTTTTTGCTCATTTATGGATCTCATTGATATTACTCCTTATCTAACGTTATGTGTTGCTTATTCGTTAATCAAAACTTCATCATCGAACCATCAATCATTCTTCACCTGCCGTCACATCAATCGAATCTTTTGGAGGCTGCACCACTGAGGTCTCAGAGCGTTTTTTCTTGCGGTTCTTAATCATCCGTACTGTGAACCAAACGCCCCCGATCAGAATCCCAACAGACAACAGAATAATCGTGAGTACACTATCCACCATATTCTCAGCTGCGCGGCCGTAAACATAGAACAGCACGCCCACGGTATAGAACTTCACTGCGCGGCCGATAGCCGCATAACTGAGAAGTTTCCATAAAGGATAGTTCATGCAGCCAGATAGAATGGTAAATATTTTAAAGGGAATCGGCGTGAAAGCTCCAACAAGTATGGCAGCTTCGCCATGCTTGGTGAACAATGCGGTTGCTGAATCATACCATTTTTTCTTCATGATCTTGTTTAAGACTAAACTGCCGGAAACTTTTCCAATTCCATAACCGATAGGCGTTCCAATCAAACACCCTGCAAATCCGATCGTCGCGAGCCAGATCGCCCGGTCCGGGCTCAGAGCGCTCAGGGACAGCTGCGAGAACAGTGCCGGAATCGGAAAAATAATCGCATCGATCATGGCATGAATAAATAATCCGATATCGCCTAAATTACGTAAAAAATCCATCAGGCCTTATCTCCTCTGCTTGGTTACCACCTACGCAACCCGTATATTGTGCGATATCGTTGTTTAGAATCAAATCAGTAAGCATCCGTTCACATTCCTCTCCCGTGTCTTGTTAATGCAAGGATATCATGATCGGAGAGGGTTATCTTCCGTCTTCAGACGATATTCATCCTAGACTTAGGTCTAGATACTAATAGTAGATATAATATAGTAGATATAGTATAAACGAGTTTTATGATCAATAAGTTGGGTTTATGTCCATTTGGTGTAAAACAAAAAAAAGCCCAGCCGCAATTCGCGGCCAAGCTCTAGGTAATATTCTATTCGAATTGGCAGATCTGCGCAACTTCCGAAACGGCATGCACCACATAATCGGCTTGGGATAAATCCTGATTTCCCGAATTCGGATTCACGAAGCCGATGCATTTCATCCCTGCCGCTTTCGCTGCGGCAACACCATGGCGGGCATCTTCAAGCACCATGCAATCTTGTGGCTTCACCCCCAACAATTCGGCAGCCTTGAGATATACATCCGGTGCTGGCTTCCCTCTCTCCACTTCTTCTCCACTCACAACGCATTCAAAATGATCTAGCAGATCAAACTTGCGGAGAACGGCCTTAATGAATACAGGTGGCGATGATGACGCAATAGCCGCCGGAATATTCCGTGCTTTGAGCTCTGCCAGGAGTTCCCGTATGCCATCGATAGGCTCCATCTCACTTGAAGTCAGCATTTCGATTTTGTTGGACAACTGGTATTCAATAATTTCTGAAACGGATGGAGTCAGATTATGCTGTTCTTTCACGGCTGCCCACATCTCCGGATTGGTCATCCCCGCGTACTGCTCCAGCTGTTCATGGGTTATAGCCGACCCGTAATAGTTCATAACCTGAATATCCACTTCAAAGTGCATGGGCTCGCTATCAATAATGACGCCATCCATGTCGAAAATAAAAGCTTGTATCATGTTCATACCCCTTTGTTGTATTGTTTCTTGCTTAACCCCATATGATATCCAGCACCGTTCCCAGCGCCCCGGATTTATGGCCCCGCAGGACATCGGGATTGAATACCTCTACGAATCCGCACCGGGTGCAGGATACGAACAAATAATGGTGATAATCGATATCGAAAATTTTGCTAACACCGGTACCGCTCATGCTAACTTCCTGCGAGATGCAATCCCGATGACCACAGCGTCGGCAATTGAATTTGCTGATCATCAATTCCTCCATGCTGAGGCAGCCCGCTTCAGTTAATGGATCACTCTGGACGCTTGTCTCTTCGTCCGGCCCAGATATCAGATGCTCAGGCAATACCTCGTGTTTACATACCGGACACGTCTGGTCAATCAAAGCTACATCGCTCGCACACCATGGGCATTGAACCACACCAGCACCTTCCTCCCAATCATGTAGACAACAACGTTCTCTCAAACCCTACTCGTGAATACCCTTCGGCAAAATAATTAAGCTCGTAACGGGTTTGTTGGTATCCGAGGCGTTTGTAAAAGTTGAGAGTACCTTCATTCCCAGGGTGACCCAAGGTGAATAAAACGGCTGTGAAATGGCCTCGATCCCGAATGCCTGCACATACGGCATCCAGTATGCCGGCGCCAATTCCCTGCCGTTGATATAACGGAGAAACCACCACACCAACAATTTCATATCTTTTCAGATCAGAATTCCATATGTATCCAGCATGACCCACAACATCTTCTGTATCCCTAACAGCCACCCAGTATTTCGCATCATCCTTATGTTTTAAATAAAGATTCCACCTTTCAGGATACAATCGCTGGACAAAGCCAGGAAATTGCAGTGGATGTCGCCCCATTAGCTCCAACACAAGTTTACAATCTTGTTCCTGAAGAAGTCTATAATGGATCATGATCATGATACCTACATATTCATCCTGCCCATCGAAACCGATCCTCTAAAAGGATATAATATCGTGTAACTCCTCCAGCGTATGGATCTCATATTTGGGTTGAATGGACGTGGAGTTTGCCTTGCGATGCGGGTTATACCAGCAAGTATCAACCCCGTAACGAATGCCGCCCTGTATATCGGAAGTTAGAGAATCACCAACGATGAGGACCTCCTTCTTATCGGGGTGGTTCAATTTATCGAAGGCATAATCAAAAATCCCTTCGTGGGGCTTTTGAGAACCGGCATCCTCCGAGACGATAATACATTCAAAGGCATCACATAACGCAGAACCGTGAATTCGGTTAAACTGTACTTCCTTGATTCCGTTCGTAATGATGGCCATTCGCTGCCCGCGTTCCGCAAGCTGACTGCATAGCTCTTTTGCCCCTTCGATCAGGTATGAGCCCTGCCCTAGATACTTAATGTAGGTATGGCTGAATGCATCGGCATCCAGGTCACATTCAATACTGTGTTCGGCCAGCAGCCTTTCGAATCTGGCTGTTCGCAGTTCACTCTGCGTAACGCTTCCTTGCTCGAATTCGTTCCATAACTGCTGGTTAATACGCCTGTAGCTGTCCACGATAGCGGCCGTGCATTCCTGATCGATCTCGCCAAATGAACCTGACAATGCAAAAGCCTCCGACTTGGCATAATCATACAACGTATCATCTGCATCGAATAATATAACCTTATATCGCAACGATGTGCCTCCTCGCATGCTTTATTCTTGTTTACGCTGCTTACTCCGATGCCGATTCGGATGGCAGATGTTCTCTGGACTTTTGATTCAGTTCATGAATCTTTTGTCTTTTTTGATGGACCACATAATCCCTGCCACTCTTCACCAGCTTCATCTGATAATGGAGTATTAAAGATAACAATGTAATCATAACACCTGCAGCCAGCATAATCATGATCCACTCATCCACTGCCAAGAGCATAATGAGCAGCAGCTCAACGACGATGAATATCCCTGCTCCCAAGGCAAGAGTTTTCATATTACCTCCTTAACCCTCTTTGCTGAGCCTATAGTAATGATGAAGCTCCTGATCGAGCTCGACCTCGCCGACGTACGTAAACCCGCATTTTCGGATAACTTTATTGGAAGCCTCATTGCCGGGCAGAGCAGCAGCACATAATTCGAGCTCCCCTGTATTCTGGAACAAAAACTCGATTAATCCCCGAGCAGCCTGGGTTGTATATCCCTGATTGTGATGCCGGTTGGACATTCCATACATGATTTCCCTGTTAGGATAAGGCAGCCCGTCCTTGGGTCCTGTGTTGCACCAGCCAATGGTCTCTCCGGTATCCTTCAACACAATAACTAATCGCAGACGCAGTTGGCCCACATCCCCGCCGTCCTGAACGGCTTGCAGGAACTGTCGATTCTCAACCATCTCATAGTTGGTCAGCCAATCAAGGCGCTGTTCCTTCGGCACATCCCAACCTGGCAGGTACTGCCTGATCTCCGGTTCATGCGTGATCTTGTATATGGCATCCAGATCCTCCAGCATATATTCCCTAAGAACAATATCCTCACATTCAATCATAAAGGGTTTGCCTTGCGGATCGGTCATTGTATAATTGTTCAAAATAGTCCTCCTACATTCATTTCCTTAACGAATCCGGCTTAGACTGCTTCCTCTAAAACCGGGTCTTCCGCAGCCTCTTCCATGATTATACAACGGTTACTGATACAGAGTAACCCCCGGCGCGCGAGGCATAGAAGCTCGAACCCCCTACAAGCACCTAACGCGCTACCTGTTTACGTCTATACCAATACGTATAAATCTCTTTATACTGTAACCGATCATACAAACGGTTAGCTGTAACATTATTTTGTATCACTTGCAGATAACTGCAAGTTGCACCTTTCGCTTTTGCCCATTGAAGGATGTGCAGCACCAGCTGCTTGCCGAAACCCCGATTTCTGGCAGCTGGCGAGGTGGCAATATCATAAAGCCCGAGAACCCCCTGCTCCAAAGCTCCAATCCCGCAGGCTACGGGCTTGGATTGATCATATAGAGTAAAGAATCCGTATGGAATAACAGATTGACATAACAACCTTCTCGTAGTTGCCAGATCCTGCTCTGACTGTCCCGTTATCACTCCCAGATTATGAAGCCAGTCATCGCTTACATGCTCCTGAACGGTCACTTCATGATGAGTAGGGGCCTCGATATCATGCAAATGCTCCAGGATTCTGACACTGGATGGATCAACAACAGAGTAATTCATAGAATCTAATGTTGAATCCAGATCGGGCGGGTTGAATGGCGTGATTTTGAAAATAACATCAAGTCCGGCATCTGCATAACCTCTCTCACATTGATGAATCTGCGCGTGAAGATCTATCGGATGCTCTGAATATAACGCGCTGATTGAGTTGGACCTCTTCGTAAAACCGTCTGCAAATCGCAGCAACCAGCCATGCTGGACCACCGTCTGGATGGCCGGCCACGCATTCAGTGTCAGTTCTTCAATTCGCTTATGCATATTTACCACTCCCTATAACCTGTTGAGAATAAATATACATTTCATCGAAAATTTATTCAATAATTTGAGCAAATTGATAGGAAGCTGCCGATTACACGCATGCCTCTCCTCTAGCTTCCAAGTACACGCTGGATAAACTCTGTTTTTGCAGCCGTGTATGCCTCTCGATCATCCTGATTCTCTTGTGCCAGCTTCACTTTCAATTCAGCATATTGCTGAGCCCACTTAGGCTGCTCCCTAAGCCGATCCCGAAACTGAAGCTGCTTCTCCCATCTCGGCTCCTTGTCCAGCATCAGATGCAAGTGACACTCTCGCCGATCATTCCTGACTCTGACAAAAAATCTTCGGTACGTTCTCCCATCCAACTCTGGTGGAACATAGCTCCAGCGATGCACCTCCAGCATCTCAGCTATACAGTCAATCTCTTCAAAAGATTGGATCTTCGCCATGACATCGATAATCGGTTTTGCCGGCATCCCAGGTATGGACGTGCTTCCGATATGTTCGATCTGCACAACACCATATTGTGCCAGCAACTGCTTAAGTTCGGTAACCTCATGAAGTCCTTTGTTAAGCCAGGCAGGATCCGGTGCGGCAATACTAATCTTCTCCGTTGCCCAATCGGGCCAAGCTTCCTGATGAAACTCCCCCATGTCATTCACCTCGTGTTTAATTGGTTAAGGTCTGTATTGTTCTTCTAATAGGATGGCAGAGTCTCCCGCATACCGCACATGAAACAAACGATCTACGAGATTCATCGTGACCATTTCATGAAGCTTCACTTCAACCGTTCTTGACCCGTCCAGTACATACAGCAATGCATCCGTTGGGAGGTGTATATGCGTATCGTCTGTTACCGGATTGCGAATATAGAATCCATTGCTTAAAGAAGCAGTGTCAGGAACGCCATCCTCGGCGGCAGCTTGCTCTGCTGCTTCAGCTGAGAACCATTCTACATCATCCAATACAAGGGAATAGCCGGCAGCTTCCTTCTTAACAGCTAGAATAAAACCCAGCTTTTCCTTAACCTGAGGCAGATGATCTACGATCTGATTGAGTTTCTTCATATCAGCTTGGACCTCGGAAATGGCCTCGTCGCTCATGCTGCTGACCGCCACAGCCTCCTGTTGCTGATGAGCATCGGATTGTGGATTAACACGATCCATCTGCGTAATTTTGGACTGGGCCAGCAGCATATCATCCTGTAATTGCTTCATGTTCTCTTCTACTCTTTGAATGCTCTGGGCATTCTCTTGCTTATTCTTATGTAAGGCGTTGAATAATACCAGATTTGAAGCTAAAGACACGATGATTAACAATATCAAACCGATGGCAACCTTAGGCATTTTGGACATACACGTACCCTCTCCCGATCGATAATCAACAGCCTATATTTCGAAATACAATGGGGCCGAAGCATGATACCCCCTCCACAGCGCTGATGATATTGATATAACGCAAAAAAACGAAGACCCAGCCTCAAAAGCTCCCGTCTCAGGCCTCGAGTCTCGGTAAAACGCTTCAAGCACTTTACTCCAGGCGTTCATTTCGGATAACCATATGAAGATGGTCCTCCCACACACCGTTAATTTTCAGGTATTTGATTGCCATACCCTCTTCATAGAAGCCTAAGCGTCTCACCACATTCAACGAGGCTGCATTCCTCGGCATGATATTGGCTTCCAGCCGGTGCATCTCCAGTGTATCAAAGCAATGGGATACGACAGCGCTCAGCGCTTCGGTCATATACCCTTTTCCCGTGTGACTCTGTGCAAGCTTGTAGCCGACATGCCCCGATTGAAATACGCCCCGAACGATGTTGCTGACCGCTACGGATCCGATGATCTTGTCATCCTGATGCAGCCACACCTTGAACAGGGTGCCGTCAGCTATACTGCGTCTTTCCGCCGCAAGAAGCTCTGTTTGTTTACCAATCGTAAAGTATTCCGGTTCCCTTACAGGCTCCCAAATTTTGAAGTAAGGCTCGTTCCCGACGATAAAATCCACCACTTCTGCTGCCCGATCCTGATCCAGAATCTTCAACTGCAGACGTGATGTTTGCCATGCAATGGACATGTGATGCTCCCCCTTGTAAACGTATCCAATACGTAAATAATATCATATCAATCTCTAGGATTATAATGTTTCAGTTGTGATCGGGTAATTCCGCGAGCTTCTCCCTCGGGAGTCAATCAGTACTCGAACTGCATAATATGGTTGTGCGCAAAATAGATGTATTCGACTTCTGGCTCATCCTTGAAGATCACAACCGTATAAAATGGAGGCAGCTTCACTCCCCATATGCCTTGAACGGACTGTATCTCTTCTTGCCGATAATGCTCTTCTTCAAGAAGGTAAGCGTTGACCCTTTTGGCATAGAGCATTTCATTAACCTGTACGTACACAATGGGAGACAATACAACAGCACCAACAGAATCAATAGTGTAATTTTGAACTTCTTCATCCTATTCCCCTGAACCCTGCGCAACAAATTGATCTCCATCCCATATCAAGGTAGACTCGATTTCTTTTCCTTTCGAGTTATTATAATAACTTTTTTATTAGATGAAATCTCTTCTGCCCTCAGTGTTTTTTCGTATCTGCAGTTGGTCAAATAACCGCCCCTGGTCATCGACGGCACGCAATTCCAAACGGTCCGTTGTAACAACCACTTGAAGAAAATGCGGTACGGCCAAGGACTGCGATGTATGCCACTCTCTCTTGGGAAGCAGCCAGTCCGGCATGGCCCCGGCACCACCTGCTACAATGTAAACAATCCCATGATCGTAATCAATTATCCCGTCTCGGAGCGGATGGCTTCGCTCATATACAATCGTGTGCGAGCTCATAACCAAATCCACTCCGTACTCTTCAAATACCGGACAGAGCTGCCGGAGAGCCTCCACTTGGTAACCGCCTGAAACATACGGTGGATAGTGAAAAAACACGATGTTCCACCGCGCAGACGACGATTCCAAATCACGCACCAAAAAATCATATTGCGGATTTCCCGGACCCATCACCCCGGAGCTGTAAGGATAATCTTTCTTTTTTATCAAATCCGTGCTGTCCAAACAGACGAAATGAACATCCCCATAGTTGAAGGAATAATAGTTCCGAGGTTCAGGAAAAGCAAAAAGGTTATAATACCAGGATGCGTTGTCCTCATGATTCCCCAGGCAGCTGTAAAATGGCGTATCCACAAAAAAATCGCGGCCGGGTCCGAAGAAATATGTATTCCAATCCTCATCGTTCTTCCCGTCATTGACAACATCCCCGACAAATAAGGCAATATCGGGTCTATACTGCTTCATCTGGCTGAATATCCTCTGATTGATAAGACCGTCTGTAGCATCAAACCCGCTGTATCCTCCGGTTTCGCTGGTCACCGTAAAGGAGAATGGCACACCGCGTCCTACCGCGGTCTTGAACATATACAGCTTGGATTCAATCACACCTGATTCATTGCGTGAGTGAATCTTGTAATAATAGATGGTCCCCGGCTCAAGACCCTCTACTGTAATTTGGTGAATCCTGGATTCAGACCCGACAGTGAACGTGCCGAATGGCTTATCCGGCAACTTGTAGTTCCCTTGATATCCGCTGTGTATTCGCTCAGCCAGCAAGACGTCCACTCTGGAGGACGCAGGTAACGAAGTTTCCCACATGACGGTTATACAATGCTCAGCCGGGTTTTGGAGATACGGTCCTTTTACAATGGAAAGCATTTTACTCCCCCATCCATTTTATTTCTCGGCAATGTGTTGTTATGCGACTCATCCTCTAATTATAACGATCTTTCCGCGAAAAAGTTACGAGTGCTTCACCATAACATTGGCCTTGAAAAACCGAAAAAAGCCGACTTAATCAGCCGGCTCCTCCACTATTCTATTCGCTTATCCAACCACGGCATCCAGATCCGACTCTCCCTGTTCAGTCTCCGGAACCAACACTTCAACCACGACTCTTGTCGGAACGCAAATGATCTGCTGGTATGGCTTTGAAATAAACCCCATATCCAGTGCAATGCTCTTCGGAGCATCCGAATATATCATCTGTATGCCGTAATCATAAACTTTCAGCGTGTTATGGCCATATTTGGTCTTAATATCAATGACACGCTCGTCTCCGATCAAAGGGACCGTCTCATATTCCTTACCATTGACCGTGATCAACGCCTGGAGCTGCCCCTGCTCATACGCCACATGCTGATGGCTCCACCATTGAAGAACCGTTACAGATCCAATAATCAGGATCATAGTGAACAAAATGATATCCCCTCGTTTTACTTTAGCCATGGCCGCATGCCCCTTCCAACCCTATTAGGAAATTAAGTATGCATGATTTATGACCAAGTTGAAATGATTTCCGTCATAATCTCCAATTTCCTGGATGTTTGTTCGGCTAACAGCTTGTACAAAACGAAAGGGGGACCTGTTTATTTGTCCATTGGTCCGAAATCAGCATAGGTTCGGCTGAATTTTTGCGAGAATGCGCTGATGATTGCGAACAGCTCAATACATATCCGTTGACCTGCATGCACAGATGACATAACGTCCATAGACCTGTGCGCCCTGATAACACCAATCCCGTCCGATGTAAGGATGCGCTTGTTGGGAGATGCAATCCTGACACTTCGCCCGCTGCCCGACCGGATCACTTGTATACCACCACCCGGCAGGATAAGGACATAACCCTTTGCAATCAGTGATTACCGTGTTGGGTGTACAAACGATATAATCTGAAGGGCAGGAGGCGTCTGCCCCGCAGCCCGTGCAATATTGTCCGTGCGGAGGTCTGCAAGGGCCCGCGGCGAACGAGATTTTGACGATTTCATCATCGTCAGGCCGAACCAATATCTTGGCCAGCGCCTCTGCCGTCTTTTGCGCAAATTGGTTCAGAAGCGATTTGCGATTCATTTTCCGGGTAACCTGACTGATCAGCACCTGTGTCTCTTCATCCTTGCTCTCCGGCTTCCGCCACATGCTCTACACCCCTTCTTAAGAAGCTCTTGCTGCCTTCGCATACGCCTCGAGCTGTTCCCGGCTGTTAACCAGTCCCTTGTGCCGAATGACACCGTTCGTATCCACCGCATACGCATAAGGTGTAACCTGCACATCCAGATGGTTGGCAAACTCCGAACTTACGATAAGCACCTCATCCTCATATGCGATTTTTCGGATATAATCCGATGCTAAATCCACAGACGAGAATAACAGCAGGACCGGTTTCACGTTGTTCATCTCGGCAATCCGCTTGAAATCCGGCAAAATGTCGGCGCATTCCTTACACGTCGGTGAGCCAAAAAGCATTAAAGACGGCATGCCCATCAGCTCGCTGGTGGACCACTCAGTTCCTTGCAGCTTTGTTGTCACGGCTTCGGGAATTTTTTTGCCGACAGGAATACCGGATTGATTCACGCCCCTCGCGGTGCCCATCACCATAATTCCCAACTGCCGGAACAGGACCAGATTCAGAATCACCAAGGGTACAACCAGAAGCCATAGAATGGAATAAGAGATCCAGAAGAATGTGTTCATCGGCAGCCTCCTTAAAATCTTTTGAGTTTGGCATAATGAGGTGCGGCAATATCGCGGTACAATCGGATCGCATGCAGGGCATCCGGGACCCCCACCATGATGAGCAGTGCAAGCAGCAGCAGCATGCCCTCCATTAGCAGACCTGTTATGGTGAAGGAGTAACCGTACACAAACCAGTCGGGATTGCTGTATGCCGCCAAACCGATGGAACCCATAACTAAATTGAACAATATCAACGGCCAGCCCAGCTTGGAATTAATCTGAGGACCCAGACAGCCGCAGTCCACCCTCCCCTTTATCCTAATGAAGTAAGCCACACCCAATCCCTGAGTGAAATAAAGTACCGAGAGGATCAGGAAGCTGACAGCTGATGGAAAGCAGTATATCAAGGTAATCGACACCGCTTGTGAGAGGATGAGTTGAACATGCAGACGGGCACTTCCGGGAAAATGATCCGGATCACCGAATACACGGCTCCAGACAAAACTCACCACCGACAAGAGCATGGGAAGCGTAACCGATATGGCAACAAGCTCATACATAGGTCTATCAGGCTCCTTAACTTTAGTAGCTGATGATCCAAATGATGGATCCGATAATCAGCAGCTTGGAAACGGCTTGCCGCACCGCGGTGAGCAGCGTGATGCTGTGTACTCTTTTTTCAAGCATGCGATATACAATAGAGCGGATCAGCGGCAGGCTGAATACCATCCCCCGAACGAACCCGAACGTTATGCCAGCCAGCAAACTCAACCACCACGGTGAAGCAAACAGGGAAACCAGAATATAGGCGTGAAACAGCACGCCCACTTGCAGCGTGATGAATCCCAAACCCAAAATATGTCCCCATAATGCAGCAGAGCGATAACCTGCGTGCTTGATCCACTCCGATGGAACGATGAAATTGCCTGATGGAAGAATTCCCGTTCGATGAATCAACTCCAACACCAGGAATACGGCAAACAGCGTGATAATGATGTAGTTCTGATACAGACCGACAGGGGTGAATTTGAGCAAAAAATTAAAGAGCCCTATTGCCAGTCCCGTCACGGCTCCTCCCAGCGTGCAGGACGCAATATACACAAGCGCATATCTGAATTTGCTGACCTTCGTGCTGTCCAGGCTGCCCAATACATTCAAGCCGCAGGTTGTATCCACACTGGCAATGGCGGCACCGATGGCAAAAATGAATAGCAATATCGACAACAAATCATTCCACCTCCCACAATTCCTTTCGGAATGAATGCTCCATCACTTCATCTTATGAGGGACGCTTGTCGATTAATTACGGAAATAATCCATAGGGCATGGGCATGCTCTTTACATGGCTATCTGATTTAGAAAAAAATAAACCGTCCATGGACAATATCCATAGACGGTTTCTGCTTATGCTATTGCTGGATACGTGCTCAGGATCATGATGCACAACACGAATCAGAGCCACCCTTTATCCTCCGCGATGGCGGCCGCCTGCTGCCTGGAATCAGCCTCCAGCTTCTGAATGGCAGAGGACAAGTAATTGCGTACGGTCCCTGTAGTCAGAAATAGAGCCTTGCTAATTTCGCCTGTCGTCATCCCTTCCTTGGTCAAGCGAAGCATTTCGATTTCCCGCTCGCTCAGCGGATTCTCTCCCTTCATGAACAGTGCCGCCGCCAGATCGGTGCTGACGACTCGCTCGCCCTTCATGACCCGCCGAATGGCCTCGATCAAGAAATCGATCGGCTCATCCTTTAAGAGATAACCCTCCACCTGCGCATTCATCGCTTTCTGCAAATAGCCGGGGCGCGCGAAGGTTGTAACGATCATAATCTTGCACGGTAAGCCGGCATGCCGGATATTCTCGGCCAGCTCAAGGCCGTTGATGCCAGGCATCTCGATGTCGAGCAGGCATATATCCGGCTGATGATGCCGTATTGCTTCCCATGCTTGTTCCCCGTCCGGCACTTCCGCCACCACCTCGATATCGTCTTCGAATCGGAGCAGCGAGGCGAAAGCGCCGCGAAGCATTTTCTGATCTTCGGCAATGATAATCCGAATCATGAATCGTCCTCCTTCTCGTGCTGGTGAATCGGAAGTTTCAGGGACAGAACCGTCCCTCCCGCAGGGGATGGGCAAATCGCGAAGGAGCCTCCTAAGATCTGCATTCGCTCCACCATTGACGGAATGCCATTCCCGCCTTCCTGCTGCGCAACCCCCTTGCCGTCATCTGTAATATGGATGACGTAGGATTGCTCCTTGACTTCCAGCGTGATCGTGCACCGCTTTGCACCACTGTGCTTGATAATGTTGGTAGTAGCCTCGCGGACGCACAGCGACAGCATCGTCTCTTCCACGCTGGATAACAGCGGTGTCTTGCCATGATATTCAATATAAAGTGCGATGCCTGCCGTTCGGAGCAGTTCTACCGAATGCTCCAGTTCGCCGGGAAGAGAGATGAACTTCATCTCCGATACCAGTTCCCTCACCTGCTTGATCGCCGTTCTGGAGGTAGCCAGAATATCGCCTAGCTCCCGCTTCGCCTGGGCAGTATCTTTATCTACCCACTTGGTGGCCAGCTCGCTCTTCAATTTAATCATCATCAAGGTCTGTCCCAAGATGTCGTGCAGATCTCTTGCAATCCGCTGCCGTTCTTCCTGCTGAATATATTTCGCAATCTGCTCGTTCGCAGCATCAAGCTCTCCTTGAAGGCTTTTGGATTTCTCCTTGATATAAATGACGATGGGGTACACCGTCTGGATGATCATCACCGGCAAGTACACGGCATTAGATATCTGGAGCAGCGGTTCCATCCGAATGAAGAACACGAACATAAAGGAAAGGGCAATGCCCGCGCTGCCGATCGCGATGTGCCCTTTGGATCTGGACCTGCCAAGCAGGTCGGCAAAAATAAACCCGAACCATAGGATGACCGGACCGATATACACCGCGAGGACCGCAAGAACGAACAGGCCGGACAATACGGCCGCCAGCAGCCCGCCGTCCCGGCGCCACAACGCAAAATAAAAGGAGACGAGAAACAGCAGGAGCAGCATAAGACTGCTCCATAGTCCCAGCGCCCCATCCAAACGGAGCACGCGGTAGAATAAAAACACGATCAGCACGAAATCTATGAGCAAATAATTTTTAATTTGGTCTTTCGGATACAGCTTGTCGAGCATCCCTAACCCCCTGCTAATTTCTATCGAATAATCCTATTGCCGTTTTGCGGAATGTCTCCATAGGCCCCAGCCGGAAGCTTCGCAGCCACAAGGATGCAAATCCGAGAAGGGATACGGAGATCAGCAGCCAAACAACGATAATGGCGGCGGAATTCAGCTTGCCGGCCAGTCCCAACCCCCAGCCGTAGAAAACGGCGGATGCGATGAGGTTCTGGATCACATAACAACTCAAGGACATTTTCCCGGCATTCTCCAGAAGACGCCACAGCCCATCCCACTTCGTATATTGTATCATTTTGGCAATGATTGCTATATACCCTATCGACATCAGCGGGGCAAACAAGTATCGGACCGGCAGGTCGAATGCCCCACCCGGGATAAAAATGAGCAGATTCAGAGGCAAACCGGCATATAGACCGATCTTCAACAGCTTCTCCCTCAGCTTTTTGCCATTCTCATCCGGTGAGAACACCCCTGCGCGCATGAAACGAACGCCCAGCAGGAACAGGAATATGTTCAGCGGGATGACGAAGATGGCCTCTATCCGGAGGGGAAGGAAGTTGGCCAGGCGGTAGCTGACTTGATCAAGCCACGTCCCTTCTTGATATAGTGTGATGACGGCTTCGAAGCTGCCCGGCGATAGACCGCCGCTTGTCAGCATCAGTGCAAGGAGGGCCAGGAACATCGCTGCGTAGAGGCAGCCGATCACGTTCATCGTGCGGGCGATGAGACGGTCGCCGCCCTTCACGATAAAGGCTGCAATAACGGCCGTCACGCCATAACTCATTAAGATGTCATACTCCATGACCAAGATAAAATGCACCAAACCTTCAACGAACAGAAACATGACGGCCCATAAGTAAACGCCAGGCCATGGCTTTCCTATACGTTTTGCCTGACGGTACTTCATCTCCAGTCCGACGCCGAACATGATCGTCAGTAGGCCGAGCAGTTTCCCGTTCACCAGAAACAGCACGATCATGCGAAGCAAATCGTTCATCTCCCACCAGCCCTCGTAGTTAGAGGTGGTGATATAGTTCAGGTCTCCCGCATGAGCGAAAATCCAGATATTCGTCCCGAGCGTTCCCAGGATGGCGAAGCCTCTCAATATATCCAGCAGGCGGATGCGGTTCGTTCGTTGTTCCATGGTTGCCTTCCCTTCTTCCCTCGTAGGTTAATCTCGCAGCTTTATTGTAAATGCGAACCGTGAGGAGCAACATTCACACCTGTAAAGAAATCCATATGACACCTGTCATAAATAGAGTTGGAGTTTGGGCGCGCATGAAAAAAGGTCGAAGACAAGAACTCATATAGAGCCTGTCTTCGACCTTTTTGGCCGTTCATGAATGAGAATTGGGGCTACGCCCTGTAGACTATCTACTATGGGGACAATTTCTTAGCTGTTGGCATCGCGGGATACGGACTCTCGATCATGATGCGATGTTGCGGTAATCGGAGATATCCACCTCCAGCGACAGCTCGGCTGCGCGAGATTTCTGCGCCGCTTTGAAGAATAGGATCACGAGCACGACACTGATAACCGCACCTGCAACATACGATACATTCAAGGACTGCCTGAAGCCGATTTCGGCGTTCAAAATATACACCGTGGTTGTATAGAGTATAAACGCACCCGGAATCAGAGCCACCCAGTAATTCTTACGGGCAATGAACAGGTACATCGCACCGACAAACAGAGCAATGGCGGCTGTCGCCTGGTTGGCCCAAGAGAAATATCTCCACAGAATATTGAAGTCAATTTGCGTTAACGCAATGGAGATCACAAAGAGCGGAACCGCAATGAGCAGACGTTTTTTCATGCTGAACTGAGGTAGCTTGATATAATCGGCAATGATCATCCGCGCACTGCGGAAAGCGGTATCACCTGACGTAATCGGCAATACGATGACACCCAGCACAGCCAGTGTGCCTACTACGGCTCCTAACGTTACCTTCGCTACTTCACTTACCACGAGACCTGTTCCTCCTGTAGCAAGCAGCTCATTCAAACCGTTGGCCCCTTGGAACAAACTCATGGCAGCGGCCGCCCACACCATCGCAATAATGCCCTCGGCAATCATCATACCGTAGAAAATTTTACGTCCCTGCTTCTCGGTCTGCGTAGTCCGGGAAATGATCGGTGTTTGGGTTGCATGGAATCCGGACAGAGCTCCGCAGGTTATAGTTAGAAACAACAGCGGGAAGATCGGCATTTGATCAGGATGAAGATTGGCTAGAGTCAATTCCGGTATGGGCACCTGCTGAATGATCAGCATTCCGCCGACACCTAATGAGGCAACTAGCAGCAGTGCACCGAAAATGGGATAAAACCGGCCGATGATCTTATCGATCGGCAGCAGTGTAGCCAAAATATAATAACCGAAAATAAACAGTGTGATGATCAACAGGCTGACTTTGCCGTTCATCAGGTTGTGAAGCAAACTGGCCGGTGAAGTAACAAAGACTGTACCCACCAGAATCAGCAGCAGGATCGCGAAAGCGTTCACAACATGCTTCATCACTTTCCCCAGAAACTTGCCTGCAAGCTCCGGCAAATGCGCGCCGCGGTTACGGATCGAGATCATGCCTGTCAGATAGTCATGGACGGCTCCGGCAAATATACATCCGAGCACAATCCAGATAAAAGCAACCGGTCCATACAGTGCTCCCATAATCGGGCCGAAGATCGGCCCTACACCGGCTATATTCAGGAGCTGAATAAGAGAGTTTTTATTGGAGCTCATGGGGAGGTAATCAACGCCGTCCTGATTGACATAGGCTGGAGTGGCCCTCTCTTCTTTAACCCCGAACATTTTTTCAATGTATTTACCGTAAGTAAAATATCCGGCAACAAGCAGAATGATGGATATAATGAAGGTATACATGCCTTCGCCCTCCTCTATTGGAATCGCTTACATTGATTATAAACAATTCAGCAAGACGAGAGGTCGGTTTTGAGTTAACATGTCGTTCCCGCTCATCAAGATGCGCAAAATGAAGATTAACACGCATATCATGGCATGTACATCCAGCTCTATTTCTATATCATCCCTTACTGCATTGCTACCCAAACACCGCTTGCTATAACTCCATGGCTTCGCGAAACGCCTTGGCATAGTTTCGGCTCACAGCAAGTTTATCGCTGCAGTCCTTAAGCTCAAGCTGGAATGCACCGTTAAACCAGGGAACCAGCCTGTTAACATAATCCAGGTGAACCATGTAGCTTTTGTGGATTCGAAAGAACGGATACTTCTGCAGTTTGGCCTCCAGCTCCTTCAACGGGGTTTTAACACGGTAATGCTTATGGGCTGTGACGATCTTGGAATATGTATCCTCACGTGAGATATAGATAATTTCGTCCGGATCGATAAAGAGAATCTCGCCGTTCTCTTCCAGCGACAGCTTGCCGGAGGATTTAAGAGGAAGATGTGCGGCGGAAGCTTCTTTATGAAAAGCTTTTTCCAGACGCCTTACGGTCTCTGCCAGACGTTCCTCGTCAATCGGCTTTAACAGATAGTCCAGCGCTTCGAATTGAAAAGCCTCCACGCCAAATTGAGGATACGCCGTTGCAAACACGATTTGGGGGGGATTCTTCAATCTCGTTAATGCTCTTGCCGTCTCAAGTCCGTTCATCCGCGGCATTTCTACGTCCAGAAACACCGCTTCCGGCTGCAGCTGCATCGTCCTTAACACCGCCTGTTCCCCGGAATCTGCTTCCCCGACAATTTCCAATGCCGGATGCTGCTTTAATAGAAAGATCAGTTCTTCACGGCTGTAACGTTCATCGTCCACGATCAGTGTTCGAATACGTTCGGTCATGTGATGGGTCCCCTTCCTTCATGAATGGATTTTAACGTTAACTGCAGGCGGAATTCGGAAATTGATTTCGGTTCCTGCCGATTTGTCACTCTTGATGTTTAGTGATGCCTCGGGTCCATACATCAAGGTTAACCTTCGATTTACATTGTACACGGCCATTCCGGTTCCCGATGTTGAATCGAGCATTTGGCGGCCCAGGTACTGAAGCCGTTCCGGCGTAATGCCCTCTCCATTATCCCTGATCGTGACGGATACGCCTGAGGCAGGTTCACCCTCAACGAGGATATCGATGACACAGTTGTCCGTCTTGTCCCTGAAGCCGTGACGTATGCTGTTCTCCACTAACGGCTGCAAGGTCAGCGGCGGCACCAGCGCATGGAGCGCGGCATCCTCCACCTCATAGCGAATAAACAGTTTATCCTCGAATCGAGTCTGTTCAATGCTCATATATGAACGTATATGCTGCAGCTCATCCTGAAGCGTCGCCTTCTCAGAGGTTGCTGCCGACAGATTCTGACGGATATAATTCGATAGATTCCGCAATAGTTTTCTTGCCTTCTCTGCATCAATCCGCGTTAAAGATAGTATGGTATTCAATGTATTAAACAGAAAATGCGGATGGATTTGGGCTTGCAGCGTCTTAATCTCAGCTTCTCTGGCAAGCTCCTTGGTTTCGGCCAACTGAGCGGCCTCCAGCTGGTAACTTAACAACATGGTAAGACCGGACATCAGTTCCTTCGTTACATGCGAGATATCCTTGGGACTGCTGAAATAGAACTTTAGGGTACCCACGGTGTGTTCCCCTTGTTTCAAGGGCCCGATGATCACCGCCCCAAGCGGACATTCCGTCTTCTGGCATTGAATATGATCCCGATCGGCGATCAATTGCTCCCCTTGTTCAATGACCCGGCGTGTTACTTCAGTCTGCAGCGGTCGGCCTGCTGCGTGGTGGTCATCCCCTGTCCCGATATGAGCCAGAATAACACGATCATCGGTCATGGCTATGGCACTGGCTTTGACTTCTTCGTATAAGATCCGGCATACCGCCTCCGCAGACTGTGGATTCATGCCCTGACGCATGTAGGCAAGCGTCCTGCGAGCGATACGAAGTGAGGTTTGGGCCTGCAGGGCAGCAATCCTCTCCTCTTCATTCAATACGGACCGGATAATCAGCAGAAATAAAGCACATCCGATCCCGTTTGCTACAATCATCGGAACTCCAATATATCCAACCAAAGACACGGCCTGTTCAAATGGCCTCGACAAGAGCAGGATGATCAGCATCTGAAGAGATTCTGCCAACGCCCCCATTAACAGTGCCGCTGAAAAAGAAACCTTCTCATTCTTCTTATGAAACAAGCTGGCCAAGAGTCCTGCTAATATGGTGGCCAAGCCACAGGCCAGACTCGTAAAACCGCCTAATGTAAAACGATGGAGTCCTGCTATCAGGCCTGCGCCGAGCCCGATTCTCCAACCTCCGAACATTCCGGCCATGACTACGCCGACAACCCGGGAGTTTGCAATCGCTTCTTCTCCGGTAACCTGCATCATCCATTTGTTCACTTCAAGCGATTCGGTATTTACGGTTATGCCCGTATACGTTCCGACGATACCCAGAACGCCAAAAACCAATATGGCTTGCAGCTGCTGCACAGGCGCCAGCTTGTCCTGACTTATCATCGTCCGAAAAAATCTCAGACGGGTAACAATAAAGGCAATCGTCACAATGATCCCGATCCGCTCGGTCATCGTGATCAGCAGTTCAAACATGGCGTCACCCCGCAATCCACATCTATTCGGTACTCAACATCTTCACTTCAGTATGAAGTATGCCGTTAAGCTGGCGATACATACTAAAGTATCATGTCTGAAGCTCAAAAAACAAGAAACCTCCCGCTTCGAATTGGAATCGAAGCCGAAGGTCAGAAGGTCGTTCTCTTTCAAGATTATCTATTCAGGTTTAGGTTGAGGGGCTTACTCCACTCCATATAAATGCGTTCATGGAATCCTGAATCCTCCGAGTGCCCTTCGGGCTTGCGTTCAATCTCCCGAAATCCTAATTTCGGATACAGCCGAAGCCCGGCTTCGTTGCTGTTCGCCACTTCCAGGACATAACGCCTGTAGGGCAGCTCCTTCATCACATGCTTCATCAACGCAGTAGAAACTCCTTTGCCGCGTGCTTTTTCCGTTGTGGCCACACATTCGATATAGCCGGTATCGTCATCGTATGGCAGCGCCAGATTAAATTCGTTTTTCATAACCTCATAAGCCAGTTTGCCGGTCTTGTCTCCAAGAGCATCCTGAAGCGGGGTTAACGCCACCGGCATCGCCCGCTGTCCGTTATGGGAACAAGCCAGAATCCCGATGATCACGCCCTGCACCTCAGCCACATAAAACACCTCAGGACTGAACAAGTCTTGAAAGGCTGTTTGCAGCGTGTTCCTGTCCTGCGTGAAATAGGACAGCTCGTTATAGTACCCGTCAACAAATACCTCGGCCACTTCCCTGCGAACGTCACGGTCATAATCTGCCATTCTTCGAATCCTGATTGTATTCACCCTGCATTCCTCCTGTCAAAAATGTAATCTGCGCTTGATGTCCTGGCGGAATCCCTTGTCAGCGAGCAGGCACATCCCGCCAAAGGTGAGCAGCGCGTACAGCGCAGCCGCAACGGCTGTCCATAACACGTGCGACATGCCGACGGCATACAGCAGCAAGGGGATAAATCCAAGGAGAATCAGGGTTAGCAGGTATCCTGCGAACTCCCGCCAACGCATTTTTTTCGTGCTGCAGATCAGCGTTATGAAAAAGGTTGCCGCCATCATCAGGAACGGGATGACGTAGCCGGTCGACCAGTAATTTGTATCCGCCACCACATTGATCCACAGCAGCATGCCGGACAATCCGAGCAGTTGAACGATGACCTTGCCGCCAAGATGTGATCGGGACATCAAGGTATGTCTGATGAACAGCCAGGCATACAGCACACAGGGCATCAGATACAGACTCCACCAAACATCGCGATTTCCCAGCGCGTTAATTATGACGGAAACACTGATGACGGCTACAACAATAAAGGCGAGCCACTTGGAGAGAAGAGTGCTGGCACGCTCCTCCTCCCGAACCGTATAGGCGGGATACCATCGATTACCAGCTAATAATGCTGCATCCTTGCCATGTAAGTTCCTACGGCACAAGGGACACGCTGCATGCACCGGATCCACGGTAACGCCACAGCTCTCGCATCTCATGCCCCCATCCCCCAATCATTGCTGATAATCCTCACGTCCAGACCGCTTAAGCCGGAGAGCTGGCGGAAGAAGTGTTGGATCACATCGTTTTCGACGATATTCCGTGCAAAGGTGATTGTGAGCTGATCGTTAATGGAGCATACGGCACAATTCATCGGGCTTTTGGCTGTGGGATACATCGTTGTTTCCATCGCTTCAATATGCGCTCCCATGCTGGCAGGAATATCGATTCGGCCGAGATTGGTAAGCGTGAGGGTTTTGGCTTCCTCACCGTAATGGTCGAATCCATACCGAATCGCGAGATCCTTCAACTTCAGGGGTGTAAATCTCGATAGAAGGTTCTTCTCGTACTTCATGCTGCTGGCCATCGCTTGAGTTAGATACAGCTTGGTTGTTTTTTCTTTCATCTGGGCTTGTACAATTTCGAGCACCTGCTCGAATGTCATGCCTGCTTCGATCCGCACGCCGATGTTAATAACCGCAAAAAAATTACGCAGGCTGCTGGAAGGAAAGATTTTTCTCAGATTCACTGGCATGCTGATCACAATAGGTCGGTTCTCGTTGTTCAAGGGAAGCGTGGAGTCATGAACCGCCATGATCAGAAGTGCCGTCAAGTAAGCAGTAAGGGTTGCCCCGTGCTGCTTGGCTGCTGCATTCAGCCGGGAGGCGTGAATCATTCCGTGGATCACGTTGTGACCATAAGGCGAAAAGCGCGTACCTGGAATCTGCAAGGCCTCCGGCGTCCTGATTTCCGAAACCGTGGAGGTATAGTGAGCCTTAAAGCTGTCCTGCGCTTCGGCATAACGGGCAAAGGAGGCGGGCGGCAAAATTAGCCCATCCCTGTCCTCCACACTCTCACCGATCCGATATAAATACTGGAATACCAGGGTTTTGAGAAACTCAAGCGCCCCTCCACCGTCGGTCAGTGCATGGAATATCTCCACACTGATCTTGTTGCCGTGATATAGAACCCTCACCAGACTTCCGTTAGCTCCCGATAGCGTGACAGGTGCACAGGGATAGGTGGATTCCGGCTCCACCATCAGACGTGTCTCCTTCTCCCTCAGGAATTTCCAGAACAGGCCGTTTCTCAGTTCGACATTCAATAGCGGAAATCTCGATATGACCTCATCCAATGCCGTCTGTAAAACCTCTTCGTGAACGAGACTCGTCAGCATCATCGACAACCTGTAGGTCGAAGAATTCTCCCTTCCCGCCACCGCGGGGAACAGTTTCCCGGCGTGGTCCAGTTTATACCAATCCTCCATGTATGGATCTCCTCCTTCAACCTTTAACCTTCAATCGTAGCCGATACCAGACTTGCCCCATATCCATCTTCATGTGCCTGCCTTCTATCCGGCATTGAAAAGCGTTTCCTCAGCGAAGACCGGGTATGGATCAGCATCATCGGGACAAGCAATTCGGTTCTTCGTTCGATGCGGCTTTTGCCCTCCGGGTGCATGACAGACAGCAGCATGCGGAGGTACAAAGTCGTTATCTTCTGAAAAATGTCGGGTTTCATCTCTTGATGCTCGAATCCGAGTCCATGCGTCAGGCCGCGGTGCAGCAGCGTAATTCCGACCAAGGCGCTGACCTCGCTGAACTCGGTCTGGTTTTCGTAGGCACAGCTTATCTGCTTCATGGATTTTCTTCCGAGCCTCGCGATTTTCAAAGCCGCACGATCCGGTCCTTCCGACCGAATTAACCTCAGGATCGTTTCGTTGTCCAGATGAAGCTCACCGATTAAATCTCCATTATGTATGACTGTGGAATCCTCACAGACGATGGGTTCCCCCTGATGCTTCTTAATCATCACCGTGCATATGCCAAAGTGTGAGATATGCGAGCTGCGAAACCGGGATATGAATGCAAAGATGCGTTCCCATATCATCCAGGTGCTCTGCATGACGGATTTAAGCAATTTGTGCAGCAGCTGTAACACCACCTTACTTTTTTGATTGAATATTCCTTGCCATGAATCCCCCTGCAACATTCGTTAAACACATCATACCGGATATCCCGGCAGGGTCATACCGTCTCAGGTATAGCGCTGCACTCGGTCTCGAGGCGGAGATGCGGGCATAACTTGTTGCGATCGATGATTGATGCGAACATCCCGAATCGCAATGCGTGCTGTCTTGGAATTACATATTGCTTTTGATGCTGTACACAAACCAAAACAACCTTTGGTCTTCACCAAAGGTTGTCTGCCTAATCCCTATGTCAACAATCTCACTAAGTTCTCTCTCCCCCAGAATGCTCCCCTCTCCCAATCAACCCATAGTAGAATAGTCGATCAATATCCCGAAGCATAGCTGGGCTTGCTTGTGCAATGAATCCCGGACGCGCTAGCGCATCCTTAAACACTTGAATATAGAACAAAGCCGCTTCTATCGAAATATGGGGATCAATATCTCCTTCCTGCTTGCCTTGCTCAATCAATTTCACAAAAAAGGGAATCGTCCTTTCCTTGTAAAAAGCCTCGATATGCTCCCGAACAGACGGTTCATTGCTGATTTGAATAAGATCCACATTGATTTGATCCACGCTGTTCATTCTTGACCCCAACAACAATTTTAATTTTTCTTGAAAAGGGATAGGCTCTTCCAGGAGCTTCTCATACTCGTGCATGATTTTACTCATATAATCGATAAACGTCATACGTATAAGCTCTTCCTTACTGCCAAAATAATTATAAATGGAGACGGGAGACACGCGAGCGTGTTTGGAAATTTCTGTAACACTTGTCTTATCCACTCCATATTTGCTTATCAAATCAAAGGCTGTCTTCATAATTTGTTCTTTTTTCTTCTCCGTGCGTAGTTGATAGCCGTTCATCTTCTCACCTCTCGTATAAAACTATACTGAATGTTTTGTAATAATGCAATTCATATAGTTCAAAAATACCTTGCTTAATTCTCTTCGTGAATTTATTATGAATTATATGAAACATTTCATTACAAATTATATAAAAAAGGAAGTGTGATCATGAACCGAATCCCTGGACCCCATTCCGCCTTCGGCTGGAGGATCAATATGTTTCACTTTTTTCGCAGCCCTTTCGCATTTCAACAAAAATTGTTAGAAGGGTATGGTAAACTTTCGGCCCTGGGGCAAAGCGTCAAACCTTCAGCTGTATTTGCGTTTGGTCCTGAGCTGAACCGTCAAATTCTATCCAACCCGAACTTCTTTGAGATGAGCACGGCTCTTGTTAAAATACCCAAAGACACGGTTATGGGGGATTTGTTCTACCATAATCTGCTGTTGATGAGCGGTGAAAAGCACAAAGAGCATCGTCGCCTGATACAGCCCGCCTTTCTGCACAGTCAAATTGAAAGATACGGCCAGGACATGACGTTAATAACGGAACAGTTGGCAGACGAATGGAGAGGTCGTACCCTGATTGACGTTAACACTGAAATGAAAAAGTTAACGCAGCGCATCGCCCTTAAAACGTTATTCGGTGTTCAAAATAGTGAAATGATGGATACGATGGGGATGCTGATTAACCGGTTTACGAAGTCTTTTCTGCTTGCCACGCTTGCTCCACTCAATATTCCTTTCACTCCATATCGTCGCTCACTACGTAATGCACAGCAGCTTAATACTCAAATACGGTCCATGATTCATGAGAAACGACAGGAGTCTGATGCAACGGATGTACTAGCAGCACTTATTAGAGGATATGATGAGGAGGGCTCAGCATTATCGGATGAAGAATTAGTCGGACATGCATTCTCAATCTATACAGCGGGTCATGAAACCACTGCAAATGCTTTGACTTGGGCATTTTTTCTACTGGTACAGCACCCGAATATATATGCAAACTTAATGGAAGAATTAAACGCCGTGATGGGTGGAAGCCATCTGACACAGGAGAAACTAAGTCGACTCTCCCTGCTGGACTATGTTGTCAAAGAGAGTTTACGTTTGCTTCCTCCAGCTAGCATCGGTACCCGCATTACAAATGCCCCTTGTGAGCTGGATGGTTACGCCCTTCCGGAGGGCACCAATGTATTTTTCAGCCAATTCATTACACATCGTCTCCCTGAGCTTTACGAGGACCCAAATTATTTCAAACCCCACCGGTGGCAGACCATTAAACCATCTGCGTTTGAATTCTTACCATTTAGTGCAGGACCTCATATGTGTATAGGTTGGCACTTCGCCATGCAAGAACTTAAGATCGTCCTCGCTGTTCTTCTTCAACGATTTAATTTTTCATTAGTACGTAATGCAAAAATCACTCCGAATCTGATGATGCGGCCCGTTCACGGCATGCCCATGCATATAAGTCTGGATCATGGCACATTTGAACGAGTTGACGTACGTGGTACCATTCATCGGGTTATCGAATATGGAGTCGTACCTGCTTGCCTTAAAAAATAATAACTTAACACGAATCCAACATCGGTTCTAATCGTTTATTTTTGTAATATTAAAAAGTAAACGCTTCAAAATAACACAGATTTGTATTTTTATGTTAGTAACGTCATTTCGGCTGCCGTTGAGTCAATTAGATTTACATCATACTGACAAGGATGTGAATAAAATGATGCTTTCACATTTACGCAGGTGCGGGCTCTTGTTTCTGGCGGCAGTTCTGATGGCGACAATTGGTGTTCCAATCCCCCATGCTCAGGCCGCTGCATTGATTACGTTGGATTCTCATCAGGACGGGCAAACGCTGCAGCCGGGTGTGACTGAGTTATTCGGAACCTACTCCGGTGTATATGATCTCCAGCTCATCGTTAACGGTGAATGGGTAACGGACGTTCGGATGGATGATCCCAATGGGGATGACAGCGGGTCCTGGTCTTACTCACTCGATACAAGTCAGCTGGATGGCTCGGTCGAGATTGTCCTTAAAGCAAACGACGCGGTAACACGATATGGCATCTGGTCTCCTTGGATCCACCTTAACATCGATAATCCTGCGGCTCATATTCCGGACGTGCAGATTACCAGCCCTGCTGAGTTTACGCAGCAGAACGACACCATTGAGGTTGGCATATCAGCCGAGGGTAAAAACCCGATAGCCCTGGTTGAGCTCCGCATCGACGGCGGTGCATGGATGCAAATTCCTTCCGCACATAATGGATACACATACGAATTTGACACGTGTCCATCCCCGCAGCAGGTTCACAGCCTGGAAGCCCGCGCCACCGATACGTATGGCAATACAGGCTATAGCTTAACGGTTTATGCAAGTTCCGGTAATCCATTACCCATTAACGAAGGTGATAATTCTGCTGCTGTTACCGATGCCGTGTATCCTGAAACGGTAACAAGCACCACCTATGGTCCTGAGCCGCTGCCGGATCAGGACCGTGCAATCTGGATCTGGGAGAATGCCTCCTATCCCCTGGTGCTGAATCCGAATTCGCGAAGCGTGCTCTCTTCTATGGCCAAGGATACAGCGACGTTTAATCAACGGCCGATTACGACCCTTTATTTAGCTGTAGGTAAATATAACGGAGCTGCCATGCTGGAGGATTACCGAGGCGAGGTTCAACAATTCGTAGAATGGGCACACGGCGAAGGTTTCTATGTTCAAGCATTAATCGCCGGCGGCACCACTCCACCTTATTTCGGAGCGTATAGTCGTTATCACCCTCATGCCGTCAAGGAATTCGAGCAAATCTTGAATTACAACCTGGCTTCCTCCGAATTGGCCCGCTTTGATGGCGTAAACGTGGATACGGAGCCGTATATCCTGCCCGATTTCAAAACGGCAAAACCTTCCGTCCAAATCCAGTACCTGGATATGCTGAAACTGCTGATGGAACGCAAGCAGGCATCTGGACTCACCTTGTCCGTCGGCGCGGCCATTCCAAGATGGTACGACACCTCCGCCGATGCCAGCAATATCGCATGGAACGGAGGAACCAAATGGCTCTCTGAGCATGTTCAGGACACGGTGGACTACATCTCGATTATGGATTACCGCGATCAGGCGGAGGGCAGTGCGGGCATTATTGCGCAAGCGCTGAATGAGCTGGCCTATGCCAATGCGATTGGCAAACCGAAATCGGTTGTGATCGGGGTTGAGACAAAAGATATCGCGGATGGCGGAGATCCTGAGACCATCAGCTTCCATGAAGAAGGACGCATCTACATGGAACAGGAGTTAAACAAGGCGTACAACGCTTTTCAGAACGACCCGGCGTTTGGAGGAATCGCCCTCCATCATTACTCGTCCATCGTTGATTTTCCAAGCCAGTGGGGGCCGGGCGGCTACACATGGCAGCCTCCTTCGGATCAAGAACCGCCGAGTACGGTCAGCGGGGCAGAAGCAGTTACTTTTGATTTTCAACGGATTAACATATCCTACGATATGGCAGCGGATAACTCTGCCGTGAATGAGTATCGTGTCTACAGGGGAACCGATGCCGCTTTTAACATTGGGCCGGATACTTACGCAGGGACTTCGAAAGGGCTCAATTACACAGATACGGGGCTCCTGCCGGATACGACCTATTATTATAAAATCACGGCCGTGGATATTAGCGGCAATGAAGGAGCCCCCAGCGCAGCGACCACCGCAACGACGGCTCCCTCCGCGATGAAACCCATGGTCATCGACCACATGACCATCGTCTATTCCTCCGGTACGGCCAAAGTAACCGTGAAGATGGTGGATATGGAAACAAGACTGCCGGTAACCGCCAAAATCAGCGGACGCTTCACTCATATGGCCGGCAAGTACGTGAATGCCGCGGCGAATGCGGCTGGCGTGTTCCAATCCCAATCCGAATCGGTCCCCGTATCCCGAGGCCAGATCGGCTTCCTGCCGCGGCGAATCATGGCCGACTCCTATTATTGGGCCAGCGCCTACGATCAGCTTCCATACCCGACGGTGATATGGGGGCCTTGATGCAAAAAACCGCCCGGGCATAAGCTCGGGCGGTTTGGCATATTCACTTCTGTATCGTGGATGAGAACATCGTGACATCATAGGGGCATAGTTGATGTTACGCAGCAGCACATCCACTTTTTCGTCCGATTCATCCTTTGTGTAATCCATCACTACGCATGCGGATCATGCTTCCGATCCCTGTTGCCCCCAGATTTCTTATTATCCTATGATATGGTTGAAAACCGGGGACAAAGGGGACCGCTTTCGCTTCTCCAGCATGATTCCGCCTTCTTCGTTGGAGTAGGAAACCAAACAGAAACCTCTCTATGGTAATGGAGGTTGTAATCACCGCCATTACAGAGAGGTTTCTTTATCAAATCTACTTAACTTGTACAAATATCTTCACATGAAACATTGGATTTTTATCCGCATATAGATAATTTCTGACAAGGCTGTTCACTAATATTCCCTTTTTAAAATCAATCTTTGTATTTTTCAGGAAATATTCTATGTTGATAAGGTTTTTAATCAAATTTTATCGATATATTCCTCATTTCATAAATTTTTTGCAAGGTATCAAGGTGTATTGATTTATCCTCGGGCGACTCCGCGGAAGTATACCATTCCACAAGCCTGTATCCGAACATAGTAAGGATTAGTTCATGGACACAATGATCGGTGATATGGGACACATCCACATATTCCGAAAAGCCCCTGTAATAAGCCGGAATGCATTTTTGGTAGTATTCAACCATATGACAGACGTCCGCTTCGTCCGCTATTAAACTCGCGATGTCCTCACCCATGTACCCCCATCCAGCGGTATCCCAGTCGATGAGTGCGATTTTCCTGTCCGAGTAGAATATGTTTGCCACCCAAAAATCTCTATGGCAAAACACAATTGGCAGCTTTTCAATGCGACTGAATATTTCGTCCGCATGGTTATCTATGTCTATGAGCATTTTACATAGGTGCTTCGGAATTTCGCAGTCGTCGGAGCGTATATAATCATACAAAAATTTCCACGACTGATACCGCAGATAGGAGCTTTTTACGAAGTCAACCTCGCTTACATTGATCAGATTCAGTGATACATCCGATTGCTTAGCATATAGCTTGCCTTGAAACCGCCCCAATTCCTCGGCTGCACGTTCATACATTTCGGGGGTTAGATTTAAGCCTGACACCCCCTCAATATGTTCCATCCATAACTGTATCTCATCACCGTTCATTTCCCCGTAATAACATTCTGGCCAGCGGAGAGAATCCGTGAAAAACTTTGCGAAATCCGATATATAGAGGTCGTATTCCCTGCGCCATGAATCAGGGTCACCGTGGCGCTCCCATTTTTTCTGTGTTTTCCACACCACCTTATACGGCAGACTCTCACCGTCGGAGGTTTCAGCCATCCCCGTAACAAGCCTAACAACCCCTAATGTCCCGCCTTGCAACTCTTTGAGTTGATAATCTGCGCGTACTACCGTCTTGTCGAGCATTTTACTCAAAACAAGTACCAGTATTTGGGGATTTACGAATTTTTCATCATGGTTGTTCATTTAATTGTAGCCTCCCTTTTACCCTTATGTCGCATGGCAATCGCCTTTTGCCACGCGAGGCAGCAATTTGACAATGCGCGAAACTCGCTGAAGTTCCGTAACCCTTCCGGGTATTACACCTATCGGCAGCGGTTCCGCTTCGATATAGGCGTATGGTTTCAAATCAGTCATTGAACCGATCCCCTCCTACAAAATCAGAGTTGTTTTCGGGCATAAAAATACCACGAACACGCAGCCTCCTAAGAAGCTGCTGTTTCGCGGCGAAAAGCCAAAAGTCGGCTTATAATCAAAAAGGGATACGACCGTCATCGTATCCCGCTTAACAGCAGTATTCACGAAAGGTTACTGATTACGGCATAGCAACAAAACACGGTGGTGTTCCCGATGGTTCTCATTCCAAGCTATAATCAAGATTGGAACTTACTATGCCTGATATTCGGTTAAGGGAAAACCACCATTACCATATTAGCAGTCATTTAAAACATCTCCTTTCATAAGAAACAAGAATTGAAATGCCCTTACACATCCATAGTTTGGCATAATCACTTACGGGTACTCAATGTAAAATATAAATATAAACAAACTTTATTTGGTAAGCTGCTCTCCAACAAGTTCGAACCTTCATCGAAGAACCGCATACACACAGCGAAAATCCTGACATTTTTCAAATATCAATTTCCGCATCCATAAAATATCGGCCCTTTACGCCACTGATCACTTTATGGAGTTCACCCATCGCTCGTTTCACTTCAACAGGCTCGGTCCACCAATTATCTCTTCTCCCTTTGGCACGATGGTCCGGGCTCCAGACAAACTCATACCAAGGCGGCATGAAGGTCTTGAGCAGGAGCTGGCATCGGCGCATATGACTGGGCGCGCTGACAAACAACAACCGCTGGATTTGCTGTAATCCAAGGGCCCGGTCGAGTACGATCAGGGAAGCTATCACATTCTCTTTGGTATGGTTAGACATCGTTTCAATGAAGATGGACTCCGGTGGAACCCCCATCTTCACGGCTTCATCTCGCATCATGGTCGCCTCTGGTTGATCCCATTCACCGAATCGATCTCCGCCAGCAAATAAAATATAGGGTGCGCGACCATCGTTGTACAGTTCAACCGCTTTCCACACTCGATCCAGATTTTTGCCTCCAAATACAAAGATGATATCTGCCAACTGTGTGCCGTCATCAACTTCGGATTCCACTCCAAACACCACTTTGGTAATCTGTTCTCTCGATAATGCCTCTGGTTTCATTTGTGAGATCAGCATACGAGCACCTCCCATTTGTTATGTTGATGGCAAACCATGCCTGTTGCATTTCCCTTTCCCCAGTACTCTTCACCAATCCAATAAGCAATTTCACCATTATCATAGCGCTGATAATTAGTTAATGCGATTGCACCATATACCGTCCCTGTGTGCCTGTCACAAACAGCAAATTCATATGACTTATCCGCATCAAAATTATGTATATGATGTTCTATCCATGACAAAGCACAATCAAGTGTATAAGGGTATGGGGACTGACCACGTAATGTGAGACAAATTAAAACACCTTCAAGTGAAAGAAACCATGTCGTAAGATGTGGAAGACAACTTGGAGGTGTTTTTGCGTTGGCAACACGAGTTAGCTACCCCGTAGAAGTGAAAATGAAGGTAATTAAAATGAGATTAGCAGGTATCCCAAACAAGGAGGTCATGGACAGGCTAGGGATCAGGAATGTCGCTCAACTTAAAGTTTGGATGTCGTGGTATCTCAATGGGGAAGTAAAGGCAGAGAATCGGTATCTGAAACAACAGCTGGAGTTACCAAAAAAGTACAAGGAGTTGGAAAGGAGGTGTCGCTAGAGGCCGTAGTAGCCTGGCTGGAATCTGTTCGAGGAGAGGTGTCAGTGAAAACTAGCATGTGATCTATTAGGGATTGCTCGTTCATCATATTATCGCTGGAAAGCAGCCCTTATCACAAAACGAGAAGATCTACTTACCGAGGAGATTCGTCAAACTTTGCACCCGGCATAAAATTCCATTATGGCTGCCGAAAGATTACTGCGCTGCTTCGGAACTTTCAAGGCATTTTACGCATCTTGAACCGTGACCAACTTATCTCCTTTGATGAACGCTCGCAACTGTTCTTTCGTCCAGAGTTCCATGTGTGTTCTCCCCCACCTTTCTATTACTCTTCATTTTAATAGATTTGAGAGTTTACACACTTTATTTTACAGACTCCATTCGGATGAACTGTGGCGCTTAGCTTGACAATCCGTCATGAATTAAATTAAAACCTGAAAGGCAATTAGCCAATCAAGGTTTCAAAGGTGTCCCTACCAATTTCCTCTCTCAAAATCTGGATCATCTATTTCTTTGATATATACTGATATCCATAAAACTGTTTGTTCAACAGGATCTGTTTCAAGGTAAACTCCTGTAGAATACAATACACTTCTTCAAAATCATCATATACAAAACTTGGTTCTAATTTTAAAACATCATCAATGTGCATACCCACCCGAATTTTATTAAATAAAGTACCATTATAGTTATAGCAGTTATTTTAAATAACTTCCCTTTTAATAAATTAAACCATAAATCTAATGAGTATCTATTTCATATCTTATTAAATATTTTCCTAATAATTTCGGTTGTTTACTAAATTGTTCTATCAATGAATAAAACTCTTTAATGTGGCTATATAGCTTTATACCGCAATTCCTTCCCAAGGGACGATAGGTGCCTGTAAATCAATCAAATATATTACCTCCCAGTAAAAATAATAGTCCCATCCGTTTTATAAGTTTTTTGTTCCATTGACAATTTTAATTATACCTCGGTCACTTGTTCTAATTTTTATATAAGGATCATCCCCGTGTCTACCTCCACCAAGTGATACCTGTAATTGTGTTATATTTCTCCCGTTTCCAGGATTATTAATTAAATTAATTATGCACCAGAGCGTGATTTAGTAGAGGCTTTTACAGTAACATATTCAAGCTCTTCGTACGTAAGACCGAAATGACGAAATCTTCATATGGGTATTACATAGGTTATATGTGTTATTGGTTGAACGATGGGTTCATTCGGCACTAGGTGGCTAAAAAAAAGAAAACCTTGATTAGCACTATGCCAACCAAGGTTTTCCTTTATAACATAATTAAATAATAATAACTTCACCTGTATTGAATTTAATATGAACTGCTTCCGGTCCTAAATAATCTTCATTCGCTAGAGATATACAAATGTAAATTTTATCTTTCAGCTCCAATACCAGAGCTTCCTTTTCAGTTAGTTCAATAGTTTTTATCACCTTACCCACGAGCATTTCATAGTCATTTGAGGTCATGTTGTTATACTTTACATAAAAAGAATTGTAAATGTTTAGTGTGAATTTTGTTGAAACTATTTGAAAGTAATCATGCACCTGTTCGACATTTGTAATTACAGCCTGTTCAATTTTTATTGTATTCATTTTTTATCAATCCTTAGTGGGTTAGTGGTATATGAGATTTGGAATTAGGAATCGTTCTACCAGTGATAGGGTCTACACCTTGCTGAGCTTTATTCTCGTATTTAATGTACCCCCCTAGATATCCAGGAGAATTCCCTCTAGGTGGAGTCGGGTCCATTATTCTAACCGAGTCTACCTGTTTGTTGGCACCACCCTGTCCTCCATTATATGACTGCCCTGTTACATTTCCTTTTGGATTAACAACAGGATTTGGTCCTGTAGCACTTTTCGGAATAGGTATTGCATCACCTTTTGGAGTTACCACAAAATTTGGTGAGTTCCCAACTTTTCCCGTCACCTTATTCTTCTGAATCTGAGCTATAGCCTTTTCAAGCTGCTGCTTTATAGGGTTCGGCATGACCACAGGAGGCTGTTTTGGACTTGTTACACTGCTCGGTAGCTTATAACCTCCTCCGCCTCTCATAGCAGTATTAAGACTGTAGCCAGATAAGCTTCCACCGCCTGCTCTACTGCCACCACAATTGTGTGTCCAAATTTTTAAATTTGAAACAAAGTAGGTATGGTAGTCACCCACACTGAAATTATATACCCTAATCTTTTCCTCTTTAATTTCAATACGTTCTAACACATATTCAGTGCCTTCATCAGTGACGAAAACATCACCTTCATGCAAGTCTTTCGACTCTACCCACCCTTTTCCTACTACCCAGAATGGATGCTCTGCTGTCGTTACTATCGTGACACTACCTACATAAAGATGGTAAGTCTCTTTGGTTATCCGATTGAAAGTTTCTTCCACCGGTTTATAAGCTAAATTTCCAGTCTCATCGCTTTTTGCTAACACGTAGTCCCCGACTTCGATCTCTTCAATAGCTTTCAATCCATCTGAAGTTTCAATCATCGTACCCGCAGCAAAACAGAGAAGTGCGCATGATTTAACTAAAGCTGACGCGTTTCCACTCGGATCCGCGTAAATTAGTGGATTATTCTCCACATACGTATACAGATTCTGACTTAACGGATCCTCTAATTTTACCTTCATACGTATCTTCATTCATAAAGCGTCCAACACTTGGATCATACCATCTAGCTCTTAGATATTGCAGCTTGCTCGTTTCGTCCCAATATTCTCCTGAATATCTGAAAGGATTATATACCCTTTCTTCCTGTGAGATAATATTCCCCCACAGATCATACGAATATCGATTAAGAACTTGGCCTGACTCGTCTTGGAGTTCCGTGATATCCCCGTGACCATTGGATAACACATAAGCTCTTGAGCCATCAGCATAATCAATGGCTTCAAGCGTATTTCCTCTGATGTAGGGTGCATCGTCTCATTTTTTATTCGTGTGGGTGTGCCAAAGATTACTTTCTGGACAGCCTCTTTCTCCGCCCGAACAGCTTAGTCAGCAATAATGCTACAAGTTTAATAGTCATTGAACTTGGGTGGACACTGGATGACGCTCTCAAGTGGTATTTTTTCGTCAGGTTTGAACACAAGTTCCACTCTCGTTCTCTCTCCCACTTCTACCACTCCCTTACTTAGCCGTTCGGTCTTTTTATCATAATTTCATCAGAAGGCATGACCTTTGCTTTCTTCTTACCTGCCGAAATAGCGAGTTCTTTCATAAACATTCATGTTCCGCCCCGTGTTGGAAGCAAGAAACACGTTTCTTATTGGGTACGGAAAATCATATGCCAACTCGCAACGGTTGAAATAAACCTCTTGAGAATGCCCGTATAATGCATTAAGCAACGCGCGAAAACTTCATCAAATAATCAGCATGAGTTTCGATTTGAAGCGTGTACTTCATTGATTTCCTCTGCCACCAAGGTTGATGCCGCAAGTACAGATAAGCCTCATTCACCCTCAAATTCCAGTGGTAAACATACCCCTTATGACGAATGACCGTCTTTATATCAAACCAAGCCCGAAAGGACAGTGCGAGTTGATTGTAGAAATTCACTGTCACTCCATGATATTCAATAGCAACTTTGTCTATGGAAAGCTGTACGTTTTTCATGAGTTCCCCCACGAGCTAAATTTTTGACGGGATTTGCCGCTTGTATTATAGAAAGGTGGAAGTGGGCGGCTAGCCTTATCACATGACCTACTCTTTATGTAAACTGGTCGTCACCAGGTTTCCTTCTTCGGAGGAACAATCGCTACAGAGTTCAGTTCTGTTGCGGACAAAATCAAATTAATCGACTTAGCCGCCCTTACTATCAATGGTCGTATCAACCATACAAAAAGATGCATTGCCTAGTCATCCTCCCTATCGGGGCGGCGTATCCTACATTTGCATAGCATTATCGAAATCCTGGGAGAAAACAAAAATAACAAAAAATAGGTCAATCATGGTGGTATCTAACCATAGTCAACCTGTTTGATGTAAGGGAAAGGCGTTATTTAGGTTATAAAATTTAAGCATTTACTGTGCGCACAAACAAAATGATAAAATCATTATACGGGTATTACTTGGGTTATATGTGTTATTGGTTGAATGATGAGTTCGATCGGCACAGGGTAGCCCCACCAAAAAAAAGAAACCTTGAAAGGCATGAAGCCAACCAAGGTTGTATAGTACATCAAATTTATTAAGATTCTTGAATTATTATCTTTTCTTCTTTAATCAAATCAAGTAGTGCATCATTCTCATCGTTGTAAAAGTCATCCCAAAAATATTCTCTAGCCCATGAAATTGGAACTAACACAAAATTATCGTCATTTCTCTTATACGGAATCCAACGTGAAGCCATTTTGTTAGAAACAACCTCAAATAATTTTGATGGATATGGAAGGATAACACCATCATCCCCTCTTAATCTATAAATTACAAAATCACCAATTGTATTACTAAAACTAGAAACTTCGCTATTATAGAACTCGATTGACAATACGGGGTATTCCTTCCCAATAGTCAAATTAGAAAAATATCCTTGCTGAACAGGTTTCTGTACACTCCTACAAAGTACCCTCACCTTTATCACCTGTCTACTTGTTAAATTTTGATTTCATTTCAAAAGTTGAAACTTCTCCCGTTTTAAGGTTTTTATAGAAATGAACTTGAAAATTCCCACTAGGACTTTGAATTGTCTGAGTTGTCATCTTAGCCCAATCATTTATGGAACTACCGTTCTTCGTTAGTTCCTTAACTACCGCAGGGTTTTTCAATTCACTTCCTGGAATTATTGGACTCGAGTTTTTAATTATCTCCGGTTTAAGTGTACCACTTTTTGTAAAAGCAGAACTAGCCGATTCGTTTAGAAGTTGATTATTTAGTTTCGGCGCAGTAGCAATATTATCTGCACCAGTTTTTCCCGTCCCCTTACCCATATTCTTTTGAATCTGAGCTATAGCCTTTTCAAGCTGCTGCTTTATAGGATTGGGCATGACCACAGGAGGCTGTTTTGGACTTGTTACACTACTCGGTAACTTATAACCTCCTCCGCCTCTAATAGCAGCATTAGCACTGTAACCAGATAAGCTTCCACCGCTTCCTCTAACACAATTATGTGTCCAAATTCTTAAATCCGAAACAAAGTAGGTATGGTAGTCACCCACACTGAAATTATATACCGGAATCTCTTCCTTTCTAATTTCAATGCGATCTAAAACATATTCAGTACCTTCATCAGTAACGAAAACATCACCTTCATACAAGTCTCTTGACTCTACCCACCCTTTTCCTACTACCCAGAATGGATGCTCAGCTGTCGTTACTATCGTGACCCCACCTACATAAAGATGGTAAGTTTCTTCAGTCATCCGATTGAAGGTTTCTTCCACTGGTTTATAAGCTAAATCTCCAGTCTCATCGCTCTTCGCTAATACATAGTCTCCGACTTTGATCTCTTCAATAGCTTTCAAACCATCTATGGTTTCAATCATCGTACCGGCAGCAAAACAAAGAAACGCGCATGTTTTGGCTGTAGCCGGGCTGTTTCCACTTGGATCCACATAAATCAGTGGATTATTCTCCACATAGGTATACAGATTCTGACTTAACGGATTCTCTAACTTCCCTTCATACGTATCCTCATTCATAAAGCGTCCAACACTTGGATCATACCATCTAGCTCTTAGATATTGTAGCTTGCTCGCTTCGTCCCAATATTCACCTGAATATTTGAAAGGATTATGCACCCTTTCCTCCTGTGAGATAATATTCCCCCACAGATCATACGAATATCGATTTAGAACTTGGCCTGACTCGTCTTGGAGTTCCGTGATATCCCGACGGATGGTCACATAAACATCCGCACGTTGACTCGCAAACCAATTTTTATTTTGTTTGAGACTCCTCTGTACCTGCAACGCTTCTTCGATGGATAACGCGGATAGACTTTCCTCGATTACAGCGATATTATTTCGCTCGTAGATTTAAAACCCACTTATGTTTCTCCGAAGTCTCCGAGGCTTCAAATATCAGCTGCCCATCAAATCTCTTGGTATTCATTTTTCACAATGCCGTAGTAGACAAGATCCTCATAGTGATTTTCTTTCTTCACATGATCGATCAATACTCCTTCTTGTTTCATGCCTGTTTTTTGTATGACTTGCCCGGATGCCGGATTCGAAGCAAAATGCCGCGCATAGACCTTATGATAATGTTTCACCTGAAAGGCAAAGTCCAATATGGCTTTGGAGGCTTCTGTTGCATATCCCTTTCCCCAATACTCCTCACCAATCCAATAAGCAATTTCTCCATTATCATAGCGCTGATGATTAGTTAATGCGATTGCACCATATACCGTCCCTGTGTGCCTGTCACAAACAGCAAATTCATATGACTTATCCGCATCAAAATTTTGTATATGATGTTCTATCCATGACAAAGCACAATCAAGTGTATAAGGGTATGGCAGCGTGAGTGTGCTTTTATATATATTGTAGTTATTGCATAGCCTGACAACTGTTTCAGCATCCGATTCCCTGAATAAGCGAAGCAATAATCTCTCCGTCGTCATCGTTTTATTGATCTCGTCATATATCATTTCACTTCGCCTCTTTCATAAAAAAGTATTGAACTGCCCTGGATCCCGGTCGTCGCTCTCTATTGTCACTCGCTCCTCGGCCCAATACTGGTTATTTTCGCCTATCATACCATAATCATCTATGGCTAAACATGACAAAAAAGGTCGGATTTCTCATCCCGACCAAACAGATAATTTCTATGATCTTACAAACTAGCGAATCCACGAAGCCATCACCCGCAGACCCGACAACCCCGGCCTCTTAAGGCTCAAACCCCTGTTGGCTCACGAATAACTGCTCCTTCGGAAACGCCTGGCTAAACCGATCATAAACGATCTGATAAGCAGCTGGATCGTACCATTCCTCAAGTCCAAGCTCTTCATACAGCACCTGAACAGGCAGCCTCTTCGTCCGTTTCCCGCCGCTGCCGTCGCCCATGAAATAATCGTCGATGCACACGCGATTTACAAGCGGCCGCAGGATCTCGGGAAAAGCCGCAGTGCTCGGAAGCACGGGAGCGATCGCTGCCTGAGTGGGAATCCCAGCGTCTCTCAGCAGCTCGAGTGTTTTCAGTCTGGCTTGGACCGGCGGTGCAGATGGCGTAAAATGCTTGCGGATGTCCTCACGGTCGGTCTCAACCGTCATGCTGACCCGCACCCGATCTCCTAACTGCTGCAGCAGATCGATATCCCGCCGGACTAAGGGACTTCGTGTCTGCACGAACAGGAAATCCGGCGGTTCGCCGACCATGACCTCAAGCAGCGCGCGAGTTACTTCTTCCTTGGCCTCGACCGGCTGATACGGATCGGTGCTGGAAGACATGAAGATCGTAACGGGTCCCTTCGTTTTGGCACGTTTCAGTTCTTTGCGCAGAATGGCGGCTGATTCCAGCTTAACGTCAACCCAACTGCCCCACTCCCCATTACGAAAGATCGATACCGGCATTTGCCGGACATAACAATAAGAACAAGCGAAGGTACAGCCTGTGTACGGATTTAAAGTATGGCTGTATCCGTTCAGAAATCCCGTTCCTTTATTCAACAGGGTCTTGGGGGTCTTATAGAGCACTTCACTTTTAATCTCAAACACCCCGTTTCTGCACTTTCTTCTATTATACCATGTCTCTCCAGGCATCCTGGCCGAGGAATCCACCCCACTTATGAACCCTTTTACTTCGCATCATGAAAAATAATCCCAAGGCTGTACCTGGTCCCTGCCGTGATGGTGCTAACGCCGTGCCGCAGCGTGGTTCGGTAATACCCTCGGGTCCCCTGAACGGGCCGATGGTTGGTCGGAAAAATCAGTCCCGCGCCCTGTTCCAAAGTAATGACATGCCCCCGGCTCTGTGCCCGCGGCCGCTGTTCAACCAACAGAAACTCTCCGCCCGCGTAATCGACTTCCTTCTCATTCAGCACGAATACCACTTGGAACGGGAAGAATTCATCTCCATACAAATCCTGATGCAGACAGTTGTAGCCGCCCTTCTCATATTTCAAAATGAGCGGTGTAGAGCGCCCCTGCCCTTGCGAATGGCACATCTCAAGGAACTCAGCCAAGGTCCCAGGGTACCGCTCCTCGCTTCCCAGCTGCGTCAGCCAGCGGTTGGCTGTCAGCGCAAGCTCAGGATAGAAGCCTTCCCGAAGCTGTTGCAGGAGTCCTGGCAGCGGGGCCTGATAGTACTTGTACTCCCCAACCCCAAAGCGGTGTCTAGCCATGTCAATGGTATTGCGAAACCGCTCCTCTTCCGAATAAGTGTTTATGATCTCTGTACATTCCTCAGGCAGCAGAAGCTTTGGAATGACAGCATATCCCTGCTCATCCAAAGCTCCCTGTATCCCTTCCCAATGTAGTCCCGAGATTCGCTCCTGCAACGATCTAGACATACTCCGCGGTCTCCTTCACCGGGACACGCCCGCGCTCCAGCTGAAGCAGCCAGGTCTTCATCTCAAGCCCTCCGCGATAACCGGTCAAAGCCCCGCTCTTGCCAATTACCCGGTGGCACGGCACGGTTATAAGCAATGGATTGGCTCCGATAGCCGCTCCAACGGCACGAACCGCGGCCGGCTTTCCAATCTGGTTGGCGATGTCCGTATACGTATAAGTCTCGCCATACGGAATATGGCATAACGCATTCCATACAGCCGATTGAAAGGCGGTACCTTTGTAATCCATAGGCATTTCGAACCGGTCTCTGTTCCCCTGAAAATACTCGGCTAACTCTTCCGAATATACCTGCATTTTCGCATCATCCCGCATAAGCTCGCTGCCAGGGAACCTGGCGTTCACCCAGTCCGCTAACTCTTCTAACGGCTTATCCTGCGAGCCGACATAACATAATCCTTCCTTCGTAGCCGCCAGATATACATTCCAGTTGTCATGAGTCAGTCGAGTCCAGTAGATTATTGTATTATCGGATTTCATTATGATCCTGCACCTCCATGCTTGTATTATTCAACACATATTGCCCGCGATAACGGAGTGGAGTAACCCCCGTCTTCTTCTTAAACAAGGTGATAAAATAAGCCGTGTTGTCCAAACCCACCTTATGGCCGATATCCGAAATGGTTAATCCGGAATCCCTAAGGAGCGCCTTGGCTTTGTCCATCCGGTAATCCTGGATGTACTCCATCGGGGTCAACCCTTTTACGCGTTTAAATATCCGGTGCAGATGATACGGGCTGCCGTGGCTCACATCGGCCAATACATCGAGTGTCAAATGCTCCGTGTAGTGGTTGTCGATATACTCCGTAACCAGCTCAATCCATTCATGGTCCGGTAGACGTTCCCCTGTCGGCTTGCACCGTTTGCATGGTCGGAAGCGTTCGGCCCTCGCTTCATCCGGGGATTGAAACACGCGCACATTTTCAAATTTCGGGGGTCTGGATTTACAGGATGGCCGGCAGAAAATCCCGGTTGTCTGCACCGCGTAGAAAAACTTGCCGTCACTCTCTTTATCATTGCTGATGATGGCCTTCCACTGTGCTTCGGTTGGCTGAATTCGGTTTGCCACGTTTCCTCACCTCCGCTAACATTATAACCACAGGATGGATTCGCTGTACGCTTTTTGGAATAGAAGAGCAAGATAACAAAATTATACGATCCGCATTTATGTTACAACTAGTATAGATAAGTTTATGAAGGAAAGGAACCGGTGAACATGCGAGATTCAAAACCTATGCCAAGCGGCACAATCCCTGCGCAAGACCCCATATTTCTGAAGAAGCTGCCGCCGGGCCAAACCGCCCACTATAACGGGGACATAGCTCAGGAACAAGACACATATGGCCGTTTTCTTCCCCAGGACAGCTGGGAGGATCTTCAGCATTCGTTAAAGCTGCACGTGCCGAAGGAATTCAGTTTTACCGAGAACGTCCATTATTTGCAGAGATCGCCAAACGAATGTCTCTATCATATTCAACATGATGCGATTTACAGAGCGCTTTCTCTCGATTCAGAGACGGCGGTCATTGAAGTTAGCGAGCTGCCTCAAGAACGGGCTATCCTTGTACGGTTTCTGGGTGATACTGCCCCAACGGAATGGAGCAAGCGTGCGGAAGTGGCGATTTATGTCCGGGACTGGTTTGATCTGAACACCAATCTGGTTCCCTTCTACGCCATGGCACAGAATGACCCTCTGCTCAGTCGAGCCCTTCATTCCTTCTATGGACTGCGCAACATGGGCATCCCCGACCTGTTCGAGGCGCTGTGTTGGGGTATTCTGGGACAGCAGATTAACCTGACTTATGCATATACGTTAAAAAGACGATTCGTCGAGGCTTTTGGCCGCCGCGTGGAATGTGAAGGAGAGATTTACTGGTTGTTTCCCCGGTCCGAGGACATCGCACATCTAAACGTGCAGGACCTGGAGGGGCTCCGTATAACCGTGAAAAAATGCGAGTACCTCATCGGGGTGGCACATCTTATGGCGGAAGGAGAATTGACGAAAAAGCAGCTGCTTGATACGAATAGCTTAGTAGAAGCTGAAAAACAACTTGTAAGCATTCGCGGCATCGGTCCGTGGACGGCCAACTATGTGCTGATGCGCTGCCTCCGGATGCCCGCGGCATTCCCCATCGACGATGTCGGGCTGCACAATGCCATCAAACATCTGCTGGGTTCGGAGAAGAAACCGACAAAGAAGGAGATTCTGGCACTATCGGCAGCATGGGCGAACTGGGAATCCTACGCTACCTTTTACCTCTGGAGGTTTCTCTATTAAATCGCAGATAGAAAAAGGGATATCTCCCACAACTGCGGCGCAGTCTGTAAGGAGACATCCCTTTCTTAGCGATGATTTCTATCTCGAATACCTATTCGATGAAATATAATTTGCCGTCAACCTCAAGCGAGATCGCGGATTGTGCCAGATCGTCCTTCAGCTTTTTTGCATAATCCACCACTTGATTGAGCGAATCCTTGTCGAGTTTTTCGGCAAAAGCGTACACAATCGTAACTTTTTCCTTGATCAGGGTTTTATGGTTGTCCACCCACGCGCCTTCACCCGGAATCGCGGTAGCACCGCCAAACCAACCGGACAGTTTAGTCAAGGTCTGGTCAACAAACTTCTGATGTGCCGCATCTGTAATCGGGATGTCCCCTTTCACGGTGGAAGGGACATAAATTTTCACCACATGATCCAGATGGAATTGATCGTTCAGGGCACTTTGTGTAATGGCAGTAGCCGTCGGGTTTCCCTCTGCACTGAAAGACTGCTGAACCGGCACCACGATAAGCGTTAACAACAACGCTGCAGCGAATGCAATAAGCCAACCTTTTCTCTTCATCTTCATTTCTCCTCTATGTATGGTCTCGTTCTCCCCGCATGAACCGCTGGCTACCTTTCTTGTGCTGGCCGCCAACCGGACGGTGCAAACTAGCACATATTATATAATGGACTTAACCTGTCAGCTATGGGGCATACGGATTATATTATGCGGATTCATGCAAAAAAGCCGATATTCCCGATGTGAAAACTCAGAAAATCGACTTTATGCTGAAACAGAGCTTATTCTACCGTTTGATCGTACCGATCCAGGATAAACTCTCCACCGATCGATGATCCATACTGCCATTTAGGATAGCCTGAACGTCATCTAGTGTTTCTAGCAGCGATACCCGCTCGCCCTGTAATCTGGTATATGCTTCCGCAACGTAAAAAGGCTGCGTAAGATAGGCTTCCAGCCGTTCTCCACGCTCATATACTTCCGTCTCGGATGCCGGAATGGCTTGCAGGCCTCGCACTTGAACCAGCGAACGCAGCTCACGGTAACGCCTCAGCAGTTTCTGGGCACGCTGCTGAACCGACAGGTGATGCTGATCCAGATGGACTCCTTCCAATACGGAAGATGTGGAGTATAACGGATTTACGGCCGGAAACATATGTCTGGCAGCCAGGTCCGCATCAAAATACCACAGCGTCTCCAGGGGACCGTAAGGCAAATCCTCATCAACAGCTGCCCCTTTTAGATCCACAAGAAAAGTCGTGACATTCTCAATGCCTTCTTGTTGAAGACGTTCCTGAAGATCATAGATCTTCCCGGTTAAGACGTGCTCCCGGTCTGCTGCAAATACAATCTCCTTCTCCCTACTTGTATTCGCCACGATTGAATAAGTTTCTTCTATAGAGTTGGCCACCCGCTGCACATCATTAAGCATGTCCTGCAGCTCCGGATATTCACCTTCCGGCTTCAGCAGAATCGTCACATAACCTCCCGCCTTGAAGTGGTGGAACAATTCCCCCAGCAGCACAAGCTGACCCATTCCGGGACGGGCGACTAAACCGACGGTGCCGCCTTTTGCCAGCGGAGCAAATAAATCGAGCGGCTTGATGCCTGTTTCGATTATATCCACCCTTTCCCCGCGCAGGATCAGTTCATCTAAACTGCATTTCGCCAGGGATGCCAGTGCGGCAATGGTGCGGACTTCCGCCCGTCCCACGGGGATTTTTCCCGTGCACAGATTGGAGACCGTAGCAGGCCGCAGTCCAACGGATTTGGCGGCGCTAGTCAGGTTCGGAACCCTTTGTCGTAACAGTGATACATTGAGCTTCAGATTATCCAAGTGCGTACACCCTTTTTAATAGTGGATTGATTTTGTGCTTTTTTCCATAAAAGAATCTGCTGTGCGGACAAACAACCCCTCATCCGGTTCAAAAATGTTGTGATCAAACTGCTCGAATTCCACGATTTTGGCCTGAGGCAGTGATTGTTTGTATTGTTTCCACTGCTTCTAATGAAACCTAGGACTTGGTTTTATGCCACGGATCATAAGGACTGGGCAAGACAACAGCGTCAGATCGTTCCACAGTTCTACTTTCGCTGTTACAGAGCATGTAAGGCAGAGGGCTTCATCCATCATTAGCCCCCCCCTTACCTTAATGCGCCAAAAGGCAAAAATGCGTGCACGCCCTTGGCCGTATTCACGATTTGAGTTACGCGCAGATCTACTGCCAATGTGGCGTAAGCGTACGCCTCTGTTCGCGTAATGGAGTAGAGTTCCGTCATGAGGTCAAGCATCCCGCTTAGAGCCATCCACATCGCTTCGTCCAGATCCTCATGAAAACCCATCGTTAGCCAACCGGTGCTCGTCTTCGCTCTTGGCATCGTAATCGGCATATCGTCCCGGATATGAAAGGTCAGACTCACCTTCTCCATGGGACATTCCAGGGCAGGCCCGCTGACTTCGCCGTCCCCCTGCACGGCGTGACCATCCCCTGTAGAGAATAATCCGCCATCGACCGGAATCGGCAAATACAGGGTGGAACCGGCGGTTAACTCTTTGCAATCCAGGTTACCTCCATAGGGGCGCGGCATAAAAGTCGTATGCTGGCCTTCTTCTCCGGGCGGCATGCCCATTATACCCATAAAAGGTTTCAGACCCACGCTGTACTTGAAGGTTCCGAATTGACTCCGGCCTATCAAAGTCTTGGCGTCCAATTCAAAATCCAGCATGATTTCTTGAACATCACGCATCCCCAGCTTCTCGTTCCAATAACTTGGAAAACCTCCGGCGGAGGTCCAACCCCATGATCCGGGAATAATCTCGTTGATCTGGATCTCCAATGTGTCACCAGCTTTTGCACCTTCAATATGTACCGGCCCCACCAATGCATGCCCAAACTGTTTCTCCTGCCGCCCCGGCTTACGCTCAGTGAACTTCGTTCTTGGCGCACTTGGCGCAGAGCGCTTCGCAATCCCCCAGGAAGCATCCAACGTTTGATAGAGGACAGTGTCCCCTGACTGAATATACAGAGCCGGTTCCAGCTCTTTGCTGAAAAATCCATGAAGCGAGTGAATATCCGGTTTTAGCCTATGAACGTTCGACATCGGTTCTTCTCCCTTCACACCCATGATCAGAATAGCGCCGCACCTAGGCAGGCTATACCCTGTTACGTTATAAAGTGTTTTATATTACTCTAAAAGTCAATACAAATTTACTCTTCGAAGTAATTATAATTACGCGTTAAGATGTGCGTTTAGTTGATGCAAGGTATCGACATTCAAATCTGGATACAAAAAAGTCCCCAGCCTCCATCCTATAGACTGGACGGGTGGGAACTTCAGTTATACTTAGACGGCATGTATTACCGTTTGTTATGCTGTGGTTTGCTCGGAGCCTTGTAGGCTCGTAACTTCAATTTCACAGATTCGAAGATCAGGAAGATTCATGGATTCTGAGATCCCTTGAAAAATAGTTCCATCGATTCATGAGTCTTATGAGTTCATTGTATCATTCATCCAGCAGCATGCCGCGTTCATCGTAAAACTTATAGTCCCTGAAGGTGTACGATTGATCTTCGGACGGAGGTAATTCAATATAAGTCACATCTGCACGGTTAGGGACGAATGTTTGCTCCAACAACTCCCCATTAATGCGTACTTGCATTTTGGCGACTTGATTATCGTGATGGGTTACAACCATCCATTTTTGAACCTCTTCCTTGGGATTATTCAGCATGAACAACCCGACAGGATCATGCGCTGTCTCTATATGTTTCCATTCATAGTTCCCTTTGGAATTTCGAGCAAACTCAATATACCCCGGCCTTTGGTCGGACAAGAATCCTACCACCCTGCTGTCATGGAAATCGGATAAATCCAGAATCTCGATTTGCCTGTTTTCGTATCCCTCAATCGACTGAATTACTTTTTGGATGGACCCCTCATCGTTTCCATACAGCTTCTTGTCGTTACTAAGATAATAAGCTGATAGAACAACAATACCAATAACCAAAACCAAGCCAATCATTACATTTTGTCTTCTCAAAATTATAGTCACGCCCCAGTACGAAAGGATGTTGTAATTGAAATCTCGGGGTCACGTAGAGAGAATCCCATACGAACACACGAACCAAGCGACCCAATTAAGGTCATATGACTGAAATACCCACATGAACTCACTCTCCAGAACCCCCACATGAACACACTCTCCAGAACCCCCACATGAATATACTTTAATTGTACTCTAACGTATTATAGTCATTTTAGGTATCCAACCGAGCATGCAAGCCATGCAACAAAAAACTCCAATCAGCCCATACCAATGGCATAACGGACTCCACGGACGTTATTTACATTAATTCGCGCCGTTTGCAAATGTAACGGACCGAGCAGACGCTATACCATAAGTATTTGCCCATTTTCCCTATTTTGTACCGAATAAGGCGGCTGAGGTCCGTTATCTTGTTCAAATGTTCCTTTTGGAGCAAATAGCGTCTCCTGTGTCCGTTAAAGTGCAAAAAACGTTCGATCACGCGACCTCTCGTTCACAGGTATTTAGGGGTCCATCTTAGAGTAACTTGCCATGCAAGTATTGGTTTGTTGTTACAATGGACTTGAGCCTTGAGATTGTATCATGCCTAATCGGCAGATTATTCGCCCTAAACAACAGAATGCCTCGCAAACACGCGATGGCTTCGAATAGTTCCAGCTCATCCTCCCCGTATCGGCCCTCGGCACAAAATGCAGCACGGTAGAAAGAGGCCCGCTTCTCACTTACATAAATCCACATCAAGATAATGGACCAGGCTATGTCATATCTAGGGTCACCTATTTGGACGTTAGTCCAATCGATCACGGTCAGCTTGCCTTCTGACTCAAGAATATTGCCCAGATGGTAATCCCCATGAATCATGCACACTGGCTTCAAGTCTGCTCGCTGAACCAGCTTCACTAATAAATCCTGGATATCGGGGTGCTGATCCACTTGCGGATAAAAATAATCAATGAAGTCGTAGCTTGGTAACGCCGAACCAGTCAGACGATCAAGCGGGAACTTATGCACATCATTCAAATTCTTCGCAAGCTTCTTAAGTTTGGGCTGATCCACTTTATCTATGGGTGTCCCATCGTAACTGGTTAGCAGGACTTGATGGCCATTCACCCCATAACCCCAGCCAACAGGTTTCGAAACCGCACTTCCATACGTGTGTAAGGCATTTAAGATTTCATATTGGAATTGCACATTAGGCTGAGACTCTTTATTCCAAACCTTTAAGACAAAATCAGACTCGGGTGAGCTGATTTTCATGACCTCAGCCTCCAACCCGGAATCCAGGGGAGTTACGCTTAGTGTGGTATCATCTTCCAGCAATAACACCATTCGGTCGCTTTTCTCCACCCAGTTTATTTCACGCGCTTGGAAATCTATCCTGCTCACTGCCTTTCGCGGGGATGGTTGCACGCACTAACACACCAGCTTCCCATATCATTAATCGCTTCATCGCTAACTTGGTCAGATATTCCCTTCTATTTCTGGCAATTTACTCACCATGCCTTGCCATGTAGATGCATGCAGCCGTTATTACCTCCGTAATTTATAATCCTCCGTGTTTCCCACGATCCTCAGCCTAAATCAATTACCCTCTTCTGTTCGTTGTTAGTATACCATCATATTTACGGCATCCATTTCTTCACGCACCTTCATAGCTGCAGCGATTCAATCGTTGTAAAGATTCGGGAATAGACATCCTGGATATTGGACTCATTGCGTACATCGTTGTATAACCCATATTCCCAGTAATGAGATTCCTCGCCATAGTAACCCGTGGCATAAGCGTAAGCTGAAAGATCAGGAACATCGGCATACGATAACTCCTCAATTGTAAAGGGGACGTGTGATTTCTTAGACTCGATATAGAAAAAAGGGATGTCCGAATGGTGATAGACTTTTGCATATTGTGGATTGGAAGCCTCCACTAGAAACTCTTTCGTAATGAAAATAGCGTCAAGGTCAGACGATAACCCCTCCTCTAATTGTTTGAACGTGACTTCCTCAAAATCTATATTCTCTTCCCTTATGTTCGGAGTTTCTCCAATCAAACCAATAACTAGGCTCCTACCCTCAAAGGGTGGACCCTCATAAGGTGGAGTATCAACGCTATCGACGTTAGATTTACAGACCATTAACATCAAACATATACAGAATAGGACCATGGCATTTTTCATCATTATGGAAAGCTCCTTCGGGTGATATAGGATAAATTCGCTCACCAGACTTAACGGTTATCTCTTATGGCAATTTGGGCTCGGCTTTCACATCCGGCACCTTAATGACCTTGTAGGTATTGATCGCTTTCTTCAGTTCCCTTGTGCTTCACCGCCTGCAAAGACTCACCGACTTTTCCAATAACTCCATATTATGTGTATTTCTCCACTTCGTAAATACTTATCTTCGCTATGGCCAAGTATCCGTACAACACAAAAACCGCGATATACGCGGTTTCTGCGATCTCTGTTTGCTATTTCTCGGATAAGGAACTCGCCTTTCCTAATGAAGTTCGATGCTCCCTCCTGGATGCTCCCCAATCATGTATCACATTGAGAACGTCTTCAAATCCTCTTCCCTGCTCCGTTAAGGAATACTCTACGGTAACCGGCATGGTTGGCATGACTTGCCGTTGAATGATTCCGTTCTGTTCCAAATGTCTCAGAATCACCGTCAACGATTGCGTACTGATGTTGCCCAAATTCCGGCGTAAGCGGTTAAACCGCTGAGGACCGTCATGCAGTTCTCCAATCACGTGGACGGCCCGTTTCACGGCAACTATTTTCAAAACCTCGCCAATAACCTCCGTGCATACTTCATATTCTTCGTTATGTTCTGAATGCTCGCTCAAACCATCACCCGCCCTAACCTAAAGTAAGTTGGTCTATAATAAATGATCTTATCAATAAATATTGCCTACTGTTCTTGTTGGTTTAGAGTCATTATAATTTGGCACATAGCTGTTGATCAAGGTGCATTCTTGAATCGACACTCTGAATCGCGCGATTCTCTTCGAATAGCCATATATCCGGAAATGTGGTTATGCACAACAATATACAGTACGAGGAGACGATGAAATGTCGACCACGATTAAAGAAATCCGCGCGCCCTTATTCGCCATCATCATTGGCATGTTTATGGTCCTACTGAATATGACCGCCATGAATGTGGCGATTCCGAAACTAATGAACACCTTTCAAAGCCCACTATCTTTAATGCAATGGGCAACCACGGGTTATATACTGGCCGAGGCGGCCATTATTCCGGTAGCCGGCTGGCTGGCTGACCGCTTTGGCGGCAGGCGCATGTTCATTCTGGCCATCTCCATCTTTACGATCTGCTCTATTCTTTGCGCACTCTCAATTAACGCTGAGCAATTTATACTGTTTCGCATACTTCAAGGTTTAGGTGGAGGCATTGTCATGCCGATTGGTTATGCCATCGTCTTTCGGATCAGTCCTCCGGACAAGATTGGCACGGTGATGGGTTCATACCTGGGCGTTCCCATACTTATTGCGCCAGCCATCGGGCCCGTGTTTGCCGGGTGGTTGGTGGATTACGTAAGCTGGCCTTATCTATTCTGGGTGAATGTGCCTGTAGGCATCTTAGGAATATGCCTCGGGCTGCGATATCTGCCTAAGTTGGAGAGTCAGGCTCAAGCCAAGCTGGATAAACTCGGCATGATTTTCGGCCCCCTTGCTTTTGCAGCCCTCATCTACGGCGTGCACCAAGGGGGCGATGCCGGATGGGACTCCATGCAGACCATCATCGGCCTTGCAGTTGGCGTAGTGGCGCTTCTGCTATTTATTCTGGTTGAACTTCGCTCAAGCGAGCCGCTCCTCGAGCTGCGTGTATTCCGTTCGTGGTCTTTTACAAGCGCCATGTTGATTCTTTGGCTAACGGCCGTTACGTTTTATGGAAACTTCTTTCTCATTCCGGTTTACCTCCAGCAGGTGAAGGGATTTAATGCATTTGATACAGGGCTCCTCATGATTCCACAGGCCATTGCCTGCATCGTTCTCATGCAGATTGGCGGTAGGCTCTTTGACCGGATGAGCGTAAAGCCGCTGGTTATTATCGGTACGGCACTTCTGGGGCTAGGGGCCTTCCTGCTCTCTAGAGTTTCTTCGGGGAGCGGAATGGGAATGTTAATTGTCGCTATGACCTTAGCAGGCTCCGGCCATGCATTGTATGGCATGTCTTTGAATGCCTTTGTTATGAAATCTGCACCGCAAGCGCTGATCAACCGCGTTACGTCCTTGAACAATGCTTCACAGCAAGTGATGGGCTCGTTTGCGGTGGCTGCCTTCTCAACCTTGTTGACAGCTCGTGTATCAGCTTCATCTCGTGCAATACCGCAAGTTGAAATCTGGGCAGATGCGTTCTCGTTCACCTTCCTTGTTGTAACGGCAGTGTCCATTGTTGGTGTTGTCATGGGGTTATTGATCCGTAAACCAACCGCTCTAACGGATGAAGCCATTGACCAACCAGATGCACGAGGCTTGGACTCCTGATTTTATAGTTGATTAGGTATAACGGCATTGCATCTGTTCTGCTATACTACGTTCAATGTAAACGTTTCCCATATTAAAGGAACGGAGGTGAACTTCATACAGTCCATCGTTTGATTTCCGAGTTCTCAGCCATATATTCTTCTGATTGGAGCTGATCAAACATTGAAATTCGTGAAACTGCTGCTTGGGATGGCTGCGCTCGCAACTGCGTTCCTGTTCCCGGTACAGGCTTTTGCCTACAGTAATCCATTTCATTTAACGGATTCCTGGCGTTGGAACAATAACGATTTCTACGGTGAGGGCGACCCTTACATCCTCAAATTCAACGGAACGTATTATCTGTATGTCAGTACGGTTGACCACCAGTCCGGCATCAAAGTGTGGTCTTCCCCCGATCTTGTCAATTGGGCCTACCGCGGTCTATGCGCAACAGATCCGATTACCAAAGCCGCTTATGCTCCTGAGGTATTCTATCATGTGGACGGAAATTTCTATATGTACACATCACCGGGAGGAGGAGGGCATTATGTGCTGAAAAGCGACAGTCCCCTCGGTCCGTTCGTTCCGGTTACTGGCAATGTGGGCATGGGGATTGACGGTTCTGTTTTCGTTGACGACAACGGACAGTGGACCTTTTATGCAACCGGGTCCAATCAGATCATGGCCTGGCCAATGAACAGCCCTACTTCCTTTGGTTCTGCGGTGTCGACCGGTCTCAGCATGAACGGCTGGACTGAGGGTCCTACCGTCCTTAAGCGCAATAACAAGTATTTCATGACCTATACCGGCAATCATGTATGGAGTACGGCATACCGGGTCGATTATGCTGTCAGCAACAACGCAACCCACGCATTCGCGCCCGCGTCCGGCCAGAATCCCGTTCTCCTTGAAACGGAAGGCCATCATGTCGGCCTGGGGCACAACTCCCTTGTGCGCGGACCTGATCTGGATTCGGACTATATGGTTTATCACAGCCATGCGCATGAAGGAAATTCGGTTTATCCGGGACGAAGGATGAATCTGGATCGAATCGTGTGGAACGGGGACCGAATGCTTGTGCTCGGACCGACGTCATCGGAGCAAACCAATCCGGAGCTGCCGTTGTTTGCAGATCGCTTTAACCGGACAACGATCGGAAACCAATGGATCAATGTTGGAGGGGGTACCTGGGGGATCTATAATCAGGAACTCATGTGGCAAGATACCATCGGCAATGCTTCTTGGTACCGTCAAGTAACGGCCAATGCTACGGAAGCCGATTATACGGCCGAGTTCCATACCAAACAGATGAAGCAAGGCTCTGGCAATACGCCTGTGTACGGCGTCGTATTTTCATATCAGGATGAATCCAACTACGGAACGGCCGTCCTGAACCGAAGCTTAAACCGGCTCGAAACCGACTTTGTCATTGGCGGCGTGAGTCAGGGATGGGAATATGCTTCCTTACCTTCGGGTTTCAATTATACGAAATGGCATCAAATCCGTGTGGAGAAAAAGGATTCCAGCTTCTCCATCTTTGTTGATGGCATGAAAAAGCAGACCCGGAACATCACCGGTCTGGCCGGAGGCAAGATCGGGTATGCCACGTCGAATGTCCATGCCGATTTCGGCTATGCTGCCTTTAGCAACAAAGTTGGTGGCAGCAGTGCATGGAATGCCTATAAGCCCGTTGCCGGCACCATCGAAGCCGTTCATTACATGCAGGGCGGCGAAGGAACAGCATACCATGATCTCAGTCAAGGGAACACGGGCGGCGCTTACCGGAATGAACATGTTGATATTCGATCTTCGGCGTCTGAAGGGAAATATGTCATCGGCTGGAACCAGCCGGGCGAATGGCTCAAATATCGTGTCAACGTTGCGGAGACCGGGTATTATGATCTGAGTCTGCGGGCAGCAACGACGTTCCCCAATGCGCAGTTCCGTCTCTGGAATGGAGCCGAAGATCTTACCGGGCCTGTTCCTGTCCCCAGCACGGGGGATTGGGAGAACTGGCGGTTAACCAGCGGCAAGCGTATATATTTGACTGCCGGCAATCATGAATTGCGGCTTGAAACGGTCAGCGGGGAATTCGATTTAAGCTCGCTCACCTTCTCGCGCGCGGACGCAGTCACCTCCATCAAAGATGATTTCAATGACGGCAACGACAATGGATGGACTCGCTACGAGGGCGACTGGTCGGTTGTTAACGGAGAGTATGCAGGAACAGGGGCAGGCTCCTTTGGCAAAACGGTAATCGGCAGCAGCCTCTGGAGTGATTATTCGGTTGAGGCGGATATCAGGCGGCTGACATCAATGGGAGACGCGGGAATTGTTGTCCGTGTCAACAATCCGGCGAGCGGCAAGGCCTTTGTTAACAACCCGGATTATCTGCAGGGTTACTATGCTCATATCACTGCCCAGGGTGTGCATCTTGGCAAAATGAATTACGGTTACCAAGCGCTCGACTTTGCAGCCATGAGCCTGCCCGCCGATAGCTGGCATCATCTGAAGGTTGTCACTAGCGGAACCCATATTAAAATTTATGTAAATCATGGTGTATCTCCTGTTATCGACTATACGGATACCAGTATGAATCCATTTACCCACGGCAAAGTCGGACTCCGTGTAATGAACAGCAATGCCCGTTTTGATAATGTTAAGGTAAATCCTTAAGGCTTAAGGGTAAGGTCATCCATCAAGCGAGAAATCCCAAAGCGGAGATACGCCTGCCACGAAGGTACCTTTTCCCTTTATGCGGGTAACTACGCCCTCCTCGGCCAGACCAGCGAGCGCATTCCTGGTCGTGATGACACTGACATGAAACCGCATGGCCAGTTCTTTCTCGGACGGGATGCGGTCGCCCGGACGCAGATTGCCCTGCTGGATCTGTTCTCTGATTTTATATTGTATTTGCTGGTATAAAGGAAGCTCCTTCACGATAGATCATCCTCTCCTCAACATACTTAAATGAACACATGAGATTTTAAAACCCCGGCCAGGCTCCAATGCCTGGCCGGGATCATGTTTAGCTGTTTTACTCTCCGGAAGGCAGGGGAAGCAAGCTATGCTCAGATATTGGAAGCCCAAAATCGGGCAAGCCGTCCTCTTTCCAGCCGAAGCGTTGAATCCGCGTACTGCGTGGACCGCCAGCCGAACGCTGCTGCTCGGCTTCCGAGTAAGAATACGCATGGTAGACGATCCAATCTTCCGAACCGTCCGGTGAGACGGTGAAGCTGTTATGTCCGGGGGCGTACACGCCCTGAGCGGGATTCTTCGCAAACACTGGCCCCGCATGCTTGGTCCAGGCTGAAGCATCAAGCACATCATCCGTCTCCGAAATCGTAATCATCCCAAGACTATAATCATCGGACCAGGTCGCGCTTGCCGAGAATACGAGGAACAAGCGCCCATTCCGCTTCAAGAACACCGGTCCTTCGTTAATCGCCATCCCGCCTTGCTTCTCCCATGCTTCCGTAGGCGCCGATAGAAGCACATTCGGCCCCGTTAAGGTCCAGGGATTAACCATGCGGACCGCATAAATGGCCGAACCGTAGTCCGGGAAAAAACCGTATCCGGAATAGAAAAAATACAGCTCTCCCTCGTGCTGGAGCACGGTTCCATCCAATCCCGGATGCTCCGTGTTTATCACACCTCGAAATATCCACTCATCGTTCACCGGATCGTCGCCTATGAGCTCCAGAACGCATATTCTTCGCGTATCATCGCCGCCCCCATCGTTGGCCGTGTAATAGATGTACCATCGATCCTCAATGTAGTGAAGCTCCGGTGCCCATAAATGATAGGAATACGGCCCGTCCTGTTCGGGGGTCCATATCGTTGTCGGGTTTGCCGCAGCTAACCCGGTCATGGTATGGCTCCGCCAAAGGGCGATCCGGTCACCTAACGTCACCGTCAAATAATAATATCCATCCGTATGTTTGATGATCCAAGGGTCGGCACCATTAGGGAGTATCGGGTTCCTGAACGTTTGTTGAGTCAATTTGTTTTCCTCCTTCCAAACTTAAGAAAGATTGATCTCGCGAATGATATCCAGCGGAAACTTTGGTTTGCGCTCCTCTGTCAATAAACCGTTCATCTCTTGCTGCACGTCCGTTAGCTGTGTGTAACAATATCCTACAATATATTCCGTATCCTTGATCGCTTGGTGAATGCTGCGGAACCTCGAGAGGAATTCCTCCTCTGATGACTCCTGCTTGCCATAACCCCAGCCGGATTCCGATTGAAAGGCAATGCCCCCGAATTCGCTAACGATAATGGGCTGTCCTCCGTAATGGTATCCCTCTGCGTAAGCATACTTCCACTGGTTGAACGATCGTTCGTTATTCACGATCACATCTTTATCCGCATAACGCTTCTTGAATTGTTCCCCGGACTCAATATAATCGTGAAGTGTCAAAATATCGGACACGGTGTGCTCCCAGCCGTCATTCGTGATCACCGGACGGTTCGGATCAAATGACTTCGTCAAATGATAAATGGATTCGGTAAATTTCTGCTGCTTGCGGTCCTTGGCAATTTGCGCGATTCCCCACGATTCATTAAACGGAACCCAGGTAATAATGCTGGGGTGGTTATATTGCTGACGGACGATTTCCATCCATTCGTTGGTGAATTTCTGGATGGCATTGTCATTGAATTCAAAGGCAGCCGCCATCTCCGACCAGACAAGCAGTCCCTTAACATCACACCAGTACAAGAACCGGGCGTCCTCTACTTTCATATGTTTGCGGACACCGTTATACCCCATTTCCAGAATTGCATCAATATCCTCGATGATGGCTTCCTCGGATGGCGGAGTGAGATGACTGTCAGACCAATAACCTTGGTCCAGCACGAGTCTTTGATAGATCGGAACGTTATTAAGCAGGACTCTGCCCTTCTCAATCGATATCTTCCTCATGCCGAAATAGGAATAGACGTGGTCGAGCTTCTCCTCCCCGTGATGCAGTATAAATTCAACATCGTATAAATTCGGATGAGCCGGAGACCACAGGCAGTGCTTCCACGGACCGTTGGCCTCGTGAACCAGATCGACGTCCAATTGGAGCCACGGACGATCAATCGTCAAACTCACTTTCTTAACTTGCTTCCCTTTCAAGCTGATAATCGTCTCCAGTCTGGTCTCCTTCGTCGTGAAATCACCCTTCACCTGGTATTCGAAACGCACGGAGCGCGTATCCATATTCGGTGTTATTTTGACAGAATCGACATGGACCGGTTCTACAACTTCCAGCCAGACCGACTGCCAAATCCCGGTTGTCTGGACGTAAAAACACTCGAAATTATGCTCAACCCACCTCTGCTTGCCTCGTGGCTGGGTTGCATCCATGCTGTCCTCCGCTTTCACCGTTAATTGATTGGCAGCACCAAAGGATATGTACGGGGTAATATCAAATGAAAATGCCGAGTATCCCCCTTGATGACTGCCAACGTAGGTACCGTTAATCCAGATTTTCGCCAAGTAGTCTACTCCTTGAAAATGCAGGACAACTCGCTTGCCCTCATCCTCTTGAGGGATATCAAGCGTTCGGTTATACCATATGAATGGATGGTGCTCCTCTCTGCCGATCCCGCTGGCCTTCGTCTCATAAGTAAAGGGCACCGTGATCTTCAATTCACCGCCAAAATCATCCTGCCACCGATCACGCTCACCTGTATTGTCATCGTCAAACCCGAAACTCCACTCCCCGTTCAGATTAACCCAATGTTCTCTCACGAATTGAGGTCGCGGATAATCTTTGTTATACATTTTTGTTGTCATGTTGTCTCCTGCTCCTTTGTCGCACGTTGGCTTGTGCTATGTTTATGTTGTTGGTATGCAGTTACTGCATTTCGATCGGTTCAACCGTTAGCGGCGAGAAGGTCCATCCCTTCGAGGAGGTACGCAGACCGACACGGCCGCTCAGGAAGGCGTTGGGGTCCAGCCAGCTCACAATCGGATCTTCACCGCCGTTGGCGTACACATGTATAGCGGCTCCTTCAAGTCTTACTTTAACCTCTGCTGGCTGATGTTCCTCCAGCTCAAGGAAGCCCGAAGCCATCTCCTCATTCACTTCATAACTGATCCGCTTTAAGATCACCCTTCCATTACGAAAAGACAGCTCATAACCCATGAAGGAGTCCCTGACCTGGTCCGGAAAATCCGATTCGTTGGATGTTCTTAACAGCACGGACGCCTCCCCTGACGCTTCTTCAGTTGCGGTTAACTGAAAGCTCACTTCGTAATTGCTCCATCGCGGGTCCCCGCCGAACAACTTGCCCTCTTGGCCTTCCGACAGAAGCTCGGCCTGACCGTTTGCAAGGTTCCAGCTGCCGTATACGTCGGTGAATTCGACGTCATGACGTGGCGCTACTGGGGAAATTAAGCTGGACTCGATATAACGTATCGAGACATCTCCCTTTTTCCTCGTTAACGATAGCCATTGAGGCCCCTTACGCAGTTGAACCGACCCCAGGGGAATCTTCGTCCATTCGGAATCTTCGGAGAACCATGAAGGATCCAGCAGGATTTCCTTTCGTTCTCCCCCGGCATCCAGGACAAGCCTTGCACCGGCCGAAGCGTTCGATACCATCGCAGATAACAGATAACTGCCGTCTTCTTTTACATATACCGGAAACGTTAGTCCCTTGTGATCTTGAAGCACGGTTACCGCATAACTTCCGTCCGGTGTTTCCTTGTCACTGATTGCGTATTCGTTACGCTCAACTGAATCTTGGACACCATGTATGGCCTCCATCGTACCAGGCACCTGCTTCAGCACATCTTGGTCGCTGCTGCCGTTCGCTTCGTTTGAAAAGGCGGTATATCGCAGTTCCGGCTTCAGCGCGGGTGACCAGCTATATCCGATCCGTCCTGCCGTACCTTTCATTTCCTTATCGCTCAACAGAAGGATCCCATCCCAATAAACTCGGGTTCCATGGTCCCCTGATTCGATGCGCAGCGCGTGATGCTTGGTCATATCCATTCCGTTAGGGAGACTGACGGATTGAGTTATAACTTCTTGTCCCCCAGCTCTTTCAAACATTGACATGGACATATCCTTGCCATCCACGCGGATGCCTCGGTAATGATCTCCATCCTCATAGGAAAACAAAGCCTCGAAATCCGCATCTTCCGAACCGGCAGGGACGTTCTCATCCGTGAGCACAGCATTGAACTCGGCCGTAAACCTGTTGTCCGTGCTTAGGCTGCTGATCCATGCTGCTGATCCATTTACAAGCTTCTGATGTTCCCAGTGCTCGCCTTGCGGCTCCGGTCCTCCGAGCACATCATGAAAGACCGGAAGTGCTGGTGCTTGCACCGGTATCCCATGCGTAGGTCCTGCAACCGACATTTTGTCTCCATTAAAAATCAATCGGTCCATGTTTAACATCCGTACCGGCGGGCCTTCCGCCGAACGCCCCGCAAGATTGTGGTACACAATGTAGTAGGAATCCATGTCAGGTCCTAATACGGTTGCGCTGTGCCCCAGCCCGTTAAACTCATCGTTAGTCGAGATGATGATGGGGTTATTCTCCGGAATTGAGTAGATTCCGTTAGGCGAATCATGGGCAACCGCATAATTGACGCGGTATCCGCGGCTGAACACATGATTGCCTGTATACGTCATGTAATACCGGTCTTGACGCTTGATGATCATGGAGCCTTCCGTCCAGTGGCCTAAAGACGTATTCAGTTTAGAGCCAACGTCGATGGAATACGGGTCCTTCATGGTGCTTGCCATGATGCCGCCTGATGCGGCATAAGTGAAATACCACTTGGCATCATCGTCTATGAACACCGAGCCATCGATGCTCAGTCCCAAATTATCGGTTTCTATTTGGAATGGACCCGTCGGATTGTCGCTTCGCAGAACATAATGTCCCTTGCCACCAGGCGAGGTGTACATGTAGAATGATCCGTTCCAGTAGACTACCTCCGGTGCATAAGCTCCCTCGGTAAGCGGCTCTTCTGTAACAAGTCCTTCGTATTGCCAGCTCACAAGATCCTCGGAGCTCCATGCCTTAATGCCGACACGCCAGTCCTTTGTACTGCAATATAGATAATATCTTCCATTGAAACGCAGTACATAAGGGTCACCTATTCCATAATCCTCCCATTCCTGATCCAGCTTCATCGGGTTCAGATAGGTATGTTCCATTGTTATCTCCCCTCCGTGTGCCTGCTTACCCTTGGTCGCATCCTGTATAACTGCAAGGGTAACGGCCACAGCCGCAACCGATGCCAACGAAATCCCTAACAGCCTCCACGGTTTCCGAAATCGTGTCATCGGTTATCCCTTAATGCCCGTAATGGCCAAGGATTCAATGAAGTAGCGCTGAGCCATGAAGAATACAATAACGACTGGCAGCAATGCCACGATGGAGGCAGCCATGAGCGACGGATAATTGGAGGTCGAGATGTAATTGGACTGCATACTTGCGATTAACACCTGAATAGTCTGCCTTTCCGGTGTGTGCAGATAAATCAAGGGGCCCATAAAATCGTTCCATATCCCCATAAATCCAAGGGCGGCCTGTGCAGCAATCGCCGGTTTCACGATGGGAAGCGCGACGGTCGTAAATGTCCGGAAATATCCGCAGCCATCTATTTTCGCCGCATCGATGAGGTCCGTCGGAATAGAGCCTTGCATAAATTGACGAAAGAAGAAGATCGTCACAATATTCCCGAAGAGACCAGGCACGATGAGCGGAAGCAGCGTATCCACCCACCCAAGCTCAGAGAAACCGATATATTGGGGGATCATGACCACGGAATATGGAATCATCATCGTGCCAAGCAGGGCCATGAAGATCCCTTCTTTGAAGGGAAAATCAAACTTGGAAAAGGCATAAGCCGCCATGGCTGCCACAAACAGACCTATTGTCAGTACCGTCACCACCACGATGGCACTGTTCATAAAACCATACAGGAGCGGGGCTTTGGCCCAGACATCCTTGTAATTCAGCCATGTCAGCGGATCGGGAATCCACTGCGGCGGTATATCAAAAACATGCTGCTGGCTCTTCAATGACGTTGACAACGTCCAGACTAGCGGTCCAAGCATGATGAAAGACCCCGCAAGCAGCAGGATATAGATCATCGAATGGATCAAACGGCGTTGTTTAACCATAATATCTAATTCCTCCTATATAAATGGCATGCGTCTATTCTTGGTAAACCCACCGCTTGGAGAAGCGGAACTGGAACAGCGTGATGATAAAAATGAGAATACCCAGCACCCATGCCACCGCGCTTGCGTAACCCATATTGAAATATTTAAAGGCTTCTTGGAAGATGTAATACACGATGGTCGCTCCGCTGTATTCAGGCCCTCCATCTGCTGCCAGAATGTACATCTGGCTGAAGGATTGGAAGGTGCCTATGATGCCCATCACAACGACATAGAAGTGAATCGGCGACAACAGCGGAAGCGTAATATGCTTGAATTGGTGCCAGCGTGAAGCCCCATCAACCTGAGCCGCTTCATAATAACTTGAGGGTATCCCTTGCAATCCTGCAAGATACAGCACCATAGTGCCGCCAACGCCGCCCCATAAACCCATCAGGATGAATGACGGTTTTACCCAGTTCGGGTCTCCGAGCCAGTTCGGACCCTGCACCCCGAATACATTCCAGATAAACTCATTGATAATGCCGTAATCGTAATTAAGAAGCCACTGCCAGAGTAATGAAACGGCAATAATAGGGGATATCACCGGAATGTAATAAATGGTACGAAAGAATGAAATACCCTTTAGCGGCCGATTCATCATGATCGCCAGGATCAGAGCTATGATCATGCCGAGCGGAATACCGAGCAGCAGATAGAACGTGTTATAAAGCGACTTGTAGAATTTCTCGTCCGCAAACATGTACTGAAAATTGTCCGTACCCGTGAACTCGGCGGGCGTGAACATATCCCATGACATGAAGCTTAATCCAAACGATGTCAGAAGCGGTGCCAAGCCGAATATCAAGAAACCCAATATCGGCGGTGTGACAAACAGCAGTGACCATATGATTTCTTTGCGCCGATATCCCGGGGTTGTATTCTTCATCAATTTTTCCTCCCTGGCTGCAGCGGGAAAAAGCAAAGACGCTGCAAGCCGGGTTCCCCCGTCGTCTTCGCCTCTCCACCGCAGCATGTGCTGCCCTGCCTACTTATTGCTTTCGTCGTAAAGCTTCTGCAGCTTCGGCTGCTCCTCTTTGACAAATTCAGCTGCGGATTTCTTGCCTGTCCACACTTGACTGGCATCCTGCCAGAACGTATCCAGCCATTTGGTGTTTTTGGAGGTAACCTCAACTGGCGGACGTCCATAATCTTCGATGATATCGAGGAATACCTGACGAGTCTGCGGGGCCTTCTCCATGTCCAGGAATTCGCCCTTTGCCATATCCATCAAATTCGGAACCGCTTGACCCAGCATGTAATTTTCTTTTTGCGATTCCGGATCCAGGCTCAAGTACGCTGCCAGGGCAAATGAATCTTCAGGATATTCCGTTTTCTTTGATACAACGAATCCAAGCGAACCCAGCCACGTTGCGGTTTTGCCCGTATTTGGACTTGCCGGCCATGCGGCGATGTCCCACTCAAACGGCAGATCCCAGAAACCAGGCTGATCCCACGGACCCATTGGGAACATCGCCACTTTACCGGCAACGAAGCGAGCATAGGCGTTCTGGGCCTTCTCATCGTCCGGTGACGGACTGACTTTATGTACCAGGCTCAAATCGGCTACAAATTGCATCGCTTCTGCGAATTCAGGCGTATCAATTGTAATCTTGCCGGTAGCGGGATCGAGCCAGTCGGCTCCGTTGGCCCACACCGCGGATTCGGTGGAGTAGCCCGCAACACCGAACGTATCGATCTTTCCGCGCTCATTCACAACGGTGATGGCTTTTGCATCTGCGACCATGTCATCCCATGTGTATTCGCCAGCCTTGGCGCTAGGGTATGGAAGGCCCGCTTTATCAAACAACGCTTTATTGTAAGCAAATGCCCACGGACCTACGTCTTTAGGCAATCCGTACAAATCTCCGGAACCCACATTGCTTCCATCGTAACGATAACGATCGAGTCCCTGCTTCCACACGTTGTCGGGGTTCACGTCGCTGCTGGAGTTAAGCTGGGATTCCAGATTTAACAGAACATCACTGGAGACCAGCTTATTGAAGTGGGCTCCTCCGGCATAAAAAACATCCGGTGTCTTGTTCGCCGCAATCAATGTATCCAGCTTCTGATAATATTCCGCAGGCGGAACGACAGTATATTTCACTTTCTTGTTCGGATTCTTTTTCATATAGGAGTCAATCAGCTTCTGGAATACGGCTTTCTCGGTATCGCCTCCCCATCCCATGAATTCAATCTGGGATTTTGCGTTTTCACTCGTTTCTCCCGTCCCACCATCCGATTTCGGGTCCTCCGGTGCAGCGGTATTATTGCTGGAACCACAACCTGATAGTACAAGCATGAAACTTAACACCATTGTCAATGAAAGCTGAACCCACTTTCCTTTCCAAACCATAATGGATGCTTCCCCCTTCGATTGATTTGCTGATAAACAAACTACTGCTCAAAACAGCGCTTCCATGAGTACATCTGGAGCCATGAACTAGTTTTCTCTGCCCATGTTTCCAACTCTTCAATACTCATTCGTTTGTTTTATTACAATTAATTTGTTTATAAACAGAATAATAAATGCTTATTAAATGTTTTGTCAACGCTTTCTTTCAAAATTATTGTTTTATTCAATAAAAAAAGTTTCAGAATGTTTTGTATTACAAAACATCTGAAACCTTAACGTTTAATATGGATCAATCATACTGCAGCTTCATCACAATGCCCTGCGCGTAATCGCCAAATCCTTTTCCGAACAAATTGATACCGCCCTGATGCTTCGCATCGGGCTTGATCCCGATCCGAAACGTAATAAACGGCTTGTCCTCCAGATGAAGATCCCGAAGGGTAACATCCGAGCATTTCTCTTTATCCACCATGCTTCGGTTCAGATCGGTAGACCAGGTTTTCAGCAGACCGTGCTGTGTGCTGTTGTCATACCACCATGAAGGATTAAGCTTGCCGCGGTAATCGCCGAAATCTCCTGGCGAAATCCATGACCCCACCTCTATGTCGTTAATCCACACCGTAATTTCAGAAGGCCAATCATTATTGAAGTTTGGCGCCTCGGAGCATATCTCGAGGGAGAATTCCAGTGACTGGATCTGTGCTCCTGCTGGAAGCTTTCGGGGAAACCGATATTCGATCCAGCCTTTACGGAACCATATGATCTCTGCGGTTCTGCTCTCTGGAAGATAGAAATTAACCGGATCGTCCTCTTGAAAAACCATCCCTGTCGCATTGGCCATTCCACAGGTAGGAACGATATCAAAATTAATGAAATGACCAATGGGCATTTCGATTTCCTCAACCTTGCTTGTATTTTGGTCATAGGCCTTGGGGTTCAAAATCATGCGTACATCGTCAAAATTTCGGCTGCACACCTTCATGGCCCCTCTTGTCGCAGGCTGAAGCTCTGTGACGATTAATTCGGCTTCTTCCAATACTTTGACGTTGTTTGCCGCTGTCGATACGGGAATATCAAGCTGTTCCGCGATTTCCAAGATATTAAGATTAGCTTTGGCCAGCAGCAGCTTAATAATGCCTATTCTGGTCTGCGTGCTGAGTGCATGAGCCACTTTTACCAATCGGTCAGAATCATTAATGGACAGTTCCAGCAATGTACAGTCACCTTCTCGTCATATTTCTTTATCTTACAATAATATAAACAACATCATGCGTATTTGTCCAGTTTTTTTGTAATAAAACAATGATACCATAATACTAGAACGCAAAAAGAAGCTTTCACTCCTCACCGTTTAGATTTCCATCTAAAACAAGAGAAATATGAAAGCTCCTAAACATGCCAGTAACGTTGAACAGCTTGGTATGCAGTTCTAAGAAACAAACGAAAATTCCGTCTGGCTACGATACTCCTGCCCTGCTCAGCTTGCGTTAGCTTTTCAGTCCCCGTCATCCTTACCTTAAGATCATTTCTTTCGCTTCCCGATCAGAGGAAATTCGCCAATTCGAAGCCTCGCGCTTCCATACGGAACTAACTCTAATTCCGTAATGGGCTGTCCATCCGTATTCGGATGCAGCGGTGGAGTTCCTGCGTTGTTGCCTTCCATTTTCCAATCCCGGATTAACTGTCCCTGCGCCTTCACCCTGACCGGTGACTCTGAAGCCAAGAACGGCTGCCGAGCCATATCCTGCTCCAGCACCTCGAATGTCGTATCGGCAATCAAACCATATTTCCATGGCGATGCAGGATATACCTCCCAATCGTGAAACATATCCCGCTGCTGGATCATCTGCCAGTTCTCCTTCACAGACAGCACATAAACCAGCGGCCCCCTTTCGATGCTTGCAGCGTACATGCTCCGCGACGAGGTTCTCACTTCCATCGGCAGGTGAATGTCCAGGCGGTCACCGCTCTGCCAGTTCTGAACGAGCCTTGCATAACCGGATGTAACCTGGAACTCCAATTTGTGCCCGTTCAGCGTAATGACGGGATGATCGCACCATGCCGGGATACGCAAGGAGAGAGGAAATGATTCCGATCGTTCCAATGACAGCTTGATCTGGACGCGATCCTTAAACGGATATTCTCCGCTTACCTCTACAACTGCGGCACCCCCTTGACCTACCGTTGTTCTCACGGTGCATGGCGCGTAGGACACGGCTGCAAGCCCCTCCTCCCGATCCTTCATCCAGAGATGTGAAGTCAGCTTGGGCCAGCCCTGGTGCATGTTGGCCGTGCAGCATCCGAAGTTCGGCTCCAATCCGAACAGGTTGGCATCCGGACCATTGCTCCATGGCCGCGGAGCGACGTTGCACACCATCTGATTGACCTGCTGGTCATACTGATGGGATGTCCAATCCGGAGAGATTGCGGCAGGCAGCGCATTAAAGGCAACCTTCTCCAGAATGTCCCCAAAGCGTCCGTCTCCGAAAATACGCGTCAACTGCTCCATAGAGAACATATACTCCACGACGGCACACAATTCCACGCCCTGACTCGGATGGGTACCGGACAACCATTCATCTCCCGAGAACATGCCGTGCGCTTGACCATGATAATTCATCAACGAGTCGATGCCTCGCAGCACGCTTTCCCGCTCTTTGACGTTGCCGTTTAATTCAAACAGCACGCCCGGCGTTTTGATTCCCATGGCTACGTTGACAACATGGGTCGTCCAATCCCACTCCTCAACCTTTCGCCAGAATGGGAAATCATGAAAGATATCGCTCCAGTCCGTCGTTTGTCCGGCAACGATATCGGCAAGCTCTAACAGGAAGGATAACGACGTGCGTTTATACAACCAGACAATGCACAGCAGCATTTCCGCGCCTCTTGTCTGAGCCCAGCCCCGAAGCGGCTGTTCCTTAATAACCGAATGGACATAAGCAAAAAATTTCGTGAGAAACGGGATGATTCGTTCATCCCCTGTTGCTTCTTCATGCTGCATCATCACTTTCAGCATGATCATGTAATGCCACCAGTCCTGCTCCTTGTCGATATCCTGATTTACCGATGTAATACGCGCCGGACCGAACATGCCATTCTCCTGCTGGCTGGCAAGCGACCACTCGACCCAGCGGTTCGATTTGGCAATTAACGACTCGTCTTCAAGCAAATAAGCTAAAGGAAGCAACCCATCCACATAATACGGTCCCCGTTCCCAGCTCTCCCCCTGTCCACCCAGCCAGCCATTATCAGCCCCAACGTCCTTCCACTGTTCCTCCAAATGTCCGGTAAGCCCGTTTGCCTGAATCTCAAGCTGATCCTTAAGCCAGCCAGCCGGCTTTATGGCTCCTAATGGGAGGTTGCTAAACGCAGTCTCATGCAGCATTCACTTCCACGCTCCTTGTTTCTGTCTTGTAGGTGTACACTCTGATAGAAATATATCATGTCATCAGACGGTGCCCTATACACAGAAGCAACCTGTTTTTATCCAATTACAACATCATGCGTCTTATTGAATTCTGATCAGAAAAGAGTTTATTATGGAGAAAAAGTTTGGATGACAGGAGGTCAAACAAGCATATGCTCTTCCAATTCACGGCACCGCCGCTGCCTCACTATATTATTTGTGGAGAAGATACCTATCAGGAAGGACACCAGCATCCGAATCGGTTTAATATCGGTGTCTTTGATCTGATTCTGGTTACAAGAGGCGTTTTATATCTGGAGGAGTCTGGCGCTCCGTATCGCGTTTCCGCAGGCTGTTACCTGATTCTGAGACCGGATGCCGCGCATCGCACCTTTTTGCCATGCCAAGAGGAGACGCATTTTTATTGGCTGCATTTCCAGACGCTCGGCCAGTGGATCGAAGTAGAGGAAATAACCCCATTTGCCTTATCGCAATCGGAGCAGCCATATGTACATATCGAGAACTTCACCTTCTATATACCGAAATACGGACAGTTATCATCGGGAGAGCAGGCCGAGCTGTTCATCGAACAATTGCAGCTGCTGGAGCAATCCCTTTCTTCCGCAGCGCGTTGGAAGCAGCAGCAGGTATTGCAGGAGCTTCTACTGCTGCTTCAAGCTGAAGAACAAGGAATTCAGAAGAGACAGAACCCTCATTATGTCATTGCCGAGAGAACGGCCAACTATCTCAGGAAACACTACAACGAACCCATGAGTTACGGGAGGTTATCCGATGCCATGCACTTTCACCAGAACTACCTTTCCATATGCATGAAAAAGACGTTTGGCTGCACTCCCCTGGAATTTCTTACACGGCATCGAATCGAACAAGCCAAACAAATGCTGATTCATACCAATGATCCCATTGGGCATATTGCCGAAGAAGCCGGGTTCGGCTCGTTTCCTTATTTTATACGATGCTTTTCCCGTTATACTGGCCTCAAACCCAAATCCTTCAGGCAAAAATACCGTTCACCATGAGTTTATCGTTCCATTGCCCTGGCCTAGAACACACTACGGACCAAGCCCCCATCTACTCGGAGTGCTGAACCGTTGATGGCCGAGGACTTGGGGCTGCTGAGATAGGTAACAAAATCCGCAATCTCCTCGGGTCGAATCAATCGCTGAATAATGGACGTCGGCCGGTTTTCCTTCATAAATCGCAGCTCGGCTTCTTCGATGGTGAGCTTCTCATCAGGGTACAGAGTATTCAGCATCGTCTCCACACCTTCGGTCAGGGTGGATCCGGGCATGACGGTATTCACCGTTACGCGTGTGCCTGTTGTCAGCTCGGCCAAACTCCGGGAGAGGGACAGCTGCATCGTTTTGGTTGCACTGTAATGTGCCATCTCTTGCGATGGCATGACGGCAGCTTCACTTGCGATAAAGATGATTCGGCCTTCATTGCGACTTAGCATGTTTTTCAGATAATGCCGCGTTAACCGAACACCACTCATAATATTCGTCTCAAAGAACCTGAACCAATCCGCATCCGAAATATCAAAAAATTCAGCAGGCTCAAAGATCCCCAGATTGTTAACCAAAATATCAAGCACCGGACCTGCTTCCCTAACCTGATGGCATCCCTCCTCCGTGCCAAGATCCGCAACGACAAAACGCACCTCGGCATCCGGGTGCTTCGAGTGAATATCATGGATCGTCTGTTTCACCTTATCCTCATGTCTGCCATTAATAATGACCGATGCTCCCTCAGCTGCAAGAGCCATGGCAATAGCTTTGCCAATGCCGGACGTCGAGCCTGTTACCAATGCGATTTTGCCTTGTAGATCCAGATTCATCATTTCTCGCTCCTTCTTAGGCTATGTAGAAAATGGACTCTCCTTGTTTCCGAAGTGCAGCTGGAAATGAAGGAGAGCCGTAATATTTATTACACTTATATTGTTACCTCAAACGGATTTCTTAAAAGTCAAAATCGTCCGGGTCGGGACCAACTCTGAGGTCCTGATTCAAACTGTCGATACGCTGCATATCCTCATCAGACAACTTGAAATCGAAGATAGCCGCATTCTCTATAATCCGATGTTCCTTGGTTGATTTTGGAATGGTAATCACGCCGTTCTGCAGATCCCAACGCAGAATAATCTGGGCAATGGATTTATGATGCTTCGCGGCAATGCCTTGAAGATCCTCCTGATCCAGCAGCTGGCCCTGCATCAAGGGGGACCAGGCCTCGAACTGAATTCCGTTCGCTTGGCAGTACTGCTGCAGCTCCTTTTGCGTCAACCGCGGGTGATATTCCACCTGGTTCACCATCGGTTTGATTTCAGTTTCCTTCATTAACTGCTCCAGATGATGGATGTGGAAATTGCTCACGCCAATGGCTTTTACCCGCCCTTGCTTGTACAGCGTTTCTAGTGCTTTCCACGCTTCTACATATTTCCCTTCAACCGGCCAATGTATGAGATACAGGTCCAAATATTCCAGTCCCAGCTTCTGGACACTTGTTTCACAAGCCTTTAGTGTCGATTCATACCCCAGGTCAGCATTCCACACTTTAGATGTAACAAACAGATCTTCTCGCTGGATTCCCGCGGCTTCCAGACCCTCACGTATTCCCTGTCCAACGCCTTCTTCATTTTCGTATATGGCTGCCGTATCCACGCTGCGATAGCCGTGCTGGATTGCCGTGCGAACCGCATTTACCAATTCCGGTCCTTCTTCTACTTTAAAGACACCAAGTCCAAACCATGGCATATTAACGCCATTAGATAAAGTGGTTGTATCCTGTAAGTTTTTTGCTGTCATGTTGGTAAAACCTCCGATTATTTGTGAGAATGTTAGAAAGCTTCCCTTCTTACTTACAATTAATTGATCAAGCTGCTTGGTCTCGATGCCCTTGCTGATCCTTCCGTTCCAGCTTCAAACTCCAACCGGTGAGCACAACAGCGCCCAGCACCATCAATGCGCCGATCCAGGCTGTATGAATCATGCCAAGTGAATCCGTAATCAAGCCGCCCATAAAAGCCCCGATTGCAATACCAGCATTGAAGGCGGCAATATTCATCGCGGAAGCCATATCGACAGCCCGGGGAGCAAACCGCTCAGCCAACATCACGACATAAACCTGAAGCCCTGGCACATTCATAAATGCAAGAAAGCCCATGAGAATAATCGTGATTAGACCGGCGACTTTGAATGGTGCAGTAAACAGCAGAATGAACATCACCACCGCTTGAGCGATAAACATATAGAGCAGGGCTTTAAGCGGGTTTCGGTTTGCTGCCTTCCCGCCGATAACATTACCAATTGCAATGGCAATTCCGTATACAAGCAGGATGACCGCCACCGTGCTTTCCTTGAACCCTGTTACATCCTGAAGTAATGGAGACAAATAAGTGAAGACAACGAAAGTACCCCCATAACCCAATGCAGTGATCAAGAGCATAAGAAGCAGTCTGCCGTTTGTCAACAATTTAGCCTGATCACGGAATGTAGTGCGCTCTCCCTTGGGCAAATCCGCAGGGACTAGAATGCTGTTGGCAATGAAGGCGATAACACCAACTACAATAATTGCCACAAAAGCAAGCCTCCAGCCCAACTGCTGACCGATAAATGTTCCAAGCGGAACACCCGTAACCGTAGCTACCGTAAGCCCCGTAAACATAATGGAGATGGCGGAGGCTCTGCGATTCTCAGGTACGACGCTTGCTGCAATGATCGAGCCGATGGACATAAATACGCCATGCGAAAAGGCCGAAAGCACGCGGGCGGCAAGTAGAATGCCAATCGAAGTTGCACTGGCAGCCACGCTATTACCGATGATAAAAATAATCATAATCCAGAGCAGCAGCGCTTTTCTGGGCATCCTGGATGTAAGTGACGTAAGAATCGGTGCGCCGAAGGTAACGCCCAGCGCGTACATCGAAACGGTTAAACCGGCGGTCGTCACCGAAATATTCATATCCTCTGCAATAAGAGGAAGCAGTCCCACGCTTATAAACTCTGTAGTGCCGATAGCAAAAGCACTGACCGCAAGGGCTAACAGTGCAAACAAACTTCTCTTTTTGTTAACGATCATGATGTTAATAGTTCCCCCTATCAAGTGTATAACTTGTATTTTGTGAAAATATTCTGTATGGTGTAATCCAGCTGGCAAATGCTATTATGATTGATATCATCTTTTGTGTGAAGAACGTACTTTTTAGTAAGGTAGGTACCACAGAGTACCCTAGGTACTTATTGGTGCCTATAAATTAAGGAGGATGTATATGCAAGCAAAGAAATACAACATAGCAGTAGAGGCAACCTTGGAGGTTATCGGAGGTAAGTGGAAATGCGTGATCCTGTGTCATCTGACCCACGGCCGCAAACGAACGAACGAATTGAAGCGGCTCATGCCTCATATCACGCAGAAAATGCTCACTCAACAGCTGCGGGAGCTTGAAGATGACGGCGTAATCAATCGGATTATCCATAACCAGGTACCACCGAAAGTGGAATATGAGCTGAGTGAGTACGGTATGAGTCTGTGCGGAATTCTGGACATGCTCTGTGCATGGGGGGAAAGGCATATTACAAAAGTATACGGAGACAAGTTCAGTGTGCTTGAGGATAGCATACTGAATGACAAACTGAAGACAGGCGATGCACCATTAGATGTACTTTAGACTTATATCAAGCGGACCTGCTCCCTTCTGTAGTCCAGGATTAGGATTCAGATGATGCTATGGACGCGATCCAATGCCAAAAGGGCGAAGTCAGATATCACTGACTTTGCCCTTTTTTAAGTTACTCTATATGTTCACCGCGGTCAAAGACGGTCTATCTTGTCCATTCACCAAATGTTGAATTCGTCCGCACTACTGCCATTTAATCTCCAGATGTACCCATCCCAAATTTCATCTCATTCGTCACGCGAATCATTCATACGCCACGTTTTTTATTTCGCGTTTTCCTTCTCTTTTTTGGCAACGATCATATCCGTCACTTCTTGTGCTTGAGCCAGGACAGCTATGGGGTCATACGGCCAGAATCGTTTGGCGTCCAAATAGAACACGCGATCTTGCTTGACAGCCTCAAGGGAGCTCCATACCTTGTCATCCTTGTCTAAAGTACCACCTTTCGACTCATCCAGGAATATGTAATCGCCAGCATAATCTTTAAGGACTTCCATAGAAACCTCCTTAAAGGTTTCCCCTGTGTCGATTAATTCCGTTTTAATGCGTTCGGGCGGGGTTAATTTCAGCTCCTTGTAAATCGCCAAACCTCCACGATAGATGCCGTCTCCATACAGATAAAACCCTTTTCCGAAGGCACCGAAAATCGATACCGTTTCTCCCTCTGCCATAACAGCGTTCATGCGGATCCGAAGCTCCCCGATCTTCTCATCAAAGCTGGCGAGCCATTTCGTTGCTTCTTCTTCCTTGCCCAGCATGGCCCCAAAGCCCTCGACTTCCTCATGTACGCTTCGGTAGGTCTCATATGGAATAATAACCGTTGGCGCAATTTTGGATAACTGCTCGTATATTTCGGGTTCCGAGTTAGCGCTTATGATTAAATCCGGGCTTAATTCCAGAATCTTCTCCGTCGCGCTCTCTCCTGTGCTCTCAATTCCTTCAATCAAGTCTTGAATATGCACGTTGCCGAGATCTCTTTCGGTCGCACCTACCGGCTTCTCACCAAGCAGCAGTAACGTAGGCAAGTAAGCATCGACCACAATTCGCTTAGGTTCAGCCGGGATCTCTATTTCTCCATGAATCGTCTCTATTACTCTAGTTGCTGGTGCTGAAGCTTCGCTCTTCTGATTTTCCGCGCCGACCGCAGTTTCCCCGGCAAATCCGGCACTGCTCGTGGTATTCTCTGTCCCGCTACAAGCTGTAATCCATAAAGAACATAGTACGAACATATATAAAAGCACTCGGAATTTCGTCTTGTACATAATATGAATCCTCCAGAATGGTTAATGAGTTCTATTAAGCGCCAAACTGTGCACGATGCAATCGGCTGTATAGGCCACGGGCCTCGAGCAGTTCCTCATGCATGCCTTGTTCTGCAATCCCCTGATCTGCCACTACTACAATCCGGTCTGCATTCTTGATGGTTGCCAGCCTGTGAGCGATCACCAGCGTTGTGCGGCCCTCGGAGAGCTCGGCCAGTGATTGCTGAATCGCAGCTTCGGTCTCCGCATCCAGGGCGGACGTTGCTTCATCCAGGATCAGAATCGGCGGGTTCTTCAAGAACATCCGCGCAATCGACAGACGCTGCTTCTGTCCACCGGACAGTTTAACGCCTCTCTCGCCTATCAACGTATCAAGCCCCTCCGGAAGCGACGCGACCAAATCCTCAAGCTGAGCACGACGGACGGCTTGCATGATTTCGCTATCTGCAGCGCCCAGTTTGCCATAGGCAATATTTTCACGGATGCTGCCATCGAACAGGAACACATCCTGCTGCACAATGCCGATATGGGAACGAAGGGATTGCAGCGTCATTTTTCGTATATCCATCCCGTCAATCGTAATCCGGCCCGCCTCTGTATCATAGAAGCGAGGCAGCAAGGAACACAGCGTCGTTTTGCCTGCTCCAGACGGACCCACAAGGGCAACCGTTTCTCCTGCTCGAATGGACAGATTCACATCCTGAAGCACTTTATCCTTGTTCTCATACCCGAATGAAACCTCGTGGAATGCAATATCTCCCCGCAGATGCTGGACCGGCTTCGCATCCGGCGAATCCGCAACATCCGGCTCGGTCTCAAGCAGCTCCAAATATCGCTTGAAGCCGGCAATTCCTTTTGGATACATCTCAATGACCGCATTGATCTGTTTGACCGGACCTAAGAATACGTTGGACAGCATCACAAACGCAATAAATTCTCCGTTGGTCATCCGTCCTTGGATCACGAACCAGGTACCGCACACCAGAACGAACAAGGAAATGAATTTCATCAGGATAAAACTGATCGAAGAGTTCCAAGCCATAATGCGATAGGCAATCAGCTTGGTCACACGGAAGCGGTTGTTGTTTTCAGCGAAACGTGCGATTTCATGATTCTCATTCGAGAAAGCTTGAACCACGCGAATGCCACTGACATTGTTCTCCACCCGCGCATTATAATCGGCGATATCTGAGAACATCCGCTTGAACGCCGCCGACATTTTGCTGCTGAAATACAGGGATAAATAAATCATCAATGGCACAATGACAAACGTCATCACCGCCAGCTGCCAGTTAATACTGAGCATGATGCCCAGCGCTCCGGCAAGCGTCATAACGGCAATAAACAGGTCCTCTGGACCGTGGTGAGCGATTTCCCCGATATCCATCAGGTCATTGGTCATTCGCGAAACCAGATGCCCTGTTTTGTTGTTGTCAAAAAAACGAAAAGATTGCTTCTGAACGCGGTCAAACAGCTTCTTGCGCATGTCCGTCTCAATGTTGATCCCCAGCTTATGCCCCCAATAGGTAACTACATAATGCAAGAAAGAGCTGATGACATAAATGCCCAGAAGACCCAGGCAAGCATATAGAATCCACTTCCAATTACCGCTCGGGAGCAAATCGTCGATGACCCGGTTCACGGCAAGAGGGAATATCAATTCCAACAATGCTGCAAAAATGGCACAGCAAAAATCAAGGATAAACAGGCCCTTGTAGGGCTTGTAATAAGAAAAAAATTGGCGCAGCATAAGGACCTCCTTAATCCATATTTCCGTTCATTGGGAGCAAGTCCATTTTTTAGCAAAACTCACTTGGTCCTGCAGCACACCTCGGTTTTTAGCCTTTCGACCTGGACAACAGGTACAGGAAATAGGGAGCTCCGATCACCGCAACAACGATCCCCGTCGGAATCTCTGACGGTTGAATGATCCAGCGGCCCAGGGTATCCGCCGTTATGACGAGCAATGCCCCCACCAATGCCGTTATCGGCAGCAGCATCTGATGTTTTGCACCCACCAGTTTCCTTGCTAAATGGGGTGCTATGAGTCCGACAAATCCGATCCCTCCACTTACAGCGACACAAGAGGCCGCCAAACCAACTGCCGCAGCCAGCAGCTTCAGCTGCTCCCTGGTTACGGAAGCACCGAGTCCGGTCGCCATCGACTCCCCGAGATTAAGAACATTCATCACCTGTGCTTTGTACATGACATAAGGCAAAAGCACAACAATCCATGGAAGCAGGGCAAACACAAACTTCCAGCTTGACCCCCAGATGCTTCCGGCAAGCCAAGTTGCAACAAATTGATATTTTTCCGGACTTAGCTTGAGGGTCAACACGATCATCGCCGCACTGATCCCTGCCGCCACAGCAATTCCCGTCAACAGAAGTCCGGTTGGCTTGAAACCCTCATTCTTTTTGTAAGCCAGCACGCAGATTATAGCAGCGGTTAAGCCAGCACCTATCAGCGCCAGAACCGGCAGCAGATATATCGGGGCCGATGTCGTGCTTGGGAAGAATGAAATGAACAGCATCACCATCAAGCCGGCACCCGCATTGATGCCTAAGATCCCGGGATCAGCCAGCTCATTTCGGGATATTCCCTGCATAATGCAGCCAGAAATCGCTAACCCTGCACCAATGAGCAGAGAAATCACAATGCGCGGCAAGCGGAATTCGAATAGAACCAGATTCTGCTTGTCTGTGCCGCTGCCAAACAATGTTTTTATTACCTCAAGGGGGGATAGACGGATAACTCCCGTGTTCATACTGATGAGAAAAACGAGAACGATGAATATCCCAAGTACAGACAGGACCACCATCTTGCGCTTCCTGTCTTTTCGCTCGTGGATGTCATTTGTTATTGCCTCCATTTACAGTCCCCTCCTTTCTTTACGCGCCAGGTAGAGGAAGAAAGGTACCCCGATCAGCGCAACAACCGCGCCCACAGGTGTCTCATAAGGAGGATTCACCATTCTTGCTGCAAGGTCCGCAAGGACAACAAGCAAACTTCCCAGTACTGCCGAGCAAGGGATGATCAGACGATAATCCACACCTACCAGCTTGCGGGTTACGTGTGGAATAATAAGACCGACAAACCCTACCGCACCAACGACCGAGACCGCAGCCCCTGCCAGCACAAGGACAATGACCGTCCCCGCTAATTTCACCAGACCCGTTCGTTGTCCGAGTCCTTTCGCAATGTCATCTCCAAGACTGAGCATTGTAATGGAACGCGACAAGGCAATCGCGCCCAGAATAGCAGCTCCGATCCACGGCAGCATAATCTTCAGGTGAATCCACTTAATTCCCGCCGCACCGCCGGCATACCAGAAGGCCATATCCTGTCCGACCTGAAAATATAATGCTATGCCTTCACTGAGCGCACTTAACAAAGCGCTTAGCGCAGCACCTGCCAGTACGAGGCGAACCGGTGTCAAACCCCCTTTTGCCATGGAGCTAACCCCATACACAAGTACTGCCCCGAGCCCAGCGCCAAGGAATGAGAACAGAATCAGATACATGTACGGTAAGCCCGGGAAAAATGAAAAACAGATGGCAATGACAAAGCCCGCTCCCGCATTTAATCCGAGCAAACCCGAATCGGCGAGCGGATTCCGGGTCATCCCCTGCATGATCGCGCCAGATACCGCGAAACAGGCACCAACCATCGCCCCGCCGAGCACCCTCGGCAGACGCAGCTCCTGTATAATCTGATGCTCAGTCACAGACGGATTAAAGAAGAACACCGCTTCCCATACGCTCCTCAAATCTATCTCGGCTGCGCCCAGCGATATGGATACGGCGATCCCAAGAACAAGTGCTGCCACACCACCAATAAGAATAAAGGTTGCTGCCCATGGCCGCCTTTGGAGGTTGACGCTGGTCTTGGAATCTGTAAGACTTGTATTCGAAGTGTTTGCTGACATCGTTTACCCCTCAATATTTTGATATTGATTATCATTATCATCTGTAACTATAAAATAGAGCCTGTTCTTTCGTCCATGGACATCTTGAATTTCTCACCTGAAAAAAGTCCATGCCCAAGTCAAGCATTTTCTTCCAAAAAAAGCCCGCTTTCCGGATCATCGGAAAGCGGGCTTTTAAATGAGTTTCAGCGCGATTTGCGCCGAGTTATGCAATTTACATCCAATCTTGTAAGTACTCCAGCAGAATCGTTCTGGAGAAGCGCAGCGGTCGCCTTTGCCATCGGATTTCACCCCTATTCATATCCATTCATAGAAATCCGGGGACAACAGCGATCGGAAGAACGATCTGCATGCGCAGCGACGCCGCCTTTATTCAATAACTCCCTTGCTGCTTAAAAGCATACGCTCAAAACATGAACCCTGATTGTTCCTCACTTTATTCCCGCATGCATAAAACTATTGATGAACCGCCGCTGGAAAATCATGAACAAAACAAGCAGCGGAGCAATAACCAGCAAGGTCGCCGCGCTGACATCAGCCCATTGGGCGCCCGTCTCGAAGGATTGAGCGAAGATGGCAAGACCAACCGTGAGCGGACGGTTCTCCACTGAGTTCGTAATGATCAGCGGCCACAAGAAATTGTTCCATTGATGACTGATGGATACAACGGCAAACGAGACGTAAACCGGAATCGACAAGGGTACATAAATGCGCGCTAGCAGACCAATCTTGGAGCAGCCCTCCATCACTGCCGCCTCTTCCAGTTCAGCTGGAAGCTGCTTAAACATTTGACGAAGCAGAAAGACGCCAAATGCCGAGACAAAGAAAGGAGCCATGATACCAAGCTTGGTGTCGAGCAAATTCAATTCCTTGATCACATGATAATTGGGGAAAATCAATACATCGGCTGGAATCATAAGCTGGACAAGAAACAGGACAAAGATGATGTCCCTGCCCCAGAAATTCAACCGGGCAAAAGCAAACGAAGCCAAGGTGACCGTCACGAGCTGTACAGCCAGCACACCTCCAGCAATCAACAGCGTATTGAGATAATATTGGGCAAACGGCGCGGCCTGCCACACATGAGCAAAATTCTCCAGCGTAAAATTCCAGCTCCAGCCGTTTAAAGTTTCGCTTTTGGGCATAAAGGCCGCCCAAACCATCCATAACAATGGAATGACCCACAGCGCGGCCAGCAGATACATAACGCCATAACCGATCAGCATCGCTGGACTTTCCCGGCGCAGCCTTCCGGCGAAACGGAACCCTTGTCGAGACGAAACGGAGGACTCAGCCGCTCCCACGGTGATAGGCAAACTTTGATCTTTCATCGATGTTCCTCCATTTCTTTTAACGATAATGAATCCGCTTATCCAAGCCAAAGAACTGTGCGCAGGAGAGGATCAGCAGAATGCCTATCATAACGGCGGTCAGCGCGCCGGCCATCCCTTGATCGTAGAAAGAAAATGCCGTCTCGAAAATATAAAACAACAGCAGGCTGCTAGAGTTGTCGGGCCCGCCCTTGGTCATTATCCACAGATGATCTACCAGCTTGAAGGAATTCGTCAGCGCTATGATCATCACGAACAGTGTCGTGGGCATCAGGAGCGGAAAGGTAATCCGCCGGAAAACAACAAAGCGACTGACACCGTCAACATTCGCCGATTCATACAGATCCTTCGGAATGTTTTGCAGGCCGGCCAGATAAAAGATCATGAAGTACCCTGCTTCCTTCCAAATCATCATGAAGGCCAGCGCACCCATCACCGTATCCGGATTTCCGAGTAAATTCATGCCCTCGGCATTGAACCAGACCGTAATCCGGCTTAGCAGCCCATATTGCGGTGTGTAAATAAACAACCATACGTTCGCCGCCGCTATCATCGGTATCAGGTTCGGGTAGAAAAAAGATACCCGCACCCACGACTTGGCGTGGATAGCCTTATCCGCAAATATAGCCATGACCATCCCAAGCAGTATGGAGGCAGGCACCGTTGCCAAGGCAAACCACAGGTTGTTGCCAATCACCTGCCGGAATACGGAATCGTCCAGCATGCGGGAATAATTATCCCATCCGGTAAACGTCGGAATCGGTGTGGCCAGATCCGATTGATAGAAGCTGATCTTCCCCGTCTTCCACATGGGATAAAGCGTAAAAAGCGCGAGAAACACCAGAGACGGCAAGAGCAGCAGCCAAGCAAAGCCATTCTCCTTTAAAGTAGAACGTACAGATGAAGACATCCTAATCTCTCCCTACTTATCGTTAAGGCTATTAGTCAGCGATCACTTTAACTTTCGCTTCACTTATCACCCGCGTAACATGTGAAAAGCAGACCGCCCGATAAGCGACCTGCCCCTTTCATATGGAATGAACATGAAGGTTACTTATTGAATGGCTCCAATGCTTTGTTTGCTTCTTCCTGCGCTTTTTTCAGTGCACCTGCCGGATCGATCGTACCCGTTAACGCAGCCTGAACCTGATCAGACAGAGCCTTGGACACGCGTCCATTGTTATGTGTAGACAATTCGGCATGCGCATGCTCAAGCTGATCCCGGGCAACAACAGCGAGTGGGAAATCCTGCGTATACTGCTTCATTACATCGGTTTCATAGGCAGACTTTCTTACCGCTACATACCCTGTATCAATGCTCCATTGCGCAGCGCGCTCGGGCTCTGTCATGAACTTGATGAATTTCCATGCGGCTTCCTGTTTCTTCGGTTCAATATCTTTGAATACATAGAAATTGCCGCCGCCTGTCGGGCTTCCGTACTGCTTGTTCATCGGCAGGAAAGCTACCCCGAAATCAAATGCAGCCGAATTCTTGATATTGGTCAGGTTTCCGGTCGTATGTATGATCATCGCTGTCTTCTCGGCCAAAAAGTCCGAGGGTACCGTTGCCCAATCCAGTATGCCTTCCGGCATGACTTTGTGTTTTTTCGTCAGGTCTACCCAGTACTGCAAGGCTTCCACATTCTCAGGCGTATCGAAGAATACCTTCTTGCCATCCGGTGACATCAAATTTCCGCCGTCCGGACTGTTCTGCAGAGACAACAGCTGGAACATCCAATAAGCAAAACCGCTGCCCGGAATCTCGATCCCGGATTGACCGTTCTGGTTCAACTGCTTCGCGGCACTAACCAGCTCATCCCAGTTCGCAGGAGGCTTCTCCGGATCCAGCCCCGCCTTCTTGAAGGCGTCCTTGTTGTAGTACAGCACAATGGTGCTGCGCTGGAACGGAATGCTGTAGGTTTTGCCTTCGCTCTGCGCATTGGACATGAAGGCAGGATAGAAATCTTCAATATAAGACGGATCTTCTTTGGCAATAAAATCATCCAGCGGAATAACGGCATTGCTGTCAATCATGCTGTATAGCTCCGTTGTCAGCAGAACGGCCACATCCGGCGGCTGTTTAGCCTGCACACCAGCCTGCACTTTGGTGGTGGTATCCGCGTAACTCCCGGTATAAATCGGCTTCACCTTGATATCCGGGTTCTCTTTTGTGAACTCCTCCGTCATTTTCTCAATAACGGACGTTAACGGACCGCCCACAGCAATCGGGTAATAAAATGAAAGCTCCGTCTGCTCACCCTCGGAAGCCACCTGTTCGGTGTTAGCCCCCGACTCCAGTTTCGGCTGCTGTGTATCCCCTTGTCCTGTCTTTGACCCCGATGTTCCGCAACCAGCCACGAACAGTACGCACATGCATAGTACCAACATTAATTTCGCTCTGAATTTCATTCCCCTTCATCCTCCATCTATGGGCTTGTCTGTCACCTTCTACAAATTACCATAGGAAAATACAGGGAATTACACGATCTATGTAAATCGATTGTTAAATTTATTGCAGGGAATGTGCTATTGACGGCAAACCTGTATTCCATTACAATAAATGCTAATTAAATGAGGCGATGGAGTTCGCCATAACCGCTTGCAAAAAGCTAATGACTCCTACCAGTGGTCGCTTCCCTGGTAGGAGTCTGTTTGTGTATTGAGGGGTTAGCGGCGAATATTAAGAAACGGGTGAACGGGAATGACTAAGAAATGGATCGAATTAAATCAAAAGTGGCCCTTAGCATCGCTGTTCGGGTATGTAATCAAATGGATCGTACTGGGTAGTATTGTGGGATTCATGACGGGCAGCGCTTCTGCCTTCTTCCTCTACAGTCTGGATTATGTAACCCAGCTGCGTATGGAAAGTCCTTGGCTGTTATACTTCCTTCCTCTGGGGGGCGCAGCTGTCAGTTTCCTCTATTATAAGTTTGGCAAGAGTTGCTCCAAGGGAAATAATCTCATCATTGAACAAATTCATGGTAGTGGCGGTACGGAATCCGTTCCCTTACGAATGGCGCCATTGGTCTTAATCGGGACACTGATCACACACCTGTTTGGAGGATCTGCGGGACGGGAAGGGACAGCCGTGCAGATGGGGGGGAGTTTGTCCGAGTGGTTGGGGAAGCTGCTTCACGTGAATCGGTTGGATCGAAAAATACTGCTTATTTGCGGGATAAGCGGCGGTTTTGGATCGATTTTCGGCACGCCGCTGGCGGGGACGCTGTTCGGACTTGAAGTCCTTGCGATCGGACTCATCTCGCATCAGGCGCTATGGCCTGCATTCGCGGCCAGCTTGATCGGGAATATAACCGTCACATCCCTATGGGGGGTGAGCCACCTGCACTATCCGATCGGCGAGATTCCCGTTCTGAGCTTCGTGGTGGTCCTTAAAGTCATCGTGGTGTCCATACTCTTTGGACTGACAAGCCGGTTCTTCAGTGAACTTACCCATGCGCTGAAGCGGTGGTACAGTTATGGGTTCAACAATCCGATGGTCAGAAGCGCAGTCGGCGGCGTGATCATCATTGGGCTGGTCTTTTTACTCGGAACACGGGATTACTTGGGGCTGGGCATCCCGCTCATCGAGGAATCATTCGCCGGGGAAGTTTCACCGTTCGCTTTTCTCGGCAAACTGATTTTTACCTCGCTGACGTTAGGCGCAGGCTTTCAAGGCGGCGAAGTAACTCCGCTGTTTGCCATCGGGGCAACACTGGGCAACGCGTTATCGGGATGGATCGGATTGCATGCCCCTTTTCTCGCCGCATTAGGTTTTATCGCTGTTTTTTGCGGTGCCACAAACACTCCGCTTGCATGCTTCATTATGGGAATCGAACTGTTCGGTGGCGAGGGCGCGGTGTATATGTTTATGGCCTCCGTCATCAGCTATCTGTTCTCGGGTCACTCCGGCATATACACATCGCAGCAGATCGGCACATCCAAGCACCCGCTGCTCTCATTTCCGCAGGGAACAACGCTTGCGGAGGCCAAAACTTTATACAAACAGAAGAACAGACGAAAAGACGTCCGATGATTAGTCGGACGTCTTATAATTTGATCGGAATTACACAGTAGATTTGCGCAGACACTGACGGGAACACAGCGCAATGATCAGAACGACCGGAATGAACCACAGTGACAAACCGAGTGCAGTATGCCCGGCAAACCATTTAATGATCGGCCCCCACCACTCGTATCGGGTAGCGACCAAACTCATCCCCGAGAGAAATATCATAACGGCCGCAAGCATAACAAAAGTTCTAATTCCCCTGAATCTTAGGAAGAAGGCTCCGATTCCATAACCGAGCATCGAAAACGTAATAACCAGTACCAAATTCACAACGAACTGGGCCAGCCAGGATCCGTCATTCAAGTAAGGCAGATGAAAGAAATGCACCGTATTTCCCCAGGATCCCGTCCATACTTCCAGATACGAGAGAAGAACAAGCAACGCAGATGTAATGATACTGATAAATAGGATAAATAAGAAGGAGCCTGAGAAAAAGTCCGTTCTGCGTATGCTAAAGCCCATGGCGAAAGAGAACAGCTGTATCGTTGTGGTTAAAGCGGTGACAAACATGAACACAAAGATCGTCGCAAGCCCCCCTGTATAAAAGGCATCGCCTCCCACCAATACACTGACAAGTATATTTACCAGAAAACTGAATCCCATAATGGCCCAAGGCAGGTAAAACCATGTGAGCTTCTGTCTTAGCTGCATTTTAAAGACACTGTTCATTCCATTCATCAGCGGCTCGCCACCTTTCCGTTCTTCGTTAAATGAACAATTAATTGCTGCAGCGAGACTGGCGCCGTTTCCAATCCGGCTTGCTCTGCTGCCTGTTTCACTTCGGTTTCCGTTCTCCCCATAACCGTGGCTGACAGCGTCGATCCCAAGGATTCCAAATGGATAACATCCCTGCCCTTAATGAAGGATTCCACTGCAGATTGATGTCCGATGACGTTATGCGTGCGTCCGCGCAGTTCATCCGTATCCGTGTCGAGCAGTATTTTTCCGCTGTCGATGACAATGATATGTTCAAGCAAGCGGCTGACCTCGTCAATAAGATGAGTCGACAAAATAATCGTTCGAGGATTCTCAGTGTAATCCTCTATCAGATGATCGTAGAACAGCTCTCTTGCCACCGCGTCCAGACCGAGATAAGGCTCGTCGAAGATGGTGATCGGCGCGCGGCTGGCAAGCCCGACTATGATGCCTACAGAAGACAGCATCCCTCTGGATAACCTCTTGATGAGGCGTTTCATGGGCAGGCGGAATACCTCGATCAAGGCTTTGGCATATTCCGCATCCCAATTCGGATATACACTTGCTGCGGTAACCATAACGTCCTTAACCGTAAACAGATCCGGATATTTCTGTCCTTCCTTAATGAAGCAAATCTGCTGGATCACTTTTTTATTTTCATAGGGGTGTTCCCCAAATACACGAACCTCGCCGCTGGTCGAAAATAGCTGTGCCGTAATCATCTGCATGATAGTGGTTTTACCTGCACCGTTTCTTCCCAGCAATCCGTAAATCTTGTTCTCTTCGATTCGGAAGCTAACATGGTCGACAGCTGTAGTATCCTTATATTCCTTCGTCAAATTCCTGACTTCGATCACCGTTTGGCTCATCAGTCATTCTCCCCTCTGCGGATCATCTCCGATAATTGATCTTTGCTAATGCCCAGCTTTGCCGCTTCCTTAACCATGGCAACAACATACTGCTCATAAAACTCTGTCTTGCGTTTCTCCATCAGCCGTTCACGAGCTCCCGAAGCTACAAACATGCCAATCCCCCGTTTCTTGTACAGAATTCCTTGATCCACCAGCAGATTGACGCCCTTGGCAGCTGTAGCCGGATTGATCTGGTAAAAGGCTGCAAACTGATTCGTTGATGGAACCTGTGTCTCTTCAGGCAGTCGTGCTTCTATGATGTCGTCTTCTATTTTGTCTGCGATTTGCATGAATATCGGTCTGCTGTCATCAATCTGAAATGCCATTCCCTCACCACTTTCGTTTATGACCTAGGTTGCATCATTAGTTAGTTACTCATGTAATTAACCATATAAGAGAAGAAGCATTCTGTCAATGGGCGAATGGGGATCATTTACAAAAATCAAGAAAAAATTGGACTTTTGTCCTAAATAAATAGTCCCTGTCGTCCGATATAGTATAGGCACAAATTTTGTGTCACCTGAACCAACTACAGACAAAGAGAAAAAGGAGTTTGAGGGGAAACATGAAGAGAATAATTGCAATCGTAGTGCTTGCTATGCTTACAGTAATGACGCCGCTGTATGCCGCATCCACTCCAAAAAACTTGGCCTATGTGGACAAGAACAGCCAGTCGTATGTTCCGGTCGGGGTACTCAAGACCTATGAAGACATACAGGTGACGTATACAGCTGCGGAAAAGAAACTCAACATCAGTCGTGGTGATAAAGCTCTGACACTATACCTGGGCAGCCGAAATGCCTATGTAAACGGCAAAAAAGTTCAAATGAAGGCAGCACCGTTCTCTGAGAACGGGTCCACCTATGTGCCGCTGCAATTCGTCAGCCAACATCTGGGCCTGGATCTATCGTGGAGCAACAACCGATCGACTCTTAAAATTACGGATGGAAACATGGTAAACACCCTGCCTGTTCTATCAGGAAATCTCATATCCAGCCAGTCCAAGCCCGTTACCACGGCTAGAAAAAGCTTCAAGGTTGGTTCAAGATCCTTTAGCGCGCAGGTTGTTACGGTTTCGCTTCTCCATCCGAAGGTAGAACTGGACGTCGTTCTTGCAAGCAATAAGGCAGGTAAAGTCGAGGATCTGCGCAGTATAGCCAAACGAAGCCATGCCGTGGCGGCCATTAACGGGACGTTCTTCGATGCCTATACTTCAGGTGCCTACAAGGCGCCGTATGGCTATCTTGTCAGCAACGGCAATATTTTTCACAAGGCCTCGGGAGATAATCGGACCATCTTCACATATGACAGCAACAATCTGGCCTCGATGATTCCCGGGCTTGATTTCAAATCCGTATACGATACCGGACATATGGACGGCGCACTTCAAGCTGGCCCGCGTCTATTGACGGATGGCAAGGTGACCCTCGACGTGAAGAAGGAAGGATTCAAAGATCCGAAGATTCTTACGGGCGGCGGTGCGCGAAGTGCACTTGGTATCACGAAGGATCACAAGCTGATTTTGCTTACGACAGGCGGAGCAACCATTCCTCAACTCGCTGAAATCATGAAGCAGGCAGGTGCATACCAAGCGATGAATTTGGATGGTGGCGCCTCAAGCGGCTTGTACTACAACGGCTCTTACTTGACAACCCCGGGCCGTCAGATCAGTAATGCCATTGTCGTGAAATATAAATAATGGGTTGGGACTTCTCTCCTCTGGTTATTCGGATTACTTCTTCCGGGTACCTGGGGGAGTTTTCTTTTTATTCAGCAATACCTCCGCTTCGAGGTGCATATGCTGGTCAAAGAAATGTTTCACTATGAAGACCAGATGTGTAAATATATAGAAAAATGTTTATCGTGTGAGTACCGGAATTCAATGGTTGAAGGATTATACTGCGGGGGGTGAATTCCATTACAGCTTCTATAGCGACTATCCGGACGAGAATTAGGGATATGGTCGAGGGTGTTATGGGTGCGTGGCGGGAATGGATAAGAAAATACCCTATGATAGCAAAGGTATATCACTTATTTACCTGGCTTTCCCTGCTAGTGCTCGTTATAAGCCTGATTCTGATCGAAGAGTCTCGTACCATGCTTGTCCAATATTTGTGGTCATTCTATGTGCTGGTGCAGTTTTGGCTGTTATGCCGGAGTAAAACGTTGGCCTGGAAACAGGTCAGCTTGTTTGTTCTTTCAGGTGTTCTTCTGGTCATTCCTTTGACCAATTGGACCATGCAGGGTCTTCATTTGATTTTTGGAGGACGGACAACCGACACATGGTCCTTCGCCATAATGACACCTGTCATTGAAGAAGTTTACAAGCTGCTGCCGCTGGCATTGTTCCTGTTCTTCTCAAGAAGAGCCACCTCCCTTAGCCTGAGTGATTACGTACTTTTGGGCGCTGCCCCGGGTATTGGGTTTCAATTCATGGAGGAGTTATCAAGACGCCTGGTCCAGAACAATTATGGCGTCACTTGGCTCGGTGGAAAAACACTTCATTGGGAGTTCTTCGATCTATTCCCCGGATACTTCGAGGAAAGCTTTCTTCCTACCATGATGAATGTTACTCATCCTGTACAAAGTGCCATGACTGCGCTTGGCATCGGAATCGCTATCCGGTACTCCAAACAACTGACGCGCTGGGTCTATGTTTTTCCTGTGCTGCTGCTGCTCTGGACAATCCTGAATCATGCAGCCTGGAACGGTCAAAATCGGCTGCCTGACTGGCTTCTTGCCATTCATGATTGGACCGGGGAGGGTTACCGAACCGAGGGCTTCTTCCTGCTCCTGCTGGCAGCGGGATTGTTCATCGACTATTTGGATTTGCACCGAATTCGCGAGCGGCTGCCTGTCCTGAAGGGTGAAACCCTCATCAATCCTTTTACGGAGCTTTGGCAGATGACGACGGCTCTTTTTACAGACCGGAAACGTCTTGGCTATCTGATCGGATTCTATCGTGATCGACGGGAACTCGGATTCTCACTGCTGTATGGTAACGATGAAGCAGCTGGCCAAAGGGATCAGGTTCAGGAAAATGTACGGAGATACGCTGCCGTACTGGGAGCAATCGGACTCATTATTGTTGCTGCGGGGATCTTCTCCAATATGGGCATTCCAGCTCTCGCAAGTGAGTCCTCGTGTTTTGCATGCCTGTTTGACTCGCTTCAGAATTGGTGGGATGGGCTCAGCGGCTGGGAGCAAGCGGCTATTATACTGGGCGCCTTCGCCCTTTCCATGCTGTTTGTCAGCTTCTGGCCGGCCCTTGGCATCGCCATAACCGGTGCAGGCATTGCAGGTGGAGGACATGAAATTGCCGGATACATCCGCGATCCGAAGAAGCTGTTATCCCCTCAAAATGCTGCAGCTGCCGTATTAGCCGTTGTTCTCAGCCGAATACCGTTCGGTAAAGGTTTGTCTTGGTTGTCCAGGAAGCTGGGTCCCCGTGCGAGAAAGTGGCTGGATAACCTCGCCGAGAAAGTCGGGTCGAAGCCGCGCCAAGAACCGGATGCCCCATCTGGAAGAAGTCGTGATCACCCCCCTGACCACGAGCGCCCGCCTGAGAAGAAACCGGAACCAAACAAATCCGATGATGAAAAACCGGACGAAGCCGGCAACACTCCACAAGATGTGCCGCGATATTCCGGTGGGCTGCAGAAGGTTAACAAGCCGGATGCAGCCGCAGATGCGCTTGCCGAGCGACTTGGCGGCGAATCCAGAATGAAATTTGATAGTGATCCGATCGGCCGCGAATTCGATGCCATCAGCGATGAATACATTGCCCAGACAAAGCCCGCGCTGCAGCAGGTCAACAAAAAGGTGCGTGACCAAATGAAGGCCACCTTTGAAGCTGCCGAGCAGACTGGCAGAAAAGTATATTATCATTTTGAAGGAGAGCCTGCCCAATCGGTTATTGACAAATTACATGAATACAGCCAAAGATATGGAATAGAGGTCCACATTGATACCGATCCATTATAACGACAAGGAGTGATCATTCATGTATGAATTTCACGGCTGGGCTACCATCCAGGAGAATCCTGCCGAAATAGATGCTGGGCAGCTGGATGCAATCATTCAGAAAATACAGCTTAAGATTACCGAGTTTGCTTGGGGCAGCGGCCTGCTGTCCTTAAATGCAGCAAACGGTTCATATTACCTTCATGTCGGAGGTTTTACCAACCGCAAGGGCGTCGAAGCAGACGAGGTTGTATCGCTGTACCAATTAATCGGTGAGATCGCTCCCGGATCGTACGGTCTTCTGTATACCCGGGATGATGAGAATACAGAGGGCTTTGATAACGAGTTTCGGGTGTCGGTACTGGCACGCGGCCGATTACAGGAGCAGCGCGATCCCTTCCTCTCCCCATGCATCCCTGTTATCGAGGATGAGCTCGATTAAACTGGACAAAAAATCCCGCAAACCCGACCATGAGAACATTGCATGGTTTGGATTTGCGGGATTTTTCAGCTGAGTCGCTGTTTGTCAGTTTAGCTGATTAGCTGGTTCGTGAAAACTGATTACCGTATGCATCAATCGTCGATTGTACAATAACCCTCAGGGCATCCAGCATGGTTTCATGTGACAACGTCGGCAAACCCGGCTTCTCCACCGCCATCTCCGTTGAAGCCGGAAAATGCACAAACCCGCCAATCGCAGTTAGCTGCTGGATCCGTATCTCGTTCAGAATGGCGTACATTGTGTTATTGCATATATACGTTCCCGCGGTATTGGACACCGAGGCAGGGATCCCCGCTTCCTTCAGCCGGTTGACCATCAATCGAATCGGAAGCGACGAGAACAATCCGTCTGGTCCGTCAGGATCGATGAGCTCGTCCTGCGGCCTCGCTCCCCGATTATCCGAAATCGTGGATTCGGGCGGGATGTCTTTAATGTTAACGGCAATTCGTTCAGGCGTAATGGCGGTCCGGCCACCGGCTACACCGCAGGCGATTACGGCATCAGGTCCGTACGCCCTCATCTCTTGCAGCAGAATTTCTGCACATTCATCGTAATGTACCGGAAGAAGAATCGTTCTGATCTCAGCGCCCTGGAAGGAATCATGCCTGATTTCCTCAACCAGTCTTTCTGTCGGATTGATGGAGCTGCCGCCAAATGGTTCAAAGCCAGAAATTAATATTTTTATCATATCTCATGTCTCCTGTGCTTGATTTATGTATGCTTGCTTGATCATTTTCCCAACAAGTTGATTGAAGTATATCATATGGATTGCACGCTTATACCCTCGGCTTCAAGCCGTGATCGCAAAGTCCTCGCGAACAGGGATGCATGTGCGCCGTCTCCGTGAATGCAGATCGTATCTGCGGAGATCGGGATAACCTTGCCCGACTGGCTTATAACCTCTTTATCTTTGACCATCCGAATCACATGTGAGACTGAAGCTTCCGCATCGGTAATTATGGCTTCCGGCCAATTTCTCGGCGTGAGCGTGCCATCATCCTGATAGGTCCGATCTGCAAATACTTCACTTGCCGTGCGAAGTCCGGCAGCAGCCCCTGCCGCGACCAGCTCGCTGCCTGCCAATCCGTACAGGATAAGAGACGAATCAATCCGGTGGATGGCGGATGCTATCGCATCAGCAAGAGGTCTTGAGGCCGCTGCCATATTATAGAGAGCGCCGTGAGGCTTCACATGCTTCAGTTGACCGCCCTCCTGTATCGTAAAAGCCATCAGCGCTCCAACCTGGTAGGTCACCATATCATAGGCTTCGGCAGGAGAAATCTCCATTCTCCTTCTTCCGAAGCCGACCAGATCAGGCAAGCTTGGATGCGCTCCGATCGCGATACCGCCCGCGATGGCCTGACGCACCGTTGCCCGCATCACGGATGGATCGCCTGCATGAAATCCGCAGGCGATATTAACCGAAGTAATGCTGCCAAGCAGCTCGGAATCATTGCCAATTCGGTAAGCGCCGAAGCTCTCTCCCATATCGCAGTTCAGATCCACTCGAACCAATGTTAGCACGCTCCTTTAATTTAAGCTTAATCATAGCTTCCGTCATCCGAAGCTCACGAATGTAATCCGTATAGAGCCGTTCTGCTTCTGCTAAGGTAATTTCCTTAAAGCGGATCATGCCGCCAGGCGGCAGCTGGGCAATTAACGGAACATCCACAGAAGCAACCTGGGCGATCTTTGGATAGCCTCCAAGCGTTTGGCGATCCGCCATCAGGACAATCGGCTGACCATCCGCAGGCACCTGTACCGAGCCTATGGATACCGGTTCGGATACATACTCCTTCTCTTGACTTAACCGCAGCAGCGGACCGGACAACCGGTAGCCCATGCGGTCCGATTGCGGAGTTATGCGGAAGGAATTCCGGAACAAAGCCAGCTTGCTGCTGCTGTCAAAATCATCATACTGGCGACCTCTCAGCACACGCACTACAGTCTCTTGATCGTTGATTGAATACAAGTCCGCAGAGACGGACCATTTTACAGTGAAAAAGGTGCCTGCCTCATCATGAGGAAACCCTGATGAGACCTGAGGTCGCGTGGGATGGGCATTCAGTACATCCCCCTTCTGCAGCGATCTCCCCTCATAGCCGCCGATTTCGGCTCGCAAATATGTACTGTAGCTGTCCATTATCATTGGAACCTCGAACCCGCCAGAAACGGCCAAATAGGCGCGGCAGCCGGATAATCGCTGTTGAAAGCTCAGGACACTGCCCGCTTTGATGTATACGGGACGCCACATAGGCACCCTCGTATCCTGGATCGCTGGCGACATATCTCCGCCAGTAATTGCAACCCACATATCGCTTTGGAATTCTACCGCAAATCCAGACCATGTAATCTCAAGAACTGCGGCTCCATCCTCATTACCAACGAGTACATTGGCGACCCGATAGGCGAAGCCATCCATGACTCCTCCCGCGCTGATGCCGTATCTTCCATAACCGTATCTTCCGGCATCCTGAAGCGTAACGAGCAATCCCGACTTAATTACCGTCAAACCCATAAGCTCACTTCCCTTATCCGTTCATATTCCTCTGTTTCAATGGGCCTAAACCGGATATATTGTCCAGCCTTCAACAAGCTTGGCGGCTGTGCTCCCGGACGAAACAACGCAAGCGGTGTCCTGCCGATCAGCTGCCATCCACCGGGCGTCTCGATCGGGTATATCCCGGTTTGATTGCCTGCAATGCCCACAGATCCAGGCGGAATTCGCAGCCGGGGTGTCTTTTTGCGCGGCGTTGCGATAGTGTCCGGAATTCCTCCGACATAGGGGAAGCCTGGCGCAAATCCGATTGCATAGATCAGATAATCCTGGCCGGAATGAATCCGGATAACCTCCTCGGGTGTGAGCCGATTCTTATCAGCCACAAGCTCCAGATCCGGACCGTGTTTACCCCCATAGCAAACCGGAATTTCAACAACGTCAGGCACCGCACTTGCCTTCTCTGCTTCGTCAGCCACCATCCTTTGCTCCAGCATCGAGCAGATATACGCATATACGGTATCAAACTCGTCAGGTTTGTTAATTCTATGGAATTCATAGTAAATCGCAACACTGGTAAACGATGGAATGCACTCGACGAATCCCGGGAACGGATTCTCTTCGATACATCTCGCCGCAGCTGTGACCTCCCGATGTATGTTCTCGCTCACCCAGCTTTCGAATTGGATAAGGACTGCCGAATCTCCCAAAGGGAAGAACGAATAGGACCTGCTCATCATGACATTCTCCGTTCCGAATATACTGCCTGATACAGATAAATGAATCGAATGATTACTCCTATGATAGCAGAGAAACGAGCATCCTTTGAACATGAAATAAATAAAATCGCAGCTGGTTATAAAAAAGCACGTAACGCAGCTAAACGCCAGGAAAAGATGCTATTTTCTGTATAAAATTAGGACATTGTTGGCAGAATACAGAAGTCATTCTCGATAAAGGAGGTGCCAAGATGAGCGAAACCAACCATAACGGTAACCAACCAACAAAAGCCGAAGTGCAAACCACGAAATTGAACAAAATGCCGGTTCCAGGTGAATTCGACACCGAGTTTTCTGCTGAAGAAGCTGCAGAAGTGTTTGAACAGCAGCAGCCACACGCTGAGAACAACTCCGAGAACCAACAATAATACATGTCGAAGACCTCACGGGCGATCCAATGGTCGTGTGAGGTCTTTTTTTTATATTCGCCCATCGTTAACGATCAAATGATGTATGTATCCATTTCCTGAAGCTTTTTTTGAACAAGCTTGATCCATTGACCTTCCGGATCTGCCAGAACCGTGCTCCAGGACAACTCCTCAGCAGGCCTCAAATTTTTTGCCTGGTCATCAACATAGATAGTGGATTTGCCTTCATCCAGTTTGGATGCAACGATATGATAGATCGGAAGATCCGGCTTGCAGCATCCCTCATCGCTAGAAATCGTCACGCTGGCAAGATAAGGCCTAATGGGATCAAGCAGCATCTGGAGCCATTCTGACCTGTGATTGCTGAGGAGATGAATATCGGTTTGCACAGACCACTCAGGGACTAGATCAAATGCCGGCATTGTGTGCAGATTATTAAATAATATCGTCTTCAATTCCTTCGGTTCCACAGGACAATACCCAGCTAACCAATTCCAGAAAGCTTCTTCACTCATTTGACCTGTCCATAACGGTTTACGTATCTCGGTTGCAAACAACAACTTCAATTCGCCAAACGTAATTCCATCCTCACGGGTCGTATCATGCCAGAATGCGGGTGAGAAATTGGTGATTAATACCCCTGCGACATCCAGTACCAGCTGCGTCTTCTTCATTTTCCATCCCCTTGGAATCTATTCGTATGGATTTCTATCGTAGACTTCTTCAAACAGTAATCAATTCCCTCTTATTCATAACCGTTTGACTTGATAGCGACCTGTTCGAATCTCAAGAATATAATCTTCAGGAGAGGGCATTCCCGATTGAATGGCATCCTGCACGGCCTGCTCAATATTGTAGGGAACACGTATAAATTGAATGTTCAAGGGTGCCGGGATACCACTCTCATAGCTTCCATCCAGAATAACATACGAGGCTTCCGGCATTTCAAGGGGATTGCCTACGCTGCCGGTATTAAACAGCGTTCTGCCTTCCAGATGCTGGTGGAACGCATTGTGGATATCCCCGTAACCGGCGACATCTGCTATTCTAGCGCTCCCACATAACGCGGAGCTGTGAAACAAGGTGGCCCGCTTCTCCTGTTCGTGCCATGGCTGTATCCGCTCATACACACTGCGGGGAGACGCATGAAATAATCGGATCCATTTGCCGCTCATCATGAACTCGATAGTATAAGGCAGACTGGAAAGATACTGCAGCCTCTCTGTTCCAAGTTTATGCTGCTGCCATTGCAGGGCCGGATCATCGGTTTCCTTGCCAATAAAATCATCCCAGTTGCCCTTGATCACCTGCTGGCAATGGGTTCTTATCATATCAACTGCGGTATCTCCGTCCGGGCCTTTACCAATCAAGTCACCCAAGCAATAGATGGCATCTACTCTACGCTGCTGAATATCCTCCAGAACGGCCTCCAGTGCAGGAATGTTGCCATGAATGTCGGAGATCAATGCAATCTGCGTCATGAACCCGCCTCCAAACTTCATTTATTTCCGATTACTTTAAACGAATAGCATCCCTTAAATCATAATATGCGTCTTGCAGCCACGGATGGACTACCGCAAGCGATTCACGCTGATTCCATAAGTGCTGAATATATTGAAATGCTGCATGATCAAGCGAAATATGTAATTGCTCGGTTATATCCCTTAAGTACGGAGGACTCCCCGTCTGGTCCCATTCAATCTTATCAGCGACAAACAGCACCTTGTCTAGCAGTGAAGCCTCAGCTTTCAAGGTAGTATGACAGCCGACAGCACTCCATATTTCAGGATCGGTCATTCCAAACAGATCCCTGGCCATGTAAGACGAAATTTTCTGATGAATGATCATGGGAAATTGCTGTTCTTCAGGCAATACATCCAGCCCGATCTCGCGGGATACCAGAATGCGGACATGGTTCGGGAAAATGGCGCTGATATCATGCAGATACCCGGCATATTCAGCAGCGACCGGATCTGCGTCATAAAGAACGGCAATTCTGCGGGCTTCATCCCCCACCTTCAGCACATGCTCCGCCGTTCTTGGACAATGATGCTCCTGCAGAAAGCGATACACATCATCTCTCAGGTTTCCGGTCAAATCGTGCACCCGAAGCTCATCGTAGCTGTTGATCATCAAAAACGCTCCTTTTCCATACCCTATCATTTTATAATGAGAATGGTTTGAAGCCATTATACAAGAAAGTCAAAGAAAGGGGGAATATCCATTCCATGCATCGTCTTCCAATCTTCTCGGGGTTACCGCTGCATGTGTAAATTGTTATTCTAAGAATTACAAATCCGCACATTGGAAAGGAGGCCATTATACATTAGAGGGCAGCTCGCTGTATTCGCCACAAAAAAAAGCAGCCCGTGGGCTGCTATATTCCGAGATGACGTTGATTTAACAAGGCTTAATGCGTCTGCTCTGAAATTTGGCTGAGTGCATCGCCTGCTTCATTTACAAAGATATTCACTTTTGCCAAATCGCCAATAGCAACCATACCCACCAATTCCCCTTGGTCCACGATGGGAATCCGGCGGATCTGATGTTCTGCCATAGTTCGGGACAGCTCGTGCACATCCGTATCCGGAGAGGCACTCACAACATTCGTTGTCATACAGTGCTGACACGTCACGGTGTTGATATCCTTGGAATCAGCCACCGATTTAATGACGATATCCCGGTCCGTAATCATCCCCACAACATTCTTTCCTTCACAGACGGGGACAGAACCACAGTTGATGTCTCGCATAATTTGGGCTGCTGTGGATACAGAATCCTGAGGCGTGCATACTTTTACATTCGAGCTCATAATATCTCTTGCCGTTGTCATCTTGTTCTTCACTTCCTACTCCATATTTTTGGTCAATCTTTGATATTGTCTCCACGCGCTATGCAATTATTCCTTTATATGGAATGTTTCAATTTTTAGTCTATTGTTTATTATCTTAATCATATATTTTTACTCACGCGAGCTTGGTAACTGAATAAGATTTAAGCATGACTGATTTCACCACGTTAGGAGGCTGACGATAGTGAACACACGCAGGATGGTTAGCTTAGGGTTACTTATTCTTATCTTGTTAATCAGCGGTTGCGCGGGAACAACTTCAAGCGAAAAAACGAAAACGCTTACACTCTGGTATTGGAACCGAAGCCTGGACGACGAGCTGATCAAATCCGTCGAGCAAAAGTTTCCGGGTATCCGTATCAATGCCCAAAAAATCGGAGGCGATTTCAAATCCAAGCTCAAAACAACGCTGGCTGCCGGTTCCGGAGGACCGGACATCGTTGCTTTTAACGACTGGGTGGCAGAGCTGTTTACCAGCTCGGATCGCTTCTATGATCTGTATGAGCTTGGTGCCAAGGAAATCGAGCCCGATTTCCTCGATTGGAAATGGAAGCTTGGCGTTACCCCGGAAGGTTCCATGATAGCGCTTCCGATCGATACGGGGCCAACTGCCCTCTATTATCGGGCGGATTTGTTCGAGGAAGCCGGTCTGCCGTCCGAACCTGATGACGTGTATGCACAGCTAAACACCTGGGATCAATATTTCGAGGCAGGGCTGAAACTGCAAGAGCATTTTGACAATAAAGTAAAAATGCTCGACAACATCACCAACATCTACACTCAGATTAATGCCCAGTCTGACCATATATATTTTGCCGAGGATGGGTCATTTATCGGTGAGTCACCTGAGTCCTCGATGAAGACGGCTTGGGATACAGCAGTTACAGCATCACAGATGAAACTGAGTGCCAATACCACCACCTCCTCCTCTGAATGGAATGCCGCCATGAACAATGGACGAATCGCTTCCTTTGTCGGTGCGGTATGGATGAAGGAGATTCTAATGCAGGCGGCACCGGATACAAGCGGCAAATGGAAGGTAGCACGCGCACCGGGTGGAGACGGCAACAATGGCGGTTCCTTCCTGGCCATCATGAAGACCAGTAAATATCCGCAAGAGGCGTTTGATGTCATGAAGTATATTCAGAATCCGGAGAATCAGGTTCAATCCTTCAAGAAAATCAATCTCTTTCCTTCCGCCACGGAAGCACTGGACGCCCCTGTGATGAAGGAAACCGAAGAATTTTTCGGAAATCAGGCCACAGGTGAAGTTTTCTCGGAATCTGCGCGCAACGTCAAACCTGCTTACTTCGGCGGGAAATACGCAAATTTAAACGGCATTGTCAATCGAGAGCTTTCTTCCGTTGCACTTGAGGGCAAAAATCCCGATAAAGCATGGAAGGATGCGCTGGCAAGGGTCAAAAAAGAATTGCTGCGCTGAATCTTCGTGCCGGTGTTCAACCCATTGCAACCCTCGATTGCTATGAGTACTTAAATACCAACCGCTACAGGAGGTTACAGTACGATGGATAATCCAATGCTGAATCATACACCCGTGGAACACAAACCTGTTCCGAAGAAATCAAAGTCACAGGACCGGTTATCTGCTCAAATATGGAAACATCGCAAGGAATATCTGGCGATCTCCCCTTTTTACATCTTGTTTGCCATTTTCGGATTGTTCCCGATCGCCTTCTCCATGTTTCTGTCCTTTCAAAAGTGGGATGGCATCGGTGAGATGACCTTTAACGGCCTCAATAACTATCAATTCATGTTAACCGATCCTGAATTCTGGAGAGCTGTGGGCAACACGCTGCTCATCTGGATCTACTCCACGATACCGATGCTATTTATTGCGTTAGTTGTTGCTTTCCTTCTCAATGCATCGTTTGTGCGGTTCCGCACATTTTTCCGGATCGGGTATTTCCTGCCGAACGTCACGTCTCTCGTCGCTGTTGCCATTGTATTCGGCACGGTATTCTCCAACAACTACGGTCTGCTCAACTATATACTGTCTCTGTTCGGCCTGAACTCCGTGGAGTGGCTGAACAAAACATGGGGCATCCAGCTTGCCATTTCGGTGATGGTCATCTGGAGATGGGCGGGGTATAACGCCATTATCTATCTCGCCGGATTGCAGAGTATTCCCACGGTTCTATACGAGGCAGCCAAGATCGACGGAGCTTCAGGCATACAATCCTTTTTCAAAATCACCATTCCGAATTTAAGACCGATCATTCTCTTTACGGTTATTACATCAACGATCGGCGGCATGCAGATTTTTACCGAACCGCAAGTGCTTGTCGGAAATGACGGTGGCGTAAGCGGCGGCGGTTTGACAATCGTTCTGTATTTATACCGTGAAGCCTTCGTCAATAACTATTTCGGATATGGCGCTGCTGTCGGCTGGGGTATGTTCGTGCTCATTGCCCTCTTTTCCATCGTGAACTGGAAAATGGTGCAGGGCAATCCTTCCAATGACTGATAATGGGGGTGAATCGTATGTTCAAATGGAAATCCATTCTGCTGCATCTCGGATTAACCGCCGGACTGCTCTTGTCAATCTTTCCCTTCTACTGGCTGCTTGTTATGGCGACACGCACCACTTCGGATATTTACAGCTTTCCTCCGAAATTATGGTTCGGTCCCCACTTGTTGGATAACGTGTCCAGGGTACTCAGCAGCATCGACTTTTTCGGGGCCTTCTGGAACACCCTGTTCGTAGCTGCTGCGTGCACACTTCTGGTGTTGTTCTTTGATTCCCTGGCTGGTTTTACGTTTGCTAAATTCCAATTTCCGGGCAAAAAATGGCTGTTCGTCCTGCTGCTCGCCACCATGATGGCCCCGGCCCAGCTATCCCTGGTGCCATCGTTTGTTATCATGGCCGAGTTTGGATGGGTGGGCTCTTACAAAGCTTTGATTATTCCGGGAATGGTAAACGCTTTCGGGATCTTCTGGATCAGACAGTATGCGCAGGAGTCGGTTCCATCGGAGCTGCTGGATGCCGGTAAAATCGATGGCTGCGGATTCTTCCGCCTGTACTGGAATATATCGCTGCCTATTCTGCGGCCTGCTCTTTCATTCCTGGCCGCCTTCACGTTTATCGGCGTGTGGAATGATTATCTCTGGCCACTCATCATTCTGAACGATGAGAGTAAATTCACTTTACAGGTTGCACTCTCCTCATTGAACGGAATCTACACCACCGACTACTCGATGGTTATTGCCGGCACCCTTCTCGCCGTCATTCCGCTGATCGTCATGTTCCTGTTTATCAGCAAGCAATTCATTTCAGATATTGCGGCAGGCGCCATTAAGAGCTAATAGCAACAGAGCTGCCTGATCGGTTGAACACCGGCAGGCAGCTCTTATCATATGATGGACTACGGCGAAGCCATCTTGTTATGGAACCAAGACCAGCTTCTCCCGATCCTGGGATTCTTCGACTTCCTCTGCCGAATCAACGACAGCCTCCTTCACCTCCGCGGATTCATCCAGCTTCTTGCGTCCCATAAACGTTGCGGCAAGAAGCGCTAACGCGGCAGGAGCAATAGCCCAGGCGAACGTTGCAGCTATGGAGGATGCCAGTGAGTCCGATATCGGTTTTAACAGCTCCGCCGGAATCAGCGCACGAGTCTCCGGTGCCAACAGCGCGTGGGGATCCTGCAGATTAAATCCCTCAGGAAGGTGACCGTTGTTCGCTCCGCCCGATGTTAAGGAACCCGCAAAAGAGCGGCTCTGTATCAACCCAAACACCGTTATCCCAATCGTCATACCGAGCGACCGCGTGAAATTGAAGGTCGAGGTGGCCATGCCGCGCTGTTTATAAGACAAGCCATGCATCACAGCGGTTCCCAGCACAGAGAACGAGCCCCCGATGCCAAGCCCAATTAGCACCATGTATAAGGTGACGATCAGCCGGCTTGATTCCGCCGTCAGCGTCGAGGCGAGCACCATGCCCCCCGTGAACAGGACCAGTGTTGGAATCATGATGTTTCGATAAGATATTCTGCTCATCAGAAAACCGCTCACCGTAGCTGTTATGACGGAGCCCAGCATCATCGGCAGCAGAACGAGACCCGAGTTGGTTGCGCTTCCCCCAAGTACGCCTTGGATAAAGATCGGTATATATACGGAAGCCACGATAAACGATCCGCCACTGAATAAACCGCATAACACACTGGACGTATAGAGTTTATTCTTAAACAGGCTGAATGATATGATTGGCTCCTTTGCCCTTCTCTCGGCTAGAACAAAAACAACCAGCATAACGGCAGCAGCAGCGAGTAAGGAAATCAAAATCCAGGAATCCCATGCCAATTGCTTGCCGCCAAGCTCCAGTGCAAACATGAAGCAAATAACGCCTGTCAGGAGAGTGGTTGCTCCCATCCAATCAATTGGTTGTTTGGAACGCTCATGCGACTCCTTGTAGAACAGCGTGACCATCATGAAAGCCACGATTCCAATGGGCAAATTGATATAGAACACCCACTGCCAGGTGATGTGATCCGTAATGTATGCCCCTGCCAGCGGGCCAAATATACTCGATAACCCGAACACAGCTCCGAACAAACCTGTAAGCTTGCCGCGCTTCTCAAGCGGAACCGTATCAAACATAATGGCGAATGCAATCGGAATGAGTGCCCCGCCGCCGATTCCTTGCACCGCACGATACAGCGCCAGTTCCGTAATGGAGCTTGCCGTTCCGCACAGCACGGAGCCCAGCATAAATACAATCATCCCGAATACAAAAAACTTTTTGCGCCCATACATATCGGACAGCTTTCCGAAGATCGGCATTCCTGCCAGCTCAGCGACCATATAAGCGGAGGTCACCCATACGAAATGATCGAGTCCGCCGAGCTCTCCCACGATATTTCCCATGTCCGTCGCTACAATCGTATTGTCCATGGAAGCCATCAGGATGGCGAGCAGCAGCCCGGCAAGCACGATGGGCAGTTTGTTAACTTGATTCGTTTTCACGTTTCTCAAACACTCCTTCTCAGTACGTTTCCTTATTTACTAAAGTCAGTGTAATCCAGAATGTATGACAGCTGATTGTCACACTTTTGCACGGGAATTCTATTTATATAAATAGTTCAGAGAACCCCCATCCTTAAAGCACAGGCAGCTCGTAGCGATAATCTGGTTATCTAATTTAAGTAGGGAGATACACATGGAATAAAGATCAGCGAATTATCACAACACAGTCATGTCCGTGCGCTCCATCCGGCACTATGAGCAAAAAAGACTGCTGGAAGCCGACAGACTGGACAATGATTACCGCGATTTTAACGCGCATCCGCGATCGAACGGGTCAAGATGATTCCATTGTACTTGAAGCTCGGTCTGACCACAGATCAAATACGGGTATTACTCCGCGGTGAGGTGGCTTCGCCCGATGCTTACGAATACTGCGAGGAAATGCTCTCCTTCTACGAGGCAAAGTTAAACAATGTGGACAGTCAGATTGCTCACTGCATGAATTGAAACATCTGCTTCGGAGACAAATCTCCCTTACTCTGGACAAGAAAAAGAGGCAATTACCGATATCGCCATCATCCATTTGTTTAGTGTCTACTGTTAACGTGATAGAATAAAGTGTACATCTGAAATGGAGGACATCTACATATGGACAATTTCGAGAAAAATCTGGAGAAATACGCGGAGCTGGTCGTTAAAGTGGGCGTAAACGTTCAGCCAGGTCAAGTTCTAATCGTCAATGCGCCCATTGAAACCGTAGATTTGACCCGCCACATCGTAGCCAAGGCATATGATGCGGGCGCCAAATATGTGCAAGTCGATTGGGAAGACGAGAAAATCACCCGAATTCGTTATGAGAAGGCACCTGACGATTCCTTCGGGTATTATCCACAGTGGCAGGCAGATGCCATGCAGCAGCTTGCCGAAGGCGGAGGTGCCATTCTGCGCATTAAGGTACCGGATCCAGAGCTGTTCCGTGGAATTGACTCAGCCAAAGTATCTACGGCTGTAAAAGCTGCCGCTGTAGCCAGCGAGAAATACCAGGATTATGTGCGCAACAACAAAATCAGCTGGTCGCTCATTAAGGCGCCTACGCGTGCATGGGCTAATAAAGTGTTTGCAGACCTCCCTGAAGAAGAGCGGGTTCCAGCCATGTGGGAGGCCGTATTCCAGATGACCCGTGTCGGAAACGACGATCCGGTAGCAGCCTGGCGCGATCATATAGCTCAACTGAAGCTGCGACAAAATCACATGAACGCAAAGCGCTACAAGAGCTTTCACTACCGCGCACCGGGAACCGATTTGCGTGTTGATATGCCGGAGGGATATCTATGGCTCGGCGGCGGCGATGAGAACGAAGCCGGCGTATATTTTGTTGCCAATATGCCAACAGAAGAGATCTATACGATGCCGCACCGTACAGGCGTGAACGGTACCGTAACCAGTACGCTTCCACTCAATCTGAATGGCCGATTGGTTGAAGGCATCAAGCTTACCTTCAAGGACGGCAAGGTAGTCGAGTATGAAGCCGAATCCGGACGGGAGCATCTCACAACACTGCTCGACACGGACGAGGGTGCATCCTATCTCGGGGAAATGGCGCTCGTTCCGCATGACTCGCCGATCTCTCAACTGAATCGGGTGTTCTATAACACCGGGATTGATGAGAATGCCTCCTGTCACTTTGCACTTGGCAGCGCCTATCCGGTCAATATAGAGGGCGGTACCAAGCTGAGCAAGGAGGAACTGCTGGCTCGTGGAGCCAATGTCAGCTTGACGCATGTCGATTTCATGATCGGGTCTGCTGAGCTCGACATTGATGGCGAGCTGGTGGACGGCACGGTTGAGCCAGTATTCCGCGGCGGACGCTGGGTCTGATTACGATTGGAATACAAACACGAAACAAAGCCCTGCGAGGTTCGCGGGGCTTTGTTTGTATATAGAAGACTAGACCTGAATCTTCTGTATTCCACAGCCAATATTCAGTTGAACAGGCGGGTCGATCTTGTCATAGAATTTGTACTTTACTTATACTGGAAGCGCTTTTATAATTTATAATAACATAAATCGATTTACACTAACATGAAATAAATTTCAAACAAATCGGAGGTGATTTATTCTAGAAGTGTTTCACGGATTCGTTCTCTCTAATTCAGATTGAAAGGAAGGATATAACGAATGAACAAGAAGAGAAAATGGCTTACTTCGCTTGTGCTTGCCACTGGGTTGTGCGTCACGGGCGCACAGTCGGCATTCGGCGCTTTCTGGAACCTTAGCGGTGATATTGTCGTTCACGATCCAACGATCATCAAGGAAGGGAATACATGGTACACCTTCTCAACAGGACAGGGCATTCAGCTGCTGAAATCCAGCAACGGCACGAACTGGACCAGGGCCAATCAGGTATTTTCCTCTCCGCTTTCCTGGTGGAAGACCTATGTACCGAATCAGAGCACGAATGATCTCTGGGCACCCGATATTGAATATTTCAACGGTCGTTACTGGCTCTATTATTCGATCTCGTCCTTCGGGTCCAACACATCCGCCATCGGCTTGACTTCGACAACCAGCATCACCTCAGGCAATTGGCGCGACGACGGTCTGGTTACACGGACGACATCATCTAACAACTATAATGCAATCGATCCCACCCTGACGATTGACAAGGACGGTAACCCTTGGCTCGCCTACGGTTCGTTCTGGAGCGGACTGAAGCTGACACGCGTGGATGCAAGCACGATGAAACCGACAGGCACGCTTTATTCCATTGCCTCACGTCCTAACAACGGCGGTGCCGTAGAAGCGCCAACGATCATCTACCGAAACGGTTACTATTATCTGTTTGCCTCCTTTGATTCCTGCTGTCAGGGCGTGAACAGCACTTATAAAATCGCTTATGGCCGTTCTGCCAATATCACGGGCCCTTACGTAGACAAGAACGGAACCAGCATGATGAACGGCGGCGGCACGATCATGGACAGCGGCAATGCCGTCTGGAAGGGGCCCGGACACCAAGATGTGTATAACAACATCATCATTAGACATGCTTATGACGCAACGGACAACGGTACGCCGAAGCTGCTCATCAATGACCTGAACTGGGACGCCCAGGGCTGGCCTACTTATTGAAGGTAAAGGGACAGAGCGTTTAATCATTGGATAAAAAAATAACCTGCAAGAGCGCACGTTTGTTCAAGCGTCCACTCTTGCAGGTTACGATTCTCCTATCGCTTTATCGGCTTCGATAGTGGAATGAATATCGATGAATCTCCTCATGTAAAAGAGGCCTTCACCCATGAATATGCTTGGGCGAAAGCCTCTTGTTCATTGAATAACTCGTTATTTCTCCACTTTCTCGAGCATGCGAAGAATCATCATAACCGCTTCCGCGCGAGTCGCGGATTCAAGTGGAGCAAATCGGTTACCCGAGCGGCCATTCACGATACCGGCATCAACAGCAGCGGATATCTCCTTCTCTGCCCAGGCAGGAATGTTGCTATGATCTCGGAAGGAAGATTCCGCATCCCCCAAGCTCAGTCCCAGGTATCTCACAAGTATGACCGCCATCTCTGCACGGTTAACGGTTTGATTCGGACGGAATGAACGATCTTCGTATCCCTTCACGATACCTTCGGATACGGCCCATTGAACGGCTTCAAGCGCCCAAGGTCCGATGAGGGAACTATCTTTGAAGTTCAGCGTCGCGGAATTCCCGTGGCCCTCCATGGCTTTTGCCAGCATCACCATAAATTCAGCACGGGTTACCTGACGGTCCGGTCTGAAGGTCTGGTCCGGGTAACCTCCAATAATCTCAAGCTGAACGGCTTGTTCAATGGCTGACGCGGCCCAGTGTTCACCGATGTCCGTTAACCCTGCCGGCATGGGATCGGGCTTCGTTGCTTCTGTCTCTTGCTTAGCTTTACGATGAATGTTCAACTGATAGACCTTTGTCGCGCCATTCTCGGCTTGAACTACCAACCTCAGAATGTTATCCCCTTCCGTTAAGGCGATCAGCTGATCCGGCTTCACGGCTTCATCACCCAGAAGCACCTTGGCTCCGCTGTGCGCAGCGCCAACACGGAGCTGTACCGATTCGGCTTCCGTTTCAAGCCGATACTCCGTTGTATTCTGGTTGAACGCAGGAGATAGTTCTACCGTTTTGCCGCCAATGATCACTTCAAGGCCTTTCAGGTTTGTGTTGCCTGACCGTACGATGCCTCCGGAAGAATCTGAACCTGAAGATGGAGGATTCTCCGATGAAGGAACAACCGAAACGTTATAGGCACGGATTGCAGCTTGCAATACTATCACTGCATCCTCTACATCCTTGGCTGTGGCTTGATCCTGTTCCGCTACGACACTGGCACTCGCAATGGCAGTCCGTAAAGCGGATCGTGCCGCTGCCGGGTACTGGCCCGGCGATGAGCCTTCTTGGGTTTCATCGAGCCTTTGCTGTGCCAAAGCAATCCACCTTTTCAGCTCTCTTTTGTCTACAGCTGCCGCCGGAGTTGTAACCGATTGATGAAGTCCATGGCTCTCTCCAGCCGCATTATAGGCTTTTACCGTAAAGTGATACAACGTATCCGGCTCCAGGCTGGAGACGGTATGTGAATACACGTCGTTCGTCACGGTAACCACCGGTTCACTCCGACCATTCTGATAGACGCGATAGCCATCCACGCCATCAGGTGCATTCGCCTCCGGCCAGCCCAAGGTTACACTTATTGGCGTAATGTCCGTAACCTTCAACTCTCCGGATGACCATACAGGCGCACCCGAAATGACCTCAGCATTCGTTGTAATCGTTAACCTGTCGCTTCGATCCGATTCGTTCCCTTGTTCATCCAGGGTAGTTACCTGGAATTCGTATACCGTGTCTGCCATCAGCCCTGTCGCTTCATACACACTCTCCGTTACAGTCGCTGTCTGCTGACCATTCTGATAGATATTGTAGCCCGCGACCTGCTGGTCCGGATGGTTCACAGAATCCCAGCCCAACTGAACCGAGGAGGATGTCACTCGCAGTGCCTTCAGATTCGTCGGAGCAGGAAGCTCCCCGCCTTCGGTTGTGAATGACCAAACATCCGATACGGTTCTCCCGCCGAATTCATCCTGTGCAAGAACATACCAGGAATACGTCGTCCCGTTCGATTGAAGCCCCGTCCATGGCTGCGTCACCACTGCACCGCTGGCAACTTTCTGCGGTGCACCCAAAGCCGCTCCTTTCAGATGATTCACTTGAATCGAATCCGTTGCCACCCTTTTCAGCTTCGGCTCAAGATCCAGATTCATCGTAAACTCGTCCACTCCTGGATTTGTATAATAATTGTACTTATCCAGGTATGGAGAATACGTATTCACGTAAATTTGATTGCTTTCCTTATCAAAATGCAGCAAGCGCAGATAGCCGCTGCCACCATCGGCATGTCCCTGGTAGTCCGCAAGCATCTGATAGACGGTTCTGTCCGGCGTACCGTCACCGTCATCATCCAGCTCATTCTTGAGCAGACTGGCTCCCGTGTAATGCCCGCTCAGAACAGCAACTACATTCGGGTTCGGGACGACCACTTCTTTGTATAACTTGTTTCCTACACCGGAACGCGTTCCATTGGCAAGCATGTAATCATGGAAATTCAGAAACGCGATTCGGTCCGGGTACTCAGCCAGAACCTCATTCATCCACTTTATGTCCTCGTCTTCGACTCCCCATCCCATATACATCATGATGTAGTCGTTGCCTTCGGCGGAGATGAGGTCGTAATGACCGCGATTATCCTTGTAGGAGCCACCGTAGTAAGGCTGATTCTTATAGCGGTCCTCTCCAAAATATTGACTGTAGGTCGTGTAATCCCAATCATAACTACCCACGTCATGATTACCGGCAAGCACGCCATGAGGCAAGTTTGCATTCTCCAGCATGTTCATATATCTGTCGGCTCGTTCCCACTGATATTGCGCCGTCGGATCATTTACGATGTCACCGGTATGGAACAAATATTTAATATTCATATCATCCATGGAATCGACGATCCAGTCGAATTGTTTCTGTTGAATGTGCGGGTACAGCTCTGTCAAGAACTGGGTATCCGATACCCAGACAAAGGTATAGTCATAATCACCTCGGGTGGGAATTTCATCCTGTACGATGACATCCACTTGGTTGCTCCGCACGTAGTCAGCTGCGGCCAATTCTCCACGAAGCGTAAAATCATCTTCGGACTGGGCGATATGTTTCGTGATTTCCGTCCACTTGCTTGTATTGTAATTCCACGCGTACATCGTGACCTTGCGACCAGAAACGGTATGTCCTTCCCAGCCCACTTCGACGACGTCGCCTGGTTCGGCGGCTTGCTCCAGGTCAACCTCGAAGCGGATGTAAGGGAACTGGGATGTAGAATCCACGGTAACATATTGATCGTTGGACTCGGAGATGAGTTTCAATTCCTCTTCTGTCAATACGGTTTCGCCAGCCGGAAGCTTGACCTTGGGCGGTTCTTCATCCGAAGCGTTCTTGGACAACTTCACTCGATCACCGCTTAACGAGTGATACGTATGCGCCTGATGGAAGGAAACCTCAAGCTCGTCATTCGATGGATCACTGACTTGAACCTTCAGCTCTGGCGAAAGCCCTGTTCCTGTCTCCTTATCCGCTGGTGACAACAAAACCGGTGCATTCGGATGCTCCTGAGCAGTGTTAAACGTAACGGAGCGTTCCGAACTGTTGCCGATCTTATCCACTGCGCGAATCTCCAGCTTATGATCACCAGGTGCAAGCTCCGATGATGAAGTCGCGTATGGCACCTCGATTAATCGACCGTCCAGTGTGACCTCCATACGATCCATGCCGGATACGTTATCCACAGCGGACACTTCGATCGGGATGTTCCCCTTATAAGACTTTCCCTCTTCCACACTCACATCGATTTCCGGCCCATGATTATCGGACTGAACGGTGGCAGATACTTCAGACTGGCCCTTAATGTTCAGTTGGACCGTATGCTGCCCGTCCGTGACTTGTGAGGTATCCCACGCATACGACAAAGCTTTTACCTTATCCGCCGGAATGTCAAAATAAAATTCAACCAGCGGCAGAAACCGTCCGTCATCACCCAGATCATGAATCAGCGCAGGGTCGCTGTATCGCGGATCCCATATCTCCGTTCCGTCTCCTAACAGAAGTCGTACATTTCGGGCATTGAAGTCATCCATGTTCCCAGCAGGCTTGTTATCCTCGAAGTAGGTTCGCTCATTGTCGCCTGCCCGAAGCGTTATTTCGTTAATGCCGCTTGTCAGCCACTCGGGTTCAATCGGGACAGCGATCGTTCGATAGCCATCTATATTAGCCTCGGTCTTGTAGAGAACGTCCTTGCCGATGGTTACCGTGTTGATCCCATCATCGATACCATCCGCTTCAAATACAAAGTAGGCTGAGTGCTCCATGACAGGCACACCTTGAACCCTCTGTCCATCTATAAAAAGCTCCAGGTCGTTGGATTCCGCACCATTTGCGGCGCCCCGGATGTACGTTGTGCCGGTTACGGTCTGTTGATGATCCAGGTTCAATCTGGCGCTTGCTCCATTCCCTGTCAGATCGACCTCATACTTGGGGCTCTCCACTTCTTTAAACGTATTGGACACCGTGAAGAAATACTCCAGTTTACGATGTCCCAGCAGTTCAAGATAAGAGATCGTATGCCGGAAATCTTGCTTTTCTTCCTGGAGCTGAACGACCGTGTAATCATTTTGATCATCGACACGATAAGATAATGCCACAGAAGTGACCATTCGCGCATCATGGGCCTCGGCAATTATCTCCAGATTATCTCCCGGCTCTACGTCCATGGCTGTCGTGCGGTTCGTCACGGTCGGTTCCTTCGTTATATCGATATGTACCGGCTCCGACGGCACCTCAGAATGCTGTAATGAACCCGGCGTTGCCAGATGCTCCAGTTGGGAGATCCGCTGCATCTTCAGGCTGCCGTCCTCAGGATATTTATAGAAGATCCCCAGATCAGGACCGTTATGGACTTCTCCGTCATTATAGAATGCAGACACGATCGGTCGCCCGGTGTTGGTCACTACCATGAGCTCCCGCATGCGCGAATTGGACATACCGCCTGAGAATATTTTCACCACATCGGTGTTCTCAGTCAGCTGGGTGCCATAGTTATTATTAAAATCGCCAATCGTTGATTTATTGTTCTGACCGTTAATAATCCAGAACACCAGCGTACCGCCGGCTGGAATGGTCACCTCATCAGGGACGTGCGCCCAGAGGGTGTCACTCTCCAAATAACGGTAGCGTATTTTGTAATTGCTGAAATCGATGGCCTGATCGGTATTGTTATACACTTCAATAAATTCGTATCCATCTGCAGTTCCAACATTTGTAGAATCAGGTACAAGTTCAGTAATTAACAGCTCCGGAACGGTATTGCCTGTAGCCAGCTGCTCGGCTGAAGCTTGTCCGATGCCAACGGTGAACGAGGCTGATAAGACGATACAGAGAATCAAGAAGCAGGAAATACATCGATTAAGGACGATCTTAGACATGGAAAACCTCCTAGAAATGATTTGTTGAGCAATCAATTCAGTTTCCCAATTCTCCAGGTCTCCATGGGATCTCCAAATTTAAAATTAAAGCGTTTTCATCACAAGCTCCTTCACAACGCTCGATTCAGGTTGTCCCCTCGAGGAGTTGCGTTACCCCATCACCTCCTGAAATCAATAATTGCATATTCTGCCCGGTTTTTAAACCACTTTATGTAAAATTTGATAAATGATATATTAGTCCCGGTAGTCCCTTCCACCTCTAGTCACAGGGAACCATTTGTCAGGCATTCTTTACTATTAGATATGGACTTGGGCTCCATTTACTGCACAAAAAAAAGACCCCGCGAATGATATCGCAGGATCCTTATGAGTGGGAAGCGATTTGAAGTTCGTTATGCAGCAATTTTCCAATTGCTAGGGTGCCTTACCTGAAAAGAATCGAAGAAATCTCGCTCTTCTTCTCCTTTTGCGAGTGTTCATGGCGAATCAACTGCCTTTCGGAATGACATCAAGTTCTTCCGTCCGTCGATTGACAATACCACTTCCCACTTATTCTATATTTACCCGATCCTCAATAAACGAAACAACTCTCTTTCAAAACCATTATGTCTGAGCGTTGATTACTCATCGATGCGAGTTCGCCCCATTCAACTATTGAGGCGGCTCATTCTGCATCTCCATGGCCAGCTGTGCCAGCTTGTTCATCGTTTTCCAATTCCGCATCGTGACGGGTAGACTGAGCTTGGATAATTGCCCTGCCAGCTTGGAATTCCGGACGCTTTCCTTAAATAATAAATAGACCTCTTCACCTATCGCTTCAAAGGCTTCCTTGTCGTTCTCATAGTTCTTCAACTTCTCAACCTCTTCAACTGCAGGTACTTCTGGCAGCATGGCAACATACAGGCTTTCAAACTCTGAGGCTTCCTCGGCAAGGCGAATACGTTCTTCTGAGAAAGGACAATTCCGAATAATCCCTTCGATTTCCGAGGAGGTTCTGAGCAGCACCGGCACTGGGAAGCCAAACACTTCAAGTATGCCCTGCTCCATCTTTGCACGCAGAGCTGCTTTGGATTCCGCGGATTGAAACAGTACGTTTCCGCTCTGAATGTAGGTTTGTACATGGGTTAGCCCCATGCCCTCCAGCATCTTCCTTAAATCGGCCATTTTTATTTTATGGTGGCCGCCGACATTGATCCCTCGAAGCAGTGCAATGTAGATGGTCATGTGTTTGCCTCCTGATTACGTTCCATAATCTGACCAGCCGTATTCTCACCATTCGCAATACAGTCCGGGATGCCTACCCCATAGTAAGAACATCCCGCAAGAATCACGTTAGGATACGAATCTTTTAGTTTGCGCTCCAATGATTCTACAACCTGTCTGTGCTTCAAATGGTAATTCGGCATGTCGTCATGCCACTTCGTAACTTCACAGGAGACCGGCTCTGCCGTAATACCCAAGCTGCGGTTGATGTCCTCCATCCCGACCTGCTTCAATTCATCGTCCGTTAACCGGATTAACTCCTCATAATGCGGATTGGAGCTCTTGTAGAACAATCTCATCAATAATCGCTTGTTCTCGGAGGTATGCTCCCATTTCCGACTGGTCCAGGTGCAGGCATCACACTTCAAATGTGTGCCTTTGCCCGTAATGAATCCTGTGCCATCATAAGGAAGTTCTTCATCTTGTATATCAAAAGCAAGATACACACTGATGAGGGATTTGGTATACAGCTGATCGAAGTCTTCGTTAAGGTGTGGATCTTGCAGCAATTCCTTCGCAGATGGAGCCAGCGTGCTCAGCACAACATAATCGGCTTCAAGCTTCTCTCCGTTGGAGAGTGCAATTTCATAGCCATCAGCTAATTTCTTCAGCTTCGCTGCTGCCGTTCCTTTGTAAATCTCTGCTCCTGCTTGAGAAACCGTATCTTCCAGGGCATCAATCAAAGCCGAGACGCCGCCTTTGAAGGAGATGAATTTCTTGTTTCCCGCACCCAGATACTTCTGCTTATTCTCTGCGAGGCCGCCCATGATGCTGCCATATGTATTTTTGTAATCAAGCAAATAGGGGAAGGTGGAGGCAATGGTCAAGTCATGAAGATCTCCGGAATACACCCCTGATATGACCGGAGCGATCTGCTTCTGCACAATCTCCTTGCCAAGAAATGCTTCAAGAAACTCCCCCAGCGAATCATCCCTGGTGAATGTCTCATTGGGCGTGTAATAATCTTTGAGCGCCACTACCTTCCCCTCCGCGGATACGAGCTCACTTTCGGCCAGCGACCTCAGGCTAAGCGGTATGCCAAACACACTCTCGTCCGGAATTTTCTTCAGTCCCTCGCTTGTGTAAATAAAAGAGGTTCCCGTGGCATTATACACAACCTGATCCGTTAGCTGAAGCTCCTCCAAGAGCGGTGCCACATTCGTTTTTCGGGACACGATGGAATCCGCGCCGGTTTCCATAATAAACTCGCCATTCTGAACGGTTCGAATTTTCCCTCCAAGCGTTTCGCTTGCCTCAATAAGCACCAGATTCATCTCCTGATGACGAAGCTTTAACTCTTTTTGCAGGTAGTATAAGGTTGAAAGTCCGGTAATGCCGCCGCCGATCACTACTATAGTTGTCACTATATACACCTCAATTATGTAGGTTCTTTACAATCTCATCCATGTTACTTACCATTGTATCCAATTCATAAGTATATCATAGAAGCAGTCCATCGAATGCCGCCATTCCCTCAATATTGTGAACAGTCTTTTCAGCAAAAGATCAGCATATCCAGCCGGGATGGAACGAAAAAAACTCCACGAGATGCCTCGCAGAGTTTTTTAAAGTGGGAAGCGGTTATTACCGTTCTCAAACCATCATTACATTACTTAGGATGTCTTCGGAATAATTCAGGCGGTGCCTTCCTTATTCCTCGTTATATGCTTCATGGGTATCAAGTCCTTTCGGTAATTCCGACTTTAATAGTCTTATTATCCGTCTGGTGTTGATGTGACTCCACTTCCCACTTAGGATATATATACCCGTACCACTGCCGATGAAACATGTTGCACTTGATATCTTCGAAACAGACTTAACCTTATTTCTCCTCCGTGAATACCTCTAGCAAGCCCGCTGGAAGCTCATACTTGCGATTGTTAATCTGAATGCTCTTCAGCTCCTCCAGCAATGAATCCTCACTCTCTGAATCTTTGATTGCTTGTACCTCATGATGCAATTGTTCCATTTGACGGTCCAGCGCATTGGCGGTATCCGCTGCATTCTTCAGCTCCTCCAGCAGCTGCTGAGGAACCGACTTATTATATTTGTAGAAGATCTTGTGCTCCAGGCTTGCCCAGAAATCCATGGCAATAGTTCGAATCTGAACTTCAACGCATACCTTTTCAACCCTGTCGGAGAAGTACACCGGTACTTCTACTAGAAGATGCAGGCTTTGGTATCCGTTCGGCTTCGGATTCTTGATATAATCCTTCACATTAAGAACCGTTAAGTCGCTTTGCTGCTGCAGCATATCGCTGATTTTGTAAATGTCGGAAATAAAAGAACAGGTGATCCTTAAACCTGCGATATCCTTAATGTTATCCTCAATCGAGCTAAGGGATATGTTTCCGCCTTTACGAAGCAGTTTCTTCATGATGCTTTCCGGTGACTTCAGGCGGGATTTCGTATGTTCAATCGGGCTATAATCATGAAGAGCCTGGAACTCCTCTTTCAATATTTCCATTTTGGTTTCAATCTCATCTAATGCGAATTTGTATTTCATCATGAAACGGGTAATTTCATTCCGAATGATTTTGAGCTGTTCGATTTGCAAAGAATTCATGGGATACTTCCTTTCGATTGTGTGATTCAGAGTCGTTTTTGACTCGATCGTAATTAAATATCGCTTGCTGATTACATACTAGAAGTTCCGTTCCCTCTCTAAATATTAGTTGAAAAGGAGGGGTGCCTGCAACTTTAGTGCAATAACGCAAAAAAGACGCCGCAACCATTTCAAGTTGCCCCGTCTTCATCCTATGCCGATATGCTGCTGTTTGACTTACTTTACGCCGCTGTTCGCGCGGACTTTCAAGACTTCTTTTCAACAAAAGGTTACAACGAAACACACATCATAATATAACTATATGATTATATTTAGAATAAAAAAAGCCTGGCAATTGAACAATGTGACCATCGTTAATCACATTAATATTTCATATCACTTTTGTTCAGCTGCTTAAGCATATCTTGTGGAGACGGCATCTCATTCAATACGGCCTGAATGTATGGCTTGTCTGCAACATTGAGCGAGTAATATACCCATTGTCCGCGCCTTTCTTCATTCACGATTCCCAGAGATTTCAGTTTTCTTAAATGTTGGCTGACACCTGGTTGTGACATATGCAGCACGTGAACGAACTCGCACACACACCATTCCCTCTCTGTTAGCAAGATCAGCATCGTCAGTCTTGTCTTATCTCCCAGCAGCTTTAGCTTATCTGAGATGATCTCCAAACGTTCCATTCTCTGAACCTCCAATACCATCTTGAGCCAGATTCCATCCACCGTTGATATATAATCATATAGTTATCATTCAATCGCAATAAAATTACTATTACTATCATGAAGCGCAGGTTTTATTTCTCGGGCAATCGCAAAATAATCTTGGTTTCGACAACCGAATCTCACTTTGCCATCATGTCGTTACCCGTTCCCATTTTATTTTGGACAGTACCTGCTCCAGCCTGTTCATATCCTTGTGAAAAGGACTAAGAACCGAATGTAAACTCTGGACTCCGTCCGGGCCAAATAACGAATGATTGTGCTTTATGAAGGTTGTAAGTGTTCCCCCTGGCCCCAAATCCACAAAAATCTTATCCTCCATGGGCAGCAAAGTTATCAAGGCATCGCGAAAGCGGATCGGTTCCCGCACCGTGTTCCATAAATATTCGGGTTCAAAAGAAGCACAGGCCCCGCCAGCTAGAGCTGATATGACTCCTGCTTGAGGAGACTTTAAAGAATATGAGGCTGCATAACGCTTATATAGCGCTCCGGCAGGATCTATCCACTTAGAGTGAAAACCATAATGAATAGGTAATCGCTGATACATCACTTTGCGGTCTTTTATATAGGACTCCACTTCAGAGAGGCCTGCTGCTCCCCCTGAAACGACAAAATGATTGTCAAAATTAACCGAGGCAATCTCACAGTTCCGATAAAGCTCCGGTTCGCTATGGAACAGCGATACTTTTTCAAGAATAGCGATCATCCCTCCCGGTTCGCAATGATTCTGTACGATGTCCGCTTGAACGACCAAACTCTCCAATGCTGAAGTGTAATCCAGCGCTCCGGCAACGGTGCATGACGCAAATTCCCCCAGACTAGTACCAAACACATAATCAGGGTAGATCTGCTGCTCCATAAATACCTGGGCTAAGGCATATTCGATCATGAATATGGCGGGATGTGTGAGCGGCAATGAGTCAAATGGTTGACTTATTGGATAATCCTTATCGTACAACTCGTCGATGACCGAATTTCCGGTTATTCCGTAATAATATTGATCCAGATGCCGCATCCAGTGGCGGAACACCGGTTGATCTCGATATAATTCCCTGCCCATTTGGTAGTATTGCGAGCCTTGCCCGGAAAATAAAAATACGATGGATTTCCCCACCTTTGTTCACTCCCCTATCATCGAAAATTAAATACGCTTTTCTGATTCGGCCTCATTCTGAAATCGACAAAATGCTTGCGCGAATCCAATTGAAAGTAAATATTCTGATCGTACAACCTTCTTATGGTTTGGCCTGGTTCGGCCCCGTAGGAATGACCGGGATACACACGCAAGTCCGGGGCAGCCAAAGCCTTGATCTTTTGGATACTCTCAAACATCGCCTCAGCCGAACCGCCTGGATAATGGCATCCCCCACAGCCCTCTATGAATAAAGTGTCTCCAGTAAATACGCAGTCCTCCAGCAAAAAACACATGCTTCCCGAGGTATGTCCGGGTGTCCACAAGCAGGTGACCTTCGTTCTCCCAATCGAGATGACTTCTTGATCCGAGACACTTATCAGGTTTCTGCAATGGAATCCGTAGTCTTCAATTTCCACATTCGACATGAATACGTCACATTCAAAAATCTCCGTGAGCACCAAGGTCAAATTCACGTGATCATAATGGGAGTGAGTCAACATAATCCCCTTCACGTCTGCATTCAAATCGTTCAGCTTGCCGAGGATGGCATCGAGTTCCCATGAAGGATCGATTAACAAGGCAGAACGACTGCTTTTGTCCAAAACAATATAGCAATAATTAATGTAAGGAAGCGAGACCGTTCGTAGTGCAAACACTTCGTAATTAACCATTGTCCTCCCTTTCGCATAGGCATGACAAAATCCCGACTAAGCGCCTTGTACCGCAGCTTAGTCGGGATTCGTTCACACCTTGCTTCCGTGTAATTCTTTCGTTTGCTCTTTAAACATCTGGAGGAACTCCTTGGTTATGCCTTCTCCAGAATATAACGCTTCGCAAAATGCAAAAATCGTTTCGTACGATTTAGCTTCCGACAACAGCACCATATGATTCGAAGGATCGATATCCATGACATGCAGGTCCGGGAACTGGCGTTCCCACTCCTTCCAGTATGCCGCTTGGTCTAGAACCGACGAATCTTCGGTTGTCGAGAAGTACGGCTCCAGCTCTCCGAAGATCAAGCCGCCCTTATTGCGGAAATAGTAGCAGGTTACGGCATCCGGGTCGGGAAGCGGCATCGCCGCATATTGATCGAATTGATAAGCATGCTGTATCTTGACATTCGCCTCGATCATGGACACAATCTGATCCTCGGTCTTGGTGAGTCCGCGTGTGTTTCCCAGCTTAATAAGCTGCTCCAGCAGTTTGCCCTCTTCCACATTAAAGTCCAGTTCATCCCTATGAATCAGCGTCTGGATAAACTTGTCCGGTTCTTGAAAATTCCTCGAGGCAAGCGCCAAGTTAACGGCCTGCAATACGGCCGTTGTTCTTGAGACGGCTCCTTGCTGGAACTCTTTGCCGTATGGGGAGTCCAGCATCACAACCGAATTCACCGCATGCCCCAGTACCTGCAATTGACGCGTTACTTCATAGGCCAGAACCCCGCCTAAGGAGTACCCTCCCAGATCATAAGGACCGTCGGGCTGAACCGATTGAATAATGTGGGCATAATAAGCGGCCATCGCCCCGACCCCTTTTAGAGGAGTACGGTCAGTCAACCACCCTCTCGCCTGAATTCCGTAAAAGGGACGCTCACTCTTTTGCGCCAACTTCTGGTACATTTCGACACCGCCCAAACCCCCATGAAACCAGAATACGGGCGAACCTTGTGATCCTTTGTTAAGCAGGATGAGCTCGGGAAATTGCGGCCAACTGACGGGTGCAATAGACGCATTCTCAGGATGAAGTCTGGGCTGCCTGTCTTCTGTCGGCGGCAATTCAATCATGGCAGCAATATCCATCACCGTCCTGCATTCCTGCAGCTTGACGAGATCAACCGCGGGATCCAGCTGGTGCTGCAGCTGCTGCAGCAGCTGCATCAATAGAATGGAGTCAAGCCCGTATCGATCCAAGGGCAGCCCCGGATTCATCTCAGCCGGTGCCATGCCCAGTATGCTCGATACGATATCGATCACGCGGCTGCTTATATAAGGATCAGGTTCGGTCTCTTGTACATCGTCCAGCTCAGGCCAGCACCTTCTCTTCTCGAATGGATACGCGGGAAGAGATATTCTATGGACTCGTTCTTCCATATGAAGCCATTCCCAAGGGAACTGCCCGCCTTTTGTCCATTGCAGCGCTATGTTGGTCAAATTGTTTTCTGCAAAAAGCGACTGAAGCGCAGCCGAATCCAGTTTGGAGCTTGAGAAGGTTGTATCCCCGGTAAAAATGGCCGGATTCGTAATGGCCCCACCGGGGTTATCCGGCGATGCATTCAGGAATATCCTGAAACCAGTAATCAGTTCCTCCCTGCTGCTGGCAATCATAGCTAACCGGGACTCCATCTGTTCCCTTCCCACCTGTAAGGTATATGCAAATTCCTCTAATGAGAACTCGGAATGACGTTCTGCATATTCAAGCATCTGTGAAGCGTAATCTTGAAGCCGCTCTGTTTTTTTTGCCGACAGGACGATAATCTGAGGTTTCCCTGAAGGTTCTACCCGAAGCAACCCTTCATCTGCAGGGATATACTCTTCAAGAATGACATGGGCGTTTACACCGCCGATCCCGTAGCTGTTTATCGCTGCGCGCCGCGGAAGCGTCTTGCCGTCTGCATCGGTTAAGGCTTCCCATTCATGATGCTCTGCGGAGATTCGCAGCGGACTGCCCGCAAGCGAAATATGTTCACTCGGACTTGTAAATCGGACCACCCCCGGGATAAGTTTATGCCTTATCGCCTGTATGGCCTTGATCAACGAAGCCATGCCGGAAGCCACTTCCCCATGACCCATGGCGGGCTTCAAGGTGCTGATATAACAAGCATTGTCCTTGACTGAATCGATTGCAGACGAGCTGTTCGACGCAATCTCCTGATATCCCGCCCTCAGTGCATTCACTTCAATGCCGTCAGCCATCGGGGACGCAATGCCATGAGCTTCGATATAAGATATCGTCCGAGGATGAACTCCCGAGCCTTTAAAGGCTTGAGACATCGCGGCTTTCATGCCTCCGGCATTGGGAGAGGTCAATGACATCCCCTTGCCCCCATGCGAAACGCCTGTCCCTTTGATTACCGCATAAATGAGATTATGGTCCTTGATTGCTTTTGACAAAGGCTTGATGATCATCGCACCAACCCCCTCGCTCCGCACGAACCCGTCCGCGTCGGACTGAAAGGATTTGGCATGTCCATCCGGGCTAAGATAGCCCATGGCATCAAAACCTATGAAGCCTATTGGAGAGATCAGCAGGTTTACGGCGCCAACGATGGCTTGTTCGCATTCTTGATCGCGAATAGAGCGAATGGCACGATGCAAGGCCACCAAGGTTGAGGAACAAGCCGTTTCGTAATATTCGCTCGGCCCTTGCAGGTTTAAGGCATAGGAGATACGGTTCGGAATCAAGGATGGAACGACCCCTGTCATCGCTTGGGGATTCCCCTGCGAGATCGAAGTGATGTTCATATAATCGCCTGGACCTGCAGCCACGAATACACCTGTAGGATCTTGCGACAGCTTGCCCGGTGCAATACCGGCATCCTCAACCGCCTTCCAAACCTGGGTGAGCAGGAGACGCTGCTGGGGATCCATAATCTCGGCTTCTCTCGGGGAAATACCGAAGAATAACGGATCAAATTCTTCCACGCCTTCAATGAAGCCTCCCCATTTTAGACTGGAATGCCCTTGAGCCTCGGAAGGATCATCCAGACACTCCCTCCAGTCCCATCGCTCCTTCGGTATTTCCGTGATACAATCCTTGCCCTCCACGATGTTCCTCCAAAATTCATTCACATCCTGTGCCATCGGAAACAGACCGCTGATACCTACGATAGCCATCGGCTCAGGTTCAGCTTGAGTGTATTGGGCAACCTGGGTTAACTGGACAGGCTGGACAACTTTCGGCGCCCATCGGGAGCGAGGTTTTCTGACGGGATTCACCTCTTCCTTCTCAACCTCAACCTCTACCTCTACTGCGTTTATCTCTATTACGTTAACCTCTGGAGCGTCCGACTGCATGTCCGATGGAGTCCCAGCGGCAAATGCAGCCGGATGTTCCGCGATCAGGTATTCGGCAAAACTATCCAGCGTTGTATATTCAAAGAACACGGTCGGAGTCAATTCAAGACTGTAGGCTTCATTCAACATGTTGGCAAATTGCGTAAGGGAGATCGAGTCGAATCCATACTCACTGAATTCCGATTGAATATCGATATCTTCCAGCTTGACCTTTAATAGTGTGGACACGTTCTGTATCAACACGGTCTCTACTCTTACCCTCTGCGTGCCGTCATCATGCTTGACGGTAGCTGTCATCATGCTCGGCTGTGGAGCAACGGCATTGGTTGGAGGGAGCATTCTGGGTTTCATTCGTGACATCATGCCTGTCATGACCAGAACCTGATGTCTTCCCGAGGCAAGCCCCTGATACAGGGCTTGAATTCCCGCAGAAGTCTGCATCGGGACGGTGCCCAGACTCTTCAGCATGATTTTTTCGACGTCATCGCCGACGCGCATACCGCCCTCTTTCCACAAGGGCCAATTGATGGATAACATTCGACCATGTCGCTGCTCGGATGCGGCAAGCGTATTTCTATACTCTGCGAAGGCATCCATGAAAGCATTGGCGGCAGCATAATCTGTCTGACCCGGATTTCCCGTCGCCCCAGCCACAGAAGAGAAAGCAATAAACAAATCCAGATGAATATTTTTACTGGCTTCGTCCAAATTTACGAGCCCGTTAACTTTGGGGGCCATCACCTCTTGCAGTTCCCCCACATCTTTTCTAAGAATAAGATTGTCCCGGATGATGCCCGCTCCATGAATGATCCCGTTCAGACGTCCATATTCATCCTGGATACTTCGGATCAAGGCGAAGACCTGCTGCCTGTCCGTCACGTCCACTTGTCTATAATCCACCTTGGCACCGCGAGCTCGCAGTTCGTCCAGCTCCGCCCGCGCCCCTGCTTGCAGCGCAGAACGTCCGGTAAGAATCAACACGGTTTCTTTGGCTGTATTCGTAATCTCTCTGGCAAAAATAATGCCCAGACCGCCAGCACCGCCCGTAATCAGATAGATGCCTTGGGCCTTCCACGGAGGAACTGCTTCCTTAACATCAGCATGAAGCTCGCCCCATCCCGCAACCCATCGTTTGCCGTCCCGATATCGGATGCGCTGATCCGACGGCTGGCCGCTGTTCTCCATGGATACACCTGTCAATTTTGCAATTTCAGCAGAGCCTGATTCTATTTCGATAAATTGACACACAAGCTTGGAACTTTCCGACTGTGCTGCCTTCATTAATCCCGAAAGACCCGAGAACAACAACCGGTCATTCTGCGGAAGGGATACAACCTGAATCAGAATTTTATCTTTCGGTTTCTCTTGCAGGACGGCTTGGATTTCCTCAAAAATCCGACTGGCATAATTTGTATACCGTTCTTCCATTCTTTCCTGAGATGATTCCAGCGTGATACAGCGTGCTTGAGTCATCTGTTGGTTCATGCCCTGCTGCAGGTCCAGACCGATCTCGCACAGGAAGACCAGATGTTTGGCATAACCCTGGGCGCTGGTGATGATAGGGACAGGCTGCTCCCTCCAGATCGGCTCCAGCATAAGAGTCCCGGGTGTCTCTGAAAGACCCTGTGACTTCACCTCACCGTCTAGCACCCTGGTTGAAAAACCTTTCATTATTACAAATACAGTCCCTTGAGCATCGCATAAATGGATATCCAGCTTCTGCACTTTGCTATCTGCTTTATTTCCTTCGCTGTACCGGATCAGAGCCCACATTTCAGACGGGCAGCGGCCAAATACCTCAAACTCCTGAAGTGCAAACGGAAGTCCCGGCTTCAGAACAGCGGACGACGCTGGATCTGAGCTCATCATCATGGAAATCGTTGCCTGCAGGGCCGAATCCATCAAGCTGGGATGCAGAGTATACATTTGGGTTGTTTCAGAAACCACGGCGGGAATGGACAGCTTGGCCAATGCCTGACCACTTCCCAAATAAACCTTCTGTATTCCCTGGTGAGCCGGACCGTAATGAATGCCCATGGCTCTGTATGTTTCATAGATCTGGTTTGATGAAATGACATCTCGATTACATTCAGACTGAAGGGCCTGGATATCCAGCGATATATGATCCTCCATACTGCCTAATATCGCACTCCCTTGACTGTGCAGTACAGCTTCTCCATCTGCTTCTGGTTCGCTGCTGTATACTTCATAGGCAATTTCACCATTGTCCTCATAAACAAGATCAATATAGACTTGAACGGGTTCATCTCGCACCGCAATAGGCCGAGCCCACACCACGTTCTTGAGCCGTATTCCCATGCGCTCTTCCATCAGTATCTCTCCGGCCGTTTGCTCAACAGCCGCTCGCGCCATTTCAAGATAAGCCACACCAGGCAGGACGGGCGCCCCCTTCACCACATGATCCTTCAGGAAAAACTCGTTCCCCGTATACATCGAAGTGAAACGCAGCCCCGACAGGTCAGAGGTATTCCGATGAAGCAAAGGATGAACAACAGATGCTGCCGATGCTTCAGCAGGCCGGCTTGTTTCAGCGTCTACCCCAGCTTCAGGGATCCAGTACGGTTCACCGGCAAAAGGATAAGTTGGCAAGCCGATCCGAGAAGGTTTAACCTCGCCATAGATCTGGCCCCAGTCAACGCTCAGCCCCCTCACCCATAAATTGAGAAGTTTGGCGTATTTTCCTCGCTGGATCCATCTAACGATGGCATCCTGGATTTCTTCATCAGCCTCAAGAAGCGACATCGTCTCCTTATTGCGCTTGACCTGCCCTCTGAACGTATCCTTGATCGAATCGCAGCCATTCGCGAACTCGTGTAATTTTGCCTTAAGATCGTCCACGGAGCCAACGATCATGGCCAAGCGATCCTCCATGGCCTCGCGTCCCACTTGAAGTGTATACGCTATATCCCGCAGGCTTGCATCCGTCAGCTGTTCTTCGCCGATGGCGTGCATTAGCCTTCTGGCCTGCTCCCGGAGCCTGTCTTCGTTTTTGGCAGATAAGAGTATTAATGCAGGACTATGTGAATGAACGGCAATAGGAGCCTTATGGCTGTCCTTAGGGATATACTCCTCAACCACGATATGGGCGTTAGCTCCTCCTGCCCCGAAGGACGAAATTCCGGACCGGCGAGGTACCTCCTCCCCATTAATCATGGGACGCTTCCAATACGACGTTTCACTCTGCACGACAAATGGCGTCTGATTGAAGTCGATGTTAGGGTTTAGTCTTTGTCCGTGCATGACATTTTTCACAAGCGTTTGATGTTTCATTTGAAGCAGCACTTTCGTAAGCTGCGCGATGCCGGCCGCTGCCTCCGCATGTCCGATGTTCGATTTGACCGAGGAGATGGAACAATAGCCTGTTTCTTCGGTATATCTACCAAATACGTCCGTCAAACCTTTAATCTCAATCGGATCACCAAGCGCCGTTCCGGTACCGTGAGCTTCGATGGAGCTGATGCTTCTTGGGTCAATTCCACTTTGGATGAGCGCATTCTCAATGGCCTGTGATTGGGATACCGGACTTGGAACGGTATAACCGTTCGTTCTGCCCGCATGACTGACTGCCGTGCCTTTTATGACTCCATAAATGTAGTCCTGATCTTGGATTGCCTCTTGCAAAGGTTTCAAAAAGACGGCGCCTATCGCCTCGGATGGTACATAGCCTGTGCCGCCTTCACCAAAAGCACGGCATCTTCCGTCTGAAGCGCTGAATTGCCCCTGGCATAACGTAATGTATTTGCTTGGATGAAGGGATAGATTAACGCCGCCTGCAATCGCCATCTTGGACTGTCCGTTTCGGATGCTCTCGCAAGCCAGGTGTACAGCATAAAGCGATGAAGAGCAGGCCGTATCCACCGTTAAGCTTGGACCCGTGAAATTCATGATGTAAGACACCCGGTTCGCTATCGAGAACATCTGGCTCGTCGCCAGATACATATCTTGATTGGCTTGCTTGGCCGCATCGGCCATAAACAGCTGATAGTTGTTAAATGTAGCGCCTACAAAAACTCCGATTTGATTGCCATAACCGTCATGCTTCAACGATTCGCGCGTATAACCCGCATTCTCCATGCATCCCCAGGCAACCTCCAGAAACAGCCGTTCCTGTGGATCCATGTACATGGCGTCTCTTGGCGAAATATTAAAAAACAAGGGATCGAAATAGTCAATACGGTCCAAGAAGCCTCCCCATTTGCTATAACTCAGTCCCTTGGCAACAGCTTTAGCCCGGTCCGGCTCATAGAAGCCCTCCAGAGACCAGCGATTTGCCGGAATCTCTTCAATGCAGTCCTTGCCTTCGTACAAGTTGTTCCAGAACTGCTCCAGCGTCTCCGCTTTCGGATAACGGCCAGCCACTCCAATGATGGCAATATCCGCAGATTGGCTTGGCTGACGTTCCGTTAGAGATATTGATTGTTTGTTAGACGGACTAACGGATGAGATGGAGGCTGAAATAGCTGGCTTTTTTGTTGTTTCAACCTGCTTTAGACTCTTCAGGGGCTTCCCCGCAACGGCCACAGCCGTATCGGCTGCGAGTGCGGAAACCACGTCTTTATACTCCCGGATTAAATAAGCGGCTAATGTCTTGACGCTGTTGTACGTATAGAAGAGGGTGGTATCCAATTTCCCGATCCATAACTCCATTTTCCGATTCAGGGCAGTAATCATCAGGGAATCAAGTCCCAATTCTTCAAAGGAGGCTTCCTCCTCCAATTTATCATGGGGGATCCCGGTAACCTCTCCAAGGAGCATTCTTAATCGTGCTGTGGCTGCCAATACCATCGCTTCCGTATCCACGCTGCCCTGAAGAGGAGTTTGTTCTTCATTAAGGTCATCTTCCAAATCTTCTGTTTGGCTAGCTAATGGAAACTCTTCTACTTCCGCCGCAGAATCGAAGCCCGTCTCTTTCTCCATCCCTACAGCAGCTGGCTCGTTCACGGCTGTTTCGGCAGAATCCACCCAATATTCCCCTTTTTCAAAAGGATAGGTTGGAAGCTTTACCTTATAAGGTTGATCTTCGCCAAACAGCAGATTCCACTCGATGTCGTACCCCTGGCAATACAAATCCGCCAGCGCGAACAGCGTCTCTTGGAATTCGCTTTTACGATGACGCTGGGTGAGGCTCTTCGTAAGGAGCTCCTGGATATAAAGCTGCATCGCTTTTTGCCCGGTAAAGTCCCGCGGAACCCTGCCTGTAAACAGATTTGGCACTTTCTCGCTGCTGGAGGACAACTTCAGTACATACTTCGCATCACCTAAATCCTGAATGACCACGGCACAGCGATGACTGAAGTGGCGGCGTCCCTTTAACAGCGTATAGCTTATATGCGGAAGATCTTCATCATTCCATGTCTCTTGATCAAGCGTTTGGATCATATCCCGGATTTTTTCGTCGAGTGCTTCCTTCGTTTTTGCCGACAAGGCAAGCAGATGGTATGGCGGACGCGCCTTGGACACACCACCTTTTCTATCTCTTGCATAACTCTCCAGAACCATATGCGCATTGGTCCCGCTCATACCAAATGCGCTTACTGCCCCGGTACGAACTGTTCCTTCCGGTCTGCTCCAAACTTTGGCTTCCCTATTTACATAGAACGGGCTCGCACCCCAATGGATATAATCGTTCTCTTGTTCAAAATGGAGGCTTGGCGGAATCATTTCATGGCGCAGGGAAAGCACCAGGTTGATCAGACTGACCAGACCGGAAGCTGCAAAGGCATGTCCGAAGTTGGTCTTGGAGGAAGTGAGTGCACAATAACTCTGTTTCCCCGTATGCGCTTTGAAAGCTTCGCCCAAGGAATTGATTTCTACAGGATCGCCTAACTTTGTCCCGGTGCCATGGGTTACGATATACTCGATTTCTTCGGGATTTATTTGATATTGTGCATAAATTTCTCTCAACAATTTGCTCTGAGCAACTCCGCTTGGGGCCGTAATCCCATTAGTTCTCCCATCGTAATTCACCCCGCTGCCGCGAATAACCGCCTGAATAGGATCTCCATCCGCTTCCGCTTGCGACAAACGCTTAAAAACCAGGACGGCAACGGCTTCTCCCGGAACGGTTCCGTTCGCCCGATTGTCGAAGGCGTAACATTTGCCGTCCGCGGATAATATCCCTGCCTGACTAATGCCTGCATAGGCTTGGGGAGTAAGCAGCAAGTTAACGCCAGCCACGATAGCGGTATCGCATTCTCCATTCCGCAGGCTCATACAGGCCTGGTGAGCAGCAACCAATCCCGATGAACATGCCGTATTTATAGCCATATTCGGTCCGCTCAAATTGAGGAAGTAAGACAATCGAGCTGCCAGGATAGCGTTATGATTAGAGGTTATAGTCCCCTTATCCTTGACCAGCAGATGATAATCGCCATCCTCAACCCCAACAAACATTCCGATCTTGCCTGTACCGAGTTTGTCTTCACCGTACCCGGCATCCTCTAAGGCCTTCCAGGATTCCTGGAGCAGCAGCCGCTGCCTCGGGTCCATCGTTTTGGCTTCATTCGGCGAAATCTCGAAGAACATCGGATCGAATTCGCTAACACCCGGAATGGTGCCACACCATTTGCAATGGATCTGCCCTGATTCTTGCTCGCCATCCCCGTAATATTTCCGCCAATCGAACCTCTCGACGGGAACTTCCGACACTGCACTTCTGCCTTCAGCCAGAATCGTCCACATCTCATCGATATTCCGTGCTTCCGGAAAGCGCCCGCTCATGCCGATAATCGCGATAGGCTCATGCATGGCCGGCGGTGAGGGGTTCGGTATGGCCTTTCTCACGGACCCTCGTGCCCGCTTAAATGCTGTTTGCTCCGATTCCGACCTATTCAATGGTTGTTGTAAATCCGTATGCTCAATCTGACCTTCCTGGTAGAAATCAGCCACCAATTCCTTATGTTCATCCAGGAAATGGCCGATTAATTTCCCAATCGTGGATTGTCCGAAGAACAACGAAGGTGTTATATCCAAGCCGTAATGCTCTGTCAATGCGTTTGCGAACTGCGCAAGATTGATGGAATCGAAGCCGAATTCAGCCAGGTTCTCTTCCAGGTCCAGCTTATCGCGAGGGATTTTTAGCAATTGGCTGACGATTTCCTTCAAATCCCGCTCCAGACACTGCTCAAGGCTCAAGCCCTTCATTTCACTCCTCCAGCCCCTGCCTGGAGCGGATAACGCTTGAACGGTCTTCGACTCCTGTTCTTTCGCTTCAATAACGGCGCCACGATCAGCGAGCCCCAAAAATCTGTGTACGCGGCTTCGCTGCCCAACCAGTATCAAATGCTGCGAGTGGCTGTTAGATAAAATGCGCTCAAATATCTGTAATCCCTCTTCGGTCTCCAGAAAGCGCTGACCGCTCGATTTTAAATACAGCTCCGTATTAGCTTTATCCTGGAAGCCCATCCCGCCGTCCTTCCACAGCGGCCAATTGATTACGAAGGTGCGACCGCTGCGTCTCTGTTCGTTCCGATAGCGGGCATAAGCCATCTGAAAACGATTGCCAACCGCATAATCGCATGAGCCGAAATCTCCGAGCACTGCCGAAGTGGACGAAAAATAACAGATAAAGTCCAGCTGCTGTTCCCCTTGAAGCAACGCCTCCAGCGCAAGTGTTCCTTCCACTTTAGGAGCGAGAATCTTATGGAAATCTTCAATCTCTTTTTCAAGAATATTCTGACTGCTGGACATGCCAGCGGCATGAATAACCCCATGAATAGCCCCAAAACGATCTTTTGCAGGGGCCAACCCTTCCCGCATGCCTTCTGCATCGCAAATATCGGCTTGAACGTATACGACATGGCCGCCCCTATTCTTCAACTCCTCCATGCTGACCCGCATTTCGTCGTTCATTGGAGATCTGCCTGTAAGGATTAAATTTGCGCCATATCGCTCAGCCATATGCCTGGCGAAGAGAAGCCCAAGACCTCCACATCCGCCTGTAACAAGGTACGTGCCTCCATTCTTTAACATGTTGGAGCCATTCGCCATCACGGTGGGCTTGATCTGCCTAACATGGCGCTTACCTTTTTGATACCAGACGCTTGTGGCTTGATTGTTGCTTATTTCCGCCAACAGCCTTTGAGTCACTTCTCTCCAGGAAATTTCATGCGGCTGTGCTTGCGACTCCAATGATACGACGCTCACGCTAATGTTAGGCAGCACAAGACCGAGTGAACGTTCAAAGCCTGTCCAAGATTCCATATAACACTGTTCAAGCCGGTTCTCATATTGACCTGCCAATAACAACCGCTTCGGCTTCAGCCTTGCAGAGGCGATGGCTTGAATCAGGTGCACAACGCAAGAAACGTCCTTAACGTAAATGGCATCTTCCATAGGCCACAGATACAGAACCGCATCGATTTCTTTGAAATCTTCCTTGATGCTGCTCAATGCCTGCATGTACGTCTCCCGATCCGTCTCGGAAATGGTGTAATCATACGTTGTGTTCTTGGCAAATCCCGTACTTCGCGAAACAAAAATAACCTGGGTGTCCCCACCCAAGCCTGTCGCGGTCTCCAAAAATTTCTGTTGGCTCCCATGCTGGGAAAGGAAACAGATCATCGTCTTCGTTTCTGTATTATGGGTACCCGTTAAGACTTCTTCCTCCCATACCTCTTCAAATGTCATCATCTCGTAGGATTCTTGTGTTTGTGTTTGTTTCATTGAAGCTCCCGTATTGTCCTTGCTCGGTCTGTTTGTGATCCGCATGCTTCGTGATTTGGTTCCGGCAGCATCCGCTTTGACGTCGTTCCGGGACGTCCAATACCGTTCCCTGGCAAATGGATACGTCGGAAGATGGGTTAGCCGAGCCGAGGTGCCTGCATATAAATTTTCGCCGCTCAGCTCATAGCCCTGACAGTAGAAATCAGCTAATGCATGCAGAGCTTCCCGATATTTGTCCGGATCTTCCATCAGAGAAGGCATGGTTCTCATAAGGTCTTGGACATACTGCTGAATCATGCTTTGCCCTTCAAAATCTCGCGGCACTTTTCCGCTGAACAGGCTTGGCAGCCGTACCTTGTCTGCGCTTGTCGACAATGCATATTCCGCATCCTGTTTGTCCCTTACAACAATGGCAATCCGATGGTTAAAATGCTGTCGTCCTTCCATCAAGGTATAACCCAGATGGCCCATCTCTTCTTGTGACAGCTTCGTGTTCCTGAACATAGCGAGCATGTCTTGAATCTTCTCCTCCAGAGCTTCGCTCGTTTTGGCGGAGAACGTAAGCAAATGATATGGAGAACGGTCAGCAGACTCTTCAATCGGCTCTCTGGCGTAACTCTCCAGCACCATATGAACATTGGTCCCGCTCATTCCAAATGCGCTTACTGCTCCCAGACGATTTTTGACGCTGTTGGAGGGCCAGGGTTTGTTCGTTTTATTGACATAAAAAGGACTTTCCGTCCAATGAATATAATCATTCTCCTCTTCAACATTCAGGCTTGCAGGAATCATTTCATGGCGGAAAGCCTGTATCAAGTTGATCATATTGACTAAACCGGAGGCGGCAAAGGTATGGCCGAAGTTGGTTTTGTTGGAAGTAATCGCGCAATAGCCTTGTTTATCGGTATTCGCTTTAAACGCATCTTGCAAAGCGTTGACTTCAACCGGGTCTCCTAATCTGGTTCCGGTGCCGTGTGTAACAACATATTCAATGTCTTCCGGTGTTACCCCGGACTGCTGATACACGGCTGTTACAAGATCCCTTTGCGCCACTCCGCTCGGAGCTGTGATACCGTTTGTCCTGCCATCATAATTCATGCCGCTCCCGCGGATGATCCCCAGAATCGAATCCCCGTCTGCTTCAGCTCTGGATAAACGCTTGAGTATCACCACGGCAACCGCTTCGCCGGGAACAAGCCCGTTTGCCCGCTGATCAAAAGCAAAGCATTGTCCATCCTTGGAGAGCATGCCAGCCTGACTCATCCCGATATACGGATCCGGGGTCAGCATCAGATTGACACCTGCCGCAATAGCCGTGTCACACTCCTCGTGCCGAAGACTGAGACAAGCCTGATGCGCTGCTGCCAGCCCAGAGGAGCAGGCGGTATCCACCGACAGCACGGGACCGTTCAGGTTCAAGAAGTAAGACAGCCTTGCTGCCAAAATGGCATTGTGGTTGGAGGTAATCCCCGCTGCCCCTCGGACCAGCTGCTGATAATCTCCTTGCTCTGCCCCAACAAACATCCCTATCTTCCCGGCTTCGATTTTCTTGGTCCCATACCCTGCATCCTCCAAGGCATTCCAGGCCTCCTGAAGCAATAAACGCTGCCTCGGATCCATCAGCTCCGCATCCCTGGGTGAAATTTCGAAGAACAAAGGATCGAATTCACCGACACCCGGAATACAGCCACACCATTTGCTGTCTATCGTTTGAGACTCCTTACCGGAGTCTGTGTAATAATCACGCCAATCAAACCGATCCGAAGGAATTTCTTTCACCGCACTCCTTCCTTCGGTCAGGATGGTCCACATTTCTTCTACATTCCTCGCATCTGGAAATCGCCCGCTCATGCCAATGATGGCAATAGGCTCGGGGACATCCGGGGAAGCGCTGCGTGATATTACCTTAGGCCTCTCAGACGACCGTGGTTTCGTTCTGGAGACGGATGCAACGGGCTTGCTCTCTTCAGCCTCATAATAAAACGCTGCAACCACCTCTTGATGCTCCGTCATCAAGTATTTCGCTATTTTATTTATGCTGGAATGCCCAAAAAACACCGCCGGGGTAAGCTCGATCCCGTAAAGCTTCGAAAGCGATGCTGCCAAGTGGGTCAAGCTTATCGAATCAAATCCAAAATCCGCGAGATTGATTTCACTGTCCAATCGATCCCGCTGGATTTGGAGTAAAGCACCTATCTGATCCTTCAAATCCAGCTCTACGCACTGCTGTTCATTCAAACCTCTCATTTCTCTTTTTCGGCCTTTACCTGATTCGGTTCTTCGATGATCAGCCTGACGATCCGACTGTTCCATATTATCATTGGCATCGAATTTTACAGGCTCATCCGAACCCAACGGTTCGATGAAGGATGCGGGCGTGGATATTATACGCTCACCATCCAGCTTATCAGCTATAAAATATCGTTCCCTCGCAAATGGATAGGTCGGCAGACTCCTGCGGCGCGGTTTAGGCCCTGTGTTATACAGGCTGTTCCAATCCAAACTTGGCCCTTCGACCCAAAACCTTGCTATACTCTGATAATCCCCCAGCTGCAACCAAATCTCCATGTTTGCATTCACTTCTGTTATATCCTTCAGCTCTTTGCCAGCCTTGTTCTGTCCCTTGCTCAGCCCATCAATGTCTGCCTGACCTTCCAAATAACGCATCAGCTTAGTTTGAAGCTCCTGAATAGAATCCACAACGAGCGCAATCCGCTCCTCCATGGCTTCTCGTCCGATTTGAAGGGTGTACGCTACATCCGGCAGGTCGCTGTCCGATAATTCCCCGGCGCGGATAACCGACAAGAGTTGCCCTGCCCTCTCCTTTAGTCCCGCTTCGGTTTTGGCTGACAAAGGAACGATGACCTTCACATGTTTAACTTGCTTCACTTGCTTCACTTGCATCAGGGTTGGATCATTCCGGGATGCTTCCTCGGGTCTATATTCTTCGAGTATGACATGGGCATTGGAGCCTCCCGCTCCAAAGGAGGATACCCCGGCAATTCTGGGGAATTCCCTCAGCTCGCCGTCGAAATGAATGACCGGTCTTTGCCATTCTTCCAGTGATTGCTGGACAACAAAAGGTGTTTTGGCAAAATGAATATTCGGATTCAGCTCTTGGGCATGCAAGCTGGGCACCAGCATCTTATGCTTCATTTGCAAGACGATTTTGGTTAACCCCGCCATGCCAGCCGCAGCTTCCAGATGCCCGATGTTGGATTTGGCTGAACCGATGGCGCAATACCCTGTATCGTCTGTGTCTTTGGAAAACGCTTGGGTAAGCCCGGTTATTTCTATAGGGTCACCGAGATCTGTGCCGGTTCCATGTGCTTCAATATAACTGACCGTTCTCGCATTTACGCCTGCCTTGTCCAGCGCAGCACGAACAAGCTCGCCCTGAGCCACGGGATTGGGCACGGTGTAACCGTTGGTTTTACCACCATGATTCGTGCTGGTGCTTTTAATGACGGCATGGATCTGATCCTCATCCGCAATGGCGCGTGACAAAGGTTTCAGCAGCACGATGCCGACACCTTCGCCGGGAACGAACCCATTGGCTCCTTGACCAAAGCTTTTGCATTTACCGTCCTTCGAAAGCATCTTCTGTACGCTCAGCCAGTGGTAATTGGAAGGGTGCAAATACAGATTTACCCCGCCTGCAATTGCCATTTCGCAATCACCAAGATGAAGATGTTCGCAGGCTTCATGAATCGCGGTTAGCGAGGAGGAGCACATCGTATCAATCGGCATGCTGGGACCTTGCAAATTCAGATAATACGAAACCCTGTTGGCGACGGAGCTGAAGGATGTGTACGGATTGAGATGTTCCCCCTGTTCCCATAATTCGGGGCCGTACAGATCGTAGCCCGTCTTCGTAATACCTGCAAAAACACCTACCCGGCGGTTATGCTGAACCGCCAGCTGCTCCCGAGTGTATCCCGCGTCCTCTAACGCTTCCCAGCAGGACTCGATGAACAGGCGTTCTTGAGGGTCCATCAGCATGGCTTCCCGGGGAGAAATGTTGAAAAACAGGGGATCAAAATCCGCGTATCCGTCTAGAAAACCGCCCCATTTACTATAACTCTTGCCCTGTGACGCGGCCTCCTGCGGATCCGGATGGAAGAAGCCTTCCATCGTCCAGCGGTCTTCAGGTATTTCAGAAATCGAGTCTTTGCCGGCCTTTAAATTCTCCCAGTACTCGCTCAGATTGCGGGCTCCCGGATACCGTCCGCTTATACCAATGATGGCAATGGGTTCCCGCGTGTTGCGGGCAGGCTTATGGGCAGGGAAGCTATTAGATCGTTTCGTACCTCGTCTGCGTGAAACGAGTGCCGGAAAGGAATTGTCCGGATGCGAAGCTGTTGGATTGCTTGCAGGTATTTCCCTGACGACCTGCTCTTCTCCCATCCCCGTCCACTTCACGCACAACTCCGTATATTCAGCAGCCAGATAATCAATGACTTCTCCCAACGTCTGATACTCATAAAATAACGTTTTGGAAAGAGCTCCGAAGATCCTTTCCAAGTTCATATTCAATTGGTTGATCATGATGGAGTCGATTCCGTAACGCTCAAGGGGTTCGTTTATATTTATTTTGGAAGCATCGAGCTGCGTAATCTCCCCGAATAGCGATCTGAATTGCTGAGCCGTTCTATCTCTTAAACGTTCCCGATCCACCTGGGATCGATCTGCCGTTTCGGAAATCACTTGCTTAAGGGCGGAACTTGAGAGCAAAGTATCCCTCATCTTAGTGAGTTCACCTGGCAGAATAAGCACTTGATCATGGCCGGAAGCCAGTGCTTGAAACATAGCCTGAATGCCAGCATTCGTCTCCAGTGCCGTCACGCCCCAGCTATGCATCATCCGGTCCTCAGCTTGTGGATCAATTCCCATCCCGCCATCCTTCCATAAGGGCCAGCTGACAGACAAGGCTCGGCCTTGGCGAAGCCCGGATGCCGCCAGACCGTTGCGATGCATCGCGTAAGCATCCATAAAGGCATTCGCCGCAGCATAGTCGGCTTGTCCCGGATTTCCAAAACTGCCCGCTATCGAAGAAAAGAACACAAAGAAATCCAAAGGAAGCTCCTTGGAGGCAAGATCCAGATTCACGAGACCCGCTACTTTGGGATCCAGTACTTGCTGTACCTCTTGTCTGTCCTTCTTAATTATGAAATTGTCGCAAATGACGCCCGCACTATGGATGATCCCGCTCAGCTTCCCGAATTCCTCTACAATATATCGGAACAGACCTTCTACTTGATCCCTATGGGTCACATCCGTTTGCATGTATACGATTTGGGCTCCGCTTGACCTTAGTTCATGGAGTCTGGCATCTGTTTCCCCTGACAGCACAGAACGTCCCGTTAGAATCAGCACAGGGTCTTTCACTTGCCGCACAATATCGTTGGCGAATAGGAGTCCGAGTCCCCCCGCACCCCCGGTAATTAGATATATCCCGTTGTCTTTCCATGAAATCCTCGGCTCTAACGGTGAAGCTGCAATTTCATTCCAGTCTGCCACCATTCTTATACCCTGGTCATACTGCACGCGATCATCAGGCTGTCCCTTGCTTTCGTTCAGTTGCTGCACAAGTTGGTCTATAGTCTCATCAAGTTCTGTTACGATCAATTGAACTCTTAACTGCGGATTCTCCAAGTGGGCCGTTTTCAAAAATCCAAAGAGCCCGGTGAGCAGCTTCTGTTCACCCTGCGCAGACACCACCAGTTGAATAAGGGTCTTCCCTGTCTCTTTACGCTCTAATATCGTTTTTACCCAATCGAACATTTGCTGTGCATAGGTTTGGAATCGTTCATGAATCTCCATATATGGAGAGGATTGCAGCATATGAACTTCTGCACCCGACATTCTAACTTGAACGCTTTCTTGGTATACGTGCTCCATATCGCACAGGATAACCATATGCCGGGTTTCCTCTGCTGGCATGTGTCTGTCCATCATCCCTGCTTCTCTAAAATGCGGCGTAAACAAATGAACCGTGGACGCTGCTACGGACCTATTAGAACCTGAAAGAGTATGTTGATTTCTCATAGTTTTAACCCTCCCCCAACCATGTGGTGTCCTACAGTATATTTATCTTTGCTCTCCGTAAACCGGGCTGTAAGTCCCTTCAATCTTGCATATACCTTACCGTGTTGATCATACAAGTCCATATCTACTTGTATATCCTTATTCCCCTGCACGCGATGTTCGCTCTTTCGTACATGGATCCATACTTGCGGTGTGGGTTCACCGATCATTTGCATCTCTTGCAAGTAGAGCGGCAGCATGGATTGGATAACATCACTGCTCATTCGAGGATCCCTATCCGCCAAAAGACCAATAGCCGCCTGCAAAGCGGCATCTGTAATACATGGGTGCAGAATAAAGGGATGAGACGAATCCGTCCAGGTTGCATGCAGTGAAAGTTTGGCAAGCACTTCATTCTGTCCGACAAACAGCTCGTCTACCACTCGATGCTCAGGGCTATAGACGGCTTCTGCCTGATCGTATGCCTTATACCAGTCTTCTTTTGAGAAATATTTCACGTTGCATTGTTCCCGTATGAGGTTCAAATCAATTGTTTCAGCTCCTGGTACAGGATAAGACGATACGCTCCCTTGATTGTGTATAACCGGTTCTGTGCTGCTCAGGTCAGAACTGCTGTAGATTTCAAACGAAATACCCTCCTCATCAGGAAAGACGTCGATATGAATCTCCAAGCCTTCCATCCCTAACTCAACCGGACTGGACCAGACCATATCCTTGATCTGGATGCCTTCATGAGGTCCTATAAAAGCTCCCGCCGACATTTCCGCCGCTTTTCGTGCCATCTCGAGATAGGTCATGCCAGGTATGGTTTTTGTTCCATTGACATTCCCATAAGCCAGATAAGGTTCGCTGCCCTTAAACGTCGTGCTGTAGCGAACCCCTGACAGATCCGAGGTATTCCGATGAAGCAAGGGGTGCAGCATGGCCTGTCCTGGTGACGCTGTATCATGGGATAATAAACGTTTGTTTTTCTTATCCGGTACCCAATAGCGTTCTGTCGCAAAAGGATATGTTGGGAGGGACAAAATTCTATAACGTTCACCTGAGAACAATGCTTCGTAGTTAAGCGCATATCCTTGAACGTATAACTCAGCAATCGCAGATAACCGTTCCACGTACCCATTCGGATCTGCTGCGAAGCACTCCTCAATGCATTGATTTCCGTACCGTTTCAGCGAAGGCTGCTCCCGCCGATCATTTTCATTCCGTTCTGAAACGTATACCTGCGGTACTTTGCTCCTGGCCAGCCATTTGCTTAAATACGATATAAGTTCATCCACACTGCGAACAATGCAGGCTAAACGATGGTTGAAATGTTTTCTCCCCGCCAATAACGTGTAGCTTAAGTTGCCGCAGTCCGCTTGCTGATTCCGTTCACAGTATTCGATTAGCTGGTCAGCCTGCTGCCGCAGCTGCTCTGGAGTGCGCGCGGATAACGCTAACAGATACCCTGGTTTCACGGAATGGCTCCCTGCAGGTTCCGGTGCTTCCTCAATAACAATATGGGCGTTTGTGCCACTGAATCCGAAAGAGCTGACAGCAGCCCGTCTTCTGTCATTGGAGCCGGTTTCCCAGTCCCTGAGCGTTGTATTGACATAAAACGGGCTGTCCTTAAATTGAATATTGGAGTTGCCCGACTTGAAATTAAGCGTAGGCGGGATTTGTTGATGCTTCATGGACAGCAGAATTTTGATGATTCCCGCGACGCCAGCCGCATGGGCCGCATGCCCGATGTTGGTCTTGATTGAACCGATGGCGCAGTATTCCTTATTGTCGGTATATTTCCTGAATGCTCTGGTAAGTGCCTGGTATTCAATCGGATCTCCCAGCTTCGTGCCCGTTCCGTGGGCTTCAACTACCTGGATGCCGCTTGGATCAATATGAAACGCATCATATACGCTGCGTTCCAAACTCTCCTGGGAAATGGCGCTTGGCGCCGTAATACCATTGGTGGTTCCGTCCTGATTCATTCCCGATCCGCGGATGACGCCGTAGATATGATCTCCATCATCCATCGCTTCGCTAAGACGCTTCAATACAAGCACGCCGGCCCCTTCACCGGGAACAAATCCATCCGCACGGTCATCAAAGGTATAGCTGTGTCCTGTTGCAGAGAGCATTCCGGCTTTGTTGGTGCTCAAGTAGTACCAAGGCGTAGACTGGATAAACACGCCTCCCGCCAGAGCCATTTCCGTCTCTCCTGCCCACAATCCCTGACAAGCGATATGAACCGCAACCAACGAACTGGAGCAAGCGGTATCGATAGCAATAGCCGGTCCCTTGAGATCAAGGTAATAGGCAATCCGTGCCGGAATGACCGACCCGGCTATGCCCCAGAAGGCCTGCGCGGGTGCATCGTCACCCGACAGCTGGTGATAATCCCCCGCTCCTCCAAGGCAACCGACATAAACGCCGCATTGGCGTCCCTGAATCCTGGAACCGGCATAACCGGAATCCTCCAGTGCCTTCCAGCACTCCTCCATAAACAATCTCTGCTGGGGATCCATATAATTGGCTTCAAGTCCGTTAATATTGAAAAAAGAAGGATCAAATTGATCGATGTTCTCTACAAAGCCGCCGCGGTTGCAATATTCGGCATCCTCCGGATAGTATGCCGTGAGATCCCAACGCGGTGACTCTTCGATAAGCTCCGCTCCATTGGATAGATGTGTCCATAATTCATCCACGTTGGCCGATTGGGCATACTTTCCGCTCATTCCAATTATGGCAATCGGCTCTTTTTGCATGGATGTCTTAAGGGCGACCCCCTGCTGTTCAAGATTAGCCATTTGAGAGTCAGGCAGTGGAGCCGCATCCATAAACCTGCCAAAGTAAGACCTAGGGGCGGAGGCGTCCTCTATATCAGATTCACCCGGCTTAGCCTCAACAACGACAGCTTCGTCTTTAAGGTTTTGTCCGAATTCACTGGCGACCGCATCTCTGTGATCCGATAAAATATACGCTGTTAGCTGCTTCACGGAACTATAATCAAAGAGGCTTGTCGTATCAAGTTCAATGTTTAAGGCTTGATTAAGCACTTGTACCAAATGAACACCGATAATAGAATCCAGACCGTAGTCGGCAAAAGAATCCTCCAGCTCGATTTCGTTCCTGCTTACCTTCAATGCCTCCGAGAGCTTCTCAATGATGGTCTCCTTCACATGATCCTCCAGCATCTGTTCGGTCACAGCCCTGGTTGTTTGCGCAGCCGCGATGTTCTTCTCATGTCTTTTTTCTGCTATAATCGTGGGCTGCAGCGTGGTCGTCGTGTCGATTCGGTTTAGCTTGGACATGCTTCTGACCTCGGCTTTCGGGGAAGCATCCTGGAGTGCTATCTTCTGTCGTACAACCCCGTTGCTTCCCGCCGCAATGATCTGCTGTCCCCAATCGTGAGCTTCTTGTGCCGGAAAGAAGACGCCCTCATAGCCTTCGGATTCCAACACGGCTTTCCAGGTTGCGGGATACAGGCCGGGGCTGCCGGGAATGCGTAGAGCTGCATCTTCATACAGCCACCACCCTTCCAGAAGTCCGAAAGTTAAATGAGTGAACAGCCGATTATCGCTGAGCTCGTTGATCAGAATGATGCCGTTCTTTTTTAACACGGCTTTGGCATTTCGTAACGTGTGGCGGATATTGCGCGTCGCATGAAGCACATTGGTTGCGATCGCAATATCGAATGCTCCCGCAGGCGCATTCGGACCGGATGCCGGTGCGTCTACATTGAAGATTCTATAAGTCAAATAGGCATGCTCCGGACCATATTCTTTTTCAGCAAACAATAAAAATGCTTTGGAAATATCGGTATAGCAATACTCCTCAATATGGTCACGGTAAGGCTTCAGTTTGTGGAAAAGCATGCTGCTAGTCCCTCCGGTACCAGCCCCGATTTCAATAAGCCGCAGCTTTGCCGAAGGATCTGCCTTGATCCTGTCCTCCACATACGCGATTAAGGCATCTGCAAGAGCTTCATTGAAATAGTCTGCAACCGGATTATTTTTATAAATGCCTTCCACCATGCTCATCGAGGAATTAGGAAACAGGATATCGGTCGCGAGGCGCTGACCCGTTAGAATGTCAGGTAATGCGCGCAGCACCGCCTCCGTCAGTGTCATCCATGCTTTTAAGCTTGGATCTGCCAGCCATTCCTTCTTTCTCAGCTCCCATTCCTTCCACATTGAATCCCTGTCAACGGTTACCGATTTCATGGTTTGGTACGTCTCGCCATCCTGATAAAGGAATTGATTCTGTACAAGAACACGGTGGCTTTCCTCAAGCCATCTTTCGTACATGGGAGCCAATCCCTTGCGGGCGTTACCATCACTCGCCGCCTTTATGCCCGACTTCAATAGCCCCATAGCCGTAAGCTCGCTCAAGAGCATTCTGGATAAGAGGTCAATCATTTCCTTATTCAGGCCCTGACCCTCGTTCAAGCTCGGAGCCTGGTAACCTGTCGCAGCGCTATCCCCCTTGAGGTTAAAACTGTGGATGGTTGGCGGTACGTTGTCCGGCCGGATATCGAAACGCTCCTTAGGATTCATCCCTTCCACCAGGAGGGGTTTGTTTGTTGTAATCATGGCCATCTGATGGATGGGGTTCGATACCAGCTGTTCCACAGCCTTCATTCCATCCTCCGGAGTTATGAGTCCCAATCCGATTCGGGACAGCTGCTGTACATCCTCGGAAGCAGCAGCGTCAGCGCTGCTCCAATACCCCCAGTTCATCACCTTCACCTTACACGGCCACTCACTCGCGAGCCGATGGGCGAACGCATCCTTGAATGTACACCCGGAGGCGTAAGAGCTTTGCCTTGGGTTTTTGATGAGAGCGATCAGAGAAGAGAAAAACAAAACAAAATCCAAAGGTTCCTCACGAAACACCTGAGCCATGCGTACGCTCACGTCAATCTTAGCCGAGAGGCCCGCCTGGAATTGCTCCTCCTCCATATCCGCAAGGCTGCATTCCGACAGCACCATCGCTGAGTGAACGATGCCGTTAATTCCCGGGAATTTTGTCTTAATTGCTGTGTAGGCTCCTCTGAGTTCTTCTAAATGGGTTGCATCTGCTGCGATATAAACAGGTTTCGGGCCAAATTGTGAGATTTGATCCAAATCCGACTGGATCTGATCATCCATAGGTCTGCGGCCAATCCATACCACGTTAGCCTTATACGTCCGGACCATGTATTCGCTCCATGCTTTACCGATTCCTCCGGCACCACCAATTACGACATAAACGCCCCCGACCCTAAAGCTTGATTCCACCATTGGAGGCGGGTTCATAGGTACGAGATGCTGCCTGTACCACTCCTGATTCCGGTAAGCCCAGGGGTGTCCGCGCCGATCGGCAGGCAAGGCCAATAGATCGGTTACGGGCCAATCACAACCAGCTTCCAGATCGACGATCCTAATGTTCCAGTTGGGATATTCTTTTGCCATCGAACCTACCAGTCCGTGAATACTGGCATGAGCAGGATTAGTCGTATCTGATCCATGAACGGATTGCGTATTAAATGTAATCACGGTCCATTCCAAGCTGCGAGTTGAATACCCCAGACGGATAAGCGATTTAATCGTTCGGAACAACGGTTTAACGCCTGACTCCTGTCCTGCGATCCATTCATTTCCCGCGGTGGATTCAAGTGAATGTTCAGAAGGAGCCATCCATATCACATGATCTATCAAACCGCGAGCTTCCATTTGGGCTGCAATGCCTGTAATTGGATCTTGGGACGTGATGTCGATGAATTGCATCTGAGGGTATATCTGCTGGAACGTACTTCTGTTTTCCTTCCCGCCGACAACCAGAACACGAGCCAACGCTTGGGGCAGCCTCTCTCCTTTATCTGGCAGCACCGCATCCCATACCGGGACGAGATGAATATTCCCGACAGGAGGCTGTGCATAGGACTCTTGCCGAATGGCATTCGACTGGCTGCTTGCTTGAGATTCCCCCTCCAGCACCCTTGTTGAGAACCCTCTCATACGGACACGGATACGGCCCTCTTCGTCGCATAAATCGATGTCCAGCTTTTGAGTTTTGCCTATCGTCGCAGCCGCATGCTGATCACTGCTTCGTATCCATGCCCACATATTCGGAGTGCAATCGCCCAGTATGTCTAGCTCCTGCAGGGCAAAGGGCATCACGGGTTTAACCAAATCCGGGATCCTGCCTTCGCCTTCTGAGCTCATGAGAAAACCGATGGTAGCCTGTAAGGCTGAATCCATCAGGCTCGGATGAAGAACATACTCGTTCAGGGTACTGGTTACAATTGAAGGGATGGACAGCTTCGCCAGTATTTGCCCTGAGCCCTCATCCTTATAAGCTTCTTCTATTCCCCTGTGCGCCGGTCCATAGTCCATGCCCATCGCATTAAAAACCTCATAAAAACGAGAAGCGGGAATGGATTGTTCGCCAAACTGCTTCTTCAACTCATCGATATTCAGGACAACCTGCGTGCCAGGCCGTACCAGCTCCGCATAGCCTTTGCTGTGTACAGTAAATTCAGTGCCGGTAACCCCTTGAGGCGTGCTATATATTTCGTAGCCTATCCCTCCGTGTTCCTCGGGAAGCAGCCGGATATTCACGATTGCTGGCGTCCCCTCTACGGAGATTGGCCGAATCCAGACTACATTCTTCAAGCGAATTACTGTCTGATGATCCGGTAGTTTGCCAAGCGATTGCAACATCGCCATCCGAGCCATCTCAAGATAGGCCACCCCCGGCAATATCTTCTGCTTCTTCACAACATGATCGGACAAGAAAAATTCATGTCCGGTAAACCTGCTGCTGAATCGCTGCTCCATGAAATCGGACGTGTTTTTGTGAAGCAGCGGGTGTATGCCCACTTCCGCTGCAGGCGCGATCGACTTACCGGTAGCAGGAATCCAGTAGCGCTCCCGTGCAAATGGATAGGTTGGCAGGCTGATCCGGGAAGCTCTGTTGTTGTCACCATAGAGCAAATTCCAATCGATCTCGATTCCCTTAACCCACCACTCAGCCAAATGCTCCATACGTCCCTCATGAATCCATTGGCTGAGGGATTCTTCATTTGCTTCTCTCGCAGAGGATAATGAAACTGTGTCCTTATCCGGCTTGATCGTCCCTTTATAACCGTGTTCAAGTACATCTTTATTTTGCAGGAAAGCCTGAAGCCCCTCAATCAACTCCGAAATCTCCCGAACAACAAAAGCCACCCGTACTTCCATAGCTTCACGCCCTACCTGCAGCGTAAAGGCCACATCCTCTATGGAGGTTACATTGTGGTCCTGCTCCCGATCCCATTCTTCCTGGGCAATCGTTTCGTCATGAGCCGCAACCTCACTCTGGGCTCGCAATCGTTCTGGATGCTCGTCCAGAAGATGTGCCGCAACCGAAGCGATCGTGCAACTCTGAACCCATTCCCTATCGTCCATCTCAACGGCGAATTCTTCCAGAATTTTGTCCTTCAGCTGTCGGATGTGAACGGGTTCGACTCCGTATTCACTCCATGGAACACTGGCTTCAATAAGTTCTCCGTCAACATGAATGATCGCGGCTAAGATCCCCCTGATTCGCTCTTCCAAGAAGCCCGCAAGTTGCGACTCTGTATGCTCGATATCCAGCACTTTCTCACGGATAGGCAGCCCTTGCAGGTGTTTGAGCAGCTCTACGGCATAGGATTTAAGCCTCTCATTGTTTTTAGCCGAAAGAGGAACAAGCACGGGCCGGTCTTGCTCACGCTTCGTCCGTGCAACTCCTCGAATTTGGGTATCTATGTATTCTTCTAGAATCACATGCGCATTTGAACCAGTGGCTCCGAACGAACTTAATGCTGCCCGCCGCGGATAACGAACCTGCCGCCCATCTTCCATCATCACGGATGGCTGCCATTCTTCGGTGACACGCTGCACATAGAACGGCGATTGCTCAAAATCGATATAAGGGTTCAATTCCTCAGCGTGAAGCGAAGGAACAAGGGTTTTGTGATAAATTTGGAGCGCTGCTTTCTGAAGACCGATCACCCCGGCTGCCGATTCCGCGTGCCCTATATTTGATTTTACAGAGCCGATCGAACAAAACTGCCGGTCTTGGGTATAACTTCCAAAAGCTTTCATCAATCCTTCAATCTCAATGGGATCACCGAGGGAGGTTCCCGTACCATGCGCCTCCACATAACGAATCGTCCGCGGGTTAATGCCGGATTGCTTCAAGCAATCGGCAATCGCCTCCCCTTGTGCCACTGGACCAGGCACCATGATTCCACTCACAGTTCCAACATGGTTAATGGCGCTGCCTTTTATAGTCGCGTAGATTCTGTCATTGTCTTCAATGGCTTTATTTAAAGGCTTCAAGAGAACCGAAGCAACGCCTTCTGCAGACACATAACCATCGCCTCCTTCACCGAAGGTATGGCAGTAACCATCACTTGAATGCATCCCCCACATTCCATAGGTCATATACTTGGCCGGATGCAGGGATAAATTCACACCACCCGCCAAAGCCACTTCGCTTTCACCGCGTTTTATGCTTTCCATAGCCAGATGGACAGCCGTAAGGGAAGAAGAACAGAGTGTATCTACGGTCATGCTCGGACCATGAAAATTACAAAAATACGAAACCCGGTTCGCGATAGGACCTGCATTCAATGAGAGTGGAAACGCCTCCCCTTGGGACAACGCCTCTGCCCCCACCAGGGAATAATCCTTGTGCATCACCCCGGCAAAAACACCTACGTTCCGTCTCTTGTTTTTCCCGCGAGGCGTCACCAATGATTTAGGTGTATATCCGGCATCCTCAATGGCCTCCCAGCACGTTTCCAGAAACAGTCGTTCCTGCGGATCCATCGTTTCCGCTTCACGAGGAGAGATTCGAAAGAATTTGGGGTCAAAGCAATCCGGATCTTCAATAAATCCACCCCATTTGGACATTTCTTTACCGCCAGGCGATTTAATTCCGGCCAGCCGCTTCCGATCCCACCGAGATTCTGGTATCTCACTTATGCAATCTTTTCCCTCCTGCAAGTTCGTCCAGAATTCCTGGAGGTTTCTGGCTTGCGGATATCGGCCGGACATACCGATGATGGCAATATCGTCATCGGCGGCTGTCCTTTCCTTGGGAGTGGAACCCAAAGCAGTAGGGGCTAAAGGTTTAGGCAAGTCATCGAATCCAGGATGGGAAGGCGATCTGGATACGGATTGCTCTGATGCTGCTTCGATTTGCTTAAATTGTGATGCATAATGCTCTTCCAGGTAAGCAGAAAGCTCGGCAATGGTTGTGTATTCAAACAACAAGGTGGGCGATAAAGAGGTCTTGATTCTGGACTCAATCGATCTCACGATCCCCAACAAGCCCGGGGAATCCAATCCCATCTCATAGTAACCGGACTCCGGGTGGATATCTTCCGTGGAACTATTCAAAACATCTGCCATGAGCTGCCGCAGGAACCTTTCGATAGAAATAACGGGTGCCGCATCACCTGCGGCACCCGTATCGAGAGTGATCTTATCGGAGGTGGCCGGAGCTCCGCTTATAGGCTCCTGCCACGGAGATGATGGAGACGACAACTTCCGTTCCGGATTGATCAGTCCCGCTTCACGGACCAGTTTGCCCGCGAAATTTCTTAATTCTCCGACTTTTTTTCCATCCCGATTAAAAAACTCCATCGTCCAAAACATCAATTCGTTCTTATGGATCACCGAGGATTTCTGCACTCGTGTAATACATCGCTGCTGAAGAGGTTCTGACGCATGAAACGCTGCATAACTAAGAGGCAAGAATAATCGCTGTTCCTGCTCAGTGGCAGGCGCAAACATTCTCCCGGCCCCAACACCGCTGCCGTCAATCAGCGCAGGGTGGAATAAGAACTCTTGCGAGCTGGACTGAGCGTCCGGTCCGATAGAAAGATCCAGAATCACGGCGGCCTCCAGTTCATAGACCTGACCTTCTGCCTTCATAAATCCGGTATGAACCAGCTCCTGGCTTTGGTATTCTTCATATAAATCATATATGCCCAGCTCTCTGATTGCCGAGCGCTTCACGGAGCTCACGTCCAACGTCTCATCATACGACACCGGTTCTATAAGAGACATTTCGGCAGTAGCGTACAGGGTTGTCTCCGGTTCCAGTATGCCATCACGCTGATTCCGTCCTTCGAGACGAATCTTCCACGAGCCGGCAGAGGTTTCATTGCAATGAACGCCAAGTCTGACAGAGCAGCCTGGGACGGTTGCAAGCGGCTTGAAAATACTCAAATTACGAAGTTCGAGCCTGTCGAAAGAATAGTGATTTTTTTTGTAAGCTTGATATATAAGATCAATATAAGCCAGTCCAGGCAATAATTCTTGTCCATACACTTTATGATTGCTGATAATCGGATTCTTTGCAGACAGGTTAAATTGTTCGTACATCTCACTGGCTCCTCCCTAGTCGAATTTCTCCCAAAAAATATTCTGCGGAACGTCGGCTGCTGCTCTGCTGCCGGGTATCGTCATGGCATGCGTGTGCCACAGCCGCTGCTTGTTTAATGCCGGAAGTGGGACAGGCTGCCTTGTATTGCGTTGGAGAGCCAAATCCGCAGCCTCCTCCAAAATCACGTGGGCGTTGGTTCCCCCATCGGCAAAACAGTTAATCGCTGCGATTCTTGATGTATGAGCATGAGTCCACTCGGTATTTTCTCTGCCAAAATACAGCGGAGATGATTCTATGTCATAATGTGCCATAGCTTCTCGGCCAGATAAGAAAGGAACAAATCGTCCATGCTGCAGCATCAATACCACTTTAATAAAACTCGCGATGCCTTCGGCACAGAGCGGATGCCCGATATTGGGTTTCATCGACCCGAGCCCCAGCGGAATCGTGCTCGACTCCCGATAAATCGTATGGATCGCCTTAAGTTCCAGCAGATCGGTCACCGTCGTACCGGAACCGTTGGTTTCAACATAACTGATCTCCTCAGGTTTCCTGCCACTCTTGCGCAACGCGGATTGTAAAACTTCTCTCTGCGCCTGGATATTCGGAGTTGATGGACCTGCTGTCCGTCCGTCATTGTTAACGGCCACTCCCTTGATGACAGCGTAGATTCGATCGCCATCTGCAAGCGCCTGCTCCACGGTCTTCAACAGAACCATACCCGCACCTTCTCCCAGCACCACGCCATCCGCTCGCTTGTCAAACATATGGAAGTCCTGCACCGGACTTAAAATTCCCCGCTGCGCGAATATTCTGTGAGCACGATCCGTTGTCAGCAGACTTGCGCCGCCGACAATCGCTGAATCGATATCTCCTGCAAGGAGCGCTTGGATGGCCATGTTCATCGCTACCAGAGCTGAAGAACAGGCGGTATCCATCACAACGCTTGGACCACGGAGGTCAAGAAATTGCGAGATATTGGCAGCCAGATAGTTCTGTCCCACGGCCACAATGGGATTACGTGCTTGATGTAGGCTTGATTCTTCCGGCTGATGCTGTGTTCGCGCACCGAGGTAAACCCCGGTCGGCTTTCCCTTCATTTCTTGCATCGTATATCCCGCATGAGATAACAGCTTCAGACTTTCTTCCAGTACCATTAACGCCTGAGGATCCATGGCTTGGGCATCGGCTTTAGGAATCAGGAAGAAGGAGTGATCAAAGCTTGTAATGTCATTCAGCGTGCCCGCATAGAAGCCGCTGGAGTAACCCCATCTTTCATATGGGACCTGACGAATCGCTGATCTTCCCTCCGATAGAATCCTCCAATATTCTTCAAGCGACTCGGCACCCGGGAATCGGCATGACAAACCTACCACGGCAATATCTGAAGAAATAACTCCATGAATGCCTTTATTGGATGGTCTTCTTCTATCTTCTGAAGCCGCTGGTACCTGTGGTGGAGATTCTTTCCCTTCGTGTTCATAACCTTCCATATTCATAGACCCAAGCAACTGAGATACGGCAGCGGGATGGGCACTGACAAGCCACGCGGCCAATGATTCTATGGTTGGATATTCAAATAGCAGAGTTGGCTCCAGATCCAGCATGGCTAATTGATTCATTCGGCGCAGTAATTGAGCGATCATAATCGAATCTACGCCGTAATCCTGAAATGCTGTATCAAGCTCCAGCCGGGAGAAAGGGATTTTCAATTCTTCTGCCAGCAATTCGGCGAGCCAGACTTGCGTTTTATTTAATAGGCTATCGCCGCCAGGCTTGGGAGATACCAGCACTGCCTTTTGCCCGCCGTGCTGCGATCCGGTGTATCCTTCCGGGCGCTCCTGAATCGCATTTTGCATAAGCATGCCAGGATTCCATATCTCCGGATTAACAACAGCCGGCAGAATCACCGATTCTGTTCTGCTGGAGAGAATCTGATCCAACAGCTGCAGCCCCTCTTCATTTGTCACGCTCAGTAAGCCTGTCTGCGCATAAGCCTTGCTCCTTACCTCGCCCATACCAGCCTCTTTCCAGCTTGGCCACTGGATACTGATTACGGGATTCGCATGCTTCTCCTTCGCCGCAAAATAGTCCATATAAGCATTTGCCATGGCATAATCGCTTTGTCCGGAACCTAAAACAGGAATCGTTGACGAAACGGACGAGAAAAGCATAAAAAACGATAAGGCTTCATGTCTAAAGCAATCATAGAGTACTTGAAGTCCCGCCACCTTCGGGTCAAAAACCCGCTCGATTCCTTCAACCGGCTTCCTTACAAAGGCAGGATTATGCGAATCAATTACGCCGGCACAATGTAAAACGCCTCCAATTGGCCCCATCGTGCTTTTAACCGCTTCCAGGCTATGCCGCATCTTACGTTCATCCGTTAGGGATACGGAGAGGACCCTCACTTCTACCTGTTGTGCTTCCAAAGCCTGGATCGCTTGAATTTTGTGGGCCACAGCCGTATTCTGACCCTTGTAAAATCCCCATTCCTCTCGGGGAGGCAGCTCTTCCAGTCCAGTTAGAACCAGCTTTCTAACTCCGTATTTCCTTACAAAATGCGCGGCGCATACATATCCAATTCCCCGCGTCCCGCCTGTGATCCATAGTACATGGTCCTCTGGAAAAGCGAACGGTTCCTTACCGGGGCCGAAGCCCTGTAACTCATCCAGCGCTGCCCGATATCGCGTACCGCTCCGGTAACCAACTTCCGCATCCTCACTTTCAGCTGCGAATTCGCTGACGATTTGCTCAGCTAGGGCAAGAACATCATATGCTGCATCCACATCCATATGACGCGACCTCAAGCGGCTGTACTCACTCTGCAGCATTCGATACAGCCCCGCCCGATCAGCGCCCGACAAATTCACTTCGTTACTGAGGAATGACTCCAGCCCTTGCGTAACACCAAGGAGTGCCAGACCACCTGCGTCCGCATGCTCAATTACTTTTTGAAGCCAGGGAATCCACCCGGTCAACCCCGTCCCATTCCTGCCGCAGCCAACAACGTCGATACAGCCGCCATATTGCTTCCAATCCCGCTCGGTCTGATGAAACTCCTGTGCCATATCCTGAACATCAATGATCCGGCTGCGTGTGAAATGTCTCGACACATGCGCAGCTAATTCCATCGTTTCCCGGGTCGTCAATATGGCAATCGTTTGATTCTCGAACCTGCTCATATCAAGGGATGTTTCTATGCTTGCAGGTATCCACGTCTTGTTCAAAAAGCACATGTTACGCTCGACTGGATGATTTGGGATGACAGGAGGAGCTGCATCCTGTTTCGTTCCCGAACTTCTGTCCAACCGATCACGGCGATCATGACTCCCTTGGGGATACCAGTAACGCTCTTGAGAAAACGGATAGACCGGCAGGCTGATCCGGTGCGGGAGATTCTCGCCATATAGCAAGCTCCATTCCACATTCAACCCTTTCACCCAGAGACTGACGAGTTTGTTGTACTTTCTGCGCTGTATCCATTTAACAATGGCCTCCTGCAGTTCTTCATCCCTCGCAAATACAGATAACGTATCTTTATTACGCTTAACCTGGCCATAATGCACGCCGTCCCCATGCTCACGGCCTTCGATGTAATCCGTTAGTTTATCCACCAGTTCTCTCATCGTGGATGCAATCACGGCCAATCGTTCCTCCATGGCTTCCCGTCCGATTTGAAGGGTGTAAGCCATATCAATGAGGCTGTGTTCTTCATACTGCTGGACCGCGATATCCGCCAGAAGGCGCTGAGCCTGCAACTTCAGCTGCTCCTGATTCTTCGCGGACAATACAATGATGGCCGGATAATGGCTATCTGCTATCACTGGCGAAGGTTTCTCGTATCTTGGGATATATTCTTCTATCACGATATGGGCATTAGACCCGCCCGCTCCGAAGGACGAAACGCCCGCTATTCTCGGGTATTCCTTCCGTTCTCCGTCTATCTCTAACACGGGTCTTTTCCAATCGGCAAGATCCTGCTGAACAACAAATGGAGTATCGGCAAAATCGATGTTGGGATTCAGCACGCGGGAATGAAGCGAAGGAACTAACTGCTTGTACTTAAGCTGAAGCAGCACTTTGGTCAAACCTGCAATTCCCGCAGCACTCTCGCAATGCCCGATATTTGATTTAGCCGAACCGAGCGCACAGAACTGCTTGTCGCCCGTGTACTCCCGGAATATGCTGTTCAAGCCGGCAATCTCAATGGGATCTCCGAGCGATGTTCCGGTGCCGTGCGCCTCCATGTAACTGATCGTCCGCGGCTCAATCCCTGCCTTCTTAATAGCCCGGCCAATTACGCTCGCTTGAGCCTTGGGATTAGGAACCGTATATCCGTTCGTTTTCCCCCCGTGATTGATTGCGGTCGCTTTTATAATTCCATAGATCTGGTCCCGATCCTCAATGGCTTGGGCCAGCGGTTTAAGAAGAACCGCGCCTACGCCTTCACCGGGTACGTATCCCTCTCCTCCCTCGCCAAAACTCTCGCATCTGCCCCTGCTGGATATGAACTTCCCTTGAGACAGGTAGAGATATTTATTGGGATGAATCGAGACGTTGACCCCGCCTGCAATGGCAGCCTGGCATTCCCCTCTCTGCAAGCTTTGACAAGCCAGATGGATCGCTGTGATGGAAGATGAGCACATCGTATCTACGGTCATGCTCGGACCATGGAAATTGCAAAAGTAAGAAACGCGATTAGCGATGGATGCCGGAAGTCCGGGCAGCGCGAGAGGATTCCCCTGTATTTGTTCCTGAGCCCCATACAGCTGGTATTCCTGATACATGGATCCGACATAAACGCCGACATTTCCCTCCAGACTATAATCATGGTATAGGCCCAAATTCTCCCGGGTATATCCCGCATCCTCAAGCGTTTCATAAACGCATTGCAAAAAGAGGCGCTCTTGCGGATCCATCATTTCCGCTTCCCGCGGCGATATATTAAAAAACAATGGATCGAAGCGGTCTACGCCTTGAAGAAATCCGCCCCACTTGCTGTAGGCTTTTCCCGGTTTGTTACGATCCTCATCAAAATACAACTGGGAATCCCAGCGGTCTTTCGGTATTTCCGTAATGCAATCCTTGCCATTCTTCAACACCTCCCAGAACTGACCGATATTCTCGGCGCCGGGATAACGTCCGGACACACCGATGATGGCAATATCCATCGCTTCGGTTGTCCGTTCGTTCCGCTCGCTCCTGGTTGGCGACAAGAACCTTGAACGCCTGAGACTGGCAACATTCCGAAAGGCCTCTCCCTGTATTGAAAGGGGGGGCTCCGCTTGCTGAACAGCAGCAGGTTCTATGGGCTCTGCATCTTCCCTCTCTCCCAGAACCTCCTTCAATTGATCCCGGTAGGCTGTAATGAAATACCCCGTTAATTCCCGTATATTTTGATATTCAAAAAATAGCGTTTTGGACAATGAGCCGAAGGTTTTCTCCAATTCGTTGGTCAATTGCGTGGTCATGATGGAATCGATGCCATACTGCTCCATCGGAGCATCCGTTTCTATTCGCTGAACGGGCAGCTTCAAGACGGCTGATATCTGTCTCTTTATGAAATGTACCGCTATTTCCGCGAACACCTCTTCGCTCTTTTGAAGGGAATGGTCATTGTCCGAAGCTGGCAGCGACGCCTGTAACCGAACTGCAGGCTTCACGACTTGCTTCTCTGTCAATTTGGCATAGAACAGCTCAGGATTACCTGCCATGACAAGAACCTGGTCTTTACCGGACGTCCATGCACGATGGAAAGCAATCATAGCTGAAGGTGTCTCTATTGCGGCCATTCCCAGCCGCTGTTTCATCATCTGTGCGGACTTTTCATCAACCTGCATGCCGCCATCTTTCCATAAAGGCCAATTGACGGACAGCGTATGCCCACTTCGCTCGTTCGCGCGTACAAGTTCATTTCGGTATGAAGCGTAAGCGTCCATAAAAGCATTGGCCGAACAATAATCTGCCTGTCCTGGATTGCCCAAAACCCCATATATCGATGAAAAAACGACAAAAAGATCAAGCTTCAAATCCTTGGTTGCTTGATCCAAATGGACAAGTCCTGCCACTTTTGGCGCCATCACCGCCTGCATTTCTTCCGCTGTTTTATTGAGAATAAGACGATCCTTAATCACGCCAGCGCTGTGAAGGATTCCATTCAGCCCGCCAAACTCGGTGGCAATGTTACGAACGAGTTTCTCCACCTCTTTGAAGTTCGACACATCGACCTGCCTGTATTCCACCCTAGCCCCTTGAGTTCTTAATTGCTCCAGTTGAAGCGCTGAGTCGCTACCTGGCGCAGATCGGCCGGTAAGAATTAACGTCACATCCTTCGTGTGCCGGGCGATCTCATTCGCAAAAATAAACCCGAGACCTCCCAGCCCTCCCGTAATCAAGTACGTTCCGTTCTCTTTCCAAGGAGGGCTCTCTTCGAATGCCGGTGTCTCCATGACGTCCCAGCCTTTAACGAAGCGCTTCCCTTCCTGGTATCGAATATGAAATTCCTCCGGGCTGCAATGGTTCTCCCTCAATACGCCAACCAACCGCTCCGCCGATACATGCGGCTCCATCTCGATCATCTGTCCTACGAATTTGGGATTCTCCAGCCTGGCCGTCTTCAGAAGTCCCGATAAACCGGATAACAGACGATGTTCCCCCTGCGCAGGAATGACAATTTGAATGAACACGTTCTTTTTGGAGCCGTCTTTAAGAATACTCTGAATTTCATCAAGCAGATTGCCCGAGTATGCTTGAAAAAGGTCCTTCATGTTTTTTCGTTTCGATTGCAAGGACAGGATGCGGACACCCTCCATTTGCGTTTCAAGACTCTTCTTCGCCGTTTCGTCCATTTCACACAGCACGACACAGTGGTCATCATAACCGGATAACACCTCATGAGCCGCAACGTCCTGTTCCTGCCATGTGGGATGCAGCATGATCGTGCCCGTGCCTGCCCCGGATTTGAGCAAGGCCTCCTCTTTACTGAGTATCCTCCAGGATAACCCCTTCATCCTGACGCATAACATTCCTTGTCCGTCATAGAGTTCAATATCGACTTTCTCAGATTTTCCTGATGTCCTGTCCTGCAGACTATACTGAACCTGCGCCCACATGACTGACGAGCATTCGTGTACAATATCGAGCTCCTGCAGTGCAAAAGGCAGGAACAGCCTTGATGCAGCCTTGCCCTCCAACACGCCCAACATGTCTGAACCAAGCATCAGAATCATGGCCGCCTGGAGGGCCGAATCCATCAAGCTGGGATGCAGGATAAACGGATCTTCGGTGCCCCGAATGGAGGAAGGAATCGACAGCTTAGCCAGGACTCCGCTTGCTCCCGTATATACTTCTTCAATCCCTTGATGTGCAGGTCCGTAATGAATTCCCATAAGCCGGAAAACCTCATAGTACTGCGCTATTGCAGTATCGGCTCTGACAAACTGTTTTTTTAATCCATCGATGTTCACCTGTGGCGTCCCGCCAATCAAGTCGGCATCCAACACGATATGGCCCTGGCTATGAACAATAGACTCTTCACCGCCATCTTCCGGCTCGCTATAAATTTCGTAGGAAACATCGCCCTGTTCATCTGGATAAAGCGCAATGTTCACATGAGCATGATGATCTCCAACCGTGATCGGCCTGGCCCAGACCACATGTTCCAGCCGAATCGGCGAGTATGCATCAGCTGATTGTCCTGAGGCCCTCGAAGCAGCTTCCCTGGCCATTTCAAGATAAGCGACGCCGGGCAAGACACGCTGATTGTTCACGATATGATCCCTCAGAAAAAACTCTTCGCCCGAAAAGGTTGAGCTGTATCGCTGTTCTGAGAAATCAGACGTGTTGTGGTGCAGAAGCGGGTGTATACAGGAAGCTGCTGCACCCTCGGATACCGAGCTGACATCCGTGGTACCTTCTTCAGGTTCGGATATCCAATACCGCTCCCTGGCAAAAGGATAGGTAGGAAGATGGACATGCTGTATCTTCTCGGCCGGGAAAATGGGCTTCCAGTCCACCTCATACCCTTTTACGTATAATTCTGCCAATGCCATCAATTTACTGCCGTATTCCTGCACACTGCTCTTCTTGATGGATTGAAGCTCGGTGACAAGCACCTTGCCCAGATGTTCAAAGAGCGGCTCCTCCTGCTTCCCTGTTAAAGGGATTCGATCGTGGAAATACCCCTCAGGCTCATTTTTAGCAACTACCTGCTGCAGCTTCTCCCGAAGCTCACGTATATCCCTAACAACGTAAGCAGACCTTACTCCGAAATGCTCCCGGTGAAGGAGGAGGGTTGCGCTAACCTCCGTAAGCGCGATGTCCTGCTCTTGTTGGTCGAGCCAGCGTGCCAGATCCTGTTCCCGTTGGCGAAGCGATCCTTCTGTTTTGGCGGATAAACAGATTACGTACTGAGGAAGCTTTTTGCTCGATTTTTTCTTGGCTGCGGGGGCTTCTTCAAGCACGACATGCGCATTCGTTCCACCGAACCCAAAGGAACTGATCCCAGCACGCCTCGGATAGGTCTGTCCATCTTCGCTCTCAAGCAGCTTCCATTCCCTGAGCTTGTCCACCATGTAAAACGGGCTCTCATCGATTGAAATACGGTGGTTCAGCTTTTTGAAATTTTGCAATCCGGGCAGCTGCTTATATTTCATGGACATCAGGACTTTGATAACCCCGGCAATGCCTGCCGCTGATTCCAGATGCCCGATATTCGTTTTCACCGAGCCCAGGCCACAGTAATTGGTGTTCAGCTTTTGAGGCTCTTCCGGATGGAGTAATTGAAAAGCTTTCACAAGCCCTTGAAACTCCATGGGATCTCCCTTGGGCGTACCGGTCCCATGAGCTTCGATATAACTGATGCTTTCCACGGGTACACCGGCTTTCCGATGGGCTTCGGCTATAACATCAGCCTGAGCTTCCGGATTGGGATAGGTGAGCGTATGCGTTTTTCCGCTATGATTAACGGCCGTTCCCTTCAGGACGCCATAAATGGAGTCCCCGTCTTCCAGGGCCTTCTCCAGCGGCTTAAGCAGCACGACGCCTGCGCCTTCACTGCGCACGTAACCGTCAGCGCTGTCGTCGAATGTTTTGCATGATCCGGTTGGGGACAGCATGCCCGCTTTGGAAAAGGAAATATGGCGGGAAGGGGTAAGTATAAGGCTGATCCCGCCTACAAGCGCCATGTTGCTCTCTCCAAGAAGTATGGACTGGGCTGCGGAATGGATTGCGTTGAATGAACTTGAGCAAGCGGTGTCGATAGGAAAACTCGGGCCCTTCAGGTTGAAATAATGCGAGATCCGATTCGCAATTACGGCCGAAGCCGTCCCTATGGAATGATAGGTTTCAATAGTCTGATTGCTCTGCTCCTGCAATCCTTTGTAATCAAAATTAAAGACCCCCATGTAAACGCCGACCTTGTCCCCAGACAGTTGTGAAGGACGAATCCCGGCATCCTCCAGGCAGGACCACGATAATTCCAGCATAATCCGCTGCTGAGGGTCGGTCGCCTCCACTTCCCTTGCCGAGAGACCAAAAAAGCCCGGATCAAAGGCATCTGCGTCTTGTATAAAACCGCCCCACTTGCTGTTGCTCTTGTTCTTCCCTTGGGGATCGCCCCAATATTCCTTCCAGTCCCAGCGCTCCTTCGGTATCTCCTGAATGCTTGAACGACCTTCCTTCAGATTATCCCAGAATTCTTCATAATTCTGCGCTCCAGGGAATCGGCAAGCTATGCCAATAATCGCGATCTCGTTCTTCATTTATACGGTACACCTCACTTTTAATAAACCTCTTGTGTGCTTCGGCTGTTCTCCATTGCGATGTCATCCGTCTCCGAAAGCTTGGAGAAGCTCTTATATCTTCGATTGAGCAGTGCTGCCGTCTCCACCATCAGTTTCTCCGCAATCTCATCAACGCGCCTGTTCCGCCACTGCTCAAGCTCGGTTCCTTTAACCCATTGATTAAAAGCACCTAAGGCCGGTCCGCAATGAATTTGATAATCCACTTTATTTTCAGGGTCGCCCTGCAAAGCCAACCGTGTGCTGTAACTGAAATACCACCGGAATATCATGGCCATTTTGTATTTCGGGTTCCGCTCCGCCTTCTCGACGATTTGTGGATAGCGCGTTCTGACCATGTCATATACGCTCTCAAAACTGCGCTTGAAATACTTGTCCTGTATCTGTGCCTTGGTCTTCTCGTCGATTTCATCAATGGAGTTGTACTGACGGTACAAATCGTATAACTTATTGGAGCGCGCCGGGAAAAAAAGCCCCTTTTTCAGCACCTGCACCCTCGCCCCCATCTCAAACATATCTCCCGCAGGCGCGTATTCCGTGTCCTGGACGTTCATTTGCTGCAGCAGGTCCTTTGCTTCGTCGCTCGTTCCGGCCTCCACGGTGCATTGATTGATTGAACCGGTAACAATAAAGTCGGCACCCAGTGTAAGGGCTGCCGATATCGCATCCGGTGTACCGATCCCACCTGCGGCGCCTATTCTTATTTTTTTGTGATATCGATACTTATCCATCATTTCATCCCGTAATTTAATCATGGCCGGCATTAATGCATAAGCCACTGCCCCGTCCGTATGACCACCGGAATCCGCCTCGGCGCAAATATCATCGGCAACCGGCATTTCCCTAAGCATCAGGGCCTCTTCCGGCGTGATTTTGTTTTCCTCCCGCAGCTTTGTAATGATCCGCTCAGGCGCCGGACTGAGGAATGCTTCCGCAACTTCCGGCCGCGATACCTTGGCAATAATTTTCTTAGAAGAAACAATCCTTCCATGTACGTCACGTGTCAAGCCTTTGGCCCGGTATTTAACCAGTGCAGGCGTAATGTTCATGAAAGCCGCCGCCTCCATAACCCTCACGCCGCTTTGCAGGAACAGATCCACGGTTTGTTCTTCGATCTCCGGCTCGGTCGGATTGTGAACCAGGTTCATGCCGTAGGATTGGCCTTGAGAAAGCTCTCGTTGTATGTATTGAATTGCATCCGCGATCTGCGGTAATTTCAAGCCGCCAGCCCCGAAGAAACCCATCATTCCTGCTTGACCCATTCTTACAACCATTTCCTTTGAAGCAATGCCGCGGTACATGGCTCCGGTCATATAAGCGTATTTAAGATTATAGTCTCTGCGGAATTCAATGCTTCCCAGGGAAGAAGGGAGAATATGATATTCTGCCGATGGTACCGGAGCGGGCGGTTCCGTCCCCGATACTTCCATAGTCGTCGATTCCAATACTGACGGTATCTGTGCGGCACTCTCGATTAGTTCTTCATTCACGCTTTCTGCAACGGACTCCTCAACCACTTCCGGTTCATCCACGATCAGCGGACTTGCCTCTGTCCTGATTCTCGCTATTAGATCCGTCAGAACCCTCCCGGGCCCAACCTCTTCATATTCCTGTACGCCAAGCCCCATTAAATAGCGAATGCTTTCCGTCCATTTAACGGAACTTGTAATCTGTTGAACAAGATTATGTTTAATTTCGGTTGGTCGATAACGTCTGGCATGCACATTGGAGATGACCGGAATCCGCAATGACTGGAACGTAAAGTTTTCCAGGAAAGCTTCAAATTCTCTCGCTGCATCCTCCATATGCCGGGAATGAAAGGCACCGCTCGTTCGCAAGGGAATGCACATCGTCACGTCCTTGTGGGACTCAAGAACCTTCATTGCATGATCCATGTCTGCTTTCGCCCCGGAAATCACGATCTGATGGGGGCTGTTCAGATTGGCAATGTCAATGCGGTCCAGTTTATACTCCTGCAGCACCTCTGCAAGCTTATTTTCACTTAGGCCGATGACTGCTGCCATGCCCCCGCCGGCAGCCCGGCTCATCAATTCGCCCCTTTTTTGCACAAGCTTCAGTCCTGTTGCAAAGTCGTAAGCTCCTGCTGCCAGCAGGGCGTTATATTCCCCCAAACTATGTCCGGCAACAAAATCGACCCTGCTCCCGGAATCCATGACCTTCTTGAAGTAACTTAATGCACTAACGGTGTATAATGCGGGTTGGGTGAATTGCGTCTTATTAAGTTCAGAATCCGGATCTTCCAGACATAGTCTCTTAATCGAATATCCCAGAATACGATCCGCTTGCGCAGTCAAATCCTTGAATTCGTCAAACAACCCTTCGCCCATTCCTTTTTTCTGGGCACCCTGCCCTGGAAATACGTAAGCCAGCATAAGTTTCTACCATCCTCCCAATTAGATTTGTATAGGTATGTTTAATCCTTTTTTGATCGCCTTCATGTTCAGCCGCATCCCCTTCGGATAAGTGATGGAACAGACAAAGGAATCCAGCATGAAAGAAGTCGTTTCATATTGATAAAAGTTTTCATAATAACTTACAAAAACATCATCCTTGAGGTTGATTTGCTTCAATTCAAAGATAGCGAACGGGGTGGATAATCCCGTTTTCAGCACCTTGGATAGCGCCTCTTTAGCCGTCCAGACCAACGTCAGCATGCTGTCCGCAGAATAAGGCAGCGATTGTATCAAGCTTAATTCTCTCGCGGTTGCTTGATCTTGCAGAACCTCCCGATTGCCCTCACAGATTTGTTCGATATCGATTCCCATAAGGAACTTCTCCGAAAAAGCAACGGCGGCGGCGAGATGGCCAGAATGCGTTATACTAACTTGCGCATTCTGTGAATGCACCACGAGGGGCTGGTTAAAAATACCCCGTGCAATGAGAATTTGCCTCAAATCATCCTCGTTTGTGTACAGAGCAATCGCTTTTTTGGCTGCGTACCTGCCTGCCAGATAACTTCTGATCCTTCGTTCAAAATGGAGTGAGCGATAATACTGCCATTCTTCAACATGAAGAAATTCTGTCGTCTTCATCAGCTGTTCCTCTTCTGAACAAGAGAAAAAACATAGACTTGCCACGTTCGAACCCGTTCCTTCTCCAGACATTAAATGCTCAACCGTCATTTCCCAGGATGGACTTGTCATTCCCTTCAGGAGGCCTCCTCGATACAGAATAAGGTCGATTCATGCGCATCATTCTTTTTAAAAATGAACATAAAAATGCCTACGAGGTCCTCCCCTAAATTGCGGGAGGATTCGTAAGCATTAACACTAGTCACGTGTATGTTATGGCCCTTAAATGCTCTTAACGCGCCGAAACGTCGATTAAGTTGATTTAAGTTTCTGTTAATTAAAGTCATTCATTACCAATATATTATTATATAATTATTTATTTGTAAACTATTAATCTTATATGATTAGTAGTTTATTTTTTGTTTAAATTCCTTATTTCGACATTTTTTTCTCAGATTGTTTGATATGATCTTCATCATCCAATAAGAAGGGAGGATCACATATGTCATGGTACGCTTTATTTGTTAAAACCGGTTACGAATCTTCCATCAAACGATGGCTTGATACAAGGTTCGATAACAACTTGCTGCATAGTGTGATTCCTAAAAGAAAAGTGCCGGAGAAAAAGGACCGTACCGTCCAGCACGTAATAAAAACACTTTTTCCCGGATATGTGTTCATCGAAACCAAAATGAGCTTTTCCATTTATTATACATTAAAAGAAAATCCTTTCATTTACAACACACTGAACTATCTCAATAACAAGGATAAAAGATCAACCCTCCCTGATGTGCAAATGGCTAGCGTTGCTTCTGAAAGACCAGCAGCAGAATCGCATTTTTTCAAAGAAATTCCCAGCGAGGAGATGCTTGTCGTGCTGCAGCTGATTAACGAGAATGAGGTTATCGAGTATTCCCAGGTCTATTTCCAAGATTCTAAGGTGATCGTCCAATCGGGTCCCTTGAAAGGTTTGGAGAGCCACATAAAAAAAGTCGATAAACATAAAAAGCGAGCGAAAGTGCTTATGAATATTATGGGGAAAGAACAGTTGGTCGACGTTGGAATTGAGATCATTGAATAATCCATCGAAGTTTACTTACACAAAAAAGGGGCTGCAAGCAGCCCCTCATTCACAAACGGAAGCGCGGTAACGACAAACGCCCCCTCTCCAGCCCGCAGAGTAGCCACCCGTCGAGGTGTACAAGCTTCGGGTAATCGGTGACTTCTGTTATCCCATAGCTTATTTAGTCAATTTTGCATAAATCTCTTTCAATTTAGCGACAGCCTTAATCTCCAGAGCTTTGATATCCTCTACCAACGTTATCGCCTTGGTAGATTGATCTTCGAGATTGGGCTCGCCCCCTACCGGGAAAGGGAACATCTGATGCAGAACATAGAACCGTTCACACATCCCTGCATACAACATGTTTGCCTCCTCGAACAGCCCCGTAAGCTCCGGCTCTTCACCGTTCTCTTGCGGCCAAGCTGTAATCAATTCCTTGAAGAACTCTGCCGCGTAATAACGGGCATCTCTCAGCACTTCAATGTTGTAGGCGTGACCATTGGGCTCGATCTGCCGCCCCTGCAACGATTCAAGCCAGGCATCATATGCCGCGATTCCTTTGACGGCTGTGGGTACGACGCTTTCTTTTCCTTCATATTGCTCAACGGCAGTCTCAAGGGCAAGTCGAAGCTGCTGACGGAGCGTTATATCAACGGAGCCCTCGATGACCAGAACGAATAGATCTTCCATGACACTCCTGCCCAGATTTTCGTAAGGCAGCGTATCCACTCTGCCGCACTCCTCCGCGTACAGGGTTCTGGTCTCATCATCGTACCCATACAGCGTACCGAACTCCGGGAAGAAAATATCCCATGCCAGCACAGGGTATCCCCGGTCCAGCGAGCTGTGAATGAGATCGAGGGCTCTTGGCAGCTCTTGGTGAATGCTGCGTTTGCTCATCGCTCCTTTTTCCATGAGGGCAGGATCCAGCAGGTTGGTGTTAGGTCCGATTCCGTCCGACATCCCGTCAACGAATTTGGAATGGAAACCGATGTTATGAAGTCCACGGGATAACGCTTCGCCAAAGAAATAAGCGGTCGGACCGGCAATATGAACATTATTCGGTATGATGTTGATCCGGAAAGCATGCCCTGTAAGCCCCATGACCATAGGCAGCGAGAGTTTCCGGTCAGTGAATTGCAGCATTTTATAGGTGACATCTGCAGCACTCGTCCAGGTTTTTGTTTCTTTCAGCGATCCTTCATACGGCAAAATTTTCTTTTTCATGATTCCCAAATCCCTTCTCGTCTTAATATAAGAGTCAACGGTGATACGGATTTTTTCCTGAATCACTTTCTTGCGTGACCTGGATATTATCTGATACACATTGGCCGAAGAGAGCTGAAACAGGTTGGCAATTTCTTGCGGCGACAGCTGATCGAAGAAATGGGATTCGAAAATAAGCCGTTCGCGAGGCTTGAGGCATTGAATGATGCCTGTCAAAACACGCAGCGTTTCCTGCTGGAGGATTCGCTCCTCCGGCACGCTGGAGCCTGCGCTTGCTTCATTTGCGGAACGGTGGAGCCGTCCTAGAATGCTGTCCAGATTGCCCCAATTGTCCGAGCCTCCAGTGCCATCTGCTCTTCCCACGCCCTCAAGCTCGGTAAATGTCTGCTCTTTAACAGCAGAGCTCCCTCTGAGTCGGGTATAGGCCTGGTTCCGGACGATCCGGTGCACCCATGGCAGGAACCGCTCTACATCAACCAGCTTGCCAAGATGCATGAAAGCGCGGATGAGCGCATCCTGCACAACGTCTTCTGCCAGATAGGACTCCCGGGTTATAGCTCTGGCATAGCCATACACCTTCGACCGATGACGCCGGACGAGTTCCCCGAATGCTTCCCGCTCTCCTGCCTGCGCATATTTCACCAACTCGCGATCTTCCATCTCATCCCATTGGACCTTGCTGTCTGCTGTCATTTCCAATTGCTTAAACCCTCTCTTTCGTATCGTTGACTACTTATATGACCGAAGAAGTTCGCCATTTCTGACAATGTGATTGAAAAACATTATACCTTTTTTTTATTTTCCTTTCATGACAAAAAAACGTCCCAAGATGACCTGTACTTCTGTCACTTGAAACGTCCTTTTAATCCCCATAGGTTTATCTAACATCCACTGCTGCGCGCTGGACCTCTTGGCGGAAGTGCCCCACATCCGGGCGCTGAAGACCGAGATGCTCTCTCAATGTTCGTCCGCTGTATTCGGTACGGAACAATCCCCGTTCTTGCAGCACAGGGATGACGGTATTCACGAAATCGTCCAGATCGCCCGGCAGAACCGGAGGCATAATATTAAACCCGTCACAGGCGTAACCTTCAAACCAATCCTGCATCATGTCAGCCAATTGCTCGGGGGTTCCGACAAACTGCATATGTCCCCTGGAGGTTAGTATCTTTCTGCCCAGTTCCAGAATCGACAGATTGTCTTGATAGGCCATATCCATATATAACTGGACTCTACTCTTCATGCCGTTGGAAGCCGCTACAGGATCCGGAATGTCTCTTGGCAAGGGTTGATCCAGCGGATAACCGCTCAGGTCATAATTAAGGAAACCCGATAGAACGGTAATCGCGGAAGATGGCGGTATCAACGCCTGCAGCTTATGAAACTTGCGCCACGCTTCCTCCTCGGTAGCTCCAATAACAGGTGAAAGACCCGGCATGATTTTCAGGCTTCCGCTTGCTCTCCCATACTGCGACAGCTTGGAATTGACACTGGCATAGAAATCCTGTGCTGCCTTCTTGGACTGCTGTGCCGTGAATATAACCTCACCATATTGGGCGGCAAAATCCTGCCCTGGTCCCGAAGAGCCAGCCTGAATCAGCACAGGATAACCTTGCGGCGGCCTCGGCACATTCAGAGGACCCTTCGTGGAATACCACTGTCCGGTGTAATCCACAGGCTGCACTTTGGCTCCATCGGCAAACCTCCCCGACTCACGATCAAGAACAAGCGCATCATCTTCCCAGCTGTCCCATAAACGGGTGACCACCTCCACAAACTCACGCGCCATCTCATAACGAAGACCATGTTCGGGATGTTTCGGCTTGCCATAATTATGGGCTTCAATATCAAGCTGGGACGTGACGATATTCCAGCCTGCTCTTCCTCCGCTTATAAAGTCCAGGGAGGCAAACTTCCGGGCTACATTGTATGGCTCGTTGTACGTGGTGGAGACGGTTGCGGTAAGCCCCAGTCTGTCCGTAACGGTAGAGAGGGCCGATAATAACGTCAGCGGGTCCAGCATGCCGGAAGCGGAATTTTCGACCTGGGTCACATACAGCAAATCGGCAAAAAACATCATATCGAACTTTCCCCGCTCCGCGGTGGCGGCGAGTTTCTTGTACAGCTCGATTCCAAACATCCCCTCCACATCGGAATCGGCATGACGCCATCCGGCATGATGATGACCGGCATAATAGATAAACGCACCCAGATGCATTTGATGATCTCTGCGGCTCGTTGTTCCCATCTGTGTAACACCCCTTTTTTCCATATGGCCCAGCGAACGATCGCTGATCAGCCTTTATATGTCTCTCTCCACCTCAGAAGCTTGGATTCCAGCAGACGCACAACCGAATCCGACAGCTTGCCCACGATGGCAAAAATAATAATGCCCACAAACACGATATCAGTCTGCGAATACGCTCTCGCGTCTTGAATCATGTACCCGATTCCAGCACTGGTGCCCATCATCTCCGCAACAACCAGGACGAGCCAGGATACCCCGAGCGACAAGCGGATGCCCAGCAGAATGTTTGGCAGCGCAGCCGGTATGATCAGGCGGGTTACCAGCTGCAGCTTCGAATATTGAAAAATTCTTGATACATCATACAGCTTCACATCCACACTGCGGATGCCAAGGAAGGTGTTCACATACATCGGAAAAAACGCCCCAAGCGAAATCATGAGAATCTTCGAGAATTCCCCGATGCCAAACCAGAGAATGAACAGTGGAATCAGCGATAGCAGCGGCACTGTACGAAGCATCTGCAAGGAAGGATCAAGCGTGCGCTCTGCCATTTTGCCAAGCCCTGTTGACAATCCAAGTGCCAGCCCCGTCAATCCCCCCAGCACAAAGCCGGAGAGCGCCCGAAGGATGCTGATCTGAAAATGCTCCCACAGCTCACCGCTTAAACCCAAACTCACGAATTGCTTGGCAATCGTTAACGGTGTCGGGAGCAGCGTTGCCGATATCCACCCCAGTCCACCGGCTATTTGCCATAACGCTACAATGGCTATCGGTACAAGCCAGGCATGAAGCGGTCCCGGTACCGCCCTCAGCCAATCCTGCCCCGCAGCTTTGCGGGCGGCTATTTCACTTTTCATGACTTGTCACCACCCTTGTAGCTATCCTGCCAGCGCAGCAGCCTGCCCTCAAGCCATTTTACGAGAGAATCCGAAAGCTTTCCGACGAGTGCGAACACTATGATTCCAACGAATACGACAGTCGTCCATGAGAAAGAACGCGCATCATTAATGATGTAGCCGATGCCGGAGCTGGAACCCATCAGCTCAGCCACCACCAGTCCAAGCCATGCTACGCCAATCGAGAGACGGATTCCGAGAAATATGTTAGGCAGCGAGGCCGGAACGATCAACCTGCGGATCAGATCCCACCGACTGAACTGCAGCACACGCGCAACATCAAACAGCCTGTTGTCCACTGATCGTATGCCAAGGAAAGTATTCACGTATAACGGGAAGAACGAGCCTTTGGCGATTAACAGTATTTTCGATGTTTCGCCGAAACCAAACCATAGGATGAACAGCGGCGCGATCGCTAGATGAGGAAGCGTCCTCAGCATTTGCAGCGATGGATCGACAAGCCGTTCCGCCTTATACGAGAATCCCACCCATATGCCAGCTGCCAAACCCAAGCTGCCGCCGAGTAGAAATCCGAGCAGCGCGCGCCAGGACGATATGCCAAGATGTTGAATCAATTCGCCTGTGCTCGTTAAATGAACGAGCTCATTCCAGATCGCAAGCGGAGTCGGTAGCAGGATCGGATTGAGCCAGCCCAATGCTCCCGCAGCCTGCCATACCATGACGATAACAAGGGGGACCATCCAGCCTATCAATGCATTTGTGAACTTGATCAGAAATCGTCGATCTATTCGTTTCTGGCGCCTCATCGGTTCGGCGGGTATGGCAACCGCCCCTTTGCTGATCCCTTCTTGGAGCATGTAACACGCCTCCTCTCACCTTCGTATTGTTTGTTTGTACTATTTGGATGCGGCCTCTATATATTGATTATCAAAAACCTCCTTAACCTGGATTTTCTTGCGAATGGTTTTCTGTTCGAATTGAAAATCAGCCGTTTTCTGCTGCTCAGCTATAATTTCGTCTGTTACCGGTATGTTGATGGATCTGGAGCGGTCAAAGGTCCCCTGGATCACTTCCTGGGGAACGCCCCGCTCGTCAGCATATCGCTTAAGTGCCTCTGCTTCATTCTCCTTCTCCCAAGCCAGCGTCTGGTTCAGCACTTTAAGATAGAGCGTGACGAGATCCGGGTATTGCTCGGCAAAATCCTTCCGGACAATATTGAAAGATGGGGACAGAACGCCAAGCTGCTCACCATCGGCCAGCACTTTGCCTTTCCCTGTCAATGTATTCAAGGTTATATAAGGGTCCCAAGTGGCCCATGCTTCTACCCCGCCCGATTCAAACGCAGGCTGAGCTTCATCAGGCTGGAGCTGAATAATCTCAATGTCAGACACCTTGACCCCCGCGTCTGCCAATCCCCGGTAAAGAAAGTTAAACGCGTTGCTTCCCTTCGTTACGGCTACCTTCTTGCCTTTCAGATCACTCAGAGACTGCGCCGTACTGTCAGGCGGCACAATAATGGCCACATTCTTCTGACCATGCAAGCTCTGGGAAATCACCTTAAATGGAATATCTGCCGCCTGGGCCGCGATAATCGGCATATTCCCTAAACCCGCAAAATCGAGACGATTCGACGCCATCGCTTCCGTCATCGGCGGTCCGCTCTGAAACTCTGCCCACTCCACCTTGACACCCAGCTTGCCAAACTCCTCCTCAAACCACCCTTCCTCCCGGGCCTTGCCAAACAAACCTCCGCTTCCCTGTACGCCGAGCCTGACAGTCAGATCTTCATACTGGCCGTCCGCTCCCTTCTCCACGGCACGAGTCTTGGATTGACTATCTGTGCTTGCACATCCGGAAGCCAGTACAGAAATGAAGAATAGTAGAATAAACACGACTTTCTTGTTCATTGGTCTCATGATTAGCTCTCTCCCCTGTTATCTATCGTTCTGCCCGTTCAATATCGAATCGTCATGGATATTAAATGCCCGCACCTGTATCGAACTCCGGCTCTTCTACTTTCTCGAATTCACGCAGTACTTTGGTCCGCAGCTCTTGAAAAGATGAACCCGTCCGCTTGCGTGGAAAAGGCAAATCGATTGGCAGGATGGAACGAATATGGCCAGGTCTGGGGTTCATAATGACCACGCGCTCGCCGAGGAATACCGCCTCATCCAGATCATGGGTAACAAAGAGCATGGTCGTGCGGTTGTTTTGCCATATATCCAGCAGGACCTCTTGCATATGGGAACGTGTGAAGGCATCAAGCGCACCGAACGGCTCATCCAGCAGCAGCACATCCGGATTCCGCAGCAGCGCTCGGGCAATTGCTACCCGCTGGGCCATTCCTCCGGACAGTTCTCGGGGATATGCCTTTTCAAAGCCTTGAAGCCGAACAAGCTCGATGAATTCATCCACTTTTTTGCGTACAGCTGCCTGCTTCAACGACAAATTTCCGGCGATATTCTTCTCCACGGTCAGCCAAGGAAACAGTCGCGGCTCTTGAAAAATGAACCCCTTCTCAATGCTTGGACCCGATACAGGTTTATCATTCAGCAGGACATTCCCCTCATACGAGGTATCGAGGCCCGCCACGATTTTGAGCAAGGTGCTCTTTCCGCATCCACTCGGTCCGATCAATGTGATGAATTCCCCTTTTCGAACCCGAAGATCAATCCCTTTCAATGCCATGACATTTCCTGTTGGGGCTTGGAAAATCTTGTTTACCTGCTCAATGATCAATGTATCCGCAGACATTCCGCTCACCATCCCATACATTAATTATTCTTACCTGATTACTTGGTTAAAAGAGTGCAAGAAAAACGTCTAGCGACGTAATTTCCCAGAAGACAGACCGGATAATAGCGAAAGCTTTCTTATGAAATAAGGCGACAAGCCTCTTCAAATACATGCATATGCTTATCTCAATAAAAAAGGAGATATTACGCTTGTCTAAGTACTTCCAATAGCTCGTACTTGTTCACAGGCGCGATATCTCCAGTTATCTGGTCGATTATCTTGGTATTCATTTGGTATGCCGTTATATTACAACTGCTGATAAAGGTTGTCAAACCTTTTTTCGTTCCGGACTCACTCCCCTGCATGTCAGAATATGTTCATACCTGCCAATGGACACCGGCGCCCAATAATGCGACAATATACTCTGCATGTCATACGATATATAATGTAAAAAAAGTGTTTCTACGCAACACCTGCACGCTTATGCTTCAAGTCGCATTTATCAGGAAAGGAACGAAAGCATGGCTCAATTATTTTTCAAACACGGTTCTATGAACAGTGGTAAATCGATCGAGATTCTAAAAGTTGCTCACAATTACGAAGAACAGAACAAACCTGTGCTTCTCTTCACATCCGCCATTGATGACAGGGATGCCGTCGGTTATGTATCCTCACGCATCGGTCTGCGCCGGGAAGCGATACCCGTTACGGAAAGCACCGATATCTACGGCATCGTGAAGGATCATCAGCCTAAGCCATACTGCGTTCTGGTGGATGAATGCCAATTCCTTACCAAGGATAGCATCCTTCAGCTCGTTCGGATTGTAGATGAGCTTGACGTGCCTGTGATGGGCTTCGGGCTGAAGAATGATTTCCGCAACGAGCTGTTTGAAGGCAGCCGCTGGATGCTGATTTACGCCGATAAAATCGAGGAAATGAAAACGATCTGCTGGTTCTGTGAGCGGAAAGCTATCATGAACCTTCGGGTCATTGATGGGAAGCCCGTATATGACGGCGAGCAGATTCTGATTGGCGGGAACGACACCTACTTCCCTGTCTGCCGGAAATGCCATACCAATCCCCCATTATCATAGGACGTTGTATTCAATCCATCATTCAAACTTAAGGAGCAGGATGATCCATGCCTATTGTCAGACCATTATTGACCGATCAGGATTTTCAGGAAGTAATGGAGCAGCAGATCCGTATCCGCATATTCAAGGACAATCATCTGATCGATTCCGGGAGTCTCGTTATTCGGTTTACCGACGACACCATCATTACGCAGTCCAGTGTCAGTTCGCTCGGTTATCATAAACGGGATGCATGCGAATTTTTCGAAGTACGGAAGTAATGGAGCGATTGCCTGAGCGATTGTCCGAGCAGACCTTGATCTTAAGTCTCTCCCATAGCTTCAGGCAATCAAATCTCCTCCCCCTCCCCAATAAAAAAACGGTCTTCTGCAGAAAAAATCTGCAAAAAACCGCTGATCATCCATCCATAACTGCTGTAACGTCTTCTAGTGAATATCGGCCTTCGCCATACTTCCACCAAGCACGTCCGCTACATTCTGAATCGAAATAAACGCATTCTTGTCAATCTCCTGCACTACGGTCTTCAGCTTCGCAATCTCAAGCCTTGTCACAACGCAATATATCATTTGCGTGTCCTCTTGAGAGTACCCGCCCTTTGCATATATCATGGTGGTGCTGCGGCCCAGACGCTGCACGATCGCACTTGAGATTTCTTCGTATTCATTGGATATAATCGTAACGGATTTGGACTCGTCCAAGCCCTCTACCACAATATCCATCACTTTTGCCGCTATATAGTAAGAGAAGATTGAATACATGGCTGAATCTGCACCGAACACAAACCCTGCCGTGATGAAAATAAAGACGTTGATGATCATGATGATCTGTCCGACTGGCATTCGCAGCTTTTTGGACAGCAGAATGGCCACGATCTCCGTCCCGTCAAGAGCCCCCCCATAACGGATAACAAGGCCTACTCCAAGACCCAGAATCAGCCCACCGAACAGTACCGCCAGAATTTTCTCGTTCGTAAACGGTTCTACATGATGAAGGAATGTTGTCGCGAGCGACAGCACTACGATCCCGTACAAGGTCGAGAACGCAAACGTTTTGCCTATCTGCTTGTAACCGATAAACAGAAACGGCAAGTTGATGATGAAGAGGAACACACCGAGTTTGATAGGTGTAATCGATGATAATACGATAGAAATACCGGTAATACCACCGTCGATAATTTCGTTTGGCACGAGGAATATCTCAAGCGCCACGGCCATCAGGATAGCCCCGATCGTAATAAAGATGAACCTTTTTAGAATCTCGCCGACTGTCATTTTTTTGTGATGTTTGACCATGCCATTCTCCTTTTGTATCTTTTTTCACACGATAATACCTGTCGAAGAACCATTGTATTAAAAAATTGATCGGCATGTCAATATTGACACAGTAATACACACGGAACTTTAGGGCATTATCAGCTCATCGATACACAAGGATTGCAGATGCTGATCGATGATCTTCTCGATCTTATCCTGCGTAAGCTGCTGCGGTCTCATGATATGGTGAATCGCCAATCCATCAACCAATGCGTATATTCGCTCCTTCTCATATTCAAGATCCAGCTCCGGTTTAGCAAGCTTATGGGTGACCAGGGAATCGATGACGAAATGACATGCTTTCGTTAAACCATCATACATCTCATCGTTTATCTTCCGTAATTCGGGATAGATGAGCGCTTTGGCAACAAACGACATCCATACCTCCATTTCCATCGTTCTATCCTCATCCATCGGAAGAAATTGCATCAGCACCAGCTTCATATCCGAGAACACTGGCCCCTTCAATGATAAGGACGTTAAGCGTTTCTCAATCCGTTCAATAATGAGGTTCATGCAAAAGGCCAGCAGCTCAGCCTGACTTGAGAAATAATGCCGCATGGAGCCTACGGACAAGCCGGCCTCTTCCGCAATATTACGTACCGTCGCTTTTTCCAGTCCACCCTTCTGAATAACCCGCAGAGCCGCTTCGGCAACCCATTCTCTTTGTTTATCATGATCTACTATTTTTGGCATACCTCCATTATACACCTCCAACTTTTTTTAATACAGCGTACTATAATCAAGCATTAATCTCTCTTCAGCTGGAGCCAGATACTCCTAAAAATGGGTTTCCTCTGTGGAACACCTTGATAGAAAAAATACTATACATATTAATGGTACAAGAGAAACGAACACCGCATCGTGTTCCAGGAGAGGAGAGATCTGGTCATTCGTACATCAACTGAATCGAGTACTCATCATGGAATATCCCGGATATTCCGTGATCAAGAAGGCCGATTGAATTTGTTCTGGCGTATCGCCTTCGGCTGGCTGGCATTTGTAATAGGGCTCGGACTTGCCGTAGTCATTGCCACGGCCGCAGGCACTTACGGCATTCCCACGCTCGGTCTGCAAATCCTCCTTGCCGTTGTAACGACTAGCGTTACAGTGCCGCTGATTTATCTGCTTAGGCGTTATGCGGACCGGCGTCCATGGAGCGGGCTTGGTCTAAGCTCACCGCCATCGGGGCTTCGTTATTTCCTTCTCGGCATTGGCTTTCTGGCACTTGTTACGGCAGTGGCCCTGCTGCTGGGAAGCGCCTTCGGATGGCTCCGGGTTGTCGCTCTCCATTTACCGGCAGTTACTCTGCTCGTCATGCTCATCAACATTCCCATTGCCTTTTTCTATGAAGCCTTTCCTGAAGAACTCACCTTTCGGGGGTATTTGTTCCGTAATTTAAACACCCGTTATCCGCGCTGGCTTGCGCTAATTCTCCAGGTCTTCTTATTCGTTCTTGCACCCATCGCCGTAACTGGATTCATGGTGGCGGCAGGACTGGGTACTTGGGATCTGATTACGGTACAGTATATCGTTAATTTAATCGCTTTTGGCACGGTACTGCAGCTGCTCCGTATCGTATCCAACAATCTGTGGATAAATATCGGCTTTCACCTGACTTGGCTTGAGATGGTCCGATACGTTGTCGTGCCTTCCGAATATGCCATCGTCGAGATCGAATACGTATCCATCTGGGGCAATTATATGGTAACGATAGGTTCCGTCATCATCGGGATCATTGTACTGATTATTTGCTCCCTGCGGGGCAGGCACAGAGTCGACTGGAGCCGAATAGAACCGGATTAATCAGACATGAAGCAGATAAGCTCAAACTCAACCGAAATCGGAAGAGTTTGAGCTTCTTTTGTAGCAGGACAACTGCGATTTATAATATAGCTTCCGGTTATGCTATAATGTAATTCATCTGTAATCGACCAGAAATTACATAATTTTACCCTAGGCAGGGAGAGGATTCACTCATCATGTTGGAATGGCTTCAGAATGTATGGACCCATATGAAAGATATTGATATGGATCAAGTGCAGGGATGGCTTCAGCAGTACTCCCAGCTGGGACCCATCCCGGGCATATTGCTTCCATTTATAGAGGCGTTTCTTCCCATCCTGCCGCTTATCGTGCTGGTGATGGGGAATTCCGCTGCTTATGGCTTATGGTGGGGATTCTTCCTGTCATGGATTGGCGTCTGCCTTGGATCCATTACGGTGTTTTGGATTGTTCGCAAGCTGGGAGGCAAGCTGGGCCTGCTTATCCAAAAAAGAATGCCGGGATCTCAGCGTTTTTTCCACTGGATTGAGGAGAAGGGATTTACCCCCATCTTCATGCTGTACTGCTTTCCCTTCACCCCGTCCTCGCTGATTAACATCGCCTCTGGCATCAGCACGGTATCGGCAACAACGTTCACGATAGCCGTAATGGCGGGAAAGTCCGTTATGATCTTTATGGTCGCTTTCATCGGACATGACTGGAGAGCGTTCGTTGAGCAGCCCTGGCGCATTCTCATCGCCGCTTTGGTACTGTGGCTGCTGTGGCTGGCCGGCAAGAAGATGGAGAACCGCTACCACCATGAAGACCAGCCTGACGGCGCGTCAAGCAATAAGAATACGAAGCCATAGTGGACTCATGACAAGGACCCGCCCATCCCATAACAAGGACAGGCGGGTCTTGTCGTGAAGAAGCAAGCGTTCATCCCGTTATCTGATTACACTCCGTTGCTTCCCTCCTTGAATTCGGGATCTCCTGAATGAACCTGTCTGCCTGCAACAGAAGCAGGGCTGCCATATTTGAAAAGGCCCGCATTCTATCAGTAAATCGTCCACTCATAAACTTCAGCTTTCTTCATTTACCCCTGCTTTGGAGGAATCCACCGCCTGAGACTCGCGCATCCGCTCCCGTTCGCGTTTAAGTGCAGGCTTCAGGTCGTCGTGGACACTTTTGTCCCACATGGATACACCCGATCGATAAGCGGCCCTTCCGTTCAGGTGACCTGCCACCGGTCCCGTAATGAACACGAATACGATACCCAGCAGCAGCTTGGCGCTGACATGCTCCAGGTAGAACGTGAAATACAGGAATGCACCTGCAAGGATCAAGAGGACGCCCAAGGTAGCGCTTTTCGTAGCTGCATGGGAACGCATGTAAACATCCGGCAGGCGAATCAGGCCGAACGCACTCAATGCACCGAGCAATGCACCGAGCAGCACTATGAGTGCAATGATAAACTCACCGATCTGACTCATCATTTGTGCGTTCAATGACATCACCCCTCTCAATATATCTCGCTAGTGCAGTTGTTCCGATGAAAGTCAAAATTCCAATTAACAGGATAATGTCGAAATAGACGGTTGTCCGAAAGAGCATGCACAGGACAGCAATCATGGATAACAGAATAATACCGATCGTATCCAGCGACATAATCCGGTCGTTCATCGATGGCCCCTTAATCAAACGGTACAAGCAGCCCAGTATCGCAAGAGACAGTATGACCAGCGAAGCAATCAGCATACTGTTGATCATGTGCGGGTCACCTCCTTGATCGCCCTTTCAAAGGTACCACGGATCTGGTTCGACAGCTCTTCAACATCCTCGATGTCCATCGCATGAATGTACAGCGTCTGTCCTTCACGCGACACCTCCAGTGTCAGTGTTCCCGGCGTCAGGCAGATCAGGCAGGACAGCACCGTGATCTCCCAGTCCGATTTCAGCTCGGTTGTATAGGCGAAGATGCCTGGACGTACGTTCAGCTTCGGCCGAATAATCTGACCGATGACGGTGATGCTCGATTTAAACAGCTCGCTTAGAAACAAGAGCAGCAGCAAGATGACCGACCACAGCTTGCGCAGATAGAAATCATTCGGCCAGAAGCGTCTCAACAAGTAAATCAGCAAGATTCCGATCAGATATCCGACAATAAACTGCTGAGGGGACCAGTTATTGTTCAGAAACATCCAGACAACGGCAATGATGATATTTAACAGGATTTGATGGCCCATATCCACTACTCCTTTAATACGGCATTAATATATAGTGATGGATCGGATAATACGGCGCCGGCTTGAGAGGTATAGGAATAAATCCACTCCGAGCCGACTCCAAGGACAATCACCATAACCGATAACCCGATAACGGCCGCATAAGCTGTCCGATGGATTCTGACCGGCTGCTGCGTATCACGCGGTCCAGGGACATCTCCCCAGAAAGCTCCCATGAACACCTTTATCAGGGAATACAATACAGCTAGACTTGATGCCAGGGCCAGTCCAGACAGCCAATAATGTCCCTCGCTCAGCCCGCCGCGGATAATAAGGACTTTTCCAAGAAAACCGCTGAGCGGCGGGATGCCAACCAGTGCAAGTGCAGCAATGAAGAACATCCATCCTACCAACGGATGACGCTTCATCAGACCGCCCATCTCACTCAGTTTATTCGTGCCAGCCGATGCTATGATGATGCCGCCCAGAATGAAGAGCAGTGCCTTCGCAATCATATCGTGCATCAAGTAGAATACGGCTCCATTCAAGGAATCGGAAGACGCGACTGCAACCCCAAAGGCAATGAAACCCACACTGATAATGATGTTATAATTCAGGATTCGTCCAAGATCCTTGTAGGCAACCGCGCCCAAGCTACCTAGAATCATCGTGGCTGCGGCCATCCATCCGATGATGGCATGAATGCCGCCAATATCATGATAGAAGATCAAGGTAAAAGTACGGATAATCGCATATAACCCGACCTTTGTGAGCAGCGCGCCGAACAAAGCGGTCACTGCCGCTGGAGGCGCACTGTAGGAGCCCGGCAGCCAGAAGAACAGGAACAAGCCGGCCTTCAGGGCAAATACGATCAGGAACAAAATGCCGATGACCGACAATACGCCATCCTGGTGCACTTCGGCCACGCGTTGGGACAGATGCGCCATATTCAACGTACCCACCGTACCATACAAGTAGGCAACGGCTGCAACAAACAGGGTGGATGAAATAATATTAATCAGCATGTACTTTAGGGTTTCTCTCAGCTGACGCTTCGTTCCGCCCAGCACAATCAGTGCATAGGAAGCGATCAGCATCACTTCGAAACAGACAAACAGGTTGAACAGATCCCCCGTCAGGAATGATCCGATTACGCCAGCAAGCAAAAATTGAAAAAAGGGATAGAAGTAGTGCTTCTCTCTCTCTTCCCCAATACTTCGAAACGCGTAGAACAGACAGCCTGCAGCCACAATCAGCGTTGTAAGAACCAGCAGTGCCGCGAGCATATCCGCAACAAACACAATCCCGTATGGTGGCAGCCATCCGCCCATATGAAGCGTCTGAATGCCTTCATGGTTCACTTGATTTACGATGAACAGAGCGACCAGTACGTTCATCACAACGCTGATGGCGCTAATCAAGCGCTGCGCGCGGACGTATTTGGAGCAGAAGATGAGAATTACGGCTGTAACCAGCGGAATGAGAAGCGGAAGAACGATTACATTATTCATCCTCCGTCCCCCTTAACTCTTCCATGTTATCAGTGCCGAGGCGTTGATACGCTTTATATGCCAATACGAAGAAGAACGATGTGACACCGAAGCTGATGACAATGGAAGTTAGAATTAAAGCTTGCGGAACCGGATCGACGTAAGCGGATGCCTTTTCGCCAAGCAGCGGTGCCGCTCCGGTCTTCAGCCGCGACATGGTGAGCAGAAGCAGGTGGACACCATGGGTCAGGAGCGATGTACCCAGAATAATCCGCAGCAAGCTTTTGGACAGAATCTGGTATATCCCAACGGCAAAAATAATCCCGATAGCAAGTGACATATAGAGTTCCATGGTCAGTTATCCCTCCCAATCGAATTGATGATGGTCATCGTTACGCCAACAACGGCTAAATATACGCCGAGGTCGAAGATAACGGCAGTAGCCAGCTCGGTTTCTCCAAGCAGTGGCAGGTTGAAATATCCGAAGGAATGACTTAAGAACGGTGCGCCAAAGGCAAATGAACCGATGCCCGTAAGCAGAGCAATGAGAAGTCCTGTCGCCATAACCTTCCGGAACTCGAAGGGCACGATTTTCCGGGTCATGTCCATGCCGAAAGCCATCGACAACAGAACCAGTGCCGCGGAAGTCATCAATCCTCCAACAAACCCTCCGCCAGGCTCATGATGTCCAGAGTTGAACAGGAACCATGAGAAGGTTACCACGATAAAGATGACAACTTTGGAAACAGTCCGCAGAATGACGTCGTTGCTGTTGGGCAGATAAACACCTTCGTAGCGATCCCGCTCGCCTAGAATGCCTTCACCCAAATCGACTTTGATCAAGGCGTAGATTCCAAGGGAAGCAATGCCCAGAACCGTAATTTCAAGCAGGGTATCGAAACCGCGGAAGTCCACCAGAATGACATTGACGATATTTTTACCGCCCGCGGAGTTGTAGCTCTCTTTAATGAAATAGTCCGCAATCGATTCAAAGGCCCTGCCGCTGCTGGCAGCGAGTGCAATCAAGGTAACCACGGCCCCGACGCCGACCGATATGAGCAGATTTCTCCACTTCAGGCTCATCGGAACCTTTTCCCGCTTCAGCTTCGGCAAATGATAGAAACAGAGCAGGAACAGCATGACGGATACCGTCTCTACAACCATCTGCGTTAGCGCAAGGTCCGGCGCACGGAACAGGACAAAGAACAAGGTAACCATGTAGCCGGCAGCACCGGTTAATATGATCGCCATCAGTCGTGTACGGACGAACGGAAGCGCAATGACCGGAATGACCAAGCCCAGAATCGCAACTGCCTCATAAAAAGACATTGGCGCGTATGCAGACATATCAAACCCGATATTGTCTATCAGCAGCAGCCCTCCGCCAAGAACGGCAATAAAGAATACAAAGATATACATGACGTAATGACGGATTGAACCTGTCATGTAAGTCGAGGTCAGCGACTTGCCGCCTCTTTCGAGGACGCGCAATCCACCGTCATACAGACGGTTTAATGTCATTCGCTTACTCAACGGACGGTTCAGCACGCTCACGCTGCCATGAAGTTTATACAGAACGGTACCCAGAACAATAATGCCGATTGTCATATAAATTTCCGCAGTCCAGCCGTGCCACATCTCGATCTTCACGTGGAAGCGGTCGCCTCCTGCCAGCAGCCCCGGATGAATGGCAGCCATAGCCGGTTCAATAAGGGAGTAGGACAACAAATTCGGAAACAGACCGAAGACGATGGCCAGCGAAGCCAGAATTACTGGAGGAATCAGCATCCCCAGCGGTGCTTCATGCGGCTTCTTCTCCAGCTTCTCAGGCTGGAATTTTCCGGTGAAGGTTCTGAATACCAGAATCATGCTGTACAGGAACGTAAACACGCTGGCTATCCATGCCACAACAGGGATCAGCACACCCCACGTATCTGCATTCCAGAAATTCATATGAGATGCCTGCAGCACGGCGGTGAAGAACATTTCTTTACTTAGGAATCCGTTAAACGGAGGCAGTCCGGCCATGGAAAAAGCTCCAATGACAGCCACCGTGAACGTAATCGGCATGAGTGACATGAGACCGCCGAGCTTCCGCAGATCCCTGGTGCCCGTCTCATGATCCACGATGCCGACCACCATAAACAAAGCGCCCTTGAATATCGCATGGTTGATCAGGTGGAAGATGGCTGCTGTGGTCGCTTTCGTATAGAGCAGCGTGTCCACGCCTCCTCCATAATAAGCAGCCGCAGAACCCAGTCCGAGCAAACTCATGATGAGCCCCAGTTGGCTGATCGTAGAGAATGCAAGCAATGCCTTCAGATCCGTCTGCTTGATCGCGCGAATTGAAGCATAGATCAACGTGGTCAAGCCTGTAATCGCAATGATCCAGAACCAAGCGGCCTGACCGGCAAATACCGGACTAAAGCGGGCAACCAGATAGATTCCCGCCTTGACCATCGTGGCCGAGTGCAGATAAGCACTGACCGGAGTCGGCGCTTCCATGGCATCCGGCAGCCAGATATGAAATGGAAACTGCGCGGATTTGGTGAAGGCGCCCAGCAGAATCAGGATCATGGCTGGAATAAACAGCGCTTCGCCGCTGATGCTTCCCACATTCGCCACAATCTCGCGGACACTGAAGGTGCCTGTCATGGTATACAACATAATGAATCCAGCAAACATGGCTAGGCCACCGAATACGGTGATCAGCATGGATTTCAATGCCCCGTACCGGGAACGGTCGCGATGGTGCCAGAATGCAATCAGCAAGAATGACGAAATGCTGGTCAGCTCCCAGAAGCCGTACAACACCATCAGGTTATCGGAGAGCACCACGCCCAGCATGGCCCCCATGAACAGAAGCAGATACACATAAAATCTGTGCACGGCTTCCTTCTTTTTGTCCATATAGAAGATAGAATACAATACCACAAGCGAGCCAATACCCGATATTAAGAGTGCAAATATCAAACTTAACCCGTCCAAGTAGACCGTAAAGTTAATTCCAAGGCTTGGAATCCATTCCAGAACGGCCTGAACTTGTTCACCTCCCTGAATGGTTGGGATAAGACCCAAAAAGTAGGCAAACAGGATAACCGGTACCGGCAGAATCACCCATCCGGTATGAACACGGCCTATGAGCTTGTAGGTCAGCATAACCACAAGCGCTACAATAAAAGGTGCCAGAACGGCGATGTGCAGCAAAGACAAAGTCTACTCCTCCTATAGTCCGAATTTTCCTTACATTAGTATTTCCCCATTAATTTAGGAATAAGTCCAAAAAAACACAAAAAGAGCCCGCTGATGGCAGGCTCCTCCGGGTAAAACCTTATGGTATTTTTTCGAATCACACTGAAAATCAGTATATCTTGTGAGCAAAACTTTGTCAAAGGTTATGTTGGAATGAAATGTGATCAATCAGGAAATCACTGTATATAAAGGAGTGGTTCCCATGATAATCAAAAAAACATTGGTTTGCGCTATCATTTTTGTCGTTATTTTAGCTGCAGCCATCCTAACCGATAGTCGTACACGATCACGCTATCAACCGGACAACACGTCTTATATACAAAGGTATCAAATGCAGGATTTCCAAGAGGAATCCCGATGGTTCTCGCCTAGAGAATATATAAAAATCATTCGGAAATCGCCGGAATCCGGACCGGATCAGCCATAGTCCTTGTCCTGTGGCTGTCTATCCGTGAAACTGAATTTCACTGTTTTCTTTGCTTCGCTTTTTTCTCCGGATCAGCCACGATATGATCATGATGACGGCGAGACCAGCAACTACAGCTGCCACATAGTAACCGTAACGGTTAATCATCAGTCCAATGTGATCAACCACCTGATCCCCAACAAACATCCCCAGAGAAAAATAACCGATGGTCCATACCAAGGACGCGGAATAGGAGAACATCGCAAATCTTCGATAGGGCATCCCCTTCATGCCTACCGCATAGGGAGTTACGTTGCGCAATATCGGTAAGAAAGCGCTGATGCAGATCGCATAGTTGCCGTATTGGTGAGTCAGTCGTTCGGATACATTAAGAAACTCGCGAATTTTCGATTTTTCCCCAACGCGGTTTAACAGTTTGCTTGCGGTAAACCGACTGAGCATAAATCCTACCGTCGAGCCTGAGCATACCCCGAGAAAAGTCATAAAAAAAGACGGTACCGGTGATAAAATCTCGGATGCCGCTAACGCTCCACCGGTCATGGCCACGACTTCATTAGGCACAGGAAGGCCGACCAATCCAAGGCATAATACAAGAAATAGCGCATAATGCCCGATCTGTTCAATAAAATCTAATAGCGTATCCACGCCTTGGCCCCCTAATCCGTCCCTTAAAATATATAACCAGTTTATATGCAAGCGCCGCATTCGCACACGTGCTGCAGACGAGGATATGCACTGGACCTGAGACTAGGATCAGTCCATCACGATCTCTTATAGATTTTTAAAAGCTGCAATAAAAGACTGCGGATCATCCTTCACCGTGTAAGAGTACACGCCTTGCTGGGTATGCAAATATAAAAAACCACCGCCGCCTCCCAGAGGCCGATACGAGAGGTCAAACACCTGCTTAATCGGGAACTCGCGGTATTTCGTGACGATTCGATCCTCATACAAGAGCATCTCCCGGCCTTGCTCCTCGGTTCGTTGTTCGATGCCATCCACGACTCGGTTGATTTTGTAATAGGGCTGCATCGCTATACACTTCATAAGCTCCCTCCTTGCTGTCTGTGTCATCCTCGCTTCGAAGATTGCACTTCCCCTCTCTTCTTCCTGCGGTTCCTGATTCGTTCCATCAGCTCCAGGGCTCCAATGAATAGAACGAAAACTACGAATAACCCGATCGCCCGGCCTGGTTCAATCAGGCCATATAAAGAAGCAGCGATGCCGGTAATCCCTACAATAATAATACCTAATACTGAAAGTTTCCAACCTGTTAACATATGTATGCTCCTATAATAAACATAATTGCCATTCATTAAATCGATAGCTTTAAGATTGTCCAGATGTACATTTCCAGACACAGGGAATGTATCATAAAGAAGCCCCTACATTCAAGTTATAACGGAATCGGCAATTTCAATTGCCAAACACTCGTGACTCCTGCAATAATTTACTCAAGGAGAGGAACGATAAGCTGGCTCCGGACACAAATAGACAGGAGGAATACCTTATGAACACATCCATTTGGATCCTGATCATTTGTTTTATTTTGGTGGATTTATGGATTATTGCTTTATTTGTCTTCAAGCGCTCGTTGCGTAATATTAATAGTCAGCGGCTCCCTAAAGAGAATAAGGCTCGACGCGGGAAAACACCCGATTTGCCGCCCATCGTGAAAGCGGGAAGCCCTGCAAGTGAGCTTGCCGGCAGACTGGAGGCCGCCCTGCCTTATACCTATCAGAACATGCTGAAGCAGAGAGTAATGAGTGAGCATCCGGACATGTCAGAACCGGAATATGAATGGCGATGGCAAGAGCTGAAACGTTTTTTTATCCTGTGCGCTGTTCTGGACCGAGTCCCGATGTTCAGCAAAGACGTGGACGAAGTGTGGCATGAAATGCTGATGTATACATACGAGTATCAACAGTTCTCGGAGCGCTTTCTTGGCCGTATGCTTCATCACGCTCCCAACACCGGAAGCGAACATGTTCCCATCCCGAATGAACGGGCATGGTTTGACACGGTCTATGTCCAATTATTTGGCTGGCATGAATACAGCACCAAGCTATGGGGAGCATTCTTCCGCGTCCCGCTGCCACGCGAAGAGCTGAAGGACTACGGTTCTGGCCATTTCGCCGTGAATCATGGTCAGAAGCGTTTTAACGCTTGGACTTATGAGAGCATGCCTGCGGCACGTACGGCGATTGATGCCGTCATTCATGATTTGCAGGATCGGATTAGAGCAGCCGAGGCGGAGCAGCCGCGTAATCGGAAGCTGGTTAATTTCCGCAATAGCGATGTGCTGCTGGCGGCGGCCGTTTATTATGCCTGGAACGCACCCGAGCAATTCTCAGATCATATGATCCCTGATGAGCGGGAGCTTTATAAGAGCGGCAGCAGCTCCTCTTGCACCGCTGCTTCGGCTTGCGGGTCCGGCGGTGGCTCGGACTCCGGCAGCGGATCCTCCTGCAGCAGCGGTTCGTCCTGCGGCAGCAGTTGCGGAGGCGGCTGCAGCAGCTAATGTGAATCGGGGCCGCAGCAGGTGTGCCAGAGAGTTTATCAACTATATGTAGAACAGGGCCTGGAATAATTCCAGGCCCTGTTTATGTTATGGATGCGTTATTTCCCGCCGTCTACAATTTCACCTTTTCTTACCTTTACATCTCCCAGCCAGTTGATGTTAAGAGATTTCGTGCCGTCTCTAAACAGATCTGGATGATCCGACACTTGAAAATGCAGATGTGCCTCACTGGAATTGCCGGAATTGCCACACAACCCAATCCGATCACCCGATTCCACGTCCGTCCCCTCCAACACGCACACCGATCCCAGCTTAAGATGCGCATACAGGCTGTATTCATGGCTGCCATGATCGATGATGACATAATTTCCTGCAGGTTCGGTTTCGTTTACCACTCCGACGGGCACGTTATCCGCGATGTTGTTCTCAATGGCAATCACTTTACCGCTGGCACCTGCTAGAATTTCTTCTCCAAACGCGAAGTAACTTTCGTTCAAATCGGGATCCCCATGGTAGGTCATCCCTTCCTCCGTTCTCACAACATCGATGGCATACCGCTGGCTCGCCTCCACGTAATGATAATTGTCCATCACATGCTCGCCTCCCCAGAACACATACCATTTCCCCTTAAACGGCAATTTGAACGTTGTTGCCGAATAACGGCTATCCGATTCCGAAAATCTCTCAAGAGGCGATAACATGAATCCGACAATCATGCCCGCTTCATCGATCATGGCTTGGATTCCTTTTGTCCCGCTGTCATCCATCCAGTGAATCATTCGAAGTTTGTTCATCGTGTTGTCCAGAACGAGATGGAACGCACTCACCCCAGCCGTATATTCCTTGGACATCGCTTCGAATTGTTCCACCGTTACAAGTGCTCGCAATTCCTCCTCAAAAAGCTCATACAGCACGCGATGTTCCCCATCAAGCATTAGTTTCGGAGCATCTACCATATTCAAGTCCTCCTCCATATGTATACGGGTCCACTACGACCCAAGTATACCTGATGAGATTTATCTTGATCGAAACAGAAGCTTAACTTTAGCTAAACTTTCTTCTGCAGCGAAAATTCAATGATCAATGATTTCATATTCCATATAAAAAGCACCTGTAACCATCCTTCGACGGTTCAGGTGCTCCTATTCACGATGTGACTTGGCCATATTATCCATTGGACGAGAGAATCATGCCGGAACGGGTCTGCGGCCCGACTTTGCGGATTGAAATCTGATTTTGTTCGGCCCAGCGTGTCAGCTCCCGAATTCCTTCGCAATTCTTCTCTTCAAATTTAAAACAGCAGTACATAGGGGGTACGCTCTTATCCTTGAGAATGAATTGAAAAGCGGCCTTGTGACATCCGGAAACCTTAATCTCACGAATCTGACCGGCATGAACTTCAACACCATTAATTGTAATCGTATCGGAATTCCCGTCAATCTGGACTTCACGCTTTACCAAACGTGCATAAGCTTCAATTCCTAATGCCGCAACAATAACGACATTCACAACCATCTGCATATAGAATAGGACAGGATACGAATATTCCGTCAGTGTCGCAACTTGAAACATCATGATGCTAATTACCAGAGCAAATAAAATAATGTCTTTCATTCTTGTAGAATAGTGAATTGCGAATTTCATAATCATCAGCTCCGTTCGTTCTGTAAGGGTTTTCATTTGCTTCTTTCCTTATTATAACACCATTGTACATAATTTTGACACATATAATTCACATTTCTGTCAAAAAAATATTTGCTTCGCTCCATATTCTATGCTTATTCGAATGGCGCAGTGTCGTCCATGGTCTAGCCAACCGCATAACTACTCGGTGATGATCAGAACCTGTCCCCAGTGAATGCGGAAAAAGTGGGTATGAGCGATTGGTTCCTATGGCATCTCTTAACAACAAAAAAAGAGCATCCCGCCAGATCCAAAATCTGTTGGGATACCCTTTGTTTCAACCTGTTGTCTTTACTTGGTTAACGCCGTATTTCCTTCCTTTCTCCGAAACCGTTTCATCACGACAGATACGGTATCAATAAGGGCGATGACCACAATAATGTAAATGAGGCCGTCCCTGGATCGATCCCAAATTAACTTTACGGTCTCATACGATCCATCTCCCGTTGTTACAAGTCCTGATTGAACGAGCTGATCCATGAATATCGGATTCCAAATCGTCATATCGGAGAACAGGATCACCGCAACGATAACGGAAGCAATGTTAAATATAACATGCATGACGGCAAGCTGCGGCGTCCACTTTCTTGTGATTAATTTCCTGGCTTCATTAAATATGCTGAAGGCGGTAAGAAGCCATATCAGCGGCAAATACTTGGCGAAGGCAGCCTGTTCAAACACCGGAATGGCGATCGAGTGTTCAGCAAATCGATGAACACCGATCAAGTTAATGGAAAACGTGTTAATGGAAAACGTTAACAGGACGAAGAACAGCACGGAAAAGAGGATGCCAAGCACCGGCTCGCTCGGTTTAATCCGGGTGGCTGGTTCTGGAATTGCAGGCAATTCCGAGGGTTTCCATGGATCATTGGAGACTTGGCGAGCCCCGCGGTATTCGATAAAGGCAAAAATAACGGTTACCCAGGCAAATCCGTGGATTCCTACGCTAAGCAGCGAGACAAGGTATTCCAGCAGCTTCTCGGCAGTGGGTTCCGTGCTTATAAAGAAATTAACGATGTAGACGATCCCAAGAGCAACGGCTATCGAATACAGAACAATCCTTAGGACGGACCAATAGCTGTCAATCAAACCAGGACCAATGAGATACCTTTCCCTTCCTCTGTATCTGGCTGCCATTTCCACGGGGGGGCCGAGCTCAAGCAGCACCTGCTCCACTTCTTCCAAACTAGCGGTCTCCCTGTCGGCTCCCCGGTCTTCCAGCATGTCTTCGACGAGTCCTTGAAGCTCCTTCTCAATATCCGCCCGCTGCGATTCGGGCAGCTTCTGGGTCACCGCATAAATATACCTGTTAATCAGATCCATCACTTTAGTCCCCCTTGTCATTTATAAGTCCCTCCAGACTTGTCATCATATCTTTCCATTCATGGTAGAGCTGCCGATATATATCCTTGCCTGTCTGACTTATGATGTAATATTTCCTCGGCCGGGCTTCATTTGTATCCCACTCGCTGTTAAGCAAGCCTTGTTTCTCCAGCCGTCGCAGCAACGGGTAGAGCGTACCCGCTTCCACGTTGATCCCCCTCTCCTGCAATATGGTCACTAATGAATAACCATACTGCGGCTCGGACAACTGACTGAGAACACCAAGGATGATCGTACCTCGCCGAAGCTCCTGCACCATACTGTTTAAAATGTCCTGATCCTCTGGCATATCATCATCTCCTGGAAAAGATTATACTGTATGTCACACACTAATGTAAATAAAATATTAATGATTATTTAAAATTATTTTAGATGGCCTTATGTTAACTACTGCCAAGTTTGATGACTTACCAAATTCGGCCAATTGCTTGTACGCAAAAAAAGGTTATCCTACAGCCGTGACGGACCGTAAGATAACCTTCTCTATTTATGCTCAACCCATTACAGGGATACTGTGGATGTTCACGTCAGGGAACCTGGTATACCAACATTATCGTTCATTGGCAGTTACATGTTCATATCTTGCCTACCTTATCTCGTTTTTCTGGGAAATCCGTTCTGATACTGTGTCGGAATTGCCGTCTCCTTCTGCAGGACAACTGCAGCCTCCAATGCCCAGTAAGGGTTCCGAAGCATTCCTCTTCCAACGGCAACGAGATCTGCTTCTTCATTGCCAACGACCGCATTCGCCAGTGCAGGTTCATCCAGACGGCCAACAGCTATGACCGGTACTTGCAGCACTTCTTTAATTTGTCTGGCTAGCGGAACTTGGTATGCCACATGTGTGCCCGGTCTGCCTTCAGCCGCAATCGGTCCTTCGCCGCCTGCGCTGATATGGAACATGTCGACACCGGCAGCCTGATATTCTTTGGCGAAAGCGATGCTCTCCTGAATGCCGTAACCGCCTGTCACGTATTCTCTTGCAGAGATTCGCATGATTAATGGCATATCTTCCGGCATTTCACTTTTTGCGGCTTGAATGACTTCTTTACCAAACTTCGTTAAATCCTGGCCATACTCATCTTTTCTTTGGTTCGTTAACGGGGAGTGGAACTGATGAATCAGATAACCATGCGCACCATGCAGCTCAATTGCATCAAATCCCGCCTTCACCGCACGGCGTACAGCCAGACGGAACTTCTCCACCATCTGCTGAACTTCTTCAGTTGAAAGAGCTCTGGGCGTTTTGGAATTCTCGTCAAACGGAATAGCCGATGGAGCCACAGGTGTCTCCGCATCCTCTGCTTTCCGGCCGGCATGTGCAATTTGGATCGCTGCCTTCGCACCATGCTGGTGAACAGCATCAACGATGCGAGCCAAAGCCGGGATATGATCATCCGACCATAAACCGAGGTCATAATCGGAAATCCGTCCATCCGGTTCGACGTCCGTCATTTCAACGATAACAAGTCCCGCTCCGCCAATCGCACGGCTGGTATAGTGCAAGTAATGCCAATCCGTCGCGATTCCGTCCTTGTTTGTTACGGAGTATTGGCACATCGGCGGCATGACCACCCGATTTTTCAATTCTAAAGATTTCAGTTTGTATGGGCTGAATAAATGTTCCATTGTAACACGCTCCCTCTATTCAAAAAGATTGATTCGCAAACTTATTAATGCATGCGCATGCATCTAAAATAACAAAATAAGAACCAACCGTCAATAAGGAGACTGAAAAATGGTCACGCCTGCACCTGTTTTAATACATCCTGAAGTCCATGCTTCAGCTTAGGCGCAGAGAATTGCTGCTCCAATACCCCTTGGACAGTAGCTTTCGCTTTTTGCAGCTTCTCTTCACCGATATGAGTTAGCGATGTATAGATCCCTCTTCTGTCATCCTCGCAGATGGCTCTCTGCATCGCACCGCAGCTTTTGGCTTCAAAACGGCTGACGAGTCTCGATATCGCACTTTGACTAAGGCCCACCATGGTTTGCAGCTGCTGAAGGCGCAGTTTTTTCTCAGGCGACTCCGATAGAAATAACAGCACATAAAATTCATTCAACGTTAAATCATGCTTTTGCTGCAAGGTTTGTTCCAGCTCATGGGTAATCATCGCCTGAACCTGCGTTAAAGATAGCCAACTGGTTATAAGAGTATGCGTTTGTTCTGTTGACATAAGGTCTCCACCTGTTCTAGGTATATTTCCATCAGATGATCCACTCTGCCACCATCCAACGGCTCACTATTAGTTATTAATAATAACAACTCCCCCTTTGGGACGTCAAACCTATCATTCGTTAAATCGTTCCGCCAACAACCAACATGCCAGTCTATAACCCTCAAGAGAGAGCTTCAACTGACACGCTGTAACGGACTTTTTTCTCTAAAAGAGACTAAACAATCTCCTGCGGTTCCTTATCCAACAGTCCCAGCATTTGAAGGCCGTGCTTGATCCCGTCCTGAGCAACATCCCGGGTCACGTATCTTGCTGCCTGTTTTACAATCTCCGGCGCATTCCCCATTGCTACACCGTGACCCACGTACGACAGCATCTCCAGATCATTCAGATAATCGCCAAAGGCGATAGTATCCTCTAATTGGATACCAAGCATATCAATCAATGGTTTGATTCCTTGGGCTTTTGAACCTCCCGCAGGAAGAACATCGATTCCATAAGGCCCCCAACGCACAAAATCAAACTGTCCCTCGAAACTTTTCGCATAAGCCGATTCCTCTTCCTCCGTACAGAAGACAATGGCCTGATAAATATCTCTGCCCAGATAATATTCCGGATCATATTCCGGGATTGTAAGTTTGAGTTCTCCCCAGCTGGAATCGATATGAACATGCTCGGTTACGTTCATCTTCATCGCTTCGCTGCCGGCATAGATAATCGGATGGTCAAGAAGAACAGCCTGTTCCGTAAGCTGCTGCAAGGAATCCTGCGCCAATGGATTGCCGTAGATCGGTTTGCCTTCATGCACCACATACTGGCCATTCAAACAGACATACGAATCGATACCCAGTTCCTCACGCAGTTCTTCAAAATGATACGGAGCACGCCCTGTTGCAATGGCAACGATGTGTCCGGCCTCCTGTAGTTGGTGAATGGACTCCCGTGTCGTTGCAGGTACCTTCTTCTCATGATCCAGCAGGGTTCCATCAATATCAAAAAAAATCATTCTCTTCATCAATTACGCTCGCCTCTCTTCCGTATACTCAAGCTTGTAACTACATTGTAAATGATGAAAAGCATTTCAGAGCAAGCATTTTTTTAGCTTATCCTCCGGGTATTTGTGTTTCATTCGTCAGCCAAGATTTTCTTATGCAGCGTACAAAAAAAGCCCGCGTGTTAAGGCGGACTTTCCTTATGGCTTTAATTTGCTTCCGAGCGAACCTCTTCCAGCATTTTATCATTGAATCCGAACATCCAGGTCAGTACAAATGCAATCGCCATCGCCGTTACATTGCACAAAACGTAAAGTGGAAGCTGGCTGTTCAAGTATAACAGCGTGCCCGGGATAACGGTAATTGCCATGCCTGTGGCCTCAAGCTGAAAGATGGAAGCCATGAAACCGCCCACACCGCCACCGATCAAGCCGATAACAAACGGTCTGACGTAACGGAGGTTGACCCCGAAGATTGCAGGTTCGGAGATTCCCAGCAAGGCCGAGAATGCCGATGGCAGGGATAATGCCTTGAGCTTTTTATTTCTCGTTTTGAGTCCGACAGCCAGACAAGCTGCACCTTGAGCTGCCATCGCACTGGTCACGATCGCATTAAACGGATTGCTTCCTGTCTTCTCAAGCAGCTGAATTTCCAGGAAGTTGAATATATGATGCACGCCGGTAACCACAATAATCTGGTTGAAGAAACCGATGACCAGACCCGCGATACCGAATGGCAGCTCCAGCAAGAAGGTTGTTGCGTTCAGCACGACCTCTTCCAGGGAATGGAATACGGGACCGATCGCGAACAGGCCAAGCGTAATCATAACAAGCAAGGTTAAAAATGGCGTAACGATCAGATCGATGGCGTCAGGAATGCGTTTTCGCAAAAATCTCTCGAATTTCGCGCCCAGCAGTCCAATGAAGAATGCCGGCAGGACCGAGCCCTGATACCCGACGACCGGAATGAAATCAAAGATCATGAGTGCCTCAGCCGAACCGTTGGCGACGCTGTACGCATTGGGAAGAGCCGGGTTAACCAGCATCAATCCCAGGACGATACCGAGCACGGGGCTTCCTCCGAACACTCTGAATGCGGACCATGCCACCAAGGCTGGCAAAAAAGCGAAAGCCGTATCCGTCAGTACCTGGGTGAAGAGCAGGAAATTAGCCGAGATATCATCCGGTGTCGCACCGAACCAGGCAAGCACGGTATCCTGGGTCAGCAAGCCCCGTAATCCCATGAACAAGCCAGTGGCGACCAGTACAGGGATAATCGGCACAAACACGTCACCGAATGTGCGAATCGCCCGCTGAAACGGATTCCCCGACTTTTTCGCCTGAGATTTCAATTCTTCCTTGCTTGTGCTCTCCATTCCAAGGGATTCGACCGCTTCAAAAATCTGATTGACGGTTCCTGTTCCGAAAATGACCTGGTATTGCCCGGAGTTGAAAAAAGCTCCCTTAACCTTATCGATCTGCTCAACCTTCTTCTGGTCAATCTTCTTCTGATCATAAACCATGATTCTCAGTCTGGTTGCACAATGGGCAAAGGAAGCGATGTTCTCCCTGCCGCCAATGGCTTCCACTACCTGCCTTGCGATTTCCCGATTATCCGCTGCCATGTTCATACATCCCCTTCTTTATCTTTTACGGCTTCGGTCAGATCCCATTTCGCGACCTTCAAGCCGGCACTGCCGTTCTGTACAAAAAATCGAATATTTCGGCTCTCCCACTTCGGAAAAATCCGGCTTGTAAACACCTCTTCGCCATCGTTGATGAACAGCTCGACCGAAGAGATGTCCACAAACAGATGAAATTTGATCGAATTTCTTTCGGTTGGCAGCTTACAGGATCGAACCGTTCCGTAATCACTGACAATCGATGCTCCCGAAGAAGAGCGATCCAGCGTAACCTTCCGTTTGCCGGATTCATATCGAATAACGGTTCGTTCCCCTTCGCCAGCCCGAAATTCAATGCCAACAACGTCCGCTTCGATTGCTTGGAACTCGCATATCATCTCGAATGCGGTCCCTTGCACCCCCTTGTAACTCTTCACTTCGCTGTGAAGCGTATCCGCTGCCTCTGCGACCTTGTTGCGGAGCACCTGAAGCTCGGGGACCGGCTGTTGATTCAACCTGCCTTCACGGAACGTAAGCATACGAGGAAGCGTCAAACAATGGGCCCAGCCATGCGAGTCGGTGGGATACCCGATATCCGGCAAACCCATCCAGCCCACCATGATGCGCCGGTCTTTCTCATCCAGCATGGTCTGCGGCGCGTAGAAATCAAAACCTCTGTCCAGCTCGCAAAAGGAGCCGTGATCCAACTCCAGCGTATCCCTCTTCAGCGGTTTACCTGAAATATAGCCGGATTGATATATGTTTTGAAAATGGTCATCCTCCGGAAGCAGCCCTTGTGGTGAAAACAGCAGCACCCCTTGGCCTTCCAGTTCAAAATAGTCAGGGCATTCCCACATATAGCCGAAATGCTCAAGACGGGTTTGAATCTCCCCTTTGAATTCCCAAGACAGCAAATCCGAAGATTCGTAGATGACTGCCGAACCGGTCTGATCAACCCTTTGGGCGCCGATGACGAACCGGTATTTGTCTTGGTCTTTCCATACTTTCGGATCCCGGAAGTGTTCGGTATATCCGTCCGGCACATGATCGATCAGCGGCTTATCAAGCTTCGTGATCGATCCGTCGCGGTCCATCACAGCCATGCATTGATAAGATTGCCTGTTCCATTCCTCGTCCCGGGCATTCCCGGTATATAACAGATACAGTTTGTTGTCTTTCACGATCCCGCTGCCTGAATATGCGCCATAAGCATCAAACAGCTGCCCTGGTTCAATGGCGATGCCTTTGTTATGCCAATGCACCAGATCCTTCGAGGAAGTATGATACCAATATTTCAAGCCATGAAACGTCCCCAAAGGAAACCATTGATAAAACAAGTGATATTCCCCGTTATAATAAGAAAATCCGTTGGGATCATTCATCAACCCCATGACGGGCTGTATGTGAAACGTCTGTCTCCATTCGCTTCGTCTCGCCTGCCTCCTTAATGAAGCAATCTCTTCGGGAGAAGCCTGATTCAGGCGGCGGTATTTCAGTTCTCTGTCCATATCTCTTCTCCTTATAAATGGGCTAACTAAAGAATCAAACAGACGTGCTGCAGGTGTACGTGAACAAAACCAATCATAGTGGAACCGGTTCCAATCAAGTTTAAAAATAATGAACTCAGTTCCATTACAAGCAGCAAACGCCTGAGTTGGAACCGGTTCCGTTTTTAGTATAAAATAACTAATTCAGATTGTCAACGCTTTCCCGATGAATCATCTCGCAATTCATGACCGTCAGGAGATCCGCAGGCTCGTCGTTGACCAGCTTGATAATATGCTGTGCAGCGAGGTGCCCCGCTTGAAAATATCCATATTTAACCGTGGTCAATCCGGGGTGAATCACCTCGGTTACATCGTATCCGCCAAATCCGGTAACGGAGAGTTCGCTGGGAATTTGAATGCCCTTCATATGCGCAGCTTTCATCACGCCAAGCGCGATGTTGTCCGTGGCGCAGACCACCGCCGTTGGCAGCGTTCGATTAGATTGGAAAATCGTCAACGCGGTCTGAACGCCATCTGACATTTTAAATCCACTTTCATAGAGATCGAGATTCACTTCCACACCAACATGCTCGCTCACCGCTTTCAGAAATCCTTCCTTTCGTTTGACCCCAACTGCAACGTCTTTTTCCGTAACACCAATATAAGCTATGTTACGATGTCCCTTGGACAGTACATAACGCCCCATGTCATAGCCTGCGGCATAGTCGTTATAAATCATGCTGTGAACATCCTTGTGCTGTTGTCCGAGCAGAAGAACGGGAATGCCGATCTCTTTAATCGCGGCAAGATGCGTCTCCGTCACCTGTGTGGCGAATAGAATGATCCCTGATATTTTTTGTCTGGCGAGGTCATACAGCGCCTCAATCTCTCGGGATAAATCCTGGCTTGCATTAATGATGAGAAGCTGATATCCGTGTTCCCTTAGTTCTTCGTCCATTCCGGCCACGGTCTGCGATGCGGAAAATGAGTCCAGACGCGGCATAATGGTGCCGATCATACTGGTTTTTTTCGCTTTTAAGCTCTGTGCAAAAGAATTCGGAATATAGCCGGTTTCCTGAATGACCTGCTCAATCTTTCGGCGTGTCGCATGGCTTACGGATCCTCCGTTTAAGAAACGGGAGACCGTGCTTTTGGCAACTCCGGCTTTGTGAGCGATATCGGCGATCGTGTTCTTCATTCACTGATCACCGGAGCCGCACAACAGGCTTTGATTCGTGTATGCATGAAGCTCTCCCCTTCGATTTCGCATTTCTCTAACTATACCATGACCTCCGGGCGTCCGTGAAATTGCAGGCCTAGGGCCTATCATTTTATAGACCATACCTCTCTAAGATCCAAACTTTGGCGTTGATAAAGCGATTCGAAGGGGATTATTCTTGGTTCCCCTTAACTTAACATGTAGATGGTCTATGGCTTTCCCCTTAGACTTGCACGGTTCGCTCAGCCGATTCTACGGTATGCTTCAGCAGCGTAGCAATCGTAACAGGACCCACGCCGGCAGGTACCGGCGTAATCGCGGAAGCAGCCTTCGCGCAAGCTTCATAATCGCAGTCACCGATATTCCCTTTGTTATAGCCTGCATCCAATACAACGGCCCCCGGCTTGATCCAGTTCCCTTGAATAAAATTGGGTTTGCCTACGGCAGCAACAACAATATCCGCCTGCGAGACAATATTGGCGAGATCCTTCGTTCTCGAATGACAGATCGTAACCGTAGCATTGCGATTCAGCAGCATCATCGATACCGGCTTGCCGAGAATCGGACTGCGTCCAACAATGACGGCATGTTTCCCTTCAATCGGCAGGTTGTAATAATCCATAATCGCAAGTATCGCCGCAGGCGTACAGGAAGGATATTCGGCAAAACCAAACGCATTTTGCGAGAACCCAAGCGTGGTGACCCCGTCCACATCTTTTTCAATATGGATGGTATCAAAAGCCGCTCGTTCATCGATATGATGGGGTACCGGATGCTGCAGCAGAATGCCGTGAACATTGGGATCCTCATTCAGCTCTTGAATGGCTGCCATCAGTTCCTCCGTTGTTGTCGACTCGTCTAGCACCACTTTTTTAGATATAATTCCAAGCCGCTCACAGGCATTTCCCTTCATTCGCACATAGGTTGCCGAAGCCGGATCTTCTCCTACCAATATCGTTGCCAGGCAAGGGGTTACCCCTTTCTCCTTAAGCTCCTGCACCTTCACGGCCAGCTTGGCCTTGATATCGTCGGATACCAGCTTTCCATCCAAAATCACAGGTTCCTTACTCATTGCACATCCGCTCCTTCGCCATTGTTATTGTAATAAACATAAAGAGGCAAGGCGACATCTCTGTCTCCTTACCTCTTGCCCAGGCGTACGGCATATGATCCTATGTGCTCCCTCTTGGTGACCCAAGTTACGCCAGTAACACATAGATAACTTTTTTTAATATACCATGACTTTGGACTTCACGCTACCAGGATGATGCGCCCGTTCCAAATCGTAATCTTTTTGATTAAATTATTAAAAACACGTATGTTGCCGATTGTCCAAGCATAGAATGTGCTAAGAACATTTCGCTTCAGGAGGACTTGATGAGACATCCCGTTGTATTTAAAATGCTGCCCTTCATCCTGCCGCTTGTCTTCGTGATTCCGGTCTTAACGATATGGCTCCAAAATGGTTCTGGTTCCAGGCTCGTCGAAATCCTTGACATGCAGCAGGTCAAAACCATTTTTACTGGCATCTTCCTTGAGGCGCTACCTTTTGTTTTGCTAGGCGTGCTGCTCTCGTCCCTTCTGCAAATGTTTGTAAAAGAGCAATGGGTGCGCCGTCTTATACCCAAAAATCCGCTCATCGGCGTCTTGTTTGCTTCCATGCTGGGCATCGTGCTTCCCATATGTGAATGCGGGATGATACCGGTCGTCCGAAGGTTGATGTTAAAAGGAATGCCTGCCTACATCGCTGTCACCTTTATCCTCAGCGGCCCCATACTGAATCCGGTCGTGTTCGCCGCAACCATCATGGCCTTCCGCTCGCATCCCGAAGTGGTGATCGGCCGGATGGGACTAGCATTGGCCGTTGCCGTGACGATAGGTTTAATCGTATATGTATTCTCCAAACATAATCCGCTCAAGCGATCCTTTCAGGAGTTTACCGAACAGGGCTCCGTCAATGGGGGACGGAAAATGCATGAGCACCCTAAAACATGGAGGAGCATGTTTGTTCACGCCGGAGACGAATTAATTGAAATGACCAAGTATCTGGTTCTTGGCGCGTTCTTGACCGCCTGTATCCAATCCTTCATTCCAAGGGATGAATTGTTGGCATTAGGAAACGGTCCTGCCGCCTCTTATCTGTTCATGATGGGGTTTGCGTTTATATTGTCGCTCTGCTCGACTTCGGATGCCTTTGTCGCGTCTGCGTTCACGCACAGCTTTTCGGTCGGTCCGCTGGTTTCCTTTCTTGTTCTCGGCCCGATGCTGGATTTCAAAAGCTTGCTTATGCTGTCCGCTACGTTCAAGACCAAATTCGTAATCGGTCTAAGCCTGCTGGTTATCACGCTGGTCTTTATCGGCTCTATAGCCGTTGATGCTCTGTTTCGAGGTTAGCTTATTGGGGAGGAGGCTGATGTAAACGATGATTTCCAGCTTGGCTATACGGGGCCATTATGTGCTTCGGTCGCTGCTCATTGCAGCTCTTGCCTTCTATATCATGCATCTGAATGCTACAGATTCTCTTCATTATTACCTGGCTCCACACATGCAGACCCTGCTGCTGCTCTGTCCGGTCCCGCTTCTATTCATTGCATTCGGTATGCTGTGGCACGCTCTTGGGGGTGATACCGGAGAAGTGTGTGATTGCGAGCATCCCCTGCCTAACGGCTTTGTCAAAAACATGACCGTCTACGGGTTGTTCGCAGTACCGCTGCTGTTCGGCCAGCTTCTGCCGAATCAAGCTCTTGGAAGCGACATGGCTTCCAAAAAAGGCATGATCTACACCTATCCGAACCCGGATGTCCGCCGTAAGGCCGAGGACCAGAACGCCTCTGCAGCCTCTGAGACAAATAACCACTCTCTATCTGCTGATCAATCGGCGACCCAAGACGCCTCGCAGCAGGAGCTGTTTATTGCCAAGGACATCTACAGCGTGGAATTCGCAGAGCTCGCCAAGCGTTTATATACGCTTTCCGTCATTTCGGTTGAACCTGACATTTTCTCGGAGACCGTCGGTGCCATCGATATGTATAAACAGCAGTTTCAAGGAAAATCCATTACAGTCCAAGGTTTCGTCCATCGGGATAAACATATGTTAATAGACACGTTTGCCGTCAGCCGATTCCTTGTCATGTGCTGCACCGCTGACGCCATCCCGTTTGGCATTATTGTCCGCGGCGCGAATGCTTCGTCTTTTGACAATGACACATGGGTTCAGATCGATGGCACGATCCAGGTGAGTACCCTAAATGGTGAGAAAACTCTTCAAGTGCAAGCCGAAAAAATTCAACGGATTGAGCAGCCGGCATCCCCGTACATTTTTACAAATGCGGACTCCGTGGCGGAGTTTGATGAACTGTATTCCAATATTAAAGATACCGGGAGGTAAGGAACCGATGAGCAAAGTGCCTGTAATTATGATTAGCGGTTTTTTGGGAAGCGGCAAAACAACGCTGCTGCTCAGACTGCTGGATTATGCCGCCAAGCAGCAGTGGAAGACAGCCGTATTGATGAACGAGATGGGCGATCAGGACGTGGATGGGGCTATCGTATCCGGCGAAATGCCGGATCTTCCGATCGAGAAGCTGCTTGACGGCTGCATCTGCTGCACCAAACGAAGCGAGCTTGGGCAAGCTCTGAACACCCTGTTAGATCAGAAACCTGATCTCATATTTATTGAGACCACCGGAGTCGCGAACCCTGAGCAGATTCTTGAGGATCTGCAGGATCCGTCCCTTGTGGATCGCATATCGATCCAGCGCAAAATCGCTTTGGCCGACGGCAGCAAATTTCTGGAATACAACAGCTTCTTCGCATCCAGCCGCGAACTGGTCCGTACCCTACGGGGACAAATCAGCTTCGCGGATACTATCATCCTTAACAAAGCGGGTGAATGCGAAGAGAAACATCTCAACAAGGTCATCACTTCCATACGAAAAATAAACACGGCCGCAAGCCTGTCCGTGACCGATTACAGCCGTATAGATGAGCTGGAAGTGTTTCGTGAATTCTCACTGCCAGCGGATGTTCTCACAGATCAAATTCAAGACACACCATGGAGTGAAGAGGCCCTCAAACATGAGCCTCATCCCCAGGGAGCCCCAATATTCGCGAATCACCGCCATCAACATGGAGTGGAGTCAGAGCAGACAAATCCCTCCTTCTCGGGTCTGGATACCTTAACGTTATCCGCGCCAACCCCTATCCCGCTTCGCATAAGTGTGATCGAAGCCTTTTTGACCGCGCGCAGGTCCAGCCTGATACGAGCCAAAGGCTATATTCAGCTCTCGACTGGCCCCACACTTGTTCAGTGGGCGGGTTCACAGCTGGAATGCCAACCAAGCACCCTGCGGCTGCAGCGCGGATATCTCACACTCATCGGCCATCGTCTGGATAAAACGCGCATCGTACAGGAATGGGAGGACTTACTGAGCGGCGTGGTGCAATAAAGTGAAAATCATGTGGAAATAATCCCAAGAGATGTGAGTGCAACCGCGATGGGAGAAACGTTTCATACATGGAGCATCTTCCAGCAGGAACAGGGGCATCTCACAAGATCTAAGATCTTATGAGACACCCCTTGCGGTAACTGGTAGTTTAAACACATGCGTAATTCCGATAGAATCATAATTTATTCCCGGGGATAATTCACTTCCATGATGTCCATAAATGAAACTTTAGTAACCTCACCATTATGTTTCATATGTACCTTCCCTGTTCGGGAGTCCATTTGATCGATTTGTCCGCGAACCGTCTCTTCCCATCCCCATACCGTTAATACAATCACAGATTCCTCTTGGTAAGCTTCTGTAAGTTGATTGCCGAGCTCTTCAAGTACAAACTCATCTCTAGTAGGTCTCTTTGGTACTTTTGCCTTGGCCATATCCTTGCCCTCCTGATTTATGTTGTTCATGCTGCAGCATTAAATTTCGAATGAACGATTTCTTTCATCAAAACGATGAATTGGGAATCTTCTTCCTATTATACATCAAAAACGATCCAGAATGCTCAGTCCATCCGTTATCTCAACGGATGATAGGCAGAACAAAAAAACAAGCCTTGATGATCAAATCAAGAGGTTGCATTCATTAATATTATGTCTTTTTACCTACTTATTTTTATAATTCTTGATTCTATATACTCATTCTAGTAAATATGATATTATTTTCATGTCGATTCCTGATGACAAAATATAACAACTCGGGGGTTCATCATGAAAGAAAGAAAACGATTCTGCACATATTTATTTGTGGTTTTAATGGCGATGCTATTGAATGCTTGTTCAGTAAACACTGAGGAAATAAGCAGTTCGGCTAACGATGCTTTTGCCACCAAGAAGTACCAAGAATTTAATGAATTATATGAGAAGCTAAAAAAAGCAAGCGATGAAAAATCCAATAATTATCTTGAAACGGTTAAAAATAATGAAGTGTTTCTTGTAAGCTCATATAATACCAGCACAGAACTATCTGATGGACTGAAAGAACTTGCAATCATTGAAAAAGAAGTCCCGAGCCTAACCGAGCATGCTAAGCTTACTTCTAGCGAGCTCAACAGCAAGCTAACCATACTGAATTCTGTTGACTATATACTAAAGACTCAAGCACCTGAACTCGAAAATTTATCATCTCAAGCCAATACATTTGTTATACTGATGAAAGAATATGAAGATGTAAAGGCAACCATTTCAGCTCTGGAAACTTTAAGTTCAGATCTGAATACGCACATCATAAATATTGAAGCCATAGAAACGAAGGATAGCAATATTAGTGGATTGCTCGGTTCCATGAGGAGTCACAAGGGCAATATAGATTCTAAAATTAATTATCTTAGTACCAATAGTTCAAAAATAACTTCTTCCAATTCATTAATATTGGAAGGGAATTTATTCGGGCTTATGGATACTAATGATATCGCAAGAGAAATGGAGTCTCTCGATAGCCAAATTGAAATATCTTTGAATGACCTTAAGCAGCGAGCTACCAACATGAGAACCCATGCTTAATTCGTCGAATATACCCATAAAAAAAACAAGCCTTGATAATCAAATCAAGGCTTGTTTTTTTTATGGGTAATCATTACGATTAATTTCAGTCAAAAAATATAGTCCTACATAAGGGACTCATTCTCTTCTAATACCATCCATGGCAGCGGATTGTTAAATGTTGACCATTCAAGCTGCATTTCCTCGTCCGTTAACAGACATCCATCCAGGTCCTGCTCGATTTGCTCCCGCTCCATCTGAATGCCAATCATCACGAGCTCGGTCATCCGATCTCCCCAGACGCCATCCCATTTTCTCCGGATATCCGGTTCGCTCTGAATCAGCTCCTGCTGCTCCTGCTCGGTTAATGCAGCGACCCAGTACCCTGCCGGTCCGAACTGAATGGAGGGACCCGCCTGACTTAAGCTTGCAGCCACATCCTCACGCACAGCCAGCCATGCGATTCCTTTGGCGCGTACGACCTCTTCGGGCCAATCCCCCATGAATTCGGCCAGCCGCTCGGGATGGAACGGTCTTCTTCTCCGGTAAACAAATGAGCTGATGCCGTATTCATCCGTTTCCGGCACATGCTCTTCCTTCTGAAGCTCCTGAATCCATCCGGGCGATTGACTCGCTTTTTCAAAATCAAAAAGCCCGGTGTTCAGGATTTTCGCAGGGGAAACCTGTCCGTTCACTGTACGAATGATGCTGGCACTTGGCTGAAGCTTGCGCAGTATGCCCTCGACCTTGGTCAATTCCTCTTCGCTTACCAGATCACATTTATTCAACAGCAGCACATCACACATCTCAATCTGATCAATCAACAGATCGACCACTTCCCGTGTATCCTCTTCACCCAGCGCTTCCTTCCGATCGAGTAGGCTTTGGCCGGAAGAGAAGTCTTTCCAGAATCGGTTGGCGTCCACTACCGTTACCATGCAATCCAGCCTGGCGAGGTCAGACAACTGCACACCCGAGACCTCATCCGGATAGACAAAGGTCTGCGCGACAGGCACGGGCTCGCTTATTCCCGTTGATTCAATCAGAATGTAATCAAAGCGCTTCTCTTCCGCCAGCTTCTGTACTTCCTGCACCAGATCTTCCCGAAGCGTGCAGCAGATACAGCCGTTGGACATTTCGACCAGCTTCTCATCTGTGCGCGACAAGCTTCCCTCTCCTCGAACCAGATCTGCATCAATATTCACTTCACTCATGTCATTAACGATGACAGCTACCTTCAATCCCTCACGGTTATGCAATACATGATTAAGAACCGTTGTTTTCCCTGATCCGAGATAGCCGCTAAGTACAGTAACCGGTATTCTTGTATTATTCATTTATTGAACTCCCTCCATTCATTAATCGTAATCATTACGATTAATACGTTTTGATATTATATCTCCTCCGTTCAAATGTCAATCCTTCTGTACAAAAAAACACGCCTCAAGCAGTAAAAAACCTCCGGCGCCTTATGTACCGGAGGTTTATACCATATTGCAGCGAGTGCGTGAGTCATGATGATGAGCTGCCCTCTATGATTTAACATGCTCTTTTATCTGCTTATCGTTAGAGTTAATCCTCTGCTGCTATCATTTATGTTGAAGCCATTCATATGCGATTTTGAGGTATTACAGCTTACAGCTTTTCAACTGTAGCTTGTCCTGAACCTTGCTCAGCAGGCAAATCCCCGTCTTTCCAGATAACCTGCTCGCCGTAATCTTTTCCCCAATCGTACATCAGTTTCAGGATCGGCATTAAGCTCTCCCCATAAGGCGTGAGTGAGTATTCGACTCTGGGTGGAACCTCGGGGTAAACCACTCGATGCACCAGCTGATCCTCTTCCAGCTCACGAAGCTGATTGGTCAGCATTTTTTGCGTGATATGAGGAATCATCCTGTTCAGCTCACCGAAGCGTTTGACGCCTTCCAAGCCAAGATGCCATAGAATGATCAGTTTCCATTTGCCGCCGATGACCGCAAGGGTTAACTCCTTATGGCAGTTTATTTCTTTGAGATTAATCCGCTGCTTGACTTCACTAGCCATAATTAACACCCCTTCCTCCCTATAGTATACAACGGGCGCGGCCATATCATCAAAATGGAAAACCTCACATAATCAAGCTTCTATTCCAGATTGGCGTGCAGCCCAAACATATTGTCCGACTGCAGTTTCTTCTGTTCCATCAATCTGAGTATGACGGCATCCAGCACGATCAGCAAGGTCTGCTCAAATAAGGAAGCCATCGGTTGAACGGTTACGAGATTATCCTGATTCTGGTCTTTGGTTGCGCCTGGAAGCACAACAACCGTATCTGATAGTTTACCCAATCGGGATTCGGGCTTAATGGTTACAACCGCTAAGGCAGAACCGATGCTTTTGGCCTTCTGGGCCATGGCCACCAAGCTCTGCGTCTCGCCGGAGCCTGAACCGATCAGGATCAGATCCCTCTCTCCAATAGCCGGAGTTACCGTATCACCCACAACATGGACCTTGTATCCCATCTGCATCAACCGCATGGCAAAAGATCGGATCATCAGACCGGATCTTCCGCCTCCCGCTACAAAGATAGACTCGGATCTCATAATTCGTTTGATCAATTCCTCAATCTGGGTACCATCGACCTTCTGTACAGATTCCGAGATCTCCCTGGCAATCACATCTGCATGTTGAAAAATCGGTTTATCCATCGTCCTTAAGCCTGCTTAACCCATTGCTGCATTTGGGCAGCAGCGGCTTTCTTATCCGATTGGCCCGTGATTCCACCGCCAACGATTACGAGATCGGGGTTCGCTTGGATCACCTCAGGCAGAGTCTCCAGCTTGATTCCTCCTGCAACGGCTGTCTTGGCATTTTTGACTACACGTTTGATCGCTGCCAATTCTTCGAAGGAGTTTTTGCCTTCCGCCTGATGGTCATAACCGGAATGCACGCAAATGTAATCCACACCGAATGCATCAATCTCCCGTGCTCTTCCCTCGATATCCTTCACATTAATCATGTCCACCATCACCTGTTTGCCTTGCTTCAGGGCTTCAGCCACGGCGCCTTTGATGGTAGAGTCATCGGATACACCCAATACCGTGATAATGTCCGCACCAGCCTCGGATGCCTTCATCACTTCATAACCGCCAGCATCCATAATTTTAAGGTCAGCGAGCACGCGCAGATGCGGAAATGCCTCCTTGATGGCTTTTACGGCGTGAAGGCCCTCGTTAATGACAACCGGTGTTCCAATCTCCACGATATCGATAAACTCGGCTACCTCGGCCACCACTTCCTTTGCTTCCGAAATATTCACCAGGTCTAATGCCAATTGAAGTTCCATATTGTTAATCTCTCCTTATGAGCGTATTGGTTAGCTGTTACACGCTCATTGTAGAGCCATTACTTTACTTTATGGAAGTACGTACTTATAAGTGAGATACTTACGGCGAAGTAAGTAATGTGGTGGGACAAGGGTTTGCAGGCTCTCATTTTCCGCGAAAATATTTTGGATAACATGCTAGCGCCCAGGTAAAAAACAATTAAGTCCATTTATTCGCTTCAGTCTCACCAGCTGCTGTGGTTTAATATAGTTGTCCGGCCGGACTAAATGATCGGAAAGGAGGCTGAACGAATTGATTCAGAATATGGAGGTGGCATCTGCGTAAGCGGATGTCGCGTTAAGGGGAGTCCATCTTGGACTCCCCTTCATTTATCATCTGAATGTAAAGGGGGGGTTCCTTTTGACAAGCTTACGTCAAACCGGCGTTATCGTTATAACCGGTGTTATGGCTGCCGGTAAATCTACCATCGCGCAGCTGTTAGCCGAAAGATTCGATCGTGGAGTCCATCTGCGTGGTGATATGTTTCGAAAGATGATCGTCAAGGGCAGAGAAGAAATGCTGCCCGAGGCCTCCGCCGAAGCGGAGCGGCAGCTCGCGTTACGATATAAAATAACTGCCAACACGGCCAGAATGTACGTCGACGCCGGGTTTCATGTCGTTCTTCAGGATGTCATTCTGGGTCCGGCCCTGCAAGAAATAGTCGAATCGCTGGGAGAGCATCCCGTATACGTTGTCGTACTCAAGCCTTCCCAGGATGTCATTTGCACCCGGGAGCAGCATCGGGACAAAACAGGTTATGGGATATGGAGTATTGACGAACTGGACCGGCGGTTAACGGAAGAAACGCCGAGAATCGGCTTATGGCTGGATACCTCCCATCTTTCCGCTGAAGAAACAGTCGATGTAATCTGGAAGCGTATATGGGATGAAGGAAAGATCGCACCGTTGGGAAGACCAATCCAATAGCAACATCATGAATACGGTTCTTGGTAAAAAACAATTAAGGCCATTTATTCGCTTCAGTCTCACCAGCTGCTGTGGTTTAATATAGTTGTCCGGCCGGACTAAATGATCGGAAAGGAGGCTGAACGAATTGATTCAGAATATGGAGGTGGCATCTGCGTAAGCGGATGTCGCGTTAAGGGGAGTCCATCTTGGACTCCCCTTCATTCATTTTATTCATAAATAACGGCTTTGATTTCGTCACTATCGATGTTGTTTTTATCATACCAGTAGAAGCCCGTATCAATCTGCGGTTCTACCTTCTCCCCTTTGATAGAGGCAACGGCCGCTTTCACCGTCTCATATCCGATGCCGACCGGGTTTTGCGTGATGGCTCCCGCCATCGTTCCGTTCTTGATGGCATCGATCTGCGCTTTTCCGGAATCGAAGCCGACCACCACGATCTGGCCTTCCTTCTTCATCTCCGTTACCGCATTAATGACACCGACCGCAGATCCTTCATTCGCCCCGAAAATCCCTTTCAAATCCGGGTGTGCCTGCATCATCGCTTTGGCAAGGTCCGTGGATTTCAGATGATCTCCGCCCCCATATTGGATATCAACGATCTCAATATTCGGATACTTGTCTTCGATCTGCTTCTTGAAGCCGTCGCGACGGCTTACGCCCGTGACACTTGTCTGGTCATGGACCACCATCGCGATTTTGCCTTCATTCCCGATGAGCTCCGCCATCTTATCCGCTGCAAGAGCAGATGCTGCCAAATTGTCTGTTGAAGCAGTGGTTACCGGAATGTCGCTCTCCACGCCGGAATCAAAGGCGATCACCGGAATATTGTTCTCCTGGGCTTTTTTCAGATAAGGGATCGAAGCCTGACTATCCAGTGCAGCGAACCCGATCGCGCTTGGTTTCTTGTCCAGTGCAGCCTGCAGCATTTCGATCTGCTTATCCACCTGGGATTCCGTTTCCGGTCCTTCAAAGGTAATCCGTACGCCCAGCTCCTGCCCAGCCTGCTCAGCTCCAGCTTTCACCGCCTGCCAGAATTGATGCTGAAAGCCCTTGGAAATGATCGGGATATAGATTTCACCTTCGGCACCGGTGCCTGAGCTTGAACCGCCTTCACTTGGACTATCGGTACCTGTCGCTGTACTGCCTGATCCGCCGCAAGCCGCCAGCAAGCCTGCAGTCAGCATGAGAAACAGAGCCAATACGAAAAGCTTTTTCATAATCTCAATCTCTCCTTATGTTTCAGTAATGTACATCTATAGAACTCCATTCCGGAAGTTTCTACACAACCAATCTGCTTCTGATCGAGCTTAATTCCGTCATTGAAACGCTTGAAACGCTTCACGCTTTACGTCTGCGAAGAATATCCGCATACACCGCAAGAATGATAACGAACCCAACCACAACGGTCTGCCACTCCTGAGGCACAGACAGAATGCGCAATCCATTCGTCAGCACACTCATGATCAGAGCACCGATGACCGTTCCGATAATGGTGCCCTTCCCTCCGCTGAGTGAAGTTCCCCCAATCACCACCGCTGCGATAGCTTCCAGTTCATACCCGGCACCCAGCGCCGGGTTGGCCGAATTCAATCTCGATGCCATCATGACGCCGGCCAGGCCGGTAAAGGCGCCGGTTAAGGTGTAGATTACGATTTTCCAGAAGCCTACATTAACGCCCGACAATCGGGTCGCCTCTTCGTTGCTGCCAAGCGCAAAGTTATATCGGCCGATAATGGTCTTCGATAGGATAAGATATCCGACAATAGCGGCAACAAAGAAAATGACCACTGCATTCGGAATATCGAGTCCCGGTATCAACCAGCCCAACACGCTGCCTTGGGAGACCTCTGCAAAACTCTCGGCGTCGTTGAAATATACCGGCTTCGCCCCTGAGATGATTAACGCCAGCCCTTTGGCTATCATCATCATCGCCAGCGTGGCGATAAAAGGCGGGATCTTCATTTTCGCAACCGCCGTTCCGGACAGAAGTCCGCATAAAGCGCCCGTCAATATGCCTCCAAGGATACCAACAGGAACCGGCAAACCCCAGAACGTAATGCATACCCCTGTCATAACACCGCTGAGTGTCATGACCGTACCAACCGATAAATCAATGCCTCCCGTAATAATGACAAAGGTTGAACCCAGAGCCAGCACGCCGATCACGGCAGTGGAGAGAAGAATCCCCACGATATTGGAGAACTGAAAAAAATTGCTGGATGAAATCGTGAAGAAAACAATGAGAACGACCAAACTTGCAAGCGCCAGCACTTGCTGAAGCGCACCTGACTTGATTTGAATGTTCATCTACTAATTCCTCCTGACGTGTATGGATAACGGCTTACATTCTCGCTGTTGCCAGATGCATAATGATTTCTTGGGTAGCCTCTTCATGATCCAGTTCGCCTGTAATCCGGCCTTCACACATCACGAGAATCCGATGACTCATCCGCAGAATCTCAGGCAGTTCCGACGAGATCATGATGATTGATTTGCCCTGCGCCGCAAGTTCGTTCAGCAATCTGTAAATTTCGCTCTTCGCCCCCACGTCAATCCCGCGCGTAGGTTCATCGAAGATCAGAATATCGCAATCGCGCGTCAGCCATTTGCCAATGACCACTTTCTGCTGATTGCCGCCGGAGAGGAACTTTACCTCTTGGTCAACATGCGGCGTTTTGACCTTCAATCGTTCGACCATATCCTCCGCCTGCTTGCGAATCTTCTCCGTATTCATCCATCCGCCGGGACGGAGAAATTCAGGGTAGGAAGCAATGACCACATTGCTCTTCACATCCAGGTCAACAACGCATCCGTATCGCTTGCGGTCTTCGGATAAATACCCGATGCCTAGACGTACCGCGTCATGCGGGCCTCTCATCTTCACCCTGGAGCCATGGATGTATATCTCTCCGGATTGGATACGGTCCGCACCGAATATCGCTCGCGCAAGCTCGGTGCGCCCCGCACCCACCAGACCCGCAATGCCTAGAATCTCTCCTTTTCTCAGGGTGAAGCTAATATCTCTCAAGGCTCTGCCTTGATTCAGCCCCTTCACCTCCAATACCGTCTCGCGCTCGCCTGCCGCGGCTTCCGGCTTCGAGGTCTCGTAAATCTGCCGGCCAACCATCTTGGATATAATATCCTGGGTGGTGACTTCAGCCGTCAACACCGTATCGATGTACTGCCCGTCGCGCATCACCGTAATGCGATCCGTAATCCGCTTGATTTCGTCCATTCGATGCGAAATGTAAACGATTCCAACTCCGTCGGCGCGAAGCTGACGAATGATGCGGAACAAATCTTCGATCTCGGTCTCGCTTAAAGCTGCCGTCGGCTCATCCATAACCAGTACATCCGCGTTATAGGACAAGGCCTTGGCGATCTCCACCATCTGCTGCTTGGCTACCGTTAATTCCGATACCTGAACGGCTGGGTCCATATCAAGCCCCATTCGCTGGAACAATGCCTTCACCTGCCGGTGCAGCGCCTGATTATCCAGAAACAGACGGAGCCTTCGCCGTGGCTCACGACCGATGAATATATTCTGAGCAACCGTCAAGTCCGGCGCCAGGTTCAGTTCCTGATGAATCATGCTGATTCCGGCGTCTTGAGCCGCTTTCGGATTCGTTAACTCCACGGGTTTCCCCTGGTACGTAACTGTACCTTCATCCTTCTGGTACACGCCGGTCAAAATCTTCATCATGGTCGACTTGCCCGCACCATTCTCACCCATCAGCGCATGAACTTCGCCGCGCCGCAGCTCAAATTGGCAGTTGTTCAATGCCAGCACACCCGGAAATTCCTTCGTGATTCCTTCCATCTGCAGCAGCACTTCACTCAAAATCTCTCACCTCTCCAGCATCGATGCATTTATTCATCATTGTATAAGCCGGTAAGTTTCACGGGAATGGAATATTCTCTGTTCCATGTTGAATATTCTACGATCCATCCAAAGCTCAAAAAAAAAGCTACTCTTCCACAAAGGGAAAGAGCAGCTTCTGATTTTCCTCGGTATACATATTGTCCTTGTTGATAATTACGGAGTCCGTATAAACATTAGGAGACACCTTATCCCCTTCGATAAGGGATACGGCTGTTTTTATCCCCAAATAGCCAATGCTGAACGGCTTCTGAACGATGGTAGATTGGAGAACTCCCTCTTCCAGCAGCTTCACTTCCTTGATCGAGCTGTCGAAACCAACGAGTTTCACCTTGCCGACCAGTCCCTGTTCTCCAATCGCCCTGCCCGCCCCAACCGTGGAAGGCTCATTCAATCCCACGATTCCATCCAAATCAGGCCGCTCCCGCAGGAGCTCCATCGTGATTTCATAGGCCCTCTCCTCCATGCCCTCACTGTAATAGGTGCCGACAATCTCAGTGCCTTCACGCTGCTCCAGTATACTTCGAACTCCTTGTTCCCGCTCGATCTGCGTTGAGGTGCCCTGAACGAAACTGACGATAGCGACCTTGGCATTTACCGGAAGCCGTTCAGCAAGCTCCACAGCAGCCTTTTGCCCCGCATTGAAATTGTCCGTAGCGATCAGGCTCTGTGCATAATCACCATTTACGGCAGAATCAATCATGATTAGCGGAATACCTGCTTTTCGAATCGACTCCACAGTGGGGACCAAGCGGTTATAATCGCCTGCGGCCATTACAATGGCATCCGGCTGCTGCTTAATGGCTTCCTGCAGCATTTGGATTTGCAGGTCAACCTGAATTTCACGAGGAGGTCCTACCACCGAAACGTCCACGCCGAATTCACGCGAAGCCGTGTTTACCCCTTCAATCAGCACCCTCCAGAATTCGATCTCTTCCACGGCTTTGACGCCGACAATGATCTTCTTGGGCCGGGGTTCATCTTTAGACCATTGAAGAATGGCATAACCCACTATCAAGGCAGGAATCAGCAGCATCACAATATAACGCATGCTCAAGTAGGACTTCAAGGCAGTTCCCCCTCCTTTTCCCGCCGTTCCTCCGCATGAATAGCCGGAATGAGCAGCTTTACGCACGTCCCCGCACCAGGCTCGCTTGTATAACTCAGGCCATAATCCGCACCGAAATATAACTGAATCCGCTGATGGACATTCGCAATCCCAACGCTATTCCTCGATTGGTTCCCACCACTGGACGTTAAGAGGGTCTCCACCTTGGCCTCATCCATTCCGATGCCGTCATCCATGACTTGAAATACGATCATATGGTCTTCATGCGCACCCGTGATGGTGATCGTTCCCGGGCCTTCCTTGTTCTTGATACCATGATAAATAGCGTTTTCCACAAGCGGCTGCAGCAGTACTTTTAGCGTGAGATAAGAATAAAGCTCCGGATCCATATCGAGTGTATACCGGATTTTGTCCTGATATCGCATCTGCTGTATTTTTAAATAATTCGTAATGTGTTCCATTTCCGTGGCAATCGGTATCAATTCCTTCCCCTTGCTTAGTGACGCCCGGAACAGACGAGCTAAAGCCGATGTCATCAGAATAACCTCATCATGCTTCTTGCTCTCGGCCATCCATATGATGGAGTCGAGTGTATTGTACAGAAAATGGGGATTGATTTGGGCCTGAAGGGCATTCAATTCGCTTTTCCTCTTAAACTCCTGTTCAACCATAATCTGCCTCATCAATTCTTTGACCTTCGATACCATGACGTTGAAGCTGCGGGCCAGGCCGGAGATTTCTCTGGAATGCCCTACAGGAACGCGAATATCGAAATTCCCTTTCTCCACCTCCATCATTTTCTCCTGAAGCTTCTTGATAGGCCGGGTCAGGTTGCGGGAGATGACAACAGAGAACAGCACGCCTAACCCGAGGCATAACAATCCTGCTACGGCAAAAGAAAGCTGCATCTGCTTCTTATTATCCACCAGCTCATTCTCGTAAAAGACGCCGACGATTTTCCAGCCGAAATCCGTGTCCTTAATGCTATAAATCCGGCTTGCACCATCCTCCTTCACAACAAATCCCCCTTGCTTGTCCTGAAGCACCTGTTCCAATCGCTCCGTCTTCAGATTGCTGTAGAGCAGTTGCTGCTGAGGGTGGTATACAATCCTCCCCTGGCTGTCAATCACAAACACATAACCCCGGTTGCCCAGATCGAGCTTGCTGAGCATGTCGTTGATGACCTTGAAATTGAGGTCAATCAGCAGGATTCCAAGCCCTTGGGTAGGGGTAATGCCGCTGAGCTCTCGGCTGAGCGATACAACCCAGCGGTATTCTCCCTTGATGACCGGCTGCACATGCGACGACGATATGACCGTCTGCCCCTTGTTTTCCTGTGCCTGCCGATACCAGGGCTGCTCGGAAACCTCAATATAAGGATTTAACTCTGCATTCGTCCGATCGGAAATGAAGGTCCCGCCCTCGCCGAAAATGTTGATCGAAGCTATATCCTTGCGCGAGACCCGGATGGAATGGAAATATTCCGATATTTTCGCTTTCAGTTGGGCTAATTCAGCCGGCTGCAATTCCTCGGAAGAGGCAAGATATTCCCTCACGTTCGGGTTGTTCATGGTCGCAAGCGAAATGTCCTTCATGCCCGTAATATAGGTTTGGATGTTCGCATTCACTTGATTGATAAGCTCGGAGGTATAACTCTCCGCCGTTTCGCGAACAGCTGATTCGGATAACCGATAGGAGATAAAAATAAGCAATAGTGCCGTAAACAGCACCAGCATCACAAACGAGCTGGCAATGCGGGACTGAATGCTCTTGATCCGCTGCGAGGATTTCATGAGTTTGTTCCATCCATCGTCATTTTGTTCCGGTATTCCGTGGGGGTAACTCCGGTATGCTTCTTAAACAGCACGCTAAAATATTGAGGGTCCAGGTAGCCGGACCTTGCCGCAATTTCATAGGTTCTCATCGGCGAATGCTTCAGCAGCTCTTTGGCTTTCTCCATTCGAACTTCCGTTACGTATTCAACGAAGGTCTTCCCCGTATGAGCCTTGAACAAGGAGCTGAAATAACTTGTGCTCATGAAGATTCGGCTGGATACCGACTTAATCGATAGCTGGGCATCCTCATAATGTTGGTGAATGAAATTCACCGCTTCCAGCATCTGCGAACGTGTAATATCCTTCCTCGTCTTGGCTACGTCCCGTAAAGCTTGCTCGCACACTTCTTGCAGCCAGCGTTCAATCTCATCGAGGGAACGAAATGAGTATAAATCGGATAGCAGCCTCTTCTCCATGCCAACCCACTCGTTCTCGTTGCTGCCGATTTCCGTTAAGGTCTGGAGCACGGCCAGCATGACCCGTACAATTCTCACATAACATAGCTCAATCGATATTGAAGCGCTTCCAATTTCGCTGATCAAACGCTTGATGCACGCCTCCACTTCATTCGCAGTTCCTGCACGGATTGCGGCTATAAGCGCTGCTTCATTTTCACTCCCGTCATGCAGCGGGCTGGTCTCCCGCTTTTCGAGATCCGTAATGCTGACCACCTGATCATGGCCCATCAGGAGCCGATATTCCAGCGCAGCCTCTGAGGCACGACAGGAATAACGTATCGCATGAAGCTGATAGCAGATCGTTCCTATTCCTAAGGTAACGGTGAATTTCATAAATCGTTTCGTAGACACGCGAATTTCCTCTGCCAGCTCTTGTGCCCTTGCGTACAGCTCTTCCTCGCCAAGACCGGACAGAATAGTCATGACTTTATTCTCCTTATACCGAAAGACCGCTGCTCCCGGCTCCTCCGCTAATATCTCCTGAGTGATATTGTATAAGGCAAAAGCGTGCAGCTCATGATCCACACACCCTTCATCAGAACGGAGTTCATCCATATCCGCCAGCATGGCTATATAACACGGGCCATGGAGTGGAATTTCAAAATACGTCAGCTTGTTCTCAATCTCCGTGATTTTCATCGGAGATGTTGCCAGTCGCTCCAGGAAACGTTCCTTGAGGAGAACCAGGCTTTCGTTCAACTGCTGCCGGAGTTTTTTCAGGTGCTCTGCATGTCCGCGCTCTTCATCCATTTCCAGCTTCAGTTTATCCAGCAGTTCTCTTAACTCCGCGGATGTAACCGGTTTCAAAATAAAATCCGTCACCTGCAGCTTCACGGCCTGCTGGGCGTATTCAAAATCGTCAAACCCGGTCAAAATGATAATTTTGGTCTTGGGGTGCTGCTGCGTAATATGTCGGGATAATTCCAGACCATCCATATACGGCATATGAATATCCGTCAACACGACGTCCGGTTGAAGCCGGTTCACAGCTTCCAATGCATCACGGCCGTTCTCGCAATCTCCAATACATTCAAAGCCGTGCTCTGCCCACGGAATCCGGTTTCGAATTCCTTCCCTCACAATTGGTTCATCGTCCACAATAAGGATTGTATACAATCGAAGCCTCCCCCGTCCGAAGCAAATTCGCCTTTCTTTCACATTTCATGGATATGAGGAGAATATACAGGAAAAGCCCCTCGGCAGGCAACTGCCAAAGGGCTTCATACGTTAGCATTATTTGCGGGAGTTCATCCAGTTTATGAAGTTGTTCACCACGATATCGATGAAACCAATCGTCGGTTCATGGATCAGCTTACCGGTCTCATCCATCTTCTCATGTACCGCACCGATATATACCTCATTATTGGGAAGCAGCGGTGACGTAATGCCGACGGAAAAAAGGATATCCCGAAGATGCTCTTGAGCACGAACCGTGCCAAGCTGACCCATCGATGCCCCCATGATCCAGGACGGCTTCCCGTTCATGACCTTATCGACGCGGGATAACCAATCCAGTGCATTCTTAAGCACGCCAGGTATGGAGTAGTTGTACTCCGGCGTTATCCATAACACAGCATCAGCTGCTGCAATCCGCTCCTTGAAATCTTTGACCACCGCAGGCGGATCCAGCTCCACATCCTGATCGTAATGCGGCAAATCGCGAATGCCAACGATCTCGAATGTAATCTGATCCGCATAACGGAGCTTCAAATATTCTGCAAGCTTCATATTGTACGACTGTTTTCTGATGCTTCCTACCACAATTGCAACCTTCATGATACCCTCCAATTCTTATGCCTTAAGCACAAATGTTTCAGATTCTAGACAACTCTATTCAGCCTAACACCATATTTTACCATTGTCAAAATAACCTTCGTCCTACTTCATCAAGGAGAGCAGTTTACACACATCGCGTTCCAGCTCCACTCTTCGACCTTGCGGCACATACTGGAGCAGCGCCAGTGCAGCGTAGGGCACTTTGATTGCGTGAGGATCTTCATAGAGCCCGCTCCAATAGGACGAATCCATGATCGAAGCTTCATCCGATACCTTAATTTCCTGATGCGCGAGTTCTCGCGGTCTCAGACGGTTCAATATCGTCTGCCGCTGGTGGTTTCCTTGACCCAGCCTGGCCAGCTGGGTGTATCCGAGCCTTTCCAGTTCAATAAGCGCATGGGCATGCGTAATGCCGTGTTCAAGCTCTCCTGCAAAAAAGTAATACTTGCCCTCATAATGCTGATCCGGCAGCACCAGCTGCAGCTCCGATAGGGCACGGGAGGCCAAGTCAGACGCATCCTGGTAAGGTGGTATGTCAGAGAACGAGAGTTCCGGCAGACTTTGCCGGGTATAATCCTCAATCCCATAATACCTGGCAAGCTTATGCTCATGCGCTGCATCTTCCATCAGCTTGAGCAGGCCCCTGACGATGGACGGAGTCAGCAGATCCGGCCGGTCCCGCAGCGCTTTAAGGCCGAGGACTCCGAGGGTCACCCCATGCCCGGAGGTGCTCAGATTTGTCAGGTTCGGCAGCAATCCTTCTACCAATTGATCCATTAATTCAGGCTTAGCCAGCTCCGATGGATAGGGCTCAAACCAATCCTCATGCTGACTGCGCAAGTGCCGGCAATTGGCGGCCAGCCCCTGCCGCACGTCCTGCGGAAGATTATGCTCCTTCTGCATGTAATAAGCCGCCAGATACGCCCCGCCGACATGTCCTTCAAACCAACCCACCTCACCCCCGCGGCTTAGTGCCGTGAGTCCATCCTCCAAATATTGGTCGCTGATGTCCATGTCGTCTCCCTTCCCTTCACTCGTGTCCGGCAAATTCAGCCTGGATGCAATATCCTTGGGCAAACTCGTTTTCTTCAAACGAATATTGTAGCCATACATTCTAAACTGCAGACCATTTTCGTTATCCGACACGATGATCCGGCGATCCAATGAAGAGCGAACCCGATCCAGAAAGCGATCATCCGTAACCCCATAGGTTAAATCTAACGACGGTGCCAGCGCATACATCGCGATTGGAATCCATTTGCGCTTGGTAGACACGACAACCGCATGGGCCGTTCCCCCAATAACAAATGCAAACTGCTCCGAGTCCTTGGCAATCGTTAGTCCCAACGTCCGTTTCATCCATAATCTAGCGGCTACCGGATCCTCTACAGGCAATCCCACTTCCCGCAAATACAGGACACCGTAAGGACCATTCGGAGTCAGAACCCCTTCTTTCAAGTCGTGATGGGCTATAAATTCAAGCAGATTGCCATCGCCGTCTTTGAAATACGCGTTCACACCGGAATCAAACCATTCAACCACCTCGCCGTCGGGCCATTGCAGCAGTGGCAGCTGCTCTGCGAGCTGCTGAATCGTAGAGTTGAAGCGGGAATAGGAGACTTCAAACGCGATATGAACCGGGGATAAGGGTTCGAACACTTCTTCGAATACAAGCGAAAAATCAGGTGTAGGCTGAAATTCGATCTCGACCTCATTTTCCCGCGTGATGGGGAAGTGAAGCAGTCCATGATAGAACTGCTTCACCCCCTGAATGGATAGGGTCTTCAATTTCAATCCGGCAAAATGTGTAATCACGATGGAAAAGCCTCCTCTTTACCGCTGACTTTCTTGACCAGCTCCATAAAGATGGAAAGGGCTTCCTTGGCACGGTAATCCAGCACAATTGTACCTTCTGCCGATTCGTTTTCATAAATGGCACGCTGAGAGCCACCAATGGAGATCCATTCCGGACTGTTAATTCCATGCAGATTGCGAATGGTAGCCTGCATTTGCTGCAGTGAACTCACACCTACTGCGCCGCCCGCCGAGCTTACGGATAGAACCGGCTTGCCTGAGAAATGCATCTGTCCCATATGATCCAGCGCGTTCTTAAGCACCCCGCTCATTCCACCGTGATATTCGGGAGTTGTCAAAATAATGCCGTCTGCCTCCATTAACAGCCGCTGCAGCTCACGCACGCCCTCATGACGGTTGAATATTTCGTCCGGCGAATAGAACGGAAGCGGGCTTTCATACAGATTGAACAGGTTTACTTCCACGAACAACCGCCTCAATTGCCCCTCCAAAGCTTTTGCCAAAACGGTACTGGTTGCTTCCTTGCGATTGCTGCCTGTGATCATCACGATTTTCATAGCACTGCCTCCCTTTTAGATTGTCGAGTGATTTGTTAAGTACATTGTATAGGAGGCAAGCCATGGAATTCGTCATCACAAGGAGTGATTTCACGTGCAAAAACCCTCAAACCTTAGGCTGAGGGCTCTACAACTATAGTCTTAGATACGATCACTATGTAAAGTAAACTTTTATACGATTCCGTGCTTGAGCGCATAGATGGCCGCCTGTGTCCGGTCGGCGACACCCAGCTTATCAAGCAGATGGCTGACATGGGTCTTGACCGTCTTCTCGGTAATATACAGCGCTTCGCTGATTTCCCTGTTGTTCATGCCTGAAGCGATCAGCTGCAGCACTTCCTGCTCCCGGCGGGTGAGTTTATCCAGCTCCTGCACAGCTTCTTCCTGCCTGCCTGGCCCGCTGGACGACTCCGCTCCTTCGGGTAAAGTAACGTGTGTCATTAACAGTCCTGCTGCATCCGGATGCAGCTCGACCATGCCTTGGAATACGCGTCTGATGGCAGCTACCAGCTCCTCCGGTTCAATATCCTTCAAGAGATAGCCTCGTGCGCCTGCCCGAATGGCGGGCAGAACATGGTCGTAATCGACAAAAGAGGTCAGTACAATCACTTTAATGTGAGGCTGTTCTTTTTTCAGCCGTGCGGTCGTGTCGATTCCATTCAGCACAGGCATGTTCAGATCCATTAAAACAACATCCGGCTTGAGATGAACCACCCGTTCCAAGGTCTCCTCGCCATTGGCGGCTTCACCCACCATTTCGATATCCGGCTGCGTAGCCAGAAAAACCTGCAGTCCCCGGCGTACCATGGCGTGATCGTCAGCAACTAACAATCTGATCATCGCATATCACCTCCATTCTCTGTTGATTTCAACATCAAGGGCAGCGTAACCTCAATGATGGTTCCTCCTCTGTACACACTATATAGACGGAATTGTCCTCCCAGTGATTCGGCTCGTTCCCGCATGCTGGACAGTCCAATGGAGTGTCTTGTGAGCTCGCTCAATCGTTGTTTGGTAATGCCTCGCCCGCGATCTTCAATCCGAAGTTCCACTTTACCATCATGCAGGGTTAAAGCTACCGTAACTTCCTTCGTATCCGCATGCTTGCTTACATTGTTGAGCGCCTCTTGGCCGATCCTCCATAAGGCTTCTTCTATTAGCCTCGGCAGCTCGTGAATACCGCTGATATGTGAACGCACATGAAGCTTCAACCGTTCGCCGTATTGCTTAAGACCTGTCACAAGCCCTTCCTCAAGCCCTGGCGGACGAAGCTGCATAATCAGCTCCCGCATTTCCTTGAGGGCGCTTTGTGATAATGACTGTATGTCGTGAATCGTATCCTGCAGCAAGCTTGTTTGACCATTGGATTCCGCTGCAAGCATACCGCCCACTCCCCTGGACATCATCACCAGCGAGAATAAGGTTTGGCTTACCGAGTCATGCAGGTCGCGTGCGAGGCGGTTTCGTTCATCCATCCGGGTAAGCTCGCGCCGGTTCTCTTCGAGGCGGACACGCTGAAGGGTCAAGCCAATATGTTCAGCCAAAGCCTCGATTACTTCGATATCCGCCCGGTACTGATCGCCGTATTGATCATAACCCACCAGAAGCAGGCCGAGTGAATAGTCTCCGGCGACAGTGACAGGGGTAGCCACAGCACGGGTCAGGGATGAGACCCAGCCTTCCTGAACGAGCTGGTCTGCCAGCCGCTGCGCATCTTCTGCGCAGACCGGATCTCCTCCTGAGCGCTTCCTATCGTTAGGGTGGGGACGTGCCATCTCGGCGAGTGGAAATTTGGCATGGGGCAGCGTTGTTTTTCCCTCGCTGTATAGTGCGCGGAGTGTGATTTCCTTTTCAAGCGGCTCAAGCAGCGCGACGACCGGCCAATCAAAATATCGGCCCATTAAACTCATCACCTGCTCTGTTAACTCAGCCCGGTTAACGGCTTGTGAAGCATAGGCACCGAGAGCGCTGCTGTATTCCCCGAGCCGGACGAACAAATCCGCTCGACGCTGCTCGGCCGCGTACAGCCGCATGCGCTCAATGGCGCTGCCAATCTGATAAGCAACCGACTCCAGCAGCGCCAATTCCTCTTTGGAGAAATGCAGCTTCCCGGGCGCAGCCACATTCAGCACACCGAACCTGCGGCTGCCGGATCGCAGCGGAACCGTTGCATGGTGGGTAATGCCTTCCGTGTCACCCCACTGATATCGAACCGCGTTATCCAGACGTTTGCAATTTAGAATGTTGACTGCATTCTTCAGGCGTCCATCATCGTAGCGCTCCAAGCACCAGCAGCTGCCGCATCTCATAGGCTCGTTATCCTCCCGGCTCAGTGCAGGCGGCAGATTTCGATTCGCTACAAATTCATACGTTCCCCGCTCATCCACAAGGAACAGCCAGCCGGTCGTAAGTCCTGTCAGCTCCAACAGCTTGCCTATGACAACATCCAGCATCGGGGTCAGCTCATTGGATTCGTTCAAGGTTTCTGCGATCGTCTTCAGCGTAATCAATTCCTGAATATGCGGATCCTGATTGGACATACACGAGAACTCCTTCTTTTTTTGCATTCTGAAGTAACTATATTATATAATCCAGTCACATACCATCCAATCCCTCAGCCAGCCCGATATTTCACCCCATTAATTTTGGTAAAAAACAATTAATATTGTTTTATCTCTTGCATAATTCCACCTACATATGGCTTAATATAGAAGTCGGGCCGACGAAATGAGCTGAAAGGAGGCTGATTGAAATGATTCAGATCCGTGAGGTGGTATTCGCGTAAAGCGAATATCCGTTAAATGGGAGCCCGCTGCGGGCTCCCTATATCTATTTTAAAATCCAAAAAAAATCCTAAAAAACTAATTTCACGAAAGGAGGAGGGCAAGCATGATCAATGCAATTGTTTTGAAACTCAGCGATAGCTTAAATATGTATACAGAAAGAGGAGGGCATCGATGGGCCATTACAAGAACGGAAGAGAAGTGCTTCCCCCCGAGCTGCTGCAGCAAATTCAACAGTATATAGATGGAGAATTACTCTACATACCGAAACAGAGCGAGCAAAGAGCCGGCTGGGGAGAGTTAAGCGGTTCCAAACAACGCATCGAAAGTCGCAACAAAGAAATGTATCGCGCTTACTGCAAAGGAAGGTCTATTGAAGAACTGGAACGGACCTACTTCCTGTCAGGAGAAAGCGTGCGCAAGATCATAAGCAAACTTACCCGCGTAGGGACCTAAAGCGATGAGGCTTAACGGTCTGCATGCGGATTAACATAGGACTGTTCCCCAGGGGTGCAGTCCTTTTCATGTGACTCAGGCTAAACTGGCGTGGAGCCTGGCTTGTGTTGAACCGTATACCGGAATTCGAGATTCGACTACATAGAAAAAAGAATGCCCGGCTGTAGATTGTCTACGGCCGGGCATCTTCATGTCCAACTATCCTTCCTGCGGCTCACCCGCTATATCCCATCGATGGCGGAATTTCTCCAATCTCGGATGCAAGTATGGAGGCTCGGACAACAGAATCAGCCTTAGCTTCACAATCCATTCCTCAAATGAAGAAAAAGACGCAAACACATTAGCCACCTCAGGCGTCAAAACAAGAAAATGCGGTCTTCCGTATTTCTCGACCAGATGACGAAGCGCAGTATCGATTGGCGTGTACTTTTTTCGTTTCGACTCGAAAGCTTCAATTACAACCGAGGAGTCTTCACGCTCCCCGACCCATTCCTGAAGCCGTTTCTCCCGTTTGTAATAAGGACTCACCGGCTCCTTGAACATCCGTCTTACCGTCTCTTCATGCAGCGGATACAGCACCAATTTTGAAAACGCCCGTTCTTCCAGAATGGCTACAGCCTGCTCCAGATCCTCCTGCACCTGTTCGAAGGAGTCGTAAAATATTAATGTTCCCTTGGTTGCCGGCTTCGGGGGTTCGTAGCCGTAAGGAACATGCACCAAATTGCGCGGCATGATGGAGCTTCACCTCTCTTTACTCTGATGACTGGGATGAAAGCTTTGGCGCTACGCGATGTCGCGTCGCCTGTTCAAAGCCATAGGCCAGCTTGATTAGCACGGGCTCACTATAAGCCGTTCCGATGAAGGTAATGCCCTGAGGGCCCTTCGTCATGTAACCGCCCGGAGCAATGACGCCATTCTCCGCGTAACCTCCAGGAACGGTAATCGAAGGATAGCCTGCTCTGGCTGCCAGATCCGGTCCATATTCATTACCCAGGAACAGCAAGGCATCCAGCTGGAACTCCTGCAAAACCTGGTCAATGCCCCGGGTCCCTGCCATCTCCCTGTTCTTCTGTCTGCTCTCGAGGTACTCTTGCTCAGTCAATGTACCGCTGGTTTCCTCGGCCCAAATCAGCGTGCCCTGACCATATTTCAGGGCCCTGTCGGCATGTGCCTCATTATAAGCGATTACGTCGGCCAATGAGTGAACCGGCAGCGAAGAATCCACATTTGCCAAATAATCATTCACGTACTTCTTAAACTCATAGCGGAGGACATTGGCATCCCATTTCGTATTCTGGCATGGCAGATCGACCGGGTCGATTATGACAGCTCCCTGCTCCCGCAGCACTTGAATGGCGGATTCTACAATGTCTAGTCTATCCCGATCGAGATGCTTATAGTAGTGTCGGGGAATCCCGATTCTGGCCTGCTTCAGATATCCAGCATCCAGAAATTCGGTGTAATCCTTGATCCGATGCTGAGGATCTATGTTCGTGACTTCGTCCTGATCATCAGCCCCGGTGATGGCACCAAGCAGAATAGCGGCATCCGCGACAGTTCTGGCCATAGGGCCTGCTGTATCCTGCGTATAGGTGATCGGAATGATACCCGAGCGGCTAACCAGACCCATTGTCGGTTTAATTCCAACCAGACTATTCTGGCTGGATGGGCTGATAATCGATCCCGAGGTTTCCGTCCCGATAGCCGCCGCGGCCAAATTCGCCGCTACCGCTGCACCGGAACCGGAGCTTGAACCTCCAATAAACAATTCACCCGGACCATATGGATTTAAGGTAAGTCCTTTTCTCGAGCTATACCCAGCCCACATGGAGGCTGACATGAAGTTGGCCCATTCGGTCATGTTGGTCTTTCCAAGAATGACGGCACCAGCCTGGCGCAGCTTCTCTGCAACGAAGGAGTCCTTGGCTGCATAAGAGTCCGCAAGCGAGATAGAGCCGGCGCTTGTATGCAGCTTGTCTCCTGTGTCTATGTTATCTTTCAGCAGAACTGGAATTCCGTGCAGCATTCCCCTGACTTTCTTGGCGCTGCGTTCCTGATCCAGGTCCTGGGCGATCTGCAGCGCGTCCGGGTTCACCTCCAGAATCGAGTGAAGCTGTCCGTCGTACAGCTCGATCCGCTCCAGGTACAATTGAACCAGCTCCGCTGAAGTGATCCAGCCTTGTTTCAATGCATCCTGCATATCCGAAATGGTTGCTTCCACAATCCATGTTTTTTTATCCATAATCCTATACTCTCCCCCTGATTCATCGTTTTGAACTTGCCATAGATAACGGGGATTACATTTTCATATTCTAGCCTCCAGACTGCTCGTATCCGTTTTAATTTCGAGATTCGGACGCAAAATCCCTCTAATATCGGAGTATTTCAATCCTTTCGATCCATGCTTTATGCTTGTATAGTATCGTACATCCCATGATGTTGTTCCCAAACAACAAACAAGCCGACCAAGAATAAACCCTTGATCAGCTCGCTTTCGTTAGGAAACCGGGTGCTACCGGTACCACTGTGCCTGTTTGTTAAACATCTCGGCATAATGCGCGTCCTGCTCGATTAACTCCTCATGCCTTCCCTCTTCAACGATCCTTCCATCCTTAAGGACCAGAATACGATCCGCTTGTCGGCAGCTGCCCAGCCGGTGAGATATGAAGATGGCGGTTTTCCCTTCCGTCATGGACATCAGGTTCTCAAATATAGCAGACTCCGTGAGCGGATCTACCGCAGCCGTAGGCTCGTCCAGATAGATCACCTCGAAATCCCGGTAAAATGCGCGGGCAATCGCTACCTTCTGCCATTGTCCCTGCGACAGTTCACGTCCGCCCGAGAAACGCGTGCCCAGCTGTGTTGACACCCCATCACGGAGTGAATTGACCAGCGAGGTCATCGATGCCTTATCGATGGCATGAGTCAATTGGCGCTCGCTTTTCCAATCATCCGTCTCACTCTCCTGCAGCGTGATGTTCGCTCCAAGGGTCAATTCATATCGGTAGAAATCCTGGAACACTGCCGTCACTTTACTGCGGAAGCTCGTGGGATCATAATCATGAATCGGGATGTTATTGTAACGCACCTCACCGCTGGTTGGCTCGTACAACCCCAGCATAACCTTGACAAGGGTGCTCTTACCCGCACCGTTTTCACCCACGATGGCTACCTTTTCACCAGGCTTTATGCGAATGGACAGATCGTCAAGGATATTCCGTTCCTGGCTCGGATAACGAAAAGAAACACGATCCACTTCAATGCCTTGAAACAGCTGCCCGGCCATCGGCAGTTCTTTGCTTTGCTGTGGTACGGGCGTATCCAGAAACTCAAACAATTCATGAATGAACAGACCGTCATGGTAGATCTGTCCCATGTTCTGACTAATATTCTGTATGGAATAACGCGTATCCTGCACCGCTTGATAGAGTGCAACATAACTGCCAATCGTCAATTTGACGCGGGAGCCCAGCCATATGAATACAGCCAGAATGCTAAATGAAAATATCGTAACCGCGGACTCCACCACAAGGCGATTTTTCATATTTTTCCGCTCAACACCCAGCATTTCATACGTGTTCTTGAAATAGATGTCCCTCCATCTGCTCAGTAAAAAATCCTTGGCATCAAACAAGCGAATTTCCTTCGCCGCTTCCTTGGTTTGCAGCAGCTGGTTCATATACACCGCCATCCTTGACGAAGCAGTCTGCTGATGAATGACTATAAAGCGGGAAGCCCCCTCCTTCTTCTGGATGACCAGCAGCGGAATAATCAGAAGCAGCATCACGATGGGCAATATGTAATGGAAGCTGAACAGCAGCACAAGCAATCCCGCAAGCGTAATGACACTCTGAATGATGGAGAATATGTAGAACACCATGTTAATGCCGCATATGCTCAGATTGCGAAGTGCTCTCTGCAGCTTGTCATAGCTTTCCGGTGATTCAAAGAACAAGAATGGAAGCTTGCTCAATTTTTCGGATACTTGAAGATTAAACCAGAACGATACATACGCGTTCATCTTGCGTTCCGTATACTTTTGAAAGGAGCTCAGCGCGATTCCAAGCAATATGACCGTCAACTGAAGAACCAACCAATACAGTGCGCTAAGAGGCGTTTCACCACGGGTCAGCACACCCGTAACAGCGTTAATGACTTGAGCCGTAATATAGATCTGTGCTACAGGCAAGAAGGCCTGAGCCAGATAAATAACAGTGGCCCTTGAGAACATGCGTGGAGAAACACGGTACACCTGCTTCATAACCTCAAATATCAGGTTTGCATATTTCATGGTGTATGGCCTTGAGCCTCCTTCACGATTAAGCTGATTTGTTAAAGGCTGAAGGTTTTGCCTGCGGCAGCTGTGTCATCATTTGCTCAAAATGATGCAAGTAATTGGTGACACTTTTGTTGAGGATAACCTGCTCCTCGGATAAGTAAAACGCAAAGGGAAACCGGTTCACTTTATACGAATCGATAAGTGCCCGATCCGCCCATACCACCTGAAAATCTGCTAATTCATTGGTGTTGACCATCTCTTCAGCCTCGTCAGCATCCTGTGCGTACAGAAATAACGTGACGGGAAGCCCAGGATGCGAAGCAATGAATGTTTTAACGGCGCTATAGGTTTCCTTGCAGGCATTGCAATTGTTCATGGTGAACAAGATGATTTTGGACTTGCCATCATACAGATTCACGGATTCCCCCCCCATACTCATATAGGTTTTACGGGGAATCGCCACCCCCAGCTCAAGCCCTTCCTTCGGGATTGTCGGCTCCTCCTTATCGGTTATCGCTGGCTGAGACTTCAAACTCCGAACATGTTGATACAATTTAATTACGAAGAACGCCAAGCTGAATATGAGTACATATTGAATAACAAGCACGGTAGTAATCAAATCCATGGATTATTCCTCCCTCCTCGGGTGCAATTGGGCTAGCGTATAATAGTTCAATACGACCAAGGCTAGAACGGCAACTCCGATGGCTGACAGCACGGTGAGAACCACTTCTTGTGCCGGTAGGCTCCAGAAATCCACAGACTCAGAGAAGATCGATAGCAGCACATTTAACAATCCTAATAACCCGATCTTGACGACCGTGCTCATTCCGAGCGTTTCACTGGACCACGAGCCGAAGCAGCTGCAGACAATCTCCTGTTTCCGCACAACCTTTGCCTGATAAACGGCGAATCCGAACCCTGCCAGCATGATGAAAATCGCGATCTGCGCATACATCCTGCTTCCTGAGAACAGCAGACCTGCCCCTGCCGCTATCTCAGCGGCGCATATGAGAACAGGTACAATGGGTGAGCGACCTGCAGGCATCTGCAATCGTTCTATCGTTGTCCTGAAATCCGGTAACGATAACAGTTTCGACACTCCCGAAAACACAAATATCACGGTAAGAGACAGCAGACCAAGCGCGGTCATCGACACGGTTCATTCTCCTTCCCGACAGCCAGGGAGACCAGGTACCCATTTGATGACATTGAATTCTTGCTGACATCGGACTGTACTCATCATGCCTGCTCACGGCTTCTCTTCCATACTGCAATGGACCAGCAATCATAATCGATACCTCACTCTCCAACAGTGTTATGAAATAGTAGATTCCGCATGAAATATAAACAGCGGAACAAGAAGTTCCGCTGTTTATACGATGAGTGCATGCGTTTTCAAAAATTAGCAGCCGCAGCTATATCTTGCTTCGGAACCATTGCCGCAATCCCATACTTCGAGAAGAACGCCAAATTTGTCACGTCCGCATTGCTCTGTTGTGTTACAAGAAGTGTGACGAAGAATACACATTAATCTTCACCTCCTTTCAAACCATGAAATACATGTGCATTTATGTGAAAGGTGCTCTGGCAGCCGTGTTGAGATGTGTAAACCGCTTGATGTAGGGAGTCGTTCAGTCTAGTAAAGCGCATAGTTTAGTGAATAAATCCAGAGGTTGTTTAAGAGGAGCTTGATTTAACTAACTAGCTTGCAAGATATGATTAATATACTATATTTATCATTTCTTACAAGGATAATATCTTATAGTAAATAAATAGAATATTATCCCTTATTCAATAAATTACATATCTTTTACGGCGTTTATACTCCATGCTCCATTCCAGCTTTCGCCATGCGAGAAGAACATGACAAAAGGTTTCAATGCGGACTTGGTTTGCGTAACCCCTACAAAAAACATTAGGAAACAGAGGCCTCTTAGGCCACCTGCTTTGCAATTTAAATTAAGCATTTCCGATCGTAGGATTGTCTTCCTGCCCCCATTCATGCAACCAATCCCCTTCTGTCAGCGTAATAGAAGAAAACACCCGCTGGAAAAGGTATTTTTATTCGTAATCGCTATAAAAAACTATTTGAAAGAAGGAAGATCGTATGATTATTACAACAACATCTACCATTGAAGGTTACCCGGTTAAAAGGTATATCGGCGTTGTGACAGGCGAAGTCATTATGGGCGCTAATGTAGTGAGGGACTTTCTGGCCTCCATTACCGATTTTGTTGGCGGGCGCTCGGGTGCATACGAGAACAAGCTGCAGGAGGCAAGAGATGTAGCGTTTGCCGAGATGAAAGATAAAGCTGAGCGGATGGGCGCGAACGCCATTGTAGCAGTGGACATCGACTATGAAGTCATTCGCGAGGGAATGCTGATGGTGGCCGTCAGCGGAACAGCAGTGGTGATATAGCCGGTCCTGTAACAGACGACGAACGGCGCAAATCAGCCAGTAATCGGCATATCGCAAGATTGATGCTATAAGTCGAGCTGCAATTGAAAAACGGCGTGATCAAGACTGGAAAGCTGCTCAATATATTTCCTTTCTACTCCCTTGTATTTACATAATCGTTTGAAGATTTCGATCAAGTCTTTTCTCACTTGATTACAGATCTCTTTCCGTCTATACGTCGGGTGAACACAATATGGTGCTTGCACAGTGGTTTCATATTTCGCACGCTATCGCGTGCTCAACTGACTAAACTCAAAAGAAAACCCTTGAATCATCAAGGGTTTTCTTCGTATAGAACCCAGAGGAATTTAACCCCTAACCTGTTTGGCATTCTCAATTAAATCACAACGCCTTTTTTCAGAATGATGTTTGCATATAATGCTTTTTCGCCTGTCGAGACGACCGCGTAAGCATTTTTTGCCCGTTCATAGAATGCAAACCGCTCCATTTCCTCGAAGTCCATATGCACGGCATGAAACTCCCTCACGATCCCCCTGTATTCCTCCCAGATCGGTGTCTGCACCGTATCGCCAGGCATGACAGCCATCAGCGCAACAGGGGACTCAACATACGTATCCAGAGGAAACAGCGGCAATATGGCGCTCAGCAGCGCAGGGATACCATGTCCGTCTGCCCGGACCAACCGCCGGGCATGACTTGCTGCCGGGAAATTGGCGTCGCCGAGCACGATTTCATCCGCGTGCCCCATTTCCATGAGGATCTTCAGCAGATCCGGGGAGATCACATTGGATATTCCTTTTAACATGGCACGAACCCCCTTCTATGGCAACAACAGAATAATAACGAATCAAGCAGTTGGGACGTATGGTTGCTTACATGAATAAAAGAGTGCAATAGCCTATTTCACTTGCTGCTGTGCGGTTATGGACTTGTAATGAGAGAAGGCTGCGTTCCAATCCTCTGCAGACGCTGGTTCATACCAGGCAAGGGGAAACGAACGCTTGACCAGCTCTACTCCCTCTTCCCGATTGCGCAGTGTGCCATTCGCCACAAATTGAACCAGCATATTGCCGATGGCGCTGGCTTCGACCGGTCCAGCCCACACCGTTCTGCCCATGGCATTAGCCGTATACCGGCATAACAGCTCGTTTTGAATGCCGCCGCCTACCATGTGCAGCCCATCATAATGGCATCCGGTAAGAATCTCCATTCGTTCAAGCACTTCCCGGTATCTTAATGCCAAACTCTGCAAAATACACTGCACAAACTCGCCAGTACTCTGCGGAACGGGCTGACTCGTCTTCTTGCAATACTCCCGGATCTCAACCGTCATATCCGCCGGATTCATAAAGCGCAGGTCATCCGGATGGATGAAACTCCTGAACGGTTCTGCCTCTTGCGCAAGTTCAACCAGCTCTGCGTATGAATACGTCAGTCCCTGAATCTCCCATTGGCGTTTGCATTCCTGCAAAATCCAGAGGCCCATAATGTTCTTCAGCAATTGAAAGGTCTCATAAGCCCCGCCTTCATTGGAGAAATCCTCTTCCAGCACCTCCATGTGCACAAGCGGCTCAGGAAGCTCCGTTCCAAGAAGCGACCAGGTTCCGCATACCAGATAAGCAAACTGCACCGAATTCGCCGGTACAGCGACCACGGCGGATTCCGTATCATGCGAGGCAACCGCAATGGCCTCTATCGCCGGAACCCCCAGCTCTTGTGCTACCGAATCCTGCAGCTTCCCTATAACCGTCCCCGGTTGAATGGGATCTATGAACAGGGCGCGGGCAAGCCCGAGCTCTTCGAGGAGCTTCTCGTTCCATTCGCCATCCGTCACATGATACAGCTGCGTGGTTGTCGCCATTGTAAACTCGCATGCCTGTACCCCTGTCAAATAGTAATTCAGCAAATCCGGGGTGAGCAGGAGTTTATCCGCAATATCCAGCATCGGCGATTGTGACTTCAACATCGCATTTAATTGAAATATGGTGTTAAACGGCATAAACTGCAGTCCGCTTTCTTGAAACAGGCGTTCCTTGCCAACCTGCTCACAAGTCTCCTTCACCATTCCCTCGGTCCTCAGGTCCCGATAATGGTAAGGAACCCCGATCAGCTCTCCGTTGCAATCAATCAGCCCATAATCGACACCCCATGAATCAATGGCGTAGCTAACCGGTTGATGACCGGCTTGAAAAGCTTTGCGAATGCCATGCTTAACTTCCTGCAGCAGCATCGGAAAATTCCAATGCAGATGCTCTCCCATCTGTACAGGGATATTGGCAAAACGGTGAATCTCGGTAATCTTCAACATTCCGGGCGAATCATGATCAGAAGAGGTGATTTCTCCCAGCAGCGCCCGGCCGCTGCTCGCCCCCATATCAAAAGCAAGCACCGCCGATGATTTGCTCATAAGCCGCATCCTTTCTCACCTTCAGTACTGTACCCATCCGAATTTGAACCCATGGATCTGAACACCACAATCGTTTATTTCATCTTCTGCAACAGCTGGATTCGATAATCTTCACTTTCGAGTGCAGCGATGTCGTCCACTTCCTGTTCCGTCAGCGGCACCAGCGTGCCGGCAGCCTTCGCGCTCAAGTAGATTTTGGCACTCTCTTCCACAACCTGGGTCCGGTAATAGGCTTCCCGAAGATTCCGGCCGGTGGTGACCAAGCCGTGGTTGCCCAGCAGAATGGAACTGGCCGTTGTAACCTTCGCCGCAACGGCATCTGCCAGCAGGTCGGTTGTCGGGATAATATACGGAATATAAGCTGTTCGGCCGACCAATGCCGCTTGATCGGGGAACATCACCGGGAGCTCCCGCTCAACCAGCGTGAACGCAATGCAGTGTGACGGATGTGTATGCACCATGGCCCCGATATCTGTGTTGCTACGATAACCATACAAGTGCATCAATACTTCGGAAGAGGGTCTCAAGCCAATGTCGGTAATATCTCCCGTCGGGATGTCAACCTCAATCCATTGCTCCGGCTCGATCTCCTCCAGCGCAAAGCCGCTCGGGGACAAGTACATTTTGTCCCCGGCTCTTGCGCTGATGTTCCCTCCCGGACCCACAACAAGTCCGCTGTCGACGATTTTTTTGGCATACTTGCAGAGCTCGTTCCTCGTTTCTAGGTTCAGCATGATTCCTTCTCCTCTCGAATGACCCGTTATTTATATAGGGGTCCGAAGTTCTGACAAGCGCGGAAATCAGAGCTTTCCGGGTCAGACGTTCCGAACATGCCCCATGCACGCGGACGGAACACCTCTTCGGCGGACACATTATGCATGTTGACCGGAATCCGCAGCACGGAAGCAAGGGTTATAAGATCTGCACCGATATGACCGTAACTGATGACGCCGTGATTAGCCCCCCACTGATTCATAACCTCATACACGCTTGTGAACGCTCCCTGTCCTGTGAGGTTCGGCACGAACCAGGTTGTCGGCCAAGTCGGGTCGGTACGCTTGTCGAGTGTATCGTGCACCTCCGCTGGAAGATCCACCGAGTAACCCTCGGCAATTTGCAGGACGGGGCCAAGTCCCTTCACCAAATTCAGACGGAACATCGTCATCGGCATTCCGCCGCGTGTCAGATAATCGGTCGAATAACCTCCGCCCCGGAAGTACTCTAAATTAGCCGGTCTCCACTCCGTTGCCCTCAGCGTGCGGTCCACTTCCTCGTCCGTAATCTCCCAGAACGGCTTCATGGCCGGTTTGCCGTCCTTCTCCTGCTCGCCCGTGCCATCCAGCGCTGCCGAGCCCGAGTTAATCAAATGCAAGATGCCGTTCTCCGCCTTGCCTTCTAGCTTGTAACCCGTGACCCGTTCAACCGATGCCGGACTCCAGTATGTTCTAACATCCGCGAAGATCTGCGCCGTGTTGGTTAACAGATGCCCGAAGAGCATGCCCACGCCATTCAAGCTGTCATTCTCGGTGGCGACAACATAAGGAGCGCGTTTGCCGTTCCAGTCGAAGGAGGAGTTCAGCAAGGTCTCCAGGAAATCACCATTCGGCGAATGATCCGTCCACTGGCGTTGTCCTTGAAAACCGGAAGCGATTGCGCTGTGCCCCTGCGCTTCCTCCTCGAAACCCAGCTCAGCCAGGCGCGGATTGCCAATCATTAAGTCGCGGGTAATCAGCGTCATTTTCACAACGGTTTCCCACTCCAGATCCTTCCGCTCCCGGCTGTTCTGAAGATGGTCCGGATTGTTGTCCGGTCCTTCCGCACAGTTTTCCTTCACCCAGGCTAGCGCCTTTGTATATTCTTCAGGATCGTAAATGCCTTCTGCTAGGCGCCGCGTGAATTCGCTCATATCCACATATTCATTCCGCATGCCCAGATATTCCTGGAAAAAGCTGTCGTCTACAATCGAGCCGGCGATGCCCATTGATACGGAGCCCATGGACAAATACGATTGTCCACGCATATATGCAGCGGCCAAGCCGCTTCGGGCAAAGCGCAGAAGTTTCTCCTCCACATCGTCCGGGATGCGGGTATCGCCTTCGTCCTGAACGTCCTCCCCGTAGATACCGAATGCCGGCAGTCCCTTCTGTGCATGGGCAGACAGTACGGCAGCCAGATAAACCGCACCTGGACGCCCTGTTCCATTAAAGCCCCACACTGCCTTGGGACGTGAAGGATCCGCATCCATCGTTTCGGTTCCGTAACACCAGCAAGGCGTAACGGTTATTGTTAGACCGACCTCCGCATTCTTGAATTTTTTGGCGGCAGCTGCTGCCTCAGCGGCTCCACCGATGCAAGTATCTGCAATAACGCATTCAATCGGTTCGCCATTCGGGTATTTAAGCTCGCTGGACAGCAGCTCGACAACGGCCTTGGCGAGGTTCATCGTCTGTTCTTCGAGGGATTCCCTTACCCCTCTCCGTCTTCCATCTATCGTAGGGCGAATGCCGATTTTCGGAAATCCGTCCCGCCATCTGTAATCGTTTTCAATTGTCATGTATGCCACGCCTCCCAATCAGGAATATGACCTCATTGTAAATTGATTCAGCGCAGAGGATAACCCACTATTTTGTTGTATCGGACCATAATTTCAGCAAGACAGTGAACCATTCCGGCTATTCATGTAAACGATTTCCGCATGATGAGCGTTATGCATTATAATGGATACAGGATGCTGCTTTCCAGGAGGGACGAGACCGTGCCAAAGATCGAAATCTCGCATAGCAAAAGCGATCAATTCCGCTTCATCAAAAATCCGCAGCTGCTGTTTGCCGGGCAAGTGGTGGACGAGGATTTTTTCTACGGGCCACCGCAAATTCACGATTTCTGTGAGATCCTCTATGTGGTTGAAGGACGCGGGGAATTCACCATCGCAGGAAAAGTATATGAACTCCGCAAAGGCGATGTTGCGATTTACAACCCCGGTGTCCCCCATGAGGAACGATCCATTACGGACGGTCCTTTTAAAGTAATCTATTGCGGCGTGGATTCGCTCCACATTGAAGGCGTTCCGCAAGGAATGCTGCTGCCGGCGTATGTCGAGCCGGTTATTTCCTGTGAGAAATACGCCTATAAAGTCGAAAGTTATCTTTCGGAAATCATCCGCGAATGTGATTCGCAGGTGCTGGGTTACGAAACGCTGAGCACGAACCTGCTCATGTCATTGATCACCGTGATCTATCGCATCGTGGATGTAAAGCATCAATTTCAATCCCTGAAGGGCAAGAATGAAATCGCGCTCCGGACCAAACAGTTCATCGACGCCAACTATACCCAAAGCATCAGTCTGAAGGACATCGCGGATACGATGTACGTCAGCCAGCATTATTTATCCCATCTGTTCAAAAAAGAGCTTGGCGATTCTCCCTTCAATTACTTGATATCCCGCCGGATTGAGGAAGCCAAGCGCCTGCTTGCCGATTCGGAAATGCCAGTGCATGAGGTGGCCTCACAAGTAGGCTATGGCAACGATAAATACTTCTCGATGTTATTCAAGAAAATTACCGGTCAAACGCCAAGTTCCTTCCGGGAACAGAACAAGCTGGCCTTGGAATAAAGGATTTACATGCGCAGACTATTTATATGAAGCCGTCTTTAAAGAACCTTAGTCCGGTGCTCAACTAGACTAGGTTCTTTGCATTTTTCTGGTAACGTTATGGATTTCCCTTGCGTGATATACCCCCTTTATTTTTTCACGATTAAAAAAGCATGCAAAGAAGGCCCGTTCCTCCTTATCGTTCAAGTTGGAATAAGCCTTTGAAAATTTCGCTCAGTGTATTGAATCTATTCTAATCTGCAACTCAAAAAATAGTCGCCAGATAATATCGTTCAAAAGTACGGAGCATGCCTGATTTTGATGGGACCCACCGCTTCGATACGGCTCTGACATCCCAAACGGTAGCCTTCCTCAATCTCTTCCGGATCAAGGCGCCCCTCTTCCGCAAGGTTCGGCTCGGACAAATATTGAATACCCTCCGCCACCATGCAGCGGCAGCGCGCGCAAGTCCCTCTTTTGCAAAAGGAGTTCCAATCCACGTCATTCCGCTCCGCAAGATCCAGCACGGTCATACCAAGAACAGGCGCCACATTACGCTGAATCTCTCGTCCCGTAAGCTCGATAATCAGATCCGGTACAGCCTCAATCGGTTCTCCTTCCGTACTCAACGATGTATCTCCGCGTTCATTACCCTTTTTATTCTTCCAGAATTTAAACACGCCGTTGTCCCCCTATGCATGTAATCATCAGGTTATGTATGAATTCCTGTATTTATTATACTTGAAAGTTTAAAAAATCAACATGCCTGCTCTTATCTATTCTATGACATCATGTAATTGGAACTCTATGAAAATTTTGCTATAATTGCATATGCTAGATTACCATTCCATGCAAGGCCAATCTACTATTATATGATGAGTTGGAGGAATACGGAGTATGTTACATAAACATGTAGGAAAAACAGCGGCCGCCACCGTTCTGGCCCTATCCTTGCTGGGTACTGCCACGAATATCAGTAATGCCGCCGCAGCACCGGTTATTGCGGTCATGCTGGATGATGTTCCACTGAAATTTGATGCTGCTCCGAGGATAGACAACGGTGTCACTTATGTTCCATTCCGGACCGTTGGCGAAGCGCTCGGAATTGAGATCACCTGGAACAGCAAGACGCAAACGGTGAAAGCGATCGGCAGCCTGAAGGGGCAAGCAACGGAGGTATTGCTGCAGGTGGGCAGTAAAACTGCAACCGTGAACGGGAAAAAAGTTACGCTCGCGGCACCACCAGTACAGCGGGAAGGGCGCGTGCTGATTCCGCTCAGCTCGTTCAGCAGCCAATTCGGTGTCGACGTGGGCTGGAACCAGGCTACGCGTACGGTTTCCCTGACATCTCCGCAGCGGGAGATGCATTTGAGAGCCTTCTATGCTCTAGAATCCTATCAGGAACGCGATATAATACCTTCCATGAACTCAGTCGCTTTCGGGTGGAGCCGCATCGACCGCGAAGGTCAATTTACGCTTGAGGGTAAAGAGTACCGCTTGCCTGCATCTGCCGGTGATGTAACGCCACAATCCATTGTGGCGGATGCAGCGGATCAGAACATTAAACCGCATCTTATGGTTTATGCTTTGGATGGTAATGGTGAACTGACCAAGGTTCTGAGTGACAGCACCCTTCGGCAGAAATCGATTGAGGGCATAACGACAGCCGTTACGGACAACGGCTTCGGCGGAGTTGTTCTCGATTTTGAAGGGCTCGGCTTTAAATTGGATGCAGGGCAGCAGCAGAAGCTGCTTAACGATTATGTCAAACAGCTGAAGGCTTCTTTACCGAAGGACATCTCCCTGTCATTGGCCGTGCCGCCATTGAACAGTGCCTATAAAGGCTATGATTACAAGACTCTTGCCTCCATAGCAGATGATCTCATCATTATGGCTTATCAGTATAACCCGGTCGGCACCAAATCGCAGGTACCCGAGCCTAACAGTCTTGTAGATCAGGCGATTCAGCTTGCACTCCAAGCGGGTGTTCCTAAACAAAAGCTCCTGCTCGGCATCAGCTTAAGCAGTGAAACTCCGTCTTCCGTAGATGATAAGCTGGGTCTCGCCAAGCGCTATGATCTAAAGGGAGCCGCCTTCTGGCGTCTGGGACTATTCCGGACTTATAATAATCAGATGGAAGGCGCTGTGAATGCTTCTGTTGTAAAGGAATAAAGTGATCAGGTCTAGCATCCCTCAATAAAAGAAAGCCTGACAAAGATGGATCTTTGTCAGGCTTTCTTAATATGTATTATACTTCCCGAAAAACTGCGTTTCTCAATTAGCTTGGACTGCCTACCAGTTTCGCATAGTTTTCTTGACTCAGTACACGACGCGCCGTTACATAACGCGGCTCATAATAAGAATCGCTAAGCTTGCTGATTCTTACACCCTTGCTGCTGGAAGCATGCGCAAATTGACCTTCGCCAATGTAAACTCCTGCATGCGAAATTCCGCTGCCGCTTGTATTGAAGAACACCAGATCTCCAACCCGCAGGTCTTCGCGATCCACATAAACCCCGGCTTTAGCCTGGCTTTGGGATGTGCGTGGAAGATCTATATCAAAATTTCTAAACATGTACAGTATAAATCCGGAGCAATCAAATCCACTGGTGGTCGTTCCGCCCCATTTATATGGAGTTCCTACCAATTGTTTCACTTGATGCTGAAAGTTCGGTTGTTGATCAGCAAATGCTGTTACGGCACCTGAAGAAAAAATAATTGCAGACCCAAGCAATGTGATGACAAATTTCTTCAAAATATGTTCTCTCCTTCGATGCCTACGGAGTTAGCTAAGGGTTCGGTTGAAGGTTCCCTATACTCTCTTTAGTACAAGAATAATTCACCCAAGACGGTTCCCCCGTTTTCACAAACGAAATTCGGCAAAAATTCATTAACATTTTGTAACTTCTCTTAATATAGTATACAAGCAAGGATGCTGTCAATAATATCCTAAGAATCTATCGTTTTATGTTACCCGCTGTCGGAATAATCGAATTTCGCAGCCTGATTTCTGTTAACAATCTCACATAGTCATGACAATTATGTAACTCTAGCGTATTCCTCTTACTCCATTTTCTTAAAACGTTTAGCAACTTTTTACAGGATCCTGCGTTTAACTATATCAGAAAAGAAATCATAGAGGTGATCCATTACGAATGAGTCAAATCACAATGGCTGAAGCTTTAGCCGTACGGGCAGCAATTCATCGTCTTATGAGCCAGCTGGCGTCGGAGCGTCTGAATAACAGCAGTACGATCATTGAAAAAGGAGAAACGGCTGAGTATCCCGCGCGGAGTGTAGATGTCATTACGGAAGAGATTGAATCGGCGGCGGCGGATTTCAGAAAACTGGATTTGCTGATGGCCCTCTCCAACACAACGCAGACGATCTCCTGGAATGGTTCCGACATAACGATCATGGAAGCAATCGAGCTGGCGAAACACATTCGCGGTGATATCGGACAGCTTGCACACCTCGGCTCTCGCAAGAAGCTTGAGCGTCAAAGCAGCCGGGGAAGCGGAGACAACGCCACGACGCTGTTCAACGTCGCTCTGTATGATCCTGAAGCTTATCAGGCGGCAGCGCGCAAGAAGGAACGCGAGGTAACCAAACTCTCGTCACTGATAGAACATGCCAATCATAACGCAATAATATCGTTTGACGCATCGAAGTATATGGGGTAACGGCAGCCGCCGGCTCCAAGCCTACAGGTATTCCTCACGTGCGGGTTTGGAGCCGGCGGTTACCGCCGGCGGGCGGGAAAGTGCGGGCAACCGCTTGTTTGTCGGATACAAACAAACCATAAGAAAACCAAAAAGTCGAATCCTATGCACAAACGGATGACGGTTTACGGTTCACACTTATCACTCATTACATGTGACGGACTCCCCAATAGCAAAAAAATGATCGCCCCGTTTCCCGCTTCCCTGATACATAATGAAAGCCGCCCTTCTATGGGCGGCTTTTTTATAACTACTGGCTATAAGACCCGTCTAATTCCAATTCTATTTCCCTGCCAAATGATCTCTATCTAAGCTTTATTCCATCCACTGCTCTATCCACTACCCAAGCATTAAATTTGTCATCACCGGAACAAGGCTGCGGCACCAACCAGACCCACATCATCCCGCAGACCGGCCGGAACGATCTCGTACGTGCCTAAATAGGACGGCATGACCAGTTTATCTGTCATTTCCCGCAGCTGCGGGAACAGCAGCTCTCCTGCTCTGCTGACACCTCCGCCAATTACGAGGCGGTCCGGGTTGAAGCTGTGAATGACATTAACCAGACCTAGTGCCATGTAATAAATAGCACGGTCGATGACCTCCACCGCTACAGGGTCCTGAAGACGCTTAGCTTCAAATACGTGCTTTGCATTCACTCCCCCATCCGCTGCAGCCAGCTCTCTGATCACGCTCGGCTGATCGAGCATCCGCTGGGACGCTGCATGGCCGATCGCTGTCCCCGAGGCAAATACCTCCCAGCAGCCATGACTTCCGCAATTGCATCTGGGACCGCTCGGATCGATGATATGATGCCCGAGTTCGCCTGCAAAAGAATTACTGCCCAGAAACAGCTTGCCGTCCAGCACGATTCCTGAACCAATGCCTGTACTCAGCGTCACATACACCATGTTAGTTGAACCTCTGCCGGCTCCTCTTACATATTCCCCCCACGCGGCTGCATTGGCGTCGTTCAGCACCTGAACTTCCGTATGCAGCTCACGCTCCATCCAAGCTTTGAGGGGGACATTGGTCCATTCCGGCAAATTCGTTCCATGAATGACAATCCCCTCTCGGCTATTCACTGTGCCTGGTGAGGCCATCCCTACCCCTCGAAGCGGATGGCCGCCCGACACACTGCGGATCATGGCCGTAATTCTGCCGACCACCTCCTCCGCCGTCTGTGCGCCGGCGGTTTCCATCTGCTCCCGGTTCAGCAGCTGTCCTTCGGAATCAAAGAGCGCTGCCGCGATCTTTGTACCCCCAAGGTCAACGCCAACCACAAATTCTTGCTGTTTATTCCATTCGGTTTGCAATTTTTGTTCACCTGTTTCCGATAGGTTTGCTACTACTTCTATTGATGTATGCTGTCTGCCAGCGATCTCAATTCAATCGGATCAATGGGCTTCAGCCCTGACCGACCATATCGAACCGCCGAGCCGAAATGCACCTCGCTCACACCGGTCTGATCGATAAATTCACGAATAATTTCCCATTTCAGGCCATTGCCGGCCAATATCTTAAGCTCGCTGCCTTTGGTTTGTTCCACAAGCTCCCGAATTCTCGGAATTGCTTGTGGCGCTGGCTGGGGCCCTCCCGATGTCAGTACACGGGTAACGGACGGGTATTTCAGCAGCGTACGCAGACCTTCGAACTGATCCTCCAGCTCATCAAAAGCACGGTGGAAGGTGACCTGCATGCTGCCCGTCCATTCCAGCATGTTGGCCAAGGAAACCTCGTCAATCTTCCCATCCGGTGTCAACATGCCCAGCACTACGCCGGCTGCCCCGGCCTTGCGGATCGCCTTGACCTCCGCCGTCATGGTTGCTATATCGTGTGTGCTGTACACAAAGGACCGACTGTGTGGTCTTACCATCACATGGACAGGAATTTGAACAGCCTTCACAACCTCTTCAACGAGACCGATTCCAGGCGTAAGTCCGCCCTCGGTTATGGCCGTAATTAATTCCAGACGGTCCGCACCATTCTGCTCTGCGGTGATGGCATCATCCACGCAAGTTGCGATAATTTCTAGAAGCATCATCGTCACTCCTCATCTGAAGTTCTGTTCTCTATGTCTTGAGAAACTGCTTCTCCACATAATCTGCCAACAATCTGGCGCCATAGCCGGTGGCTCCCGCAGCGGAATAGGGAAACTCCCGTTTATACTGCACGGTGCCTGCCATATCGATGTGCACCCATTTCATGGACTCGGCTACAAAATGGCGGATGAACAGCGCAGCCGTTATGGCTCCAGCCAGCGTAGACGTACCGACATTTTTTAAATCCGCATAATCGCTTCTCAGCTCCGAGGCATACTCATCCATCAGCGGCATGGGCCACAAACGCTCCCCGTTGCGTTCCCCGATATCAACCAAATCAGCTGTAATATCGCGGTCTCCCCAGATTCCAGCAATCTCCAGGCCAAGCGCTGCGCCGACATTGCCTGTGAGGGTAGCGATATCAATGACCTTATCGGCACCGAGATTCGCTGCATGCAGCAGAGCATCCGCAATAATCAATCTCCCTTCCCCATCCGTATTGGCTACCTGAACACTCAGCCCGTTCGGATAATGGATAACGGAAGAAGGAAGCATGGCATCCGGTCCAGCTAAATTATCAGCCACGGCGATCAGTGCCGTGACTCGCACCGGTGCTTGGCGAGATACCAGAATATCCATTGCACCAACGACGGCAGCAGCACCGCCCATGTCCATGCGGGCATCGCTGATATCTCGGCCAATCTTGACGTTCATACCGCCCATATCAAAGGTTACGCCTTTGCCGATGAGCACGATATGAGGACTCTTCTCCGATGAAGAAGCTCCGTTGTAGGATAATTCAATCATGGCAGGGGCGTATTGGCTGCCAGCGCCTACGGCAATAAGCCCGTTCATCTGCCGATCATGAAGCTCTTGTCCGCGATACACGTGAAGCTGAACCGGTGCCTTCTTGAAGCGTTCCTCCACGACCGCAACGAACGCTTCCGGATTTAACGTTTCCGGTGATTCGTTAACCAAATCTCGCGTGAGCCGGGTTCCGTTTATGCGGATGGAAGCCTCCCTCAGGATGGATTCCATATCTTCACGGGTGAGCCCCTGCCAATCTTTCACTCGGAGATTCAAGGAGAGGTCTTGATGATTGGCTGTAACGCCTCGATGTTTATTGAATTGATATAATCCGTACATCCAGCCTTCCATCCATGCTTGAAGCTCCTCCTTCACCGATATTGCTGCAGAAGCCTCTCCCTCGCGGAATGAGGCGCGCACCAACACCGCACTTGCTTTTTTCTCCTTAAGCAGTGCTCTCGCTGCGGATGCTCCCGTTCTGCGCACTTGCTCCAATGTCAGGCCAGAGCGCGGACCCATTCCGGCTACGAGATCGTCTGTCTCATGATGAGAACGGCCATAGAACCAGGTCAGTGTATATTTTTGCTTCTGGGATTCCGTTACCCGGAAAGGGGGCCCCTCCCCTTCATAAACCGCATAAATCGAAGTATCTACCGATTGCATATCGTCTATTGTGATTTGCATCTGAGTCCTCCTCCTCAACCGAACATCCATATCAAAGCTGCTTACACATGCTTCATGATCTCTTCATCATATAAATGACAAGCCACCTGATGCCCTGGTTCAACCTCACGGTATACGGGCGTTACCTGCTTGCACACTTCCATGCAGGAAGGGCAGCGCGTGTGGAATCGGCAGCCTGTTGGCGGATTCACGGGACTTGGCAAATCGCCTTTCAGAATAATCCGTTCCTTCTTCTGTTTCGGATCCGGAACCGGAACCGAGGACAACAGCGCCTGGGTATACGGATGCAGCGGACGATCGTACAGCGTATCTTTATCCGCCGTTTCCACCAAAGTCCCTAAATACATCACACCGATCCGGTCGCTGATATGCTCGACAACACTCAGATCATGCGAGATGAACAGGTAAGTTAGCCCATACTCCTCTTGAAGATCTTGCAGCAGGTTCAGCACCTGCGACTGGATGGATACATCCAGTGCCGAAACAGGCTCATCTGCTACGATCAGATTCGGACGAACGGACAGTGCTCTGGCAATGCCAATCCGCTGACGCTGGCCCCCGCTGAACTCATGGGCAAAGCGTTCGGCATGGAAGCTGTTCAAACCCACCGTTTCCAGCAGCTCGCAAGCCAATTTATCCCGCTCTTTCGTGCTCATCTTGGTATGGATCAGCAACGGCTCTGCCACCAGCTCTTTCACCTTCATCCGGGGATTGAGGGAAGCGTAAGGATCCTGGAAGACCATCTGCATATCTTTACGCAGCGGACGCATCTGATTATCGTTATAACCGCTGATGTCTTGTCCTTTGAAAATCACTTCGCCTGCGTTTGGTGTCAGCAACCGTGTGACCAGCCGGCCTGTCGTTGACTTGCCGCATCCGCTCTCCCCAACAAGACTGAAGGTTTCGCCCTTCTGAATGGCGAAGGATATTCCGTCCACGGCGCGCAGCTGCTTGGCGTTACCGAAGAATCCTTTTTTCACGGTGAATGATTTCTGCAGATTCCTGACTTCTAACAAAGGTGTTTCTTTCATGCGGTTTCCCCTCCTTCCGGATGCCCTTCCTGCGTCAGCCAGCAGCGACTTTGACGATGCGGTTCATTGGCAACGGGCAGCAGCCCAGGCTCCTGTGACAAACAACGCTCCATCACGAATGGGCAGCGCGGTGCAAACTTGCAGCCTTGAGGCATATTCATCAAATCCGGTACGTTCCCGGGTATCGATTCCAAGCGGCGAACCTTCTGTCTCAGCTTCGGCACGGAATGAATGAGCCCTTTGGTATACGGATGCTGCGGATTCTCAAACAGCTCCTCCACCGTTGCTTCTTCCACCACCCGGCCGGCATACATGACAACCACACGATCGCACATTTCCGCGACGACGCCAAGGTCATGTGTAATGAGCAGCATTCCCATTTCCTGCTCCCTCTTCAGCCGGTTCATCAGATCCAGGATTTGAGCCTGAATCGTTACATCGAGCGCTGTCGTTGGTTCGTCGGCTATGAGCAGCTTCGGATTACAGGACATGGCCATTGCAATCATGACGCGCTGCCGCATGCCGCCGGACAATTGGTGCGGATAGTCATCCACGACTTCATCAGCTCTCGGAATCCCAACCAGTTTAAGAGACTCAATCGCATGATTACGCGCCTTCTTGCGGCCGTAGCCCAGATGAAGCATAATCGACTCTTCCAGCTGCTTGCCGATGCGCAGCACGGGATTGAGCGAGGTCATCGGCTCCTGGAAGATCATTGCCAGCTCGTTACCGCGGTAACGACGCATTTCTTTTTCCGACAGCTGCACCAGATCCTTGCCTTCAAAGCTCACGGAGCCTCCGGAGATTCTGCCGGGTGTATCTTTAAGAAGTCTCATGATGGACAGGGAGGTCACGCTTTTACCGCAACCGGATTCACCTACGAGCCCGAGCACTTCGCCTTTATTAATATGAAAATCCACTCCCGCCACAGCGAGCACCGATGAGCCCTCGCGTTTGAACTCGGTTTTGAGACCTTTCACTTCAAGCAATGTTTGCGCCACGATTTATCCCCCCTTTTAATTTTTTGTCTTCGGATCCAGCGCGTCATTGAGGCCATCCCCAATCAGGTTAAAAGCAAGCACCGTCAAAAAGATGATGAAACCTGGAAAATACACGATATGCGGAGCAATGCTGAGGTAATCACGCCCCATGCTTAGCATGGCACCCCAGTCCGGTTCAGTCGGCTTCGCTCCAAGTCCAAGGAAGCTCAAGGATGCCGCTGCCAGAATGGCGCCACCGATTTTCATCGAGACGTTAACAATGATGCTTGGTACGGTTTCAGGAAAAATGTGCTTCCAGATAATCCGATTATTCTTGGCGCCCATCGATTGGGCTGCTTCTACATACAGCGATTCTTTGGCAGACAAGGTTACGCTTCGGATGATCCTTGCGAACGACGGCGTCCCGAATACGGCTACTGCTATAACCACGTTGGATAAGCCTGGCCCCAAAATCGCCACGATACCGATGGCAAGCAGCAGATCGGGGAAGGAGAACATAACATCGCTGCCCCGCATGATCAGACGATCGATCCAGCCGCCATAATAACCGCTGATTAGTCCGAGAATGGTACCCGCTATTGCGGAAATGAATACCGCGCTTAAGCTGACAGCCATCGTGAGCCTTGTTCCATCGATCAAGCGGCTGAGAATATCCCGGCCATACTCGTCGGTACCTGCCCAATGCGCTGCCGATGGTCCTTCCATCAGAGCGTCGTAATTCGGTTCATTTGGAGGATAAGGTACAATATGCGGACCGATTATTGCTACTATGAATAACAGCAGGATAAACGCACTGGATATAACGGCAAGCTTTTGCTTCATAAACTTAGACATAAACGCTTTGAATTTGCCTGTTGCCGGCCTGTTCACAAACGTCTCCTCTGGTACAGAAATGACAGTCGCTGTCGAGTTGTCGCTCATTGGTTCCCCCTCCTATTTCGATGCATACCGGATTTTCGGATTCAGTACGCCATAAAGCAGATCAACGATCAGGTTGATTAAAATAAATTCAGCTGCAAACATTAACAGCAAGGCCTGGATCACGGTATAATCACGAAATGCGATGGAATCTACCAACAAACGACCCATGCCCGGTATGCTGAATACCGTCTCAACCATAACCGAGCCGCCAAGCAGGAACCCGAACTGCAGTCCGGCAACGGTCACTACTTGAATCAGGGAATTGCGCAGCGCATGTCTTCCGACAACGGTAAACTCGCGCAAGCCTTTGGCGCGTCCGGTTCGGACATAATCCTCACGCATCGTCTCCAGCATGGAGGAGCGGGAGTATCTCGCCAGCATGGACATAATGCCGGCTCCAAGCGTGAAGGAAGGCAGAATATAGGATTGCCATGTATCAATGCCCCCTGTCGGGAACCATCCCAACTGAACGGAGAAAACTTGTATAAGGACAAGCCCCAGCCAGAATCCAGGCAGCGAAATACCGGATATCGCGGCCAGCATACCGATATAATCCGGCCATTTGCCTCGATTAACAGCGGTTACAATCCCGATAAGCAGTCCAATAATAAGTGCCCAGCCAAGACTGGTAAAAGTCAGGATAATGGTTGGGAGAAAACGGCTTTCCAGCATCTCCATAACCGGTATTCCGGAACGTACGGATTCACCCAAGTCACCCTTCAACAGATCACCCATGTAATTAACATATTGCTGCCATAACGGCAAATTCAATCCCAGCTGCTCACGAATACCGTTGATCTCCTCAAGGGTGGCATCCTTACCTGCAACAAGTCTCGCCGGATCTCCAGGAATAAGATGAATGAACATAAATACGAGTATCGATACAATGAACAGCAGCGGGATAACCCCCAGCAGCCTCTGAATTGCATATCTTCCCAAGGGATGAGCCTCCTTCCGCAACATTTGAGCTCTTTTTAAAATAAGATGGGCCGCATCCTTAATAATCTTAAGAAGCGGCCCACCACAAGGTATACGTTCAGTAAGCTCTTCGCTGTCTGATTACTTTATTTCGGCATTCAGCACATTGATGGAACCATCAGGGAATGCCTTCACGCCTTCAAGATAAGCTCTTTTACCCGTAATGACCTGATCTACACCGAGGAACGCCCATGGCGCATCTTCCCAGATTTGCTTCTGGATGTCGGCATAAATGCTTTTTGCAGCCTCTGGATCTACAGACTTATTGGCATCCATGATCCACTTATCTACGTTATCATTCTTGTAATATGCTGTATTAGAGCCAGCTGGCGGGAAGAATTCACTGCTGAACAGACCTTTAGTGGCTCCATCCGCATCGCCTGAAGATGGTGACCAGCTTACATACCACATTTGAATCTTCGCATCTTCCGGCGTTGCCGAATTGATTTGATCGGACAGCGTAGCACCCTCCATCGATTTCACTTCGACTTTGATTCCGACTAGAGCAAGCTGCTGTTGAATGAACTGCATACCCTTCATCGTTTCGGAGTCGTTCTCTCCCCAGATTTCTGCTTCGAATCCTTCCGGATAGCCAGCTTCCGCAAGGAGTGCTTTGGCTTTCTCCGGATCGTAGTCATAACCGGATTGCTCTGAATAATACTGTGTCATTGAGGACATGGAGGAAGTCAGCTTGGAGCCAAGACCGGATTTGACAACCTTAATGTATGCTTCTTTATCGATTGCATAGTTGATCGCTTGACGGACTTTCAGATCGTCGTAAGGTTTCTTCATCGTGTTCAGTGTGATGTAACGCACGATGGTGGAATCGATCTTGTCAACAACGATGTTCTGATCGCCTTCGACCTCAGATACCTGCTCTGTCGGCATCGGGTAGATGAAGTCCGCTTCTCCGGTCTTCAGCATGGCAATACGGGAACCATTCTCAGGTACAGGCTTGAACGTGATACTGTCGACTTTGGGCAGACCCTCCTGCCAGTAGTCTTCGTTCTTCAGCACAACGAGACGATCACCTTGGACCCATTCTTTGAATTTGTATGCTCCGGTACCCACGGGGTTCTTCGTGATATCAATACCGTCTTCAAGCGCTTTCGGACTGATGATCAGCGCCATGGCCGTCTTGTTCAAGAACGCGTTGTAGGGCTCGCTGAGAGTAATAACAACGGTATGTTCGTCCGGTGTTTGAACATCTGCCACTTTCGAGAAGCTTTTACGCATACGAAGGTTGTTCTCTTCATTCATAATGCGCTCCAGATTGACTTTTACCGCTTCAGCATTGAAATCTGTTCCATCATGAAACTTCACGTTCTTACGCAGGTTGAACGTATACGTCAAACCATCTTCACTGACTGTGTGGTCTTCAGCCAGCATAGGCACGAGTTCCATTTTCTCATTGAAACCCATCAGGCCTTCATACATCGTGCGTGCACCGGAAATCGAGTGCGTGTCTCCAGCATTGTGCGGGTCAAGCGTGATGAAGTTGGCGTTGATGGCAATGACCACGTCTTTATTATCTTTTGTCACCGGCTTGGTTTCGCCGCCGCCTTCACTTGCACCTTCACCGCCTCCGCTATTTCCGCCGCAGCCTGCCGCAACAATCGTGAATGCGAGCAGCAGCATAAGCAGTGACCATGTTCTACCTTTGAATCTCATTGTTTACTCCCCCTTTGATGTAATAATATCTATAGATTCACTCGCCGCTTAAGAAAATAACATCTCTTCCTTAAGACTTGAGTTCCTCACAGCTTAATCATTCCAGTCATACACGGCCCGCCGCTCGCCAACAAGCGTACCGCCATCGTTAAAGATCGCATTCGGCACAAGATCATACAATCGATCAATCGTAGCTTGATTGTCATAACCAAGACGCTCCAGGATGGAGGCAATGATACAAGGCCATACTTGTTCGGAGCCATCGGATACTTTAAGCGAGATGGCCAAGCGCTCCTCCCGAAGTCCGATGCCGTATACGCCTTTGGCGCCGCCCTTGGCAGCCAGATTGGGATCCCGGAGCAGAGCCGAGCACACAAATCTCGTATCTGCGATGACATCCGGATACTCGTTCATCAGCTGTGCCATTCTTGCAGCTGCATCCGCTGTCTCCGCATCGTGGATCAAATCCGGACAAGCCAGCTTAAGGAACGAGTACCCTATGCGATCCAGAGGAAGTGCGAAGATGGGAAGCCCACAGCCGTCGATGCCTTGCGGAATCGAGGAAACCGGAACTTCAGCAAAGTAAGCCAGGGTTTTAAGGATTTCCTGCTGAACCGGATGCTCCGGCTTGTAATACGTGCTCTCGTCCCAGCCCATATGCTTGCTCAGGGCAATCAAACCGCTGTGCTTGCCTGAGCAGTTATGGAATATCCGGCGCTTCTCCTCATGGTTGCGGTGCCTCTCTGCCTTTGCATCCTCATTCAATGGATAGGTTGCACAGCAGTGGAGGGCCTCCTCCTGAATCTCTGTTTTTTTCAGAATGGATTCCAGGGCATCGATATGAAAGCGTTCGCCCCGGTGGGAAGCGGCAAACAGTGCCGTCTCTTCCCCCGTAAGTCCGTAGACTTCGGCAATTCGGCGCTTCATAACCGGTATCGCCTGAAATGGTTTAGCCGCCGATCTCAGGAATGTCATGTGATGCGGATCACCTGCTGCATAAATGACCCCTCCGTTCTCGTCTACAACGCTGATCGCTCCGTAATGGACATTCTCCAGTACATTTCCGCGATATTCCTCTACCAATGGCACAAAACCCATAATCATGCTCCCCCGATCTTTAGATGAATTAATTCAATTGAAAATAACGATCCTGTGCCACAAGTCCCGAGCCAATGATGACGCCATGCTCATGCAGCTTGGAGCGGACGATGGTGAAGGAATCCTGAAGCGGTTCCCAGATATACTGCGTATAACAGAGATTGGTAATCTCCTCATACACTTCGGGAAACTTGTCCAGAATTTCACCGCTCAAGATGACGCTGTCAGGATTGTACATGCTAACCACGTTGTTGATTGTAATGGCCATATAAGCAAGGGCTCGATCGATTAAGTAACACGCCCATCTTGTTCCTGCACGTCTCTCCGCGAATAACTCTTCTATAGTACGAACCGGTTTTATTTTGCTGGCTTCTGATAGCAAGGACGGTATGTTGATATAGGTTTGAAGACAGCCGGCCTTGCCGCAGTCACACATCATGCCTTCAGGGTCCACCGTGGTATGTCCGATTTCCCCCGCACTGTTGGTCACCCCCCGGTAAATTTCCCCTTCCAGGATCAGTGCCGAGCCTACACCATTACCAAATCCCAGCAGAACCGTACGGTTGGAGCCATACGCTGAGCCTTTTAATTGTTCCGCCAATGCTTTCACTTTCAGCTCATTGTCTACGACAGCTTGAAGCCCCGTTAATTCCTTCAGTCTCTCGGCAAGCTGCACATTCTTCCAACCCAGCTGAACGGAAAAATTGACAATGCCTGCTTCAACATCGATGATGCCTGGCAGCCCAACGCCGATTCCCACAATCCGTCTGCGATCGATATCGCATTCAAGAATCAGCTCTTCAATAATGTCTGCGATCCGAGCCACCGTTGCTTCTGGCGTATCGCCCGAAGATCTGGGAAAATTGCCGCTGCACAGCACATTCCCCTGTACATCGATGAATCCGATGTTGGCCTGGTGACGATCCAGCTCGACGCCGATCGAGATCACGGCAGTATCCAGCAGCCTTATTAAGGAAGACTTTCTTCCTCGTCCGGCCGAAGCTTGTTCTTCCGTCTCATGAACGTATCCCTCTTCCGTCAGCTCTGACACTATGCGGCTGACGGTTGTCGGACTCATTCCGGTTTGTTTGGCAATAGCTGCTCTTGAAATCGGCTGTTCATTCTTGATGATTTGGAATACCGTGAGTCTGTTCTGCCGCTTCATAAAGTCTTGATCATGCTTTTTCATGAAGACATCCCCTATTTAATTTCACCAGTAGATTAATTAGATCATTTTTCCATTTAAAACGACCTGTTATCATCAAAAAACAGTGATTTTTATCAATTTTATTATTTTTATTCTCCAGTGATATTAATAATAAAACGTCTTTTGTAAAAGTGTCAATATATATGACACATTTAAATTATTATTTTTTTATTTTGGAAATGTAAGCATTTCAATTTTTTGCGAAAGTGATACAATCCCTTGCATAGACACAGTTGCCCCTCTCACGCGCACAACATGACATTAATATGACACGAAATCTCCTGAAATGTAGATAACACCGCGGTTTGACTTCCATAATAAAGCCAACCGCGAAACGAATTATTGTATGTTTGCCAGCCTTGTTTGGTCGACATCCATCCAAGCATGCCCCGAACCTCGCATCAGGAAATTTTCCCATTCTAAGCGCCTCAATAGGTGGTTTTACAGGGGTTTAAAGTAATAACGATGTTGATTCGAGGCATGCCTACGTCGAACACTTCATCCAAGCGAAATAAACCACCCGAGAAATAATTTAGAGAGGTCTCTCTAATTTTAAAATGCACCCTATAAGTTGACCTTTTTTAAAGTGTCTGTCTTATGGGGTACATTTTATTTCCCGAATGGCTTTAAAATTGATGATCTGTGATTGTAGTATTATCACTGGTTGTCATTGATTCTTTGTTTTTTGTTCCCGCTCGCTAGAAATCAGCCCGGTCCCCATGGAGCGAGTTGACCATCGCCCCGCAGCGCGTGATCGGCGCGGGGGCGAATGGTTGCCCGGGTCGTTCGATGCTGTGCGTGCGGTTTGGTGGCTGGTCATGGGATTCGGTAGATGGCTATACGGCTCGGTGGCTGCCCGTGAGGTTTGGTGGCTGGCCATGGGGTTCGGTAGATGGCTGTACGACTCGGTGGCTGTGCGTGCGGTTTGGTGGCTGGCCATGGGGTTCGGTAGATGGCTGTACGACTCGGTGGCTGTGCGTGAGGGTTGGTGGCTGGCCATGGGGTTCGGTAGATGGCTGTACGACTCGGTGGCTGTGCGTGAGGGTTGGTGGCGCCGTAAGGTACGATGACTTTTGCGTGATTTGATGGGTGCTGTGTGGTTGGATAGACGTCCGTCGAGGGATGTACATGCAGTTTGGATGCTGCCCGAGGAGTTTGCTGGCTACCCCCTTACGTCGATGGCTGTCCGCGTGAGTGGATGGCTGCAGCGTGGTTGAATGGGTGGTTCCTGGGTGGTTGAGTAACTGAGGACGCTAACGGACTGGAACACTCTTATCTACCTAAAAAACCAGCTTTTGATTTTTTAACGGACTGGAGAGCTCTTATTTACTCGAAAACACCCCCAAAGGTGCTTTTCAGTGACGAATAAGAGCTACGGTGTCCGTTAATCCCTGCAATCGCTCGATTTCGCTAGAATAACGCCTGCTAGGTCCGTTAGGGTGATGCCTCGCACACATCATTGATTGGTCACGCTATTCTCGCATTCGATCTTTCAATCCCTTGATCCCTTAATCTTTTGATCTGTAGATCTTCCCCCACAGCGGAGGTTTGAGGATAGCCGATCCTTTGGGAGTCCGTTTCACCCCTGCCTATTCCAATCCAAGAAACGGACGGACAACAGAGCGGATAGCCTCAAACCGGAGCGCTTGCTAGCCTCAAACCGGAGCGCCCGAGCGCCCTACTTGTTTTTATAATATTCAACCGCTTTATCGAAGTAATGCTTCTCTTCTTCCGGCAGGTCCTCGAAATAGAAAATAGCGGCCACCGGGCATGCTGCCTCGCAAGCACCGCATGAAATACAGATATCCGTGTCTATGTAGAACTGGTCATCTCCTTCTTCTATACAATCCACAGGGCAAACGTCTACGCATTCTCCCGCTTTCTCTTCGATACAAGCCGAACCAATAACATACATTCGTGATTCCACCTTCCCATGTTATAATTTTTCATTGCCTATCATTTCCAAATAAAGTTCCGTGACCTTGAGACACTTTGTTTTTTATACTTTTTATACTAAAATATATCATAATTATGTGGTCAAACATGTGGATTGTCAATAAACGGCGTCACATCAAGCTTATAAAACTGCTATTCCGGTTGACTTATAGAAGGTAAAGTCATAAGATGAGACATATTGCTTTTTAACGATTTTTAGTTGTAATAGAAGTAATTCATCGAGAAACAAGGCGGTGATTTTAGTGGATCAGGAAGTCGCATACAGCACTCGCGAGTATATCATGCAAATGTTAAAAATAAATGGTGAACTGAGCACAAAATCCATTACCGAGACATTAGGCATTACCGGCATGGCCGTCAGGCGTCATCTGGAAAGCTTGAAAAATGAGGGCTACATCACATACAGAACCGTGAAGCAACCGATGGGAAGACCCGTTTCCTTATACAGTCTTACCGATTCTGCGGAGGATTTTTTCCCTAAGAACTATCACGCTCTTGCTCTTGACCTGCTCAGCGAGCTGCAGGACGAAGCTGGTGATGAGATGATTTCGCTGCTGTTTGATAAACGAAAAGGTACACTGTTGAACAAGTATACGCCTGCTGTTAAAGCGGATGCCCTGGAAGAGCGTGTTGCAGCGCTTGCCCAAATTCAGAATGACAACGGATATATGGTCGATTACAAAAAGGTAACGGAAGATGAATATATATTCGAAGAATTGAACTGCCCGATATCCCAGGTAGCCAACCGGTTCCAGCATGCCTGCCGCTGTGAGCTTGACCTGTTTCAATCGCTGCTGGAGGCCGATGTGGAACGTACCGAATGCCTCGCCAAGGGCGACAAGAGATGCGTCTACCGTATCCGAAAGCAGGTCGAAAGCGGACAAACATAATATCTGTTATTGCCACTTAAGGCCTCTTCCATACAGGAAGGGGCTTTTTTAGAACGGTACGGTACGCTTCTTCTATCCTATTCTCTCAAACGACAAGACATGTACAATTCTCTGAATTATTCCAGTACAAGCAGCCGGTCATCGTTATCGGAGGGCACACCCCGCCCATCGGTGTTGTTGGTAATGACATAAATTTTGCCGTTATATACTTTCACGTCTCTTAATCTGCCTTCATCCTCCAACACAACATCGAGTGAGGTACTCTCCGGCTGGAACCGGTACAGCTTCTGACCGCGCAGGGTAGCAACATACATCTGATCCTCTTCATCAAAAGCGATGCCCGAAGGAGCAATGGCCGTATCGCCGCTATGGTACACCGGGGTCTTCATGCCCTCTTGCTGCTCATCCCCAAGAATCTCGGGCCAGCCATAATTGCTGCCTGCGGTGATCTCATTAATCTCATCGTGTCCACCAGGAGTACCGGATGGTCCGTGTTCTGAGCTGTAGAATTCTCCTTCGGAATTCCAAGCCAAGCCTTGCAAATTTCGGTGACCTAACGTAAACACATAGGAGCCTGCTGTGGGGTTATCCTCGGGAATTTTGCCATCCAGCGTCAGCCGCAATATTTTCCCCGCAAGATTCTCCTGGTTCTGCGCAAGCTCGCCCTCTCCTGAATCACCGGTAGTCACATAGAGATGATTGTCGGGTCCAATCGCTATTCTTCCGCCATTATGCACATTGGAGCCCGGGATTTTCTCAATGAACGATTCCGCTTCTGTCCATTCATTCCCCTTCTGCTCCAATAGAACCAGCCGGTTCATAACCGATCCGTCCTGATCATAGCTGTGATAGGCGAAGGCTCTTCTGGATTCCTTGAAATCAGGGGCTAATACAAAGCCCAAGAACCCGCCTTCTCCTATCTGGGCAACCGGCTTCTCTGTATGTACAGACTGTCTGTTTAATGCGCCGTCCTGGATCTGAACGATATTCCCTCCCCGTTCGCTGATATAAATCGTTTCTCCGTCAAAATCAATCGCCCAGGGTGTCTTCAATTGTTCAGCAAGCATTTGGTATGGAGTATCGGGGGACTTTTCCTCCCGGCTGACCTCCTGCTCCTGCTCCTGTTCCTGCCGCTCTCCCTCCGTTGACGGGGATGAAGGGCTGGTACAAGCTGTCACAGTCAACAAAATCGCTGCTAACATGATGCCAATCGTTGTTCGTTTCAAGATTACACCTCCCAAGATCGCTTAAGCTTATTGTTCGGGTGACATCATCTGGATGCCGTGCTCCATGACCTGAAGGGAACTCAGCACAACCTCCTCATCGCTGAAAGAATCAACCTGGCTCCCCGCTACGTAACGGGTCTCATGACCCCGCCCGGTAATGATAATCCTGTCCTGGTCCCCGGCCATCTCGACCGCTCGTTGAATCGCCTCTTTGCGGTTCGGCACTACCTCCCAGTTGACGACATGATGAGAGCTCAAACCTCCGAGCATCTCAGCTATGATCTGCTCCGGGTCCTCGGAGAACGGATTGTCCGTTGTGAACAACACATAATCCGAATAGGATGCTGCAATATCCGCCATGATCGGCCGTTTGAGCCGATCCCGTTCGCCCCGACAGCCCATCACGCATATCATTTTGCCCGAGGTAATTTCTTTAGCGGACAGCAAGGTTGCCTTGAGCCCATCCGGATTATGGGCATAATCTACAACTACGCGAAAACTCCTGTCTGTCTTTATTTCTTGAAAACGTCCATGAACACCTGCAAAATCCTGAAGACTGTTCCTGATTTCTTGGATCGGAATCCCTTCGAGCAGACAAGTAGTAATGGCCGCCAGCGCATTGTACACGTTGTGTATGCCATGAATCTTCATACTGAAGTCGCTACTTCCCCATGGCGTCTCTACGATAAAGTTGCAGCCGTCCCCGGTATTTTGAATATGCAGAGCACGAACATCCGCCGGGTTATGAATACCGTATGTCACAATCTGTGCGGATGTACGCTTCCCGTAATAGGATGAGGCCGCATCATCAGCATTCAGCACCACTTTTTTCTGCATGTCACGATCACTGTTGCCTAGTTGGGTGAACAGCAGTTCCTTCGTATTGCGATAACTCTCCATGTTCTGATGGAAATCGAGATGATCATGGGACAGGTTTGTAAAAACAACGGTCTGAAAATCACACCCCCGCACTCTTCCCATATCCAGTCCATGCGAGGATACTTCCAACACGCCATACGTGCCGCCATGGGCAACCATCGCATGAAAATATCGCTGCAGCTGGATCGTATCCGGCGTGGTATTCAACGTTTTCTCTACATGATCTCCGATTTTCATATAGAGAGTACCGATAATTCCCGTTTTGCGGTTGGAATCATTCAGCACCTTATCAACCATATGTGTTGTTGTTGTTTTGCCGTTCGTCCCCGTAATCCCGATCAATTTCAGCTGCTCGGTAGGATTACCGAAAAAGGAGTTGGCTAAAATGGGAAGCACCCTTCTTGTATCCGGCACAGTAATCCGCGTAATGTTCCCGGGAAGCTCCGGAAGCTCCTTCTCAGCCATAATGGCAACAGCACCGTTCTGTATCGCATGCTCGATATAATCATGGCCGTCTACATTAAATCCCGGAACGCAGACAAACAATCCGCCAGGTCTGATGGCTCTTGAATCCGTATCGAGATTCGTGATTTCCACAGCAGTGCTGCCTGTAATTGTCTTAAGAATCAGCCGCTCCGTCAGTGATTTCAGGTTCATGTAGGGTACCTCATCTCGTGATGTAATCCATTCAAGGTCCGTTGTGATATTAAGGCGTAGAATTCACGACGATGTATCGTTTTAAACCAGCGTTTCTTATTAACCTAACCAAGCCAGCCCGTTATGAAACAAGAATATGATGACTGGAAGAGATAACCATGTTACGCTGGAAGTAAGCGATTGCAATTCCAATATCGAATATCGATACCAGCCGCTCATATGAACATCAGATTCACTTATTCGTTCTGCTATTTTCATCACTGCTTGAAAGGAGAATAATCGATGGGACCATTCACCGACGATTTACTTCAAAACAAAGTCGTATTGATCACAGGAGGCGCAACCGGACTGGGACGTGCCATGGGCGAGAAGTTCGCACAGCTTGGCGCCAAGCTGGCCATATGCGGACGCCGGGAGGAGGTTCTGCAGCAGACGGCTGATGAGCTAAGGCAATTGGGATGCGAGGTATGGCATCAGACCTGTGATGTACGGGATCCTGCGCAGATCACAGCACTAGTCGATGCAGCAGAATTGCATTATGGAGGCATTGATGTGCTTGTGAACAATGCGGCTGGCAATTTTATCAGCCCGACTGAACGTCTTTCGCCACGAGCGGTGGATGCTGTGTTAAATATCGTGCTGCATGGAACTTTCTACACGACCCTTGAGGTTGGCAAGCGCTGGATCGAGCAGGGGAAGAACGGAACGATGCTCAACATTGTCACTACCTACGCTTCAACAGGCTCAGGGTACGTGGTCCCTTCCGCAGCTGCGAAAGCGGGAGTGCTCGCACTTACCCGATCCTTAGCTGTGGAATGGGCCTCTTACGGTATTCGTCAAGTAGCCATTGCGCCCGGACCGTTCCCAACTGAAGGCGCATGGTCAAGATTATCGCCGACGCCGGAGCTTGAGCAGAAAATGATCGACCGCATTCCCCTGCGACGCGTTGGCGACGCGGAGGAATTGGCCAACCTGGCCGCCTTTCTCATCTCGGATTATGCCGGCTATATTAATGGGGACGTCATCACCATTGATGGCGGCGAATGGCTGAGGGGTGCAGGCCAGTTCAATGACCTGTCAGAAGTAACCCATGAGCAGTGGGATCGACTGGCCGAGCTGACGCGAAAAGGAAAATAATCTCACAAAAAAAACAACGAGCGACCGAGTAAACTACCATCGACGTGCTTGCAGAAAAACAGAACCCGCTTGGAGGGATGTTCTTCTTGCAGCTACCGAGATTTTTACCTTCGCCTGAAAATGATAGAATTCCGACATGCTAAACAGCCCCTTGCCTGGAGTATAAACATTCCTACTCCAGGCAAGGGGCTTATTGTTTATCTAATGATTACTCATAAGAATCTACTAGTACGGCATAGACGATGCCGGGTCCGTGAACGCCGATCGTCAGATCATTCTCGATATCGGCAGAACGGCTGGGACCCGAGATGAAATGGATGCCGGCAGGAAGCTGCTCACGTCCGCCTTGATCAAACTGAAACAGAATCTCGCCTAAACGGGTATACATCCGATCGACAGGAATGACGGCAATCAGTACCGTGGGCAGCAGGCTGACCGATCTTCCTTTATGCGGGGCAGATTTCACCGTAATCGAACCCGTGTAGGCCGCTGCATAATCAGCCATCACCACGCCAAAATCGGCCTTCGCGGCGACAGCTCTCCAGTCCGTGTCGGCAGCTTTGTTCCAGGAGAGAATCATGGCCTCCGGCAAACTCTTTTCAAGTTCTAAAAGGTCCAGAGCCTCTTCCCGTTGACGAAGAATCGTGGCCGCACTCATCTCCAGTGCCTTATCTCGAATAAACCGTCTTACCTCTTCACGATTGCTTACCCTGACCGCATGGCCTCCGGCCGCTTCAAAGTTCGCGGTAAATTGCGTAATCTTCTCTTCCAGCGGCCACTGGAATTCATGCCAGAAATCAGGCGCACCGCGAAAAGGATGCTCCGGAGCTGACCGAACGCGGTCTCTTCCCAGCTTCGCGGCAATCCCATCCATGAACAACTCCTGTTTCTTGCGCGAGCGTTCTTCCAGTTGGCTTAACCACCCGCCGTCTGCATGGTTACCCATGGGAGTCCTCCCCCTTTCGCGACTTCTGCTGCTGAAGCCGTTCCTTCAATCGGTTTGCGATTTCAGGCTCCATCTGCCCGGAGGTTCGGCGGATATCCCGCTCCATCTCCGGCCACCGATCCCGGAAGGACTGCTTAGGCAGACTCGGGGTCACTCGGTACGAGTTCCATCCTTTCAACGGGCCGATCCGTGTCCGAATCTCCCCGTTTCGAACGACAAACTTCTGCCCCCATTTCCCCAGGGATACCACGCTGCGATAACGTTTGGCATTACCCATTATCGCGGAGAAGCCCTTCATCCCCATGGCTTCCAACTTGTCACCGCGTCCGGCCTCAATCTTTCTTCGCCGTAAGGATACCAGCATATCGTGGAGCGGAATCTTCACAGGACATGCCTCATAACATGCTCCGCACAGACTCGATGCGTTGGCGATATCATCCCATTCCGCGACATTCTTGTTTAACGCCGGAGTCAATACGGCACCGATCGGACCGCTGTAGGTGCCTCCGTATGCGTGACCGCCAATATGGCGATATACGGGACAGGCGTTCAGGCATGCGCCGCAGCGAATGCAGTTGAGCAGCTCCTGGAATTCCGGATCGCCGAGCTGGAGAGAACGCCCATTATCGATGATGATAATATGCATTTCATCAGGTCCATCGGCGTCCAGCTCTCTCTTGGGACCACTGATTCCAGACATATAGACTGTCAGCTTCTGGCCGGTCGCTGACCGCGGGAGCAAGGTGGCCATCACTTCCAGGTCAGCCCATGACGGGATGATCCGCTCCATTCCCATAAGCGTTATTTGCGTCTTGGGCACGGTGGTCACCATCCGGGCATTGCCTTCGTTCTCGAACAATACCATTGATCCCGTCTCGGCAATTGCAAAATTGCAGCCCGTCATGCCAATATCCGCTTCGAGAAACTTCTCGCGCAGCTTCATTCGTACAAAACCTGCCATGATCGCCGTGTCGGGCGGCAGCGTTTCGCCCGCCTCCTCAGACAGAAGCTCTGCGATCTGATAACGGTTCTTGTGGATCGCAGGGATGATGATATGGGATGGGGTTTCATCCGCAAGCTGAATAATGTACTCGCCGAGGTCCGTTTCCACGGCCTCCACGCCGATGGAATCCAGTGCTTTGTTCAAATGCAGCTCCTCGGACACCATCGATTTGGACTTTACGACAGACTTGGCGGACTTGTGCTCCGCGATCTGCAGGGATAGCGCGACCGCTTCCTCCGCCGTCTCCGCAAAGTGGACATGAGCCCCGTTCGCCCTGGCCTGTTCAGCAAACTCATTCAAATAGTAATCCAGGTGAGCGATGGTATGAAGCCGGATTTGACGTCCTCGCTCCCTCCACTCATCCCAGTTGCCATGCTCCTCCGACGCCAGCTTTTTGCCAAGCCGCAGCCGCTCTGTTGTAAACTTCACCGCATTGCGCAGAAATTCGTTGTTCAGAGCGTAACCTGCACGTTCCTTAACCGAATGCGCTTTCGATTCAGCTGTGTTCATGCACGCTCACCCCCTCGTACAGAAGTTCGGCCAAGTGCTTGACCTGCACCTTCTCGCCCCGATGACGCAAATTGCCGGCAATATTCATCAGGCAGGCCATATCAAGACCGACCAGCACGGTCGCTTCCGTCTCCAGCACATGATCGCTTTTCTCGGTGACCATGGCTCCCGAAATATCCGCCATCTTCACGGCAAACGTGCCTCCGAACCCGCAGCAATCCTCTGCAAAAGGCAGCGGTACAAGCTCCAACCCCTTCACCTGATTCAACAGCTTCATCGGTTCATCCTTAACGCCCAGCAGACGGCTGCCGTGACAGGAGGGATGGTAGGTTACCTTTTGCGGATAAACGGCTCCCACATCGGTCACACCGAGCACATCGACAAGGAACTGGGTAAACTCATAGGATTTGAATTGAAGCGCTTTCGCTTTTTTCAGGTAGAGGGGATCGTCCTTGAACAGATCCGGATAATGATGAATCATATAGGTGCAGGAACCGGAAGGGGAAACAACGAAGTCACTATCTTCGAAAGCGTCGAGAATCGTCCTCGCGCTTATTCGTGCATCCTCCCAGTAACCGCTGTTATAGGCCGGCTGACCGCAGCAGGTCTGAATTTCCGGGAATTCCAAATGAACACCGTACCTGGCCAGCAGCCTTGCCATGGATTCAGCCACCCGCGGGAACAAGGCATCACTGAGGCAAGTAACAAACAACGAAATCTTCATGATTTTCACCCCGCTATCATCAGGATATGGACCGATTGATCGGTCTCTGGCAAGAACCCCCCGACCTCGGGGGGATTCCAATGTTGATGTCCATTCGCTGCTCTACACAGATTGAATGGTGATGCCTAAAGCTCGATAAGGATCGGCTTCCTCTTCCGTTAATCTCCTATCCGTAATAATCAGATTCACTTGAGACAAGTCGGCCACCTGGGCAAAAGCCTGAGCACCGAATTTGCTGGCATCGGCAAGCACAATGGTCTCATCCGTCATTCCAATCATTTTATGCTTTATTCTGGCCTGAAGCTCGTTGGATTCGCTAAGTCCCCTGTCCAGGTGCACGCCCTTGCAGGACAGAAAGGCTTTATCCACGTAATAAGCATCAAGAGAGCGTTCCGCAAGCGGACCGACAAAGGACAACGAGCGGTGTGCCAGAATGCCGCCGGTAGATATAACCTGGACGCGCTCCTTGGTGCTTAGCTCGGCAGCCACCTTGATTGAATTCGTCAATACCGTAATCGGAATATCCGGTATGATTTTTGCCATATACCAGGCCGTTGAGCTGGCATCAAGCAAGATACGGTCATTCGGATGGATTCGCTTGACCGCTTCCTCCGCAATGCGCTGCTTCTCCAGCGCATTCATGATTTCCCGTTCAGCATACGGTATCTCCGGCTGCGAGCGCTGAATTTCCGGTTGATCCTTCACACTAACCGCCCCTCCATGGGAACGGCGCAGGCGTCCTGCTTGCTCCAGCCTGTCAAGGTCACGGCGAATCGTTTCCTCCGTTACGCCGCATAGCTGACTCAGCTCGGAGACGCGGATGCTCCCTCTTTCGTTGACCAACTGTACTATTTTCTCATATCGTTCTGCAACCAGCATATTACCGCCCATCCTTACTATTCGATATATTCTATCTCTTCCGGGTCAGCTGACCAAACACACCACAGGCATCCTCCCATAGTGGAGTATCCTCGGGCTCGTAAGTCTTGACCGGGAATGATTCCCTAATAACGGCACGAGCCTCCCATATATCGGACAACTCGCCCTGTGCAATCCACTGCACAGCCATATTGCCAATGGCGCTGCCCTCTACAGGTCCAGCCCATACAGGCTTGCCGATGGCATTCGCCGTCCACTGGCATAATGTTTCATTATGAATGCCACCGCCTACCATATGCAACCCTTGAAATTTCTGTCCGGACAATTCCTCGGTCAAATCCAGCACATAACGGTACTGCATGGCCAAACTCTCCATGATGCAGCGCACGATGGCACCTTCAGCTTGCGGAATGCGCTGGTTGGTGCGAGCCGCATACTCCCTTACCCGCTTCGGCATGTCTCCAGCCGGGAGGAATAAGGGATCGTCCGGATCAATGAAACATGCAAAAGCAGGTGCTGCATCCGCCATCTTAACCAATTCGGGGTACGAGTAGGATAACCCTTCCCGCTCCCAGGTCCGCTGGCACTCCTGCAGAATCCACAGACCCATGATGTTCTTGAGCAGCCGGTAAGTACCGTATGCCCCTCCCTCATTTGTGAAGTTCAGCTCTCTGGCCCGTTCATGAATGACAGGCTGCTCCACCTCTGTTCCCATCAACGACCAGGTACCGCAGCTTAAGTAAGCAAATGACCGATCCAGTGCCGGTACCGCCACCACGGCGGATGCCGTATCATGCTCGGCAACCGTATAAACCGGAACGGACGCGATCCCCAGCTCCTCTGTTACGGAAGATCTCAAAGATCCAACGGGGGTGCCGGGTTGAACGACTGGATGAAACATCCCATGAGGTATATGCAAAGAATTCATCAGATAATGATCCCAGCTGCCTGAAACCGGATTATACAGCTGCGTCGTGGTAGCATTCGTAAACTCATTAGCCATCTCACCGGTCAAGAAGTAGCGCAGCAGATCGGGAATCATCAAGAACCGCTCCGCTTCTTGAAGCAGATAAGGCTTCTGCTGCCGGATTGAGGCCAGCTGATAAATGGTGTTAAACGGGAGGAACTGAATCCCCGTCCGTTCAAAAATCTCGGAAGGCGGCACGCTTTTCATGACCTGTTCCATCACACCGTCCGTGTGCGTATCGCGATAATGATACGGATTCGTCATGAGCTCGCCATTCCGATCCACAAGACCGTAATCCACCGCCCAGGTATCGATGCCTATGCTTGTCGGCAGTCCGTGCTGCCCTTTCGCCCGCAGCAAGCCCTGCTTCATCTCATGATAAATCCGGAGAACGTCCCATTGTAAGCGGTTGCCAACTCGAACAGGGTCATTCGGAAATCGGTGGATTTCCTTCACTTCAATGGTTCGGCTGCTTAACTGCCCCAGCATAGCTCTTCCGCTGCTTGCTCCAATATCAAATGCAAGAACGCTCAACGTTCTCTAGCCTCCTTGTCAGATCAATTTCCACTGCCCGACACAACGATGATTGCATAAAAAATGATCCTGCTCTACTTATGACCCGAAGCGCTTCAGTAATACGTCCTGCTCATACCGCTTCACTTCGGATAACCATTCTTCCCTGACGGGTACCCCCATGCGTTCGCAGTAGTAATCCCACACCGCTCCAAAGGGATAGGATTTAAACTCTTCCATTAACGCAAGACGGGTTGTGTAATCACCCTCAAGCTCGGCTTGCTTCAGCGTCTCGGTCGGTTCGAGCTTGGCACGAAGCAGCGCCTTAATCGTATTGCGAGTACCGATAACCCAAGCGGCAATGCGGTTAATGCTTGCATCGAAAAAGTCCAGCCCGATATGGGTGACACCAAGCAAGTCATTACGCACAAGCTCGCGTCCAATTTCAATTAACTCATCATCCATAATGACAACATGGTCACTGTCCCACCGCATCGGCCGGCTTACATGAAGGAGGAGCCCTTCCGTAAAGAGCGCGAGTGAGGACAGCTTTCCGGCAATGCCTTCGGTTGGGTGGAAATGACCTGCGTCAAGGCAAATCAGCTTATTATTCTGAATGCCGTACCCCATATAAAATTCATGGGAGCCGACAACGTAAGCCTCGGAGCCCAACCCGAACAGCTTGCTCTCTACGGCATCGAGGTTCCAGTCTGGATTGATCTCCTCGGCAAAAATCTCATCCAGCGATGCCTTCAGCCGTTGTCTGGGCGCTAAACGATCAACCGGTATGTCTTTATAACCATCCGGGATCCAGATGTTGGTCACGCAGGTCTGACCCAGCTGTTCACCAAAATAAGCCCCGATTCTGCGTGAAGCCTTGCAATGGTCAATCCAGAATTGGCGAATAGCCGGATCGGCATGGCTTAGCGTAAAACCGTCCCTCGACTTGTCGTGGGAGAAGCAGGTTGGATTAAAATCAAGCCCGATTCCCTGTACTTTGGCCCAATCCACCCAGGACTGAAAATGCTTGGGCTCCAGCTGATCCAAATCCACCGATTCCTCGGTGTCCGCATATATGGCATGGAGGTTCACCTTATGCGATCCCGGAATAAGCGACATCGCTTTTTCCAGATCGGCCCGAAGCTGCTCCGGCGTTCCTGCTGCGCCGGGATACTCGCCGGTTACGGAAATCCCGCCAGACAGCTCCTGATCCCGGAACAGAAATCCGCGAACATCGTCTCCTTGCCAGCAATGGATGGAGATTTTGATACGTTCAAGCTCCGTCAAGATTTCATCTACCTGGATGCCATGCTGCTCATAGAGCTTTTTCGCTTCTTCATAATTCCTTGCAACATCCTGCCTCATCTCATAACCCCCCGCTTGAATGAGGATCGCCGGGTCATAAGAGACCCAGCGCCCGATTATATGAAATATGATATCATCATGATTCCTTGTGGATCGCGTATGTGCATGTGCTTCTATCCAAATTAACGAGTAAATGCAGCCGGCACTCCGCCGTCAATGGTCAGCATGCAGCCGGTTGTCTTCGAGGATCTCGAAGAAGCGAAGTAAGCAATGCCTTCGGCAATGTCTTGCGGATATATATTCACAAGAAGAGTCGTGCGTTTACGGTAATGCTCTTCCAGTTGATCCGGTTCAATTCCATAGGCTGCCGCCCGCTCATTTCTCCAGTTCGAGTTCCATATTGCAGACCCTTGCAGAATCGCGTCAGGCAAAATCGTGTTGACTCGGATTCCGTATTCCCCGCCTTCAGCAGCAATGCAGCGGGCCAGATGCGCCTCCAGTGCTTTCGCGGAGCTGTATGCGGTCACGTTTTTCCCGGCATAGACGGAGTTTTTCGAGCCAACAAACACCATGCTTCCGCCGACGCCCTGTACCTTCATTAATTTAAAGGCTTCTCGGGCTACAAGGAAATACCCCGTCCCCAGAACGTTCATGTTCAGGTTCCATTCCTTCAGGCTAGTCTCATCAAACGGACTGGATGTTGCAAGGCCCGCGTTATTGATAATGATATCAACACCGCCATAGGTTATTGCCGTTTCACGATAGGCGCGTTGAACCGCCTCTTCATCGGTTACATCCATTTTAACAGCAAACGCCCGATGATCTCCGTATTTTGCATTAATCTCCTCGGCAACCTGCTGCGCTCCTTCTAAATTTAAATCGGCCAGCACAACATGCGCTCCCCCGGACACCAATCGACGGGCGGTTGCACTGCCGATCCCGCCTGCCCCGCCTGTGATGAAGGCAACCTGACGGGAGAACTCCGTCTCGGCAGGAGCGAGGGACAATTTGTACAGCTCAAGCGGCCAGTACTCTACATTGTAAGACTCATTCTCGCTCAGGGACACAAAATCACCCAGTGCCGTCGCCCCCCGCATAACCGCAATCGCCCGATGGTACAGGGCACCGCTGACTTGCGACATCGCCCAGCTCTTGCCGGTATTAATCATCCCGATTCCAGGGATAAGAATAACGCGCGGAGCTGCTTCGAACATAACATCACCTTCATGGCGGTTTCGTTCAAAGTACGCTTTATACTGCTCTTTGTAGTCTGCAATGCCTTCAATCAGCTTCGCCTTAAGGCCTTCCACATCGTCAGCATCCGGTGTCCAATCGATGAAGAGGGGAACAACCTTGGTATGGACCAGATGGTCTGGGCATGCCGCTCCCACCTGGGATAGCTTGGGGGCATCGCTGCCGCCGACAAAGTCCAGCACATCGTCCTGATCGTCAAAAGACAGGATCATCTTCTTGACGTCGCTCACAGCACCGCGAACGGCAGGCATCACCTCTGCCGCAATGCTGCGGCGTACCTCAGAGGTCAACGGGGCAAATTTGCGCCCGCCAAACAGTTTGTCGTTGTTAACCCGGGCTTCGATGAAAGCCTCTGCTTCGCTAATGATACGAATTGTTTGCGCATAACATGCCTCAGAGGTATCTCCCCAGGTTACGAGACCGTGCTTCTCCATGAGAACAAGCTCAGCTTTGGGATTCGCCAGCACCCCTTCCGCAATCATCTTCGACAGTGTGAACCCGGGTCGTACATACGGAACCCATACGAATCGGTCGCCAAAGATTTCTTGGGCCAGTTCCTTGCCGTTATGAGCGCAGCATAAGCTGATGATGGCATCGGGATGCGTATGATCCACATGCCGGAACGGCAAGAACGCATGCAGTAGCGTTTCAATGGAAGCGCGAGGATGCTTGGCATCCACCATGCAGTGGCCCAGATAAGCCACCATTTCCTCATCGGACATCGATTCCCTCTCGAACAATGGCCGAATATCCTCCAGTCGCAAGCCTGTGAAATTGCCCGATTTCATGGTTGCAAGGTCGGAGCCGCTGCCCTTCACATACATGACCTCTACATCTTTGCCTCGGAAATCCTGAATCGTGGTTTTGCTGGATGTGTTGCCGCCGCCCCAATTGCAGACGCGCCGATCCGCCCCAATCAAATTGGAACGGTATACAAGCTCATCCAATGTATTTTGTGCCTGCTGCGCTGTAGATTGTTCCCATAAGCTCTGAACCATGAAGTTTCCCCTCCGATTGACCATATGAATTTGCTTTCATTTGATTCCTATATTATCATGTCCGTTTATGTTTGAATAGTGTATTTTTCAAAAATAAACAAAGATCATTTATCTGTTTTTTTTGTTTTGTTATTTATACACGTTCCTCTGAAAACAAAAAAAGCAGCTCCGCTGGAGATGCCTCCATACCGAGCTGCTGTGTAATAGAGCTATGATTTATCCGCGCCTGCGGATTGCGCCATTTGATCGGCTTTTTCAATCCCTTCAATCAGCGCATCGCGAAATGCGATTTCATCGTCGTTAATATATCCCCTAAATACAACCTCCGATATATCCTCATGGTTAAAAAAGATATTGGAATCCTTCGTCAGATTGCCATGAGGGTAGAAGCAGGCGACATAATCCCAACGCTTCAACGTCTTGGAGTCATTCTGCATCCGCCCATATATCATCAGCGTCTGATCCCATTCCTTGAATTTGACCACCGAGCCTATCGGTAGCAGCTGCTGTTCCATGATTATCAACCCTTCATTATGTTTTTGCCTGCCCAATAAACCAACGAAACTACAAGCGGGACTCCCACCAGGTAGGATATACAGATCACTGCCTTTTCCGCGGCCGCATATTCCGCATTCAGTAAATTGGGAACAACCGTGCCGAGCACGCCTACTATGCCAATGACCGTCATTATGTATTTGAACTTCCTCTGTCTATCGTTCATCGGCACTCTGCCTCCTTTTACCCGCTCCACCATGTCACTGCTTAGTTGACCAGACTGAGCAAATTGTGCCGAAACCTGCTCCAGTTGCTCGGGTGTAACCAAAATTCGATTGGACATAAAAAATGACGCCCCTTCTGTCATGCTGCCCGTTCTCGTTAGGCAGTCCAAATACAAATTTCAAATCCTTACACTACTAATCGATCCTTCAAGTGAATAACCACATTTTTCAATTTAGTAGGTATTCAGGAAAGGAACAATCAAGCGAAGGGTTCATTTCTAGGCTGCTCACATTAGTTATTTAGCACTGGCTAAGCTTTAATTCCTGCACCACCATCCCCTCCGTTATCTCCTATCCCCTCCTTAAGCCCAGATAGGAACCATTCCCAGGTACGGTAACTGATTACATCCCCAGCCCGTTAATAAGGCAGCCTTTCTACTGTAAATTATAAGCAATTCATCATTACGGAGAGGATGTTAATCATTATGAATCAACCTTCACACGGAACAACCAACCAATTTGTCAAATTGTATAAGCAGGAGACCTGGCTTATGCTTGCAGGGCTGATCGGCTTCTTATTAGCCGGAATTTGCGGGATATGGGTCCTGCTGAATGGAGGACCTGTCGCCCCCGATGGCGATGTCTCCAAAGCAATTTCCTTTACTGCGGCGCTGGGAATATTCACGATTTCAACCGCAGCGATCTTGCCGGTATCCGGTTTAAGACCGAGAAGCAAGTCCATCTTCCGCTGCTGTTATATTTTTCTCGTTTTGTTTTCCTATTTTGCCGAGACGGTACAAAATTTCCGCGGTGTCAATCCGAGGTTCGTTCAGAACGGTTCCGCCTTTGATGTGGTCATAGCGATTTCTTTCTCCGCCGTGGCTTTGCTGCTCTTGATACTCTATCTGATTTTTGGGCTTCAGTACTTCCGGAAACAGGCGATGAAAGCACACCCTGAGCTTGTGCTTGGCATTCGTTATGCCATGATCGCGGTGCTGATTTCGTTTGCAGCCGGCATATGGATATCCATCAATGCTGGACGCTTCACCGGAATCGGCGGTAACATCATCTGGCTCCATGGGTTAGGCTTTCATGCTCTTCAAGCAATCCCATTCGTAGCCTGGCTGTCCTTGAGAAAATCCTTCAATCCTGCAGCCAAACCGATACTCATCCATATGAGTGGCATCGCTTATCTCCTTGGATTGGTTGCCATCGGCTGGCAAACGCTTCTCGGTTATTCCATTGCCGAATGGTCTTTACTTCCGATTCTGGCCGGAAGCTGTTTTCTCATCGCATTTACTCCTGTCATATGGCTCCTGAGACAAACCAATGCTTCGGCTTCAGCCCTACTCAGCTCCCATGCCCGAAATATATAATCCGGAATTAAAAAGGAGACAGCGCTGGGATATCCCATGCCCTGTCTCTTCTATATAAAACATCATCTGCCGGTGATCACGTGTTCTTTCTCTATTTTAGATAAACAAGAATGGAATGAGGAATAACAGAGCGATGGCTTCCCAAGCAAATACATTGCCTCCCCAGCCGTATCCTCTTCCGTATCCACCGCCATAGCCATAGCCACCGCCGTAGCCATATGGTGCAAATGCGGATGTTTGCGCACCATTTTTAGCTGACTTTGAAGACTTCTTGCCTTTTTTGCCTTTTGTGGACAATATATATGCGGATGGGTTCGCAAATTCGAGTTCGAGGCCTCGATCATGTACACCGCGAATAGTCCCCACGACTTCAGTTCCATCATGCATGACAGCGCAGATGGATTTGCCGACGTAATTTCTGCATCCGTCTGCCGATATTGGTATTGGTTGCACTTTTTTTCCCCCTCCCAAGCGTTTGTGTATTATATTCCTGCTGGAGGGAAGTCGGCAGAGATAAATGTCCACAAAGCCAAAATTCCGCCTTTTCACCCTGCTTATTCACGCGCTTTACGGTAGGCTTGTTCCATCAGATCTTCGTTTATCGCCCCTTGAAACCGCTCCGAAATGATACCGTTTGGCGATATCACATAGGTAGTCGGATAGGCTACGACCTCATAGCTTTTTGTGTTCTCCCCGTTCCGGTCATATAGAACAGGAAAGGTTAAACCGTTCTGCTCGACAAAAGCCTGCACCTCGCTCATGTTAGTTTCCAGATGCGTCATATTAACTGCCAGAATCACAACGTCTTCGTCTTGATGCTTATCGTAAAAATCCTGCATATATGGCATTTCTACCTTGCAAGGCGGGCACCAGGATGCCCAAAAGTTAAGAAGAACCGTTTGTCCGCGATAATCCGACAGCTTTACCTTCTGTCCTTCCAGGTTCAGGAGTGCGACGTCCGGTGCGCGAAGTCCTGGCTTCAAGCCCTCGATAATATGATCCGCATGTTCTCCTTGACTCGGAGCACCGGCATCTCGCTCGCTGGCCGAATTGGAGGCAAAGTCATAGATTACCCATATGAACAGAGCTGACATGAGAAGCAGCACTGCCCTGTTCCTCCCTAAACCGAGCGTAAGGTAATGGGTTAGCGGCTTCTGGAATTGAAGCCAGCTCAGGATAAGCAGAACACCGAACAATACAATGTAGAACAACGAAATCGTTACACTCGCTCCATCCGCCCACAGCCACTGAAATATCGATCCTGCCAGTCCGCTCGCGAATGCCGACAACATAGCCGACTTGAGCAGCAGACCCGAATTTACCCTGCTCTTATTCCATCGAAGACCAACATAGAGAAGCGCAAGGATGCACCCCAGCCAGATGCCTCGGGTTCCGCCCGTCATATAAATAAGGGACGTCGGATGCTGAAGGGTTCGGATTGGATCAAACAGCAGCATGCCGAATTTCCACGAGATAAAACCAAGGATCAGCGCAGTCAAAAAAGTGTCAAGGACCCATTCCCGCTGCGGCTCCTGGCGCAAGCGAATTCGAAGTGCTGCAAGCCCGGCCGCAGCACAGATAAGGAAGAGAACGATATCTGCCCTGATCATCAAAGGACCTATGGGAATAATACTCAAATGCGAACCTCCTACGATATGACAAGGATTAATAATTACCCACAGGGGTATATATGTTAATCATAGTAGATTGCCGCACGGATGTAAACTTTAAGGGGATTGCCTGAATTATGTGATCTTGTCAATGGAATCCCACAGCAATGCAATCTCGGTATGGGTTTTCCCGCCGATGACAATCTCTTTTCGTTTCTGTTCCTGTCCGCCCTTATGTCTATAAAAGTGTTCTGCCGAATTGCCTTCAAGTACCCAGACCAATAAGGAGGTGTATCCCTTCATATTCATATACTCTTTCAGCCTGGCAAACAGTTGGTTTCCATAGCCTTGCCCTTGAATCTCTTCCAACAGATAGACGGCGTAAAGTTCTCCTTCATGAGGCATCTTCTGCTCACGTTCTGTGCCGTAAGACATAAACCCGTACACCTTTCCGTCTTCATCGGCCACGACAAGCAGCTGCTCGTCCTCCGGCATGTTCGCCAGCTTCCAGCGCCAGCCCTCTACACGATCGGCGGCAGACAGCGCTTGTAAGAAGCGATCGTCCACAATTCCCTTATAGGTTGTTTTCCAACTGTCCACATGCACCTTGGCAATACCTTCAGCGTCATGTTCATTAGCGTATCTGATCTGCATGTTCTTCCTCCTGCTCGTTTTTTCTTCTCTTTGTATTCGCTTGACAGTCATTTGATCCTCTTTTTCGTGCAACACCGTTCCTCAGAAATGGCACGGTGCACCGTCCCCGCATAAATATATGGATATACTCCGCATTACGATCCAGTGTATCCGGGAAAGGAGCACATCTGAATGAATAAAGCACTAATACGCCTTGAAGATATCGGGCCAGGAGGAAATTACGAGAGTGAGGAACAACAAGCCAAATTACTTGTCATCGCTCAGTTCCTACATAATGAAGGAATCCCCTTCCATCTTGCGGTCATCCCGCATTATGTCGATCCAGCACAGAGTATTGACAGGTCTATAACCGATGCGGAAAATGATGTTTCCCTTCGTTTTGTCCTTATGCTCAGAACGCTGCTCACTCTTGGCGCCTCGCTCGGCATGCACGGATATACGCATCAATACGAGGACTCGGTCAGCGGAGACGGGTTCGAGTTTGCCTATCCCGATTGCAGCGCCAATTGTCCCCCCGATGATCGGTCCGACGCTCTCACGTCTCTCCTGCAGCTTCAGCAATCCTATGCGTATCAGCGGGTTCAGCTTGCCGAGAATGCCTTCCAGGCGGCCGATCTGACCGCCGGCTGGTTCGAAACTCCCCACTATACTGCTTCCCCCGTCCAACGGCATATCATCGAGATCTGTAACGGCATTCTATATGAATCCCCGCCATCCGCACCGGATGCGAGGACGCCTGTACTCAAACTCGACCCTGACGATCCATTCTCGAACGGAACCCTCTATGTACCTACCCCGCTCTATTACGTTGCAGGTGACAACATCGAAGAAGATGTAGCTCGTATCGGGCAAACCATAAAGGACTATACGGGCGGGAAGGATCTGGCGTCATTTTTCTACCACCCGTATCTCGAATTCTCATATATTCACCTTCGTGCTAACGGTACTGTCCATTATGATCCGAACTCGCCCCTCAGAAGAATCATTCGGTACTTCAAACAGGAGCATAAATCCTTTGTCCCCCTAACGTCGCTGACCCCGTTCATACCGGATTTCAGGGAGAGCGGTTTGCTGAATAAACTCACAATCAAGCACCCGACATTGCTGCTTGCCAAAAGAAATCGGCAGCCAGATCAGTTATTTATTCGAAGTGAAACCGACAACCTATGGTGCATAGCGACTATTCGATTCGATGCTCCCCTTCGGCTCCATAACGGCGTGTTGTCCATACGCCCGTTATTGACGGGTTGGCCGCTCCATCCGGGCGGCACGGCTATGACAGGGGATTATGATGGGGACGGAAGGATGGATACGGCCGTGTGGTATGGGGAGCCTGGATTGTGCGAGGTTGCCCTTGGCACAGGCACCACCTTATGCCCTGCGGGTGCATGGCTGTCAGAAGCTGAAGTCATGAACTGGGAGTGTTTGACCGGTGATTTTGACGGGGATGGCAGGCATGACTTATGTTTATGGAATCCTCGCAGCGGAAAAGCCGCCATTGCCTACAGTTTCGGGAGCGGCTTTGCTACTCCTGTTATTCAGAACAAGGTTGCTGTACGTGAAGGAGAAATTCCCTGCATAGGGGATGTGAATGGGGACGGCCTGGATGACCTCGTCGTTTGGAATCCCGCCACTGGAACCTGTCGGGTCTGGCTAAGCAGTTGCAGAGACCTCCTGGATGCCGGTATATGGTATTCGGCCCATAACCTGAGCGACTCGCAGCTGTCGGTGAGGCTTGGTGATGTAGATGGCGACGGGTATGAGGATTTGGTGCTTGTTGATCATAAAACGGGCAGCTGGTCTGTTTACTACAGCTCGGGAGCCGCCTTCGGTCCACGCGAAGCTCTATTTGGCCCATGGATATCTGGAGAACAGATGATCCCATTTGTTGGCGATCTGACCGGTAAAGGCCGAGTCAGTCTGCTGGCATGGTCGCCCCAGCTTCTTGGCGGAACTTTGGATGCTGCGATCAACATCAAGGACCGGACAATGGATTAAGGACATGATATACTTCTATACAATAAAGCCTGCGATTAGCCGGAAGTTCATCATCCTTATTCCCATTTTGGAGGAAAGATCATGCCATCCAACCATTCAGCACCCGTCAAAATCGTGAAGCCCAAACTCCCCAAGCAGCTTGAACCTTTGATCCTGTCCGATGCAGGTGTCGACGATGAAGCTTCATTTGAGCAATCCACCTGTCAGGACGAAACCTTATCATATGTTGCAGCCAACAAGGTTCTGTTTGATCAAATGATATTCAATAACGTTACATTCCAGCACGTCTCCCTCCACCACGCCGAACTTACAGATATCGTGTTCAATCATTGCGACTTATCCAACGTGGATCTCAGCGAGGCTATCATGTACCGCGTGCAATTCAATCATTGCAAAATTCTAGGGCTAGACCTAACGGCAGCCACCATCCGTAATGTGCTGTTTAATCACTGCACAGGGGATTACGCCACGCTTCGCTTTGCTAACATGAAGCAGGTTTCCTTTCAATCCACCTCCCTTGTAAAATCGGACTTTTACCATTCTGAATTAAGCAAAGTGGAGTTTCTGGATTGTCAGATCGATCAATCGCAATTCTCCGGCACGAAGCTGGCAGGGATTGATTTAAGCCGTACGGACTTCCATAACATAGGCGTTACGCTGGAGGATCTGCAGGGATGCATCATTTCGCCGCATCAGGCCATTCCTTTAACCAAAATATTCGGTCTTGTCGTAAAGGAATAACAGCGCGTTATGCTCGCAGGCGGGATGTAGATTGTCAGCCCTGCTGCCCGCCCGCAGCGATCGGGATGACCAGAAGGAAAATGCTGCACCAAGGTGCCTAACTTGGAGGAACAGTTTGTTTTGATTCCGATGGGGACTGCCGGGGAAATCCGCGAGAGCTCTTTATACTTAACAACGGATCAAGCATGTCCCGGTCCACGCATCGTTTTAAATAGGCAGCCGTCCGGACGATAAAGCGGCTTGCCCCGGAGGTCTTATGACCTTTCGGAGCAAGCCGCTTTTTGAATGTCACTCTATTCTCAATCCAGTGTGTACTTCTGCAAATCCAGCGGCAGCGGTGCCGGGACGTCGCAGGAGCTGGCCATCTCATACCGTTTGCCTTCATCGGATGCATCATGGAATCCCCACATGGCTTCAAGCACATGATAGGCCAACTCTCCGCTGGCACGATGAGGTCTTCCGCTCCGAATAGCATAAGCCATATCGGCCGGACCGATGCCTCTCGTATTCTCGTGATATCCAGGAAGCAGCGGTTCTTCCGTCCAATCGCTTTCACCGGTCAATCGATATTTCACGGATCCGCCAAACCCGTTCGGATCCGGCACCAGGATCGTGCCCTCCGTACCGTAAATCTCAATATTCGGAAGCGTGCTGCCGCCAAATGCATCGAAACTCGTAATCAGCGTGCCAATGGCGCCGTTATGAAACTCCATGAGTCCAGCCACGTGGGTAGGAACATCCACCGGAATCTTCTGTCCGTGCTTCTTCTCGCTCGTAATGGTCCGCTCTGTAAGCGCCGCTCCGGTCATGCCGCTAATGCTGCGGATAGGTCCCAGCAGTTGGACCAACGCTGTCAGGTAGTAGGGTCCCATATCAAACATCGGACCGCCACCGGCAGCGTAGTAAAATTCAGGATCGGGATGCCAGTGCTCATGCCCGCGGCTCATCATGAACGCGGTCGCTGCAATCGGGGTGCCAATCCGGCCATTCTGAATCAGCTTCAAAGCCGTCTGGATGCCGGATCCAAGAAATGTCTCGGGTGCGCATCCTACCCGGAGCCCCTTGGCCTCGGCAAGGTCCAGAACCGCCTTGCCCTCTTCACGGGTAACACCCAGCGGCTTCTCAACGTACACATGCTTGCCGGCTTGAAGCGCATCCAGCATAATCTTCGCATGGAGTGCAGGAATCGTCAGGTTTATGACCAGCTCAATCTCCGGATCGGCAAGCAATTCTTCGGTGGTGTACACATTCGGGATGTTGTACTTGGCTGCCTGCTCCTCGGCACGGGCACGATCGATATCCGCGCAAGCTGTCAGCTCCAGAATGTCAAACTTATGGCAATTTTCCATATAAATGCCGCTGATTTTTCCGCAGCCAATAATGCCAACCTTTACTTTCTTCATGATCCAAGTCTCCTCCTGCCGCTTATTGGCTGTCTCCCATGCCTGTGTATCCTTGACCTTCCGTAAACAAACTCATATCCGAGCCAGAGTACAACGATTTGCCCTCTGCAGCCCACAGCAAACCTCTGCGCATCATTTCCTTCACCTGAGGCATGTCGACGATATCCGCATGATGACCGAGCGAATTATAATATACGCGTCCGTATCCCCAGCGTTTGGTCCACGCCACCGGCATGTCAACCGCTTTGTTCAGGAGATGCGGTCCTGCCGCAACCGGAAAACGGGTGGTTGCCAGTACCTCGACTGCCGGGTCCACATGCAGATAATACTGCTCGGACGCCACGGTGAAATCCTCCATCCCTTCCACCAGCGGACTGGAGCTGGATTTAATCTCTACCCGGTAGTTCACACCATCATTTCCCGGATGCGCAACCCAATTGCCCCCGGTCATGAACTGCCAATCCACGTTGCTGCGGAATGAATCGCACATCCCCCCATGACAGCCCGCCAAACCGGTTCCCTGCTGCACGGCAAGCGATACGTTCTCCACCTGCTCCTTCGATATTTCGCCCATCGTCCATACCGGCACGATCAGATCCAGTGCCTGCAGCTTATTTGCATCATTCAATGCATCAAGCGTGTCCGATACCTCAACCTCATATTGTTCCTGACGCAGCAATTCAGCGAAAATACCGGCCACCTGCTCGGGTTCATGTCCGTCCCAGCCGCCCCATACGATTAAAGCCTTTTTCATGCGTAGCACTCCCTTTTATGTGTCCGACCAGGTCGGTCGAATGAGTTAATTACATTTCTGACAGTTGAACCCAGCGACGCTCCTCAATGGATTTATCCACGGCTTCCAGCACGGCCTGACACTTCACCCCGTCGTAGAAACTCGGCACGGGCTGTCTGCCTTCCGATATGGCGCTGGACAGCTCCAGAATTTCATGCGTAAACGTGTGCTCGAAACCAATCGTATGTCCGGGCGGCCACCACGCTTCCATATAATCATGTACAGGATCGGTTGCCAGCACGCGGCGGAAGCCCTGCACATCCTCATCGTCAGAGGTGAAATAAACCTCCAGCTCATTCATCCGTTCAAAATCAAATTTGACGCTGCCAAGGCTGCCATTGATCTCAAAAGAATTGGTGCTTCGATGTCCTGCCGCAAAGCGCGTCGCCTCAAAGCTGCCCAGCGCCCCGTTCTCAAAGCGGGTCATGAACAGCGTCGCATCGTCCACCGTCACCTTTCCTTTGGGTCCTCCATCACTTCCTTTTGCACTTAGCCCTGTCATTTCACTGGCAATCGGACGCTCCTTGATAAAGGTCTCGCTCATCCCGATCACTTCCTGCATATCGCCAACCAGATAATGTGCAAGGTCAATCAGGTGGGCGCCGAGATCCCCGTGTGAACCCGATCCGGCGACTTCCTTCTGCAGCCGCCATACAAGCGGAAACTGCGGATCCATAATCCAATCCTGAAGAAACCAAGCGCGGAAATGATAGATCTGGCCCAATCTCCCGCTGTCCACCAGCTTCTTGGCCAGCCTTACCGCCGGCGAGAACCTGTAGTTAAACCCGACCATGTGGGTCACGCCTGCATCTTCCGCTGCCTGCAGCATCTCTCTGGCATCCGCCAGCGTCAACGCAAGCGGCTTCTCGCAGAATATATGCTTGCCTGCCTTGGCGGCAGCAATGGCAATCTCCTTATGAGCATCGCTTGGAGCATTGATATCGATCAGATCAATATCATCCCGGTTCACAAGCTCCTTCCAATCGGTAACGCTTTCACGCCAGCCCAGCTGATCCGCCGCTTCTTGCACTGCCGATACATTGCGCCCGCAGATCGCTACCATCTCTGGCTTCAACGCCTCCGGGAAGAACATCGGGAGGCTCCGGTATGCATTACTGTGGGCTTTGCCCATAAATTTATATCCGATCATGCCGACACGTAATTGTTTCATCTTTCATTCCTCCTTGAATAAGGGTTCATTAATTTCGATGAAGCGAAGATGCACGAATGACAAGACGGGTGGACAGCTGCCGATGAAGTACCGTGTTCATCTCGCTCTCATCCTCGGACTCGGAGGCGTCCAGCCTATGAAGAACATGTTCCGCTGCAAGACATCCCAGTTCGTAGAAGGGAACTCTGACGCTGGTAAGCGGCGGGGTACAGAGTTCCGCAGCTTCCGAGTCATCGTAACCGACAAAGGCAGGCATTCGTTCTTCAGAAATTCCGAGCGCGCGCAAGCCCTGCTGAAGACCAATCGCCATTCGATCATTGGCAGCAAAAACCGCTTCGATTCGGTCCAGCTGCCTTGCAATCAGCTCAGCTGCGGCATAACCGCTCTTGCGGCTGAAATTGCCTTCGAACAGCAGCGACTCATCCAGCGCGATCCCCGCTTCATTCAGCGCTTGAGCATACCCCTTCAACCGGTCGCGACTGTTCGAATACTGGGACGGTCCGTTGAGAAACGCAATCTTCCGAAATCCCTGCTCGGTCAAGTGGCGAACGGCTTGATAGCTGCCATCCACATGATCGGCATCCATGACATGAAATGCCTCGCCTTCAAAGTATTGATTAATCAGGCAATATGGATGATTTCCCTCGCTCAGCTGTTGAATGGCTTGCCGCTCTCCCCCATCATCCCTGGCACCAAGAATGATGCAGGCATCCACCTTCTGGGTGCGGAACAGATTCATGTAATCCATCGAACCGCCCGGCTCACGGAACAGCATCAACAGATCATATTTGCTCTCCAGCGCCTTGCTGCCAATACCGCTTAATATTTCGGAGAAATAATAAGCGGAGAATATGCGGGCTTTCGGCAAATAGGGCATCACAACCCCAAGGTTGCCGCTCCGGCGGCGGGCAAAACTTCTGGCAAGCGCACTCGGGGTATAACCGAGCCGATCCGCAGCTTCCAGCACACGCAGCCGGGTCTCCTCCTTGATCGGTCCGACCCCGTTCAGAACCCGGGATACCGTGGCTTCCGACACGCCTGCAAGCTGTGCTACCTCTTTACGACTAGCAATAATAATCATGCCTCCCGCAATTTATGTACGCGCGTACATTTTCTCATGGAGCTGCATGGTTGTCAACTGCTTCACGACAATTGGTCCATGGTCTAGCGGTTTCCTTCAGGACAATCCCTCTGCCGCTCGGACCAGCCTCATCAAGCACCTCGAATCATTCACAATTTGATGTATAATAGGAAAATTGATATTAAACTTACAACGAAAGAAGAGACACATATGAGTATTTTCATCACGATGTTATTCCTGGGAGGTCTTCTCGGATTTGTAGGTGCTGGTGGATCCGGATTCCTCATTGCACTTCTGGTCACTGTATTTCATATTCCTGTACATACGGCGCTGGGCACTTCCATTGCTGCCATGGTATTCACCATGATATCGGGTTCCGTCAGCCACCTAAGAGAGAAAAATGCGATACTATCAACAGGACTTGCCGTCGGATTGTTCGGCGCCGCGGGTGCATATGCAGGCAGCTTTGCCGCTCGCCTGATTCCGGAGGACCGGCTTGTCTTATGTACAGCCATCATGCTGTTTCTATCCGGCCTGCTGATTATGCTGCGAACGCGCATGCAGTTTACGCCGAAGCCCATGCTGACCTCCATTCGCTCCTCGAGATTTTGGATGATGGCACTGATCTCCGGTTTGATAACTGGAGGCATGTCGGGTGTGTTCGGTATCGGTTCAACTCCGTTCATCCAGCTTGCGCTTATGGTTCTGTTCAATATGCCAATAACGCTGGCTGTAGGTACAACCATGATGGTTATTATGCCGATTGCGCTCTTCGGGGGCATCGGTTATTTTCAAGCAGGGTACATCGATTGGCAGCTGTTGCTGCAAGTGGTTGCAGGTACGATGATCGGATCGTACATCGGAGCAAAGTATACAAGCAAGGCACCCAGAACGCTGCTGCGATTCTCCATGATTCTCATGCCGATACTGGGAGGGATCATCATGCTGCTTCGCTAATCGTCCAGACTCCCTGAATCAAGATTGTTCTTGCGCCCCTTTTACAGATATGCAATAATCTTCAGCAGAAATTTATTAAATCAGTTTAAAAAGTCAGGAGAGGCGTGATCATTACGCGAGAAAAAGCTTTGTCGACGCCGCAATCCATGAGACACACTGTTCGGCGCGCACTGCGCTCCTCGCTGCTGGAACTGAGCAGTGGAACCAAGGCAGAGCTTAGCGACAAACTCGGCATCAGTTTCCCGACGGTTGGCAAAGTGCTGGAACAGATGAAGCAAGAAGGGGAAGTCACCCTGCTTGGACTGGATGAATCGAGTGGCGGCAGGCGTGCGAATCGTTATGCTTTTAATCAGGATTACATGCTGGGTCTCGCTGTTTATTACGAGAAGGAGCAGAGCGTATATACCCTTTTCAACTGGAACGGCGACCTTATAGAGCGGACAGTCGAAGACGCCGTACTCCATTGCGAACCGGAGGCTCTTGCATCCCAGCTGGGAAACTGGATCCGGAGCTACCCGAAAATCCGTTCGATTGCCGCTGGCTTGCCGGCCGCCGTTCGTGATGGCGTCATTTTTCATATCCCAACGTATGGAGCCTTTCAGGACTATGACCTCAAGTCGTATCTGGAGACCCTGTACTCCATTCCTGTCGTGGTAGGCCGCCTGAGCGCAACCTTTACCGCGATAATCAATCCCGATGCCATCATGTGGTGTGAGCATGATCTCCTCCCCTCCACCCTGATCTCGATTAAAGAACGGGCTTCCACTTACGTACCGAAACCGCATTTGCCCGAGATGCAACTTCGCGACTGGGAACAAGACTATATAGCCGGCTTACAGCGGCTTGCTCTGGATATGATGATATCCGATACTCGTGCAGTGTAAAATTCAACGATGATGATTGGGGAATAACCGTGAATACTGACCTTCAAACGAAAGCAAAACCGAAATTCAGCAAGGATTACACCCTCCATTTGGCAACCATATTTCTCGGCTTTATCATTTTCGGGATATCGGAAAATATTAAAGGACCCGCCATACCCAGAATTCAATTCGATTTTCGTCTGGACGAAATGCAGATCGGCACATTGCTGTCGCTGAATGCACTCGGATATTTGATCGCTTGCTCCTTCACTGCCCTGTTAACCCGCAAGATCGGGATCAAATGGGTCAGCATGGCTGCCTTTGGATCAATGGCGATTTCCGGCGTGTTTATTTTTCTGTCACACAGCTACCCGATGTTTACCGCATCCTACTTCTTAATGTACATAGGAAACGGCATGCTCGAGATTGGACTTGCGATCTTGGCAGCCCGGATTTTTGTGCGAAATACCGGTACGATGATGAACCTGTCCCATTTCTTCTACGGGATTAGTTCAACGGTGGCACCGATGATTGCATCCGGCTTAATGACCGTAACCGTATGGAATCACACGCTGGACTGGCGGGGAATGTACCTGGCTATGCTTATGTTATCCCTACTGCCGATGATCCCGGCATTGATGAGCAAATTTCCCGGGGATGACCTGTCCGAGACGGAACGCGTTCCACTGAAACAATTGGTCAGAGATCCTGCCCTGTGGCTTGTTGTCATGATCCTTTCCTTCGGTGTTGTCTCGGAGATGGCCGTCGGCGGGTGGCTCGTCAACTTTCTTGAAAAATCGTACAATTGGGAGCCAACCGCAGCGGCTGGAATGTTATCCGCGTTCTTTCTCTGTTTCTCGGCTGCTCGTCTGCTGCTGGGCCCGATCACGGACCGGATCGGTTTCACTCTATCGATTATCATTCTGTCTGCTCTGACCGGAGTATGTACCTTTATCGCGATCTTTGGCGGGGAATCCTACGCCTTCCTGTTCGCGGCAGCCGGTATCGGAATCGCTCCGATTTATCCGACAGTTATGGCTTTGATTGCCAAAAGATATCCAAGAGAAAGCGATACCGCCATCACGTTTATCGTCACCATGATGGGGATTGGCAGCGTCATTGGCAATTACGCAATCGGTGCCATTACGAACGGCTTCAAACAGATGTATGGCAGCGAAACGGAGCTGGGTCTGCTGAGAGGACTCCAAGCCGGCTATGGCTTCATCGGATTATGCGCGGTGCTGTGCTCGCTGTTCGGCATCGTCTTGTATCGCTATTTAAGGGTTCGCAAGCAATTGATCTAATTACGCAGCTTTAGAAGAAAAAAGGGAGCCAGCCCGAAAATCGATTCGGGTGGCTCCCTTTTCCTTTTCTCAGCCCAGATCGGGCTTATCAACAAGATGGACGCACGCATCGCCGGAATGATGCAGTTCAAATACCGTGATTGCATTGCGACCCTGCTTCAGCAGCGGTCCAGGCACATAAAGTGTTGCCTGCGGCCCTTCCTTCCAATAGCGTCCCAGATTGAAGCCATTGATCCATACTACGCCTTTTCCCCATCCATCCAGACGAATGAATGTATCACCGATTTCATCAACCGTGAATTCGCCGGTATAGAAGGTAGGCCGATCCTGCTGATCCAATGCACCTTCCAGCGCTTGGAACGATGCCGCATTCGGATTCTCTAACGGCAGCGGATAGATGCTCCAGTCGAACAGGAACTGGTTGTTCATCCGAGCTCCCTCCGTGATGCCCTTATAGTCCTTCAGTTTCGGACCATAGTTAACCCGCCCCATATTCTCGACAACAATCTCCAGCTTCGCCCCGGCTGACGGAATATCGAGCTGCAAGGCTTGAGGATTCCAGCGCTCAACGGTACCCTGATAAATACCATTCAAGAATACCTGAGCCCGGTCATGCACCTCTTGCAGATGCAAGAATTCACCCTGACGTGGACCCGAAACCACCGTTGAATACACAATGAACCCATAACTTTGACCCAACAACTCCATAGGAACAGGCGTTGTGCGTTTCACCTGCTCCGACAGTACCGGCAACTGCTCCAGTAAGTCGGCATAATGCGTCATGCGAACAGAGCCATAACTTTTCTTCACCGAAGGCTGAGGCAGATTGGGCAGATCCGCAATCTCAAGCCCCTGATGCTTAACAATCGCACTGCGAACGGCCTCATATTTAGCGGTTGCATCCCCGCATTCCGAGAGAGGAGCATCATAATCATAGCTGGTGACTGTCGGTTCATACTTTTCTTGATCATTCGCTCCGTTGTAGAATCCGAAATTCGTTCCGCCATGAAACATGTAAAAATTCACGGATGCATTCAGACGAAGCATCTCCTCGAATACCTGGGCAACCTCCTCGGAGCTCCGCGTATGATGCGGTTTCAGCCAATGATCAAACCATCCGTTCCAGTATTCCATGCACATAAGAGGATCTTCTGTCCGGTACTCTCGCAGTTTAGCGAAGGCTTCCCCGGGTCTGGATCCGAAATTGACGGTTGCAAGCACGTCCGGTACGGTTCCCCCCTGCAGCATGCCATCCGTTGGACCATCTGAAGTGAACAGCAATACATCCACGCCACGCGCGGACAAGCCGTCTTTTAAATATTCCAGATAGGCCGTATCATTTCCATAACTGCCGTACTCATTCTCAATCTGAATCGCAATCACCGGACCTCCCTTGGAGGTCAGCAGCGGAACTATTCGTGGAATCAGTTCATCGTAATAGTGGTCAACCTTCTCCAAATAGACGGGGTCCATACATCGCAGATGAATATCCGGATACTGCAGCAGCCAGGCAGGAAGCCCGCCGAATTCCCACTCTGCACATATATAAGGACTTGGCCGAAGGATCACGTGCAGCCCCAGATGACCGGCTATTTGGACAAACCCTTCCAAGTTAGCTATGCCATCAAACGTAAATTGCCCTTCCTTGGGCTCATGCAAATTCCACGGAATATAGGTCTCCACGGTGTTGAACCCACACGCTTTAAGCTTCATCAACCGGTCTTCCCAATATTCCGGAACGATACGAAAATAGTGAACAGCACCTGACAGAATCTGAATCGGTTCATCCCCTAACACGAACTGTTGATTAATCGCTTTCAATTGAGGCTGCATCTTATATTCCCTCCATGATTCATATCATTTCAATTTCACCACACACTGCTATCATCTATCAAAAGCGCTTTCTGCTCAATCTCCAAATGGATCATTCTCTATACCTTTTGTGTCAAATTCTCACGATGTCATGAACTTAATATGATAAAATAGAGGGCATACATATTAGAGTGAAAGATGCTAAAAAAGGAGCCCGCTGCTATGGATATTACATTCCGCTTTCCCAATATCATTCACACGCTTCAGGTAACCGGATGCCATTTTGATATCCAGCCACCTGGCTGGAGTTATCCGAGGCATCATCATCACCTGTTCGAGCTGCTGTACTGTCTGGAAGGCGAGGTCTTGCAGGAAATTCACCGGGAATCCATTACGCTTCGGCAAGGGGAATGGCTTCTGATCAAATCCGGGGTACCCCATCAAACCTCTAATCTGTCCAATAAGCAGTACGGATACTTCAATGTTCATTTTGATCTCGATGATACGGAAATTCGGCGCTCACTAGCCGCTGCCCCTTACCGCCATATTCGCCAGCAAGAAAGCGAACACAGTAAACTGCGCGCTTATGTTCAAGAGCTTGAGGGAATCGTTCGGCGCAGTCAGCCGCCAGCTCATTCACTTCATCCGGAGAACCCGAGAGCCGAATACAATCTCACCTTTGAAGACAGGCTGCTGCTCCAATCCTATACCCTGCTTATCATTCATGATGTGCTCTCTCTCCTGAAGATGCAGGAAACACTCAAGCCACGACATTCCTTACCGGCGGCAGCGGGCACTCACAAACCGTCTTCCTTGCTTGCAGCCGATGCGGCTCATGCCATTGAAGAGAAACTATCCTCGGGGCTCACCGAGGATATATCTGTCGCGGCGGTGTCCAAAGAGCTTAATTTAAGCCGCAGCCAATGCAGCAAATTGTTTCGCCAAGTCTATGGAATATCGCCAAGACAATATATCAGCCGTCAAAAGCTCAGCTTGGCCAAGGAGCTGCTTATCACGACCCATCTGCCGATGACCGCGATCGCCGACAAACTCGGGTTTCGCTCCGCCAGCCACTTTTCAAGGCAATTCCGCCGCTGGACCGGACAGTCGCCGACTGAATACCGGCCCAGACACTAAATTGTAAAATCCGATTATTTTTAGTTAGTTACTTGACATTAAATAGCATTATTGAGTATGATACAACTTGAGTTTCAACTATATAAAAGTTAGTTGATAACATTTCAAAACAAAGATAAGGAGTTGTTACATTTCATGCGTAGTTATTCTTCTACGGGCACATTCATTATTCGGGTTATACTGGGGGTCATCTTTTTGGCTCACGGTTTGGATAAGTTCCAGAGCGGCATCGGAAATATCGAAGGATTCTTCGCAAGTTTGGGTATCCCTGCATTTATGGCTACCGTTGTCGCCATTATCGAAATTGTTGGTGGCATTGCACTGATTATCGGTTTGGGAACGAGAATTGCCTCCCTAGTTCTGGGTGTCGTACTAATCGTCGCTATTTTTCAGGCCAAGCTGGGCATGGGCTTCCTGGGTGGCTATGAACTGGATATAGCCCTGCTCGCAATGGCTGTCCATCTTGCCCTTAGCGGCAGCAGCCTGCTCTCAGTTGATTCATTGTTTAGCAAGAAGAACAAAGCCTAAAGTAAACGCAAAGATTTGCCGGTGATCCGAGGCGACGACCTCATGAAAGAAAAACGTCTATCGACGTACTCTCAAAGAAGACAGACCGCATTTAGCGGTAGTTTTACTTGTGATATCAGGCAGCAGATCCTCCGAAGTTTATACTTTCTGATATCTAAGAAAGAGCCGTACCTGACGATCAGTCTCCCATGACCCTGATCCAGATCCGCTTGCTGAAAATCTACTGTAGCCTTCCAATTTTTCACCTTGTCGGCCCCCGTGCATTCTAATGAGTCTCTATCGCTTCACTTGCGTTAGCTTGCCCCTCCTTCACTGACAATGCGACAAGCGATAGTCCAGTGAACAGGTAGCACCCCTCTGGTATATAATTTTATTTAGGTTAATTTAAAAGGATGCTTTGTTATGTCTAGTCCAAAATTGACCGGTTCACATTCTACATTAATTTTCTATAAAGGGGTGACATTTAAAAATGATTGTAAATGTTAATGTTTTAACTTTAATGATATTATAGCGGCATTACTGAGCGCGCAAGACGGAGATATATTCAATTTTTTTTATATAAAACGACATCAATTTCAGCAGCGGTGTTATGATACAACAAAATATCACAATTAACCTGATAAATAGCAGCGGCAATAATAGTGTTACACTTGCGATTACAAATGGAGGAAGTTTTCGTCACTTTTCAACGTTAACAAACGGCAGTTTAACCGGAGTGTCGATGACCATAGGTGTTGGTATCATCCTTGATGGCGGAGGAACAGGCGGCGGCATTTTAATTTTCGGCTCCGGTTGTTCCCTAACGCTTGACGGCTGCATAATTACCAATTGCAGGAACAGTGGCAACGGTGGCGGCCTCCTGGTTCAGGGAATATCAGTAGAAGCAGTCTGATCATGAACGCCGCGCTCATAGAAAACTGCCAAGCCGGTAGTGGTGATGGCGTCTTTGCCGCGGGCTGTGACATCGAGATGAACGGTGGGGAAATAACAGGCATCCGTGCGAACAACAGCGGTGGCGGTATTACCACAATAGCGGGAGGTACCAGGCTCGGTTGCACCCTTACCATTAACGGAGGGAAAATCATCGCTAATTCTACCGTGTTGGCTTTCGGTGACGCAGGAGGTACAAACGCGTTTGACACCATCGTTACAATTCAAAACAGTGAAATAAGCAACAATACGGCGGACAACAATGGCGGCGGCATAATTGCTAATAACATCGCATTCATGGACGGCGGCGCTATCATCGCCAATGGCTCGCTCGTTTCGATTGCCGGCGCTGAAATCATAAATAATACCGCGGCTGGGGACGGAGGAAGTTATATTTATTAATATGCTCGCCAATTTAACGGTATTTGCCTCCGTTATATTCAGTGGAAACACCGCGCAGACATTATTGTCTTTTCTAAATGTTTTTAACATTTACGACATTGGTGTCGGGATGAAGTAAAACAGCGGCGGTACCTCCGAAAGCAGCGTCATTAACGCGTATTCGAATGGTACCGCGACTGAACCCCTCTATCTCCTACTAGTTATTTATGCAGTTTGCTTGACGGGGTGCAGTTCAACTTACAGCCCCCCTGCTAGTATATGACTCCATTTATCGGCACCAACATCCGCTTCCCATTTCTGAATGCCACAAGCTCCTTATAACCCATACGTTCAACATCCGCTTTGGCCTGATCCAACAGCATCCCGATATCATCCGGAAAATGCGCGTCCGAGGACAAAGTAAGCGGAACCTTATATTCAGCGAGCACGGAGAGAAATAACGGACTCGGGCAGCTCTCCCCGATCGGGTAACGGTAAGCAAGTCCCGTATTGATCTCGGTAATGACCCCGCTCTGTACCATTTCCTTCGCCAGCATTCGGTAATAAGGAAGCAACTCCTTCTCGTCAACTGGCCGGAATCCGAATACCTTGAGGTTGTCCGGATGGGCGATAATATGAAACAGCCCCGACACGCAGGCCTGCCTTAACAGCTCGTAATAGTGCTTATAAGTCTGAACCGGATCTCTCCCCTCAAATTTGCTCTTCGTCTCAGGATTGTCAAATCCCCACCCGTCCAAAAAATGAACGGACCCAATGACGTAATCCCACTCGGACCCTGCGAGAATTTCCCTCAGCTCCTGTTCTCCACCTGGAAAAAAATCGGCTTCGATTCCCAGGGCAAGATCCGGTCTGGAGGCCTTTGCCTCTGTTACGAAGCGGACAAAATCGGAAAGCGAAGCCACGCATACCTGATCCAGCCACGCTTGCTGCATTCTCCCGACAGGGGTATCGTCCAGCAGCATATGCCTCTCATAATACGGCCGACATTCCCGAAAACGGTATAAATGATCTACCACGCCAAACTGTCCGATCCCTCTTTTGCGCCCTGTATTCAAATAGCGGTCCAGCCATTCCTCACTATAGCAGCCCTGCTGTATTCTGCGTGACAGGAGCTTTGCCATTTCCTCCCCATACTGCAGTGTATGATGGCCTAATGATGCCTCCCGTTCAGGCTCTGTAGAGGCAAGCGCCTGCAAAGTACGGGATAACCAGCGCAGCGAATAAGGGCCTTCCTCCAGATGAAAATGCATATCTACCTTCATAAGTCGTATCCCCCTTGATCTAATCCCACGCCAGCATCGCTTCCGAAGGTTTGATTCCTAAATAATGGCACATCAACGGTGCCAAATGCAGCTGCGATATTGCCCCTGTCTGATCCGGCATCAAGGAAGGTGAAGGCAACTCGCCAAACACATAGAGCGGAACATTCCGTTCTTCAGGCTCGGTTCCTCCATGATGACCCATCGCATTCATCCCGTGATCGGACGTGACCACCACATGATATCCCTGTAATCTCCACGCAGGAACCAAGGTCGCCAATATGCCGTCTACAACACGTACAGAACCGGCATATTCCTTGCTTTCACCCCCATGCTTATGGCCCATGTCGTCGATATTCATAGAATGAATATATAAAAAATGCGGATCGTACGTCGATCTCAAATGCTCGGCATCTATAAACAGATGGCTGTCAGGATAGTAATCCTCGAAATAGAACAGCCCATGCTGGATCAGCCTGCTGACATCATGCTGATGGCGGTCTGCGACAGGGTTAAATGGAGCGCTGTTATAAAGCTCGCTTACCCAATGATACGCGGCCGCAGCAGTCCTTAGTCCGGCCTCGCGTGCGAGATGGAACACGCTCTGTTCATGACTCAACCTCGCAATATGGTTCGCCGTGATCCCGTTTCTCGCCACGTGCGTGCCGGTCAGCAGCACTTCGTACAGCGGACGCGAGAGACTCGGCAGCTGGGATTGTACCCGGTAGCAGTTCGCCTCGCCCTGCTCAACAAGATGCTCCATATATCCCAAATACTTGCGGGCGGCATCGTATCTTAATCCATCCAGTACAACTACGATAAGCTTGGCTTCTCCTTGCAACATCCTTAATCCCCTCTTTTCGTGGCTTCAATCCAATGGATACGGTGGCTTCTAAGCCCTTGCAACCATTCCTTAGGCGGAGCAGTATCGCTAACAATGGTATGAACCCTGTGCATCGGCACAATTTCGATGAATCCTTCTTTATCCAGCTTGGAGCCGTCGGCCAATACGATGGTCTGGGAAGCTGCATCTATCATCCTGCGCGACATCCCGGTCTCGTTCGGATCATAGTCGCTGATGCCCCGTTCCAAGGACATGCCTCCAACAGAGATAAACGCCTTATCTACACGGAATTGGGAGAGGACGTGCTCTCCAAGCGTACCGGACATGGATTGCTGCTCCGGATTCAATTCACCTCCGACTACAAAAATCTTCCCTGAGAATCTCCCGCTGTTCAAAGATTCCATTAAATGATAAGCGACGGCAAGCGAATTGGTCAGAATCGTCAGACGCTCTCGTCCATGTATCGCCTTAGCCAGCTCAAGCGTCGTCGTCCCTACGTCGACCGCAATGGTATCACCGGATTCAATCAATTCCGCAGCCATGCGCCCAATCCGCTCCTTCTCTTCCGCATTCACCATTTGGCGTTGTAAATAGGGAGGCTCGAAGCTGGTCATTTTCGTCAAAACCGCTCCCCCGTATACCCGCTTGGCTAAGCCTTCCTTTTCCAGCAGCACAAGGTCACGCCGAACCGTCTCCTCTGAAACCGTAAAATAGGCCGACAAATCAGGAACCTTTACCTGACCCTGCTGCTTCAATTGCTCGATAATCACTCTCTTACGTTGTTCAGATGAAATGGACAATTATTTTATACTCCTTCCTTCTCTAGCTGCAACAGTTGAGAACGATCCAAGGCAAGATTCACAAGGCTCTGCTCTCGAATTCTCAAGGATCGGCCATCATTAAGCGCATCTACGATTAACCTTACGCCGGCGGCATCAATGGTATAACGAATAATATTGCCCAGAGTGGATATCGAATGGACAGTACCCTCAACGATTTGCTTATCTTCACGCGATGCTTCACTCAATGTGTCCGCACCCACCAATAGTAACGCCTCAGGCCGAATGGCGAAGCTATCCCCATCACCATTCGCCTTACCGAATAATTGCAGTACCTCGGGACGAGTCAACACGTTATAGCTTCCCATGAACTGCGCGACAAACTCTGTGCGTGGAGTTGTATACAGTTCTTCCGGAGTACCCTGTTGAACGATGCTTCCCTTATTCATCAGGCATACCCGATCGGATAAAGTTAACGCCTCCTCCTGATCATGAGTCACGAAGATCGTTGTTATATTGAATTTCTTCTGAATCTCACGAATTTCCGACCGCAGGTTTTTTCGGATTTTCGCATCCAGAGCACTAAGGGGCTCATCCAACAGGAGAACCTTAGGCTTAACTGCAAGTGAACGGGCAAGCGCGACGCGCTGCTGTTGACCTCCCGACAGCTGCTGGGGATAAGCATCCCGTTTTTCTCCAAGATCAATAAGCTCCAACAATTCAGCAGATCTTTTTCGTCTGGCTTCCTTGGAAGCTCCTCTCATTTTCATCCCGTACTCTATATTTTCGCTGACCGACAAATTCGGAAACAGAGCATAGGATTGGAATACCATGCCGATCTCACGGCTCCGGGGCGGCAGGTTCACGATGTCCTTACTATCAAGGAAAATATGTCCGCCATCGAGGTCCGTCAGGCCGGCAATGCAGCGCAGCAGCGTACTTTTTCCACAGCCGGATGGACCGAGCAGCGTAACGAGTTCTCCCTCACGAATATCCAAATTCACATTATTAAGCACCGGAGTATCCCCGAATTGTTTGCGGATGCTTTCAAGCCTCAAATATGGTTTCATCCTGATATCCCCTTGTTCACTTTTTTGCCCAGCTTCATTAGGATCATAGACAGCACCAGAATAAACAAAAAGTAGGAAATCGCAATGGCACTGGCCAAATGCCCGTTTTCGTTGACCCTTTGATACAGATAAACCTGGATGGTCTGAATATGCCCGCCAACCAACATGTTCGTTAGAACGAATTCACCAAATAATACGGAGAACGATAACAATGTAGAAGTAACGATCCCTGGCCAAATATTGGGCATAATTACGGTTATGAAAGCTTTCAATCGACTGGCGCCTAGCATCTCAGCCGAGTTAACCAGTTCAACCGCAGACACAGTTAATAGACTGTTACGAATCCCTTGATACATGTAAGGCAAAATAATAATGAAATACGCACCGATCAAAATATACGCTGTGCCTGCAATAGGGATCGGCCCCGAGGAATAGGCCCGAATCAACCCTACCGCTGCAACGACGCCGGGCACGGCATAAGGTAGGACAACAACTCCCTTCATGAACGACTCCAGCTTGGGCAGATAAACGGTAATAATAAACACGGCTGGCAGCATAACGGCGAGGCTCAGCGCCACACTAATGATGCAGAGATATAGCGAGGTCCATAGGGCTTCCATAAACCTAACATCCTGAAGCATCTCCTTGAACCAGGACAGCGTCCAGCTCTCCGGCAGGATCGTTGCCTGCCATTCCTTCGCGAACGCATAAATCAACGTAGCAAGCAAGGGAAGCAGCAAATAAACCATCAAGAGGAGCATTAGTGATCGATGGCCCCAGCTTGCCTTCTTTCTATGGGTTTCCATTACAGTTCCTCCTTCACTGCCGAGGACTTAAGCTTGGGAAATATCCGCAGGCTCCTGGTGTTCTTTGTTGTAAATCCGGATTGAAGCATCTTTGAACGCTGTGTCATTTTATGATTAAGATACACTGCCAGCAGCGTCGATAAAGCCAGTATAACCGCGAGTGCATTGCCGAGCTGCGGCTCATTGACCACATCCCCCGCGACCAATGATCCTATCCGAACTGCAAGTAAATTGTAATTGCCTCCAACCAAGGCATAGGCTGTTGCGTATGCCCCCATCCCGTTAGCGAACAAAATTCCCAACGTACCGAAAACAGCAGGCGTCAAAATAGGCAGCCCGATCGTTCTCCAAAACTGCCATTTGCTTGCGCCTAACAGGGAAGCCGCTTCCTTCCACTGTTCCCGGATCCCGTAAAAGGAAGGGTACAGCAGCAATAAAGCAAGAGGTATCTGAAAGTACACATAAACCAGAACAAGTCCTGTCCAGCTATATAAATTGAAATCGGCGAACACGCTCCAGCCCCACTGCTTAAAGAGCAACGTAAACACCCCATTGCTGCCAAGCAGAATAATATAAGCGAACGCAAGCGGAACACCAGCAAAATTCGATGTCATATTAGACAGCATCAACAACCGATCCCGCATCTTTGGCGAGAATCGCGTAATCGAATAAGCGCAAATCAGTCCGGCTGCAATGCCAATCACGCTAGAAAAAATGGAAATCAGCAAACTGTTCTTAATCGCTTTCAAATAAAATTCGCTATGGATAATCCTCGAATAATAATCAAGCGTAAAGCCCGAACCGTTCCCTTGACTAATGCTTCCCGTCACCATCGACAGGATTGGAGCTAACTGAAACAGGACGATCATCACTACAAAAGGGACTAGCCCCAGTAAAAACCATCGATTCCTACGACTCATGCCCTCACTCTCCTTCTTATAAAAAGGGGCGTCGTTCGTCTGAAGACGAAGACGCTCCACCTTTAGGCCTGCTCATTAGTTCATATGAACAAGCACGCGTTCCTGCCAAAGCTGCGGAAGAGTCTTCGCGGTTTCTTCCCATACCTTGTAATCGTTAACCGGCTTCACGTTGGTATAAGCTTCCGCAGGCAAAAGCTTGGCGGCTACCTCTTCAGGAAGCTGTACGCTGTCACGGATCGGTCTCGCATAACCTTTAGCCAGGTTAATCTGGCCTTCGTCGCTCAAAATATGTTCACGGGCAAGCTTGGCGGCATTCGGGTGGGGAGCATATTTGTTGATAATCGTTGCATAACCGCTGACAACACTGCCCTCTTTAGGAATAGCTACGCTGAATTTATCCGCACCCAATTGATCCCTATAGTTGAGAGCGTTAAAGTCCCATAACAGCGTGACTTGAACCTCGCCCTTCTCAATGTTGGCCAGTGAAGCTTCTGCATTGGACAGACGACCCTTCTTCGCAAGCTCTTCGAAGTAAGCTATTCCCGGCTCGATGTTCGATTCATCGCCGCCATAAGCCATTGCTGCCGCCAATACGGCCATTTGCGCTTGTGCTGCCTTCGTTACATCGCCAACAATAATTTTATAGTCGCCGTTCTTGAGATCCTCCCAGCTTTGCGGTGCCGATTGAACAAGCTGTGTGTTCGTAAAGATCGAGATAGAGCCCTGGTAGCCAACGATCCAGTGGCCTTCATTATCCTTAGCCCAGTCCGGAATTTCATCCCAATAGGAGGTTTTATAGGCCTGCGTAACCCCCTTATCAACCGCAACCGGTCCGAAGGCAATACCTACGTCACCGATGTCGGCAGTAGGCTTGTCCTTCTCCGCCTCAAATTTCGCGATTTCCTCTGCACTCGACATGTCCGTATCTGTGTGTGTAAGAGAATATTTGCTCTTCAGATCCTCCCATGTATCCTTCCAGTTCGCCCAAGAATCCGGCATGCCGACGCTTACAACAGAGCCTTCTTCCTTCGCCTTGGCTTCCAGATCGGCTACTGAAATTTCTTCCGCAGCAGGATTAGCGCTCGTATCTCCGCTTGTAGTTGCTTCTTTGCTGTCTGAACCTCCACAAGCAGCCAGCATCAAAACAAATAAGCTTAGAACAAGACCCAATGCTAACTCTTTCTTCAACCAATATTTCATGTTTTTTCGCACTCCCTGTGAATTAATGTGGGTTTATCATATATTTACGTTGTTTTTAACCCTCTTAAAGTATAGAAATTGACTGTTTCCGCGGGATTAACTAAAGTGATTACATTTATTAATTGCCGGTAAAAGAAGCAGGTTTTGTATTAGAAGCATAAAAGGAGTGTTAAAAGAGAAGGCGCCAGGAGTTGAAACCGCAACATTAAACTTAGTCACTTAAGTCAAAATGGCATAAAACAACAATGTTGTGATGACCTCGGTAATAAGAAGTTTTTTTCACTCATTCAAAAAAAAGAAACCCTGAAAGGGCATGAAGCCAGTCAGGGTCTTACGGTATTAGGGCTTGTCTCTCTGGATTCCTTTTGATCAATTTTACGCATTAAGCCGAAGCTTGCGCTTCAAACGGGTTGCGAATACTTCCAATAATATTGCAAATAACAGCATAAAATAAGTAATAATACCGACTTCTCTCAGATCGTAATAGAATACGCTCGCCATAAACATATCATATCCGATTCCGCCTGCACCCGCTGCAGCACCCATCGCAACCGCTACGGTAAAATTAATTTCAAATCTTAAAAACGTCCAAGAAAGCAGGTAAGTCATCGATGAAGGGAGCACTGCCTGAAATACGATCTGCCACCAAGTGGCTCCGCTCGCCTTCAATGCTTCGATCACTCCGTCATCCATCTCCTCGAACGATTCGGAGTAAGCTTTGACCAAATATCCGATAGAATGGAAGCTCATACCGATAACTGCTGCTACGCTCCCGAGTCCGGCGGCTACGGCAAAAATCAATACCCATAGCACCGTCGGAACCGCTCGGATGACGGCAATAATACCTCTAATGATATTAGAAGTTGTTTTTGACGCCAAATTCCGGGCGGCAACCAGGGCCAGAAAAAGTGAAATCGCGGCTCCTAACATTGTTGTCAGGATGGCCAGCCCAATCGTTATGAATAGCTTGGAAATTAATTCAACAAAAGTAAAGTGACTAAAATGCGGCTCCAAAAACATCGTTAGAAACGTCTGCCCTGTCAAGACAATGCCATCAAATACATGTATTCCTTTATAATCAAAAGTAAAAAAGCCCAGTAGGGTCACCAACACCAATACAAGCAGCGTCATTCGGATAACCAGCGTTGCCTTGTTGAATGATTTCACCTTGATTTTCGTTTCGGATCGGGTAATCATTACAGGATCACCCTCCTGACGTAATTTGATAACCATTCTATCAAAAGTATCGCGATGACAATGACAACTACGACGAGACTGGCCGCATGGTAATTCAAACTTTTGTAGTACAAATCAAATGCGAAGCCTATGCCCGTTCCGGTGAGGATGCCTACAAGCGTAGCCTGACGTATGTTGGTTTCAATCGCAAACAACACCCAACTAATCATCTGAGGCATGGTAGATGGAACGACCGATTTAAATACGATTGAGAAATATCCTGCACCAGTAGCTTTAAGGGCCTCAACTGGACCGCCGCTTACTTCATCAATGGTTTCCATAAAGGCCCGGGTCAAAAAGCCAAATGATCCGAAAAACAACGCGAAATATCCAGTCATCACATTCTGTCCGAAAGAGAAAAGCAGAATCATTGCCCACGCTGAAAAATCAATGTTACGGAAAACGATTGCAATCCCTCTGCTAATCACTCCGAGAAACACATTGAATCGGGTCGTGTGAGCGCCGAAGATAGCGAACAGGAAAGCAAAAGCTCCTCCTGTCACAGTTGCGGCGACGGATACGAGCAGCGTCTCCCTTATTTTCTGCAAAATGTCAGGGAGCTTCTCGAATGATTCTACATTCGGGTAGAAATTCGTAAAGCCCCAGACAATCGCCTTCGGAATAGAGGTGAAACCCTTAACCGGATCATATTCTGTAATGACGCCAGCCACGAAAGCAATAATAATCAAGAGTCCGAAGTATGCAAGAAAATTCATCCTTTTTCTTAGAAAAAAGTTACCCAGCATTTTCACCTCCGAGGTCAAACAGAAGATCTCCCGTTTCGGAGCCGTAGATATTGTGGATCATATCTGAAGTCATTTCTCTCGGCACTCCGTCATAGATGATTCTTCCCTTGTTTACCCCGATGATTCGATCGGAATATTTTAATGCAACATCCACCTGGTGAAGATTCACGAGTACGGTAATCCCCAGTGTAGTCGATATTGTTTTAAGATAATCCATAATGGTTTTGGACGCGTTCGGGTCCAAAGAAGCAATTGGTTCATCGCAAAGCAAGAGCTTAGGCTCTTGCACCAGTGCCCGGGCAATACCTACGCGCTGCTTCTGACCGCCGCTTAGCTGATCGGCTCTCTTGTAGATTTGGTCCTGCAATCCGAGCATGGCCAATATTTCTACAGCTTTCTTCTTTTCCTCTTCGTTGTACAAACCCAGCATACCGGCCAGTGTCGACTTATAGCCAAGCCTGCCGTGCAGCACATTCTCGATAACGCTGAGTCTGTTTACCAAATTATAATGCTGAAAGATCATGCCGATCGTTCTTCTGACTTGCTTCAACTGCTTTTTACCCAACTTTGTAACGTTCACATTCTGGAACACAACTTCTCCGCTGCTTACCTCTATCATCCGATTGATGCATCGAAGGAGAGTGGATTTCCCCGCTCCCGATGGTCCGATGATGGAAACAAATTCGCCTTCTTGAATGCTGAAGCTGACGTCGGACAAAGCTGTGCTCCCATTGCCATATTTCTTCGATACCCGTCGCACTTCCAATAATGCTTTCATTTGTTTTCCCCTTTGATGCGATTAGTTGGACAATTCTCTGATCGGGTTAAACCATGCGTCATCAACCGGAAGCAGTTTCTCGTCTCCGGATTTCGCGAAAATGCCTGAAAACCCGGAATCCTTCGGAACGAATACTTTCGGATTATTTGTAACTTCGTCAGAAGTCAAAGCCGCGAGCAGTTTGTCCACCGTAGCTTGATCCACGTTGTCTGTATTCACTACGAATGGAGAGTTCAACACCGGAGTAACCGAAATCAGTTCAAACTCTTCTCCCTTGAATGCATTGAACGGTTCTTCAGCATCGTCCTTCACTTTGTAAACGGCTCCCGCTCTGTTCTCCTCGCCGTCTACCCGTTCAACATAGTTATTTACGCATGAATCGCAAAACGCCGCTACATCTGCTTTGCCGTTCAGCAAGTTAACTGCGGAACCTTGATGGGAGTTGCCGTAAAGCACTTCACTGAAAAATTTTCCATTGCCGCCTTCCAGCAGGTCATCGGCTTTCAGTTCTTTATACGGATCCATTTTGCTGAAGTACCCTACGATACCGGACGATGGTACTTTAAAGCCGGAAGTGGAGCTTGTGGACACGAAGGACATTTTCTTGCCGGCAATCGGATCGATTTTAAATCCGTCACCATCCTTGTATTCGTCTTCGTTGCCTTTCTTAACAGCCAGCCAGCTGTAGTAAACAGCATCGTCCAATGTTCCTGATGATCCGCTCGGTACGACAAGCGGCAAAACTTTTTCGTTTTTATCGTGAGCTTCGATATAACCTTGAGGACCAAAGAACGCGAGATCGGCGTTGCCGTTTGCAATCGCTTCAATCGTAATAATATAATCGGTTGTCGTCTGATGCTTTACTTGCTTGCCGGTCGCTTCTTCGATCACCTTACCGATTTCATCGCGAGCTTCTCCAAGATCGGCGCCGGATTCATTCGGTAGCCATGCAATGGTAAGCGTGTCGCTGCCAGCCGAATTGGACGAACAACCAGCAAAAATCGTTACTATAACTAAAGCCAGGATAATAGACAACAATTTTTTCACAATAGTCACCTCTTCTAATTTAAACTGATTAAGTTAGCCTAATTAGCAATGCCTCGCAATTAATACAATATAGATTACATGTTATATAGGAATTAACTTATATGTTTACTTTTATTAAGAGGAGTAATAATTCCCATTTATTAAATAGCGCTAAAAATTCCGTTCTGCATGTTGTATTCGCGATGACACAAATTTTTCATGAACTCAAGATCATGGAAAATCCCCAGCATCGTTGTCCCTTCGCGCATCAGCTGTTCCAGCAATTCTCTGACCTTGATCTTGGAAGCATTATCGAGGCTTGCCGTCGGCTCATCCAGCAGCAGCAGCCTCGGATGCTTCACCATCGCTCTGGCTATGTTAAGCCTCAGCTTCTCTCCCCCGGAGAATGTTGCAGGGTAGCTGTCCCACAAATATTCATCCAGTTCGAAGTGGGCCAGCATATGTTCTGCCTCCTGCTTCGCAAAGTCTTCCTCGTTTCCCATCTCGACAATGGCCTGCTCTACCAGCTCTCTTGCGGTTGTGCGGGGCATTGCATTTAAAAATTGAGACACATATCCAATTTCATGTTTCCGCAAATAAACCATTTCCCGTTCCGATGCCTCTGCTAAATTCATCCGGCCGAATCTCTTCGAGATGTACCAGATGCTGCCTTCGTTGATGACATATGTGCGATAAATACTTTTCAAAATTGTCGATTTCCCGCTTCCGCTCTTCCCGGTTATTCCGACAAATTCGCCTTCCTGCAGCTCGAAATCAACACGATCAATGGCTTTAATATGTTTATCCAGATTGTGAAGCATAAAGGATTTAGACAAATTATGAATGCTCAGTATAGGTTCCACTAAATTCCCCCCCGGTTTAACGGTAATTGGTTTTTTGAATAAGTCTTCCATCGACGAACACCGCTGTAATTACCGGAAAGTTCGGTTCAATTTTTTCGATAATTAACAAGTCTGCTGTCTTGCCTTCCCGAATCGAACCAAGCTCATGATCCAGCTTGATCGCTTTGGCAGGATTCAGCGTAACCAGCTTAAACATCTCGACCAGATCCATGCCGTGCTTGCGGTTCATTTCAAATACGGCGTGCAGCAATGCGGCCGGGTAATAATCACTGCACAGAATATCGATGCTACCCGCCCGGATCGCCTCCGGCGCAGATAGATTTCCGCTATGCGAGCCGCCCAGCAGCACGTTCGGCGCGCCGGCAATGGTAAACATTCCGTTCTCCTTCGCCTTCAATGCAATCTCAAGCGTGATCGGGAACTCACTGATCACTGCGCCAAAGCTTTGGACAAGCTCGAGCTTCTCAAGCGAATCGTCATCATGCGAGGCAATCGTAATCTGATGCTCCCGGGCAAATTGCGCAAGTTCCCGGATGCCGTCGATTGTAAGCTTCTCTTTCTGCTGATGCCTTTCCAGAATCTGTGCGATCTCTTCATCGCTCTTATTGCTGTAGCCCTTGACCGTAGCACGATATATTTCCAAGTTTCTGTATTGTCCCTGACCCGGTGTATGATCCATAAAGGATAATAGATGCACTTTCTTCTCTGCGATAAAAGTTTTCAAATTCGCGATCTCTTCAACGTTGTCGATTTCAAGCCGTGCGTGGAAGCGGTGGCGAACCAGATGCTTGCTGTGATGGGTTTTATCGATAATATCAATTAACTGCTTTACGTTTTCCGTTTCACGGATCGGCTTATAAGCATACTCCGTGTCTTTAAAGAGGGAAAGCGAATGATACATGGTCGTGATGCCATGCGTAATCAATTCCTTCTCCGTCTCCCTAACGCTTAAATGAAAGTCCATTAAGGATGTCGGTCTGGGAGCTGCCATATGCTCAATGTAGTCGGAATGCAAGTCAATGAAGCCCGGCGAGATATATCCGCCTTCGGCGTCAATCACCTGAATGGTTTCATCCGGATTGAATTCTCCTTGTTTAACCACTTTTTCAATGCGGTTGCCGGCGATCAACAGATCGAACCCTTCCAGTATGGCTTCCTCCGTTATGATTTTTCCACCCGTGATGAGATACATATTTCCCCCTACTTTCATCTGTTGTCTGCCGATTATAACAGCGAGTGAACCAATTGCTGCGTATACCGATGCTGCGGGTCCTCCAAAATCTGATCCGTCAGACCATACTCTATGACCTTGCCATCCAGCATGACCATCGTCCGGTCGGCCAGCATCCGGATGACGCCAAGATCATGCGAAACGATAATCATGCTGATGTTCAGCTCTCTTTGCAGCTTTTTAATCAAGTCAAGCACGTTTGCCTGCACCGAAAGGTCAAGTCCGGTTGTAACCTCATCCAATAGCAGAATCGGCGGGTTGTTCGATAGCGCCTTTGCGATTTGCACGCGCTGCTGCATGCCTCCCGAGAAATTTTTAGGCGGTTCCTTCATCCGGCGGATTGGAATATTCACATGCTCCAGCAGATCGCGGCCTCTCGCTTCCATCGCTCCGACATTTCTGCCACCGGCTGCGATCAGCTTCTCCGCAATATTGCCGATTGACGAGAAGCCCATCCGCAGGCCAAGCATCGGATTTTGATACACCTTCCCCATCTGATGATTGCGAATATAACGCTTTTGTTGTGAGGACTCCTCGAATATGTTGGCCTCGCCGTTCTTGTAGCTGGCAATAAGGGCCTCACCTTCGGTAACCTCCTGATCGAAATACAAGCATTGCATCAGAGTAGATTTCCCGCTCCCGCTTTCCCCGACGATACCGAATACTTCCCCGGGATACAGATCGAACGAAATGTCACGGCATGCGTATACGGTGCCGCATGTCGGACAGTAGTTTTTAATTAATGAATCCGATTGTCCCGAGCTACAATGAATACAGCCGGGTCCGAATTGCTTGCTTAAGTGGTTAACAGATAATATCGGCCGGTCAAAATCATCCATGTTGTATTACCTCCTATACATTTTGCTGCGTTTTTAGGTTTGCCGGAAAATTAATGATTCGCCGGTCGAGCGTTTAATCGGGAGATACAATAGCTGGTATCATTGCATTGATGATACGTCTCCCCTGTTCCCTCATCGATCAGTTCATCCAGAAACACTCCTGTAGCTCCGCACTGCCAGCAGCTGGCTCCCTCAAAGCTTTCGGCCTCGAACGGATAATCGTCAAATGCCAAAGATACGACCTTGGTGAATGGAGGAACGGCGTAAATCTTCTTCTCCCGGCCTGCGCCAAGCAAAATCAAAGCTTTCGAATAATTCATTTTCGGATTATCAAAGCGCGGAATCGGGCTAGGGGCCATCACGTAGCGGTCCTGCACCATGACGGGATGGTCCGCGCCTGTGGACATATGGCCGTACTTCATAATTTGCTCGAACAGCATCAGCCATGCGCCGCTGTATTCCTGCTCCGCATGCAGCCGCTGTGTTACGAACTCGCTTGGCTCATAATAACGAAGCGGCTCAGGCAGCGGAACCTGCAGGATCAAAATCTGATGCTCCTTCAGGGGAACTTCCGGAATACGGTGCCGGGATTGAACGACAGTTGCGTCCTCCGTGTCATCTACGGTTCGCACCCCTGTTGTCTTGGTAACCAGTTTCTTGATATTGACTGCGTTCACCGATTCGTCCGCCCCTTGGTCAATGACCTTCAGCATATCCTTCTTACCGATCAGGGACAGGGTGAGCTGCAAGCCGCCGGTACCCCAGCCCCGGCCAATCGGCATTTCCCGTGAGGCAAACGGCACCTGATATCCCGGAATCGCGATTGCCTTTAGTGTCGACCGTCTAATTTCCCTTTTGGAGCCCTCGTCAAAAAAAGCAAAATTGTAAGCGATATTCATTCGCTCTTCTCCTCCTCAGCACCAGATTTGTCTGCCTTTTTCGTCTTCCGCGCACTGTCCAGCTTCGATTGAAAGGTGACGTAATGCGGCATTTTGAGGTGGGACACAAATCCTGTTGCCTCAACGGAATCAATATGATAGAGCACAAACTCTTGATTTTCGGTAGGAAAGTCGGGATTCTTGCTGCCAAGGGTGTTATCCAATATCCCCATGGCTATCGCTTTGGTCTCGTTCTGTCCATAGCAAATGCCGTATCCGATCTCCAGTTCAATCTCCTTCTTGCCATGCTCTTTCTTGACCGTAACCGGAATGAGCATTTCCACCTCAGTGACTTTGACATTGCCGATAAAATAAGCGTCGTCCGGGTCAAGGCTGCCTACCGGATTATCTACATAGACGGGCAAATCTCCGACACGGAGCTCTCCGACCGTCGGGTGCAATTGACCGTAGCCCCGCAGAGAGGCGTAAGCGAAAGAAGTAACGGTTCCTGTCTGCCCCCTCGTCAGTACCTGTAACCTTTCGCTGCGGCTGGCCGGAAACTTCAGGCTCTTGCGCGTCACGTCATCCGGTTCCCGATCATCATTCTCGCAATCCGCAATCAAGCCCTCTTTCCGCAAATAATCCAGCACCTTCGGCAAACGTTGCAAATCCGTTTTGTCCATATCCTCTGCAGACGTATCCTGATTTTCGAAATCCGCCAGCCAGCCCATAACTTCTTCTTCGGTTTCATTCATAAGATCGAAATCGATTAATCTATGGATAAAATCCGTCGTAGCACCTAAAATTTGACCTCCGGGAATATCTTTAAAGCTTGCCGAAATCCTGCGTTCCACCTGCATGTCATCGGAATGAACCGTTCTGGAATAATGTTTGCGGGGCAATGTGGAGCGATAAGCCCTCATCAGAAATACAGCTTCCTCCGGATTGCCTTCCGCCTGCTTAATAGAGATCGCCGCCAGTATTTCGCTGTAGAGGCTGCTCTCCGACATAACCTGATCAATCAGCCCCCTCATGCCAGACTCAATAGAATCGACCTCCAGCACCATGCCCTTTTTTACCCGCTCGTATTTCAAGCGCCGGATCGATTCCTCGATCGCCATCGTTCCGCCTTTGACTGCTACATAACCCATTAATTGTTCACCTTCTTACTGATTTGAGTGGTCCGCGGCAAACATAACGTCCGGGAGTCACGGTCGACAAAGATCATATCAATGCCCAATGGATACTCGATGTTTCTCAAATCACGCTCATCCAGCCAGCTTCCCCGGCTTTCGCTTCCACAGGTGGAAACCTGCACGTGATGTGTGTCTTCAATACCCGGTCCGGACAGAACCAGTCCATTGTCATTCGTAATCTGCTCCGCCTCTACGATAAATGTCGCCGATGCATGAGGATGGATCAAATCGCCCGCTTTGGCTTTACGTATCGCCTCTTCTAACTGGAATGAATTCGCATCGTTAAGCACAAAAATGAAATCAGCTGCTGCCGTTTCTGCTGCCTTCGCATACGTCAACTGGTTGAACAGCCTGACAATCTCTTCTTCCTTTTCCGAAATAATCTTGAAGGTCACTTCCGTATCGAGCAGCACTGCCGCCAGCAGCACTGTCGCATCAAAACAGTTCAATTTCAGTCCAACTTTCCCTGCAAGCTCACCAAGCTCGCTGATCAGTCCGGGTCTGGACATCGAATCCATCAGTTTTCTGTACGCAAGCTGCGTATCATGCACGAGATCTAGTTTCATCTGCCGCTCTCCCCTAGTTTCCGTCGTCCATCGTTTCAAAGTTTACTTTCGTTTGCAGAACTTTGTGCTGGAATGCCTTTTTCTTATGGTTGATGACTTCTTCTTCGGCCAGCAATACTTCCGTCCAATGCTTTGTTTCTTCAATTCCGGCCTGATACGCCGCGTCAATGACGGCAAGCTGGTAAGCAAGCTCAGACTCATGCCCTTTAACGAGTCCCAGTCCCATCGCTTGGCCAATTTGCACCTTGCTTTCTGTTACGAACACTTCGCCCAGATAGAACAAGCTTTTTTGCGATGTTTCTCTTACCTTCATCATAACCAACCCGTTATTGGGCTGTTCAAGCGTATTTACTTCATAATGGTCTATAATTTGCTGCGCCAATCGGGCTGGAATCTCTCTTGAGCCATTGATCAAAATTTCGGTCCGTTGTCTCCGCTGCATTCATCATTCCTCCTCATGGGACGGTTTTATGATATAAGTAAAATAGTCGCTTCTATACAAAACTCGCGTATGCTCCAGCACTTTGCCGGTTCGCTCATCCACGCAGCCTGATTCCAGCACCAACAGAGGAATCAGGCTGGAGCATTCCAGCAACTCGCGCTCGCTTTTCGAAGGAAAGGCGATGCTTATTTCAGTAGTTGTCGATGTGTAATCGGTATAGCCCTTGCTGTTGTAATAATCGAACATCGACGTAATCTGTCTGCCTTCGGCCGCGATATCATCGAACACGCTTTCCGCTACATATGAAATATGAAATGCAATAGGCCGCCCATCAATCAGCCGAAGTCTTCCGATACGGAATACCCGAATTTCCTCGCCGACCTGAAGGAACTGATAAATTTTCTTGTTGTGCGAAATCTGTTCGCAAAAAATATTGCTTGATTGGTAGCTGAAGCCAAGCTCTATCATTTTCTTGCTGAAACTGACATTCGAGAGAACAAGCGGAATTTGCTGCTGTCTGTTTCGGACATAACTTCCTTTGCCTTGCTTCGAATAGATGTAGCCAAGCTCATGCAAGGTCGTATACGCTTTGCGGACAGTCATCCGCGGGATTTTAAACAAATCCGCCACCTCATTCTCGGATGGAAGCTTGTCATCAGGCTCATAAATACCGGCACGAATATCGAATATGAATTTATCGACGATTTCCTGATCTTCCGACATCGATGAACCCTCCCTGATTACTAATATTCTGAATTTGTATTACACTCCATACTTGACGATAAACGATTGAATATCGTTGAATTCTGCGAACCGTTCCTCCAGAACATTGCGCGGCCAATCCCACCATGCAATCTGTAATAATTGATCCACAATCTCAGGCTCAAATCTCATTCGGATCATACGGGCCGGAATGCCAACCACGATGGCAAACGGAGGTACATCCTTCGTAACTACGGAGCCGGAGCCGACAACCGCCCCCGTTCCGATGTGAACCCCCTTCATAATGATTGCACCGTGCCCGATCCATACGTCATGTCCAATCGTGACCTGGTTCGTACGCCGCCAATCGAAGAAAGCCTCATCATCGGTATCCGAGAAATCATACATTTTCCGACGATAGGTCATATGATGCTGTGTGACCCGATCCATCGGGTGCTGGACCGGATTGATGCAGGCATGGGACGCGATATTGCCGAACTTGCCAATCTCGGCGTAATTCACCGTAACATCATCCATCGTGTATGTGTAATCCCCGAAACGGGATTCGAAAATCTTATTGGAAGGCCCGACAGACGTCCATTCTCCAAAATGACTGTTAACGACATCGCTTGTCTCATGAATATGAAGCCCAGTCGATAGCTTCGTTCCGGCATGGGGACAATGGATATGATGCATCACAGGCCAACTCCTTTTTTAGCTTTTAAGGCATTGAGGCTGTTGATAACCGGATTCATGCTGCCGAGCGCAATTTCCTTCTCGCCATAGTAGCCGTGAAAATCCGTTCCGCCAGTCATAATCAGCCCGTATTCAGCTGCATAGTCTTTCGCTCTCGCCACATCTTTAGGCCCGTGCAGTGGATGCCACACCTCGATGCCTGCAAGTCCGCTCTCTACCAGTTCGGGCACAAATTCAAAATTGCGGTACTGTCCGGGATGAGCAAGAACCGGAATTCCGCCCGCCTCCAATACTGCCCGGATCGCCGTCCGTGCATCAACATATTTCATCGGGACAAAGGCAATCCCTGGAGCCTTTCCGTTCTCGCCGCGGGCGAACAGCTCCTTGTACAAATCCCCATAGATGCTGTCGGTGTAACCATTGTCGATCAGAGCATGCATAATATGCTGTTTGTAAACACCCGTTCCGTCTTTCGCATAAGTCTCGATTTGCTCCCATGTAATCTTGTAGCCTGCTTCGATCAGCCGATTGGTCATCACAAGAGAGGCTTGATGGCGCATTTCCCGCAATGGCTCGCAGATCTCCTCCAGCGCAGGATGCCCCTCTTCGATATAGTATCCCAGAATATGGACTCTACGATTTCTCTCAAAGTCGTAAGCCGAAATTTCCATTCCGGGAATGATCTCCACTCCGCTTTTAACGCCGGCTTCTACCATTTCCCCCAAACCCTTGGTCGTATCATGATTCGTAATTGCCAAATAGCCGACACCTTCCTGCTTGGCTAAAGCGACGATCTCGCCGAAAGATAAGGAGCCATCCGATATATTCGTATGGCAATGCAAATCTACTTTCATCCTGTGTTCCCTCCCCTGAGTTAACTGGTTCGTTGTCATCCTAACTTGATGCCAAGTTGCAAGGGTTATGCCCGTGTAAAATTGCTTATGATTTATGTAAAAAGTATAGAAACCAAGCTTGCATCAACCGAAATATACCAGGGAAGCAAAAAGGCGACCTTCATTCCCTACTACTGGGAAATGAAGGTCGCCTTTTGTTTCATGAATTTAACTGCCCCGTCAAACTACGACTTTTTCAGTGGCCTTATCCAGATACGGCTCTTTTTATAACATTTTATGAAAAGTTGCTTCCGCTCGATTCTGTCGCTAAAGCCGAATTCCTCTGCAACCTCAGAAGCGTGAACGACAACCCTGCGGATATCGCAATACAGATCGAACCCACAATATACACCATACGAATGCCGAGTGTATCGGCTATTAGACCAATAACAGCAATTGATAAACTCGTGATCGTAGAGAGCAGGATATAACGTGAAGCGTATACTTTCGGCAGCATCTCATGATCTACACTGGATTGGAAAGCCGTTTGCTGCGCCACATCCCTCAGCTGATAGGCTGGTCCCATCGCAATGCACAGGATCAAAGCCACAATCGGGATACTGTTCAGACCATACCACAGGGTAAGCAAACTGAACACCGCTGAACCTACAGCCATGCATGGAATCAGATTTTTCTGGATAAAGGAAGACAGCAGCAGCAGCAGTAACCCACCCACAATGGCGCCCACATAATAACTGGCGTTAATAAATCCCCACCAAGCTTCGCCTTGATGCAGCACTTCCTTGACATATACCAGCGTGATCGCTCCCACCCATATGGTTCCGGCAATCCCTTCAATCATATCCATGATCGTGACGATTCTTAATGTAGGATTTCTCCACAGGTAGAACCAGCCTTCACGAATCACTTCCCAGCTTGGTTTTGCTCGTCCAGCCGCAGCCGTTTCCTTCGCCTTCATGGAGCGCGCTGCGATCCAAAGGGACAAGACGGATACCCAGATGAGTACGCAGCTCATGATTAAAGTCGGCATATGTCCAAACCGTACAACTAGAAAGCCCGTAAAGGTATACCCTGCAATCTGCAAGGATTGGCTGGTCACGGATAGTGAGCTGTTGGCCTTAACCAATCGGTCAGGTGCAACTAATCTCGGAACCATGGACTGGATGAGCGGGTTTCCCCATCCTTCGGTAAAAGCAATGAACAAGATGAACATACACAATATGGAAACCTGAGATGATATGTATGGGAATGCAATGACCAATCCAGTTAACAACAGAGCTTTCATGACTTGAAACCTTACCAGAAGCTTGGAGAAGCCGAATTTCTCCATGACAAGTGGAGCCGTAAAGCCGGCGACAAACCGTGCCACTGCGTTAAACAGCGGGAACAACGCGGCAATAAAGGCCGAGCCGGATTCCTGATACATAAAGGTGGTCAGTACCATGATATAGACAACGCCTGCCAGCGAAATGCTCGAATGCGCGGTCCAGTAGTATAGAAAGCCCCCTCTTTTCATGTTCACACCCTATCCCTATGGTTCTGATCTTTTCTCTATTAGTCATAACATAGGTTGTAAGTTTATGTAAAGATGATTGAAGTTGTCCCATACTAAAAAAGCCTGCTCCCATGACCCATACATGAGAGGCAGGCTTGACTATAATCTTCTATGAAGCGCTACTGGCAACCGACCAACGGTCTTGCCCCGGATATGGGCATCTCTTGTCTTTCAGCTTTGCTGCGATCTGTACGATGCAGCCGCACAGCGTGCACGTCGTGTCCCCTTGCAGCTTTGGACAAGAGAAGCACGCACGAAGACGGGTTTCATACTCCTCATCCGGCACGCACCGGTCCGATGCAAACATCGGGGAGGATAGAACGCGTGCGATTTGTTTATCGCTGATCCGGTAATCGTCATGACAACCTTTACACCGATGATCTGTCATAACTTCGCTTATTCCGCCGTAATCTCAAGAACGGTGACGGACATCGGCGGGAGCTTCGCATATAACACGTCCCCTTGCAGTTCAAATGTTTCGAATGGTGTCGGCTTGAGTACATCCGGTGATTCAAAGGTGTTATGAGCGTCCAGCGAGCCGGAAGCAAGCTGCTGTCCTGTGATTCCGGACACCGCTCCGCTTAAATCCCGAAGTTGAATGCTCACATCACTCTGCTCCACATGGCTCACATTGCACAAGCTTACATGAATTTTACCAGCTTGATCTCTAGAGGCTGTCACCGATACTTGCGGAATCTTCTCGCCGTCCATCTCATAATCGGCTCCGCTGTAGTGGGTGGCAAGGCGTTCGGCATCCTGATGCACTTTATACATATCAAACACATGATAGGTCGGAGTAAGGAGCATCTTCTCACCTTCCGTCAGGATGACGGACTGAAGCACATTAACGATCTGCGCAATGTTCGCCATCACGACCCGGTCATTATGCTCATGGAAGATATTCAGCGTTAGACCGGCCACCAAAGCATCGCGAATGGTATTCTGTTGATACAGAAACCCCGGATTGGTGCCCGGTTCAACATCAAACCAGGTCCCCCACTCATCCACGATCAGGCCAATGCGCTTGTTCGGATCATACTGGTCCATAATGGCGGAGTGTCTTGTGATCAGCTCATCCATGTGAAGCGCCTTCTTCATGGTAGTGAACCATTCCTGTTCGCTGAACCCGGTAGCAGCGCCTTTACTTGTCCAGAATTCGCCCGGAACGGTGTAATAATGAAGGCTGATGGCATCCATGAATGGATGGGCTTCCCTCATCACGGTTTCCATCCAGCGATAATCGTCTACATTCGGACCACAAGCAATCTTATAGATTTTGTTATCGCCATAGTTCCGTACATAGGTCTGATAGCGTCTATACAGATCCGCATAATATTCCGGCCGCATATTGCCGCCACAGCCCCAATTCTCGTTCCCCACGCCAAAATACTTCACGTTCCAAGGCTTCTCACGGCCATTCTCCTGACGCCATGCCGCCATGGGCGACACGCCGTCGAAAGTCATATATTCCACCCATTCCGACATCTCCTGTACCGTACCGCTTCCGACATTGCCCGATATGTATGGCTCGCAATCCAAAAGCTCGCAGAGACGCAGGAATTCGTGCGTGCCGAAGTGATTGTTCTCCACAACGCCGCCCCAGTGCGTGTTAACCATTTGCTTGCGGTTCTCGCTCGGACCAACGCCATCCTTCCAGTGATATTCGTCCGCAAAACAACCGCCCGGCCAGCGCAGCACCGGAATATTCAACTGTTTCAGCGCCTCCAGGACATCATTGCGGATCCCTTCCGTATTTGGAATCGGTGAATCTTCCCCAACCCATATCCCTTCATAGATGCAGCGACCCAAATGCTCGGAAAAATGACCATAAATATTGCGATTGATCTTACCTTTTGACAAATCTGAATGAATGGTAATGACATGACTCATGGATTAACCCGCTCCTCGCTGTTGTTTTATAGATATTTATATGAAACAATTTAACAATCTCTAAAACAATGATATCGATCAAATCCGATTCCGTCAACCAATAAATTAAACGCTTTCACTAAAAAATTTAACTTTTTCGCAGAAAAAAAAGACCGGCAGTAAGCCGATCTTCCGATTCAGCTTCAAGCCAGTCTATCATTAGCGCATCGCCCGGTTTAAGAATTCCCGGGTACGGTCCATCTTCGGTTGATGAAATAGTTGATCCGGGCTTCCGGACTCCATGACCTGTCCGTTGTCCATAAAGATGATCCGGTCGGCTACTTCCTTGGCGAAACTCATCTCATGGGTCACAATCACCATCGTCATATGTTCCTCGGCCAATTGCTTAATGACCGCAAGGACCTCACCCGTCAATTCCGGGTCCAGTGCTGACGTCGGTTCATCAAACAGCATAATGTCCGGATTCATCATCAGGGCTCTCGCAATCGCAACACGCTGCTTCTGTCCCCCCGACAGATTCCCGGGATATACCTCTGCTTTTTCGGATAAACCGACCTTTTGCAGAAGCACAGCGCTATTGGACCTGACTTCTTCCTTGGTTAACTTCTTGACATGTTTAGGTGCAAGTCCCAGGTTCTCCTGTACGGTAAGATGAGGAAACAGGTTGAAATGCTGGAATACCATCCCCATGCGGGAAGTGATGGCTTTGATCTGCGAGTGATTGGAATACACGCCATCCTTCACAAGGTATTGATCCTGTACCTTGATGGATCCCCCGTTGATCTCCTCCAGATGCACCAGGCTGCGGAGCATGGTGCTCTTTCCTGAACCGGACGGACCGATGACGGCAATCACTTCATTCTTTTGAATTTCAAAGCTGACGTCCTTCAGCACATCCAGATGGCCGAAGGATTTTTTCATATGGGATACTTCAATAATGGCCATAACACGACAGTCCTTCTATTCGTATTTAAATCGTCGTTCCAGAAATTTAAAGAACAACGTCAGCACCAGCGTCATCAGCAGATAAATGACACCCGCAATAAAAAACGGCATAATCGTAAAATCACGATTGACAGCAGTATAGGCAAAATGTAAAAGTTCCGGGACAGCGACCGCATACAGCAGCGCCGTATCCTTTACCAGCGTAATCGATTCGTTGGAGACTGCCGGAAGTGCCACGCGAAACATCTGGGGCAGAATGACCTTCGTGGTTGTCTGCCATTTGTTCAATCCCAGCACCTTGGACGCTTCATACTGTCCTTTGTCGATCGCCAGAAGGCCCCCTCTGAAGATTTCCGCAAAATACGCAGCATAGTTTAATACAAATGCCAGGCATGCCGCAACAAAGCGGTCCAGCACGAGATATTCTCCAATGACCGGCAGCACCGGCAGCCCAAAACAGAAAAACAGCATCTGGAGCAGCAGCGGCGTTCCCCGAAACACATAGATGTACGTATTGGCAAGCCAAGCCAGCGGCTTGATGGCACTTCTGACCATTAACGTGAATACAAACCCCAGCGGGATGGATGCAATGATTGCAATAAAGAACAATATTATCGTAGTCTGAGCACCCTCCAGCATCGGTTTGCTGATTTGAACGATGTAATCCATACTCATATATCCCTAACTCCTATTGGAAAAACTTCCTTCACCCTTGAAGTTCTTCAAAGATATCGTTAACTGATTGATTGGAACACAAAACCGGAGCCTTTGATCAAAGTCCGGTTTCATGGAATTCCTATGGAAGGATGGGTCGCATCCTCATGGGTTGACTTACTTCAGCACCTTGTCTTCGCCAAACCATTTCTCGGAAATCTTAGCTGCCGTGCCATCAGAGTTCATCTCATCCAATGCTTTCTGCAGGCTTTCCAGCAGCTCTTCGTTGCCTTTCTTAACCCCGATCCCATATTGTTCCGGGGCAAGGGACTCCTCCAGGATCTTGTATGTTCCCTCTTCCTTGGACATGTAATATTTCATGACCACTTCGTCAATGACTACGGCATCTACGCGCCCATTCTTCAAGTCGCTCAGAGCCAGCACATTGTCCGGGAATTCAGAGATTTTCTCCACCTGGGCATGAATTTCATTGGCACTTAATGCATCCGCTGCCGAAGACAACGACTGCAAGCCAACCTGCTTGCCAGCTAAGTCTTGGATTGAGCTAATAGCCGAATCGGACAATACTGCTACAACCTGACTGTTCTCCAGATATGGCTTCGTAAACAGCACTTTCTCCTTACGCTCATCGGTGATGGTGTAGCCATTCCATATCAAATCAATGCGGCCGCTGCTCAACTCGGATTCCTTGGCTTTCCAGTCAATGGGCTGGAATTTCACTTCCTTGCCCATTTTCTCGGCGGCAGCACGGGCATAATCAATATCAAAGCCGACAATTTCATTGCTCTCATCGCGGAATCCCATCGGCGCGAATTTGTCGTCAATCCCGACAACCAGCTCATTACCCCCGCCTGACGAGCTTGAGCAGCCAACCACGGTTAATAGAAGCATAAATCCTGCTAATACGGATGCTATCTTTTTCATCAAAAAAATCCTCCTCGTTGGCATGAAACGCAGTCATATTCAGGATGTATATAAATCCACATCATATGTAAACTGCTTTTTCACTTTAACACGTTATCAAGACTCCATGATAGCATATTAGCAGAGAAGAGTCGATAGTTTCATAGAATGGTCAATTTGATGCGTGAAAATTCAATTTATGTATTTTCATCCCATTTTAAGGTTATTTTAAGGATGATTTCAGTTTAGCGGGAAAGAATGATGGCTGTAAGACCCCACACCAAGAAAGGCGGTAAACAACAATGACAACCCACTTGAAGTTTATGAAGCGAATGGTGTTTCTCACTATCGCTGTAGTCATGGGCCTCGCTTATCTTCCTGTCTCCGTTTCTGCGGATGAACTGGCCGGACAGCAGACCGAATCACCAGCTGTTCCCTCTTCCAGGGACGAGAACGGGCAACATAAACCCGGTCATATGTTTAAGGCACTCTCGGAGTTTCTGAAGCTGGAGCCTCAGGTTCTCCGCGATAAACTCAAGACCTCCTCGCTCGCGGAAATAGCCAAGGATCAAGGTATTTCCCGGGAGGCGATCAAAGCCAAGGTAATCGAGCTGCTAAAAGAAAAAATCGCCTCCCATCCGAAACAGCTTGGCAAATCCGTCGATTACGCTGCGGCTGCAGATAAGCTGCTGGATGCCAAGGGCGGATGGCAGAAGCAGCGGATGCATCAACGTCATGGCAGACTGATCTCGGATAGCGAGGAGCTTGCCAAGCTTCTGAAGACAACACCGGAGGAACTCAAGCAGTCGCTCCAATCCGGAAAATCGCTGGCTCAGATTGCGAAGGAAAGGGACGTGCCTGTCCAGTCCGTCATTGATCAACAAGTCCAAGCCATCACAAAGCGCCTGGATCAGAAGCTGTCGGAAGGCAAAATGACAAAGGAAGAATATGAGGAGCGCAAATCCAAAATTGCTCCGTTTGTCAGTGATGTGGTGAACGGGAAACTCCAACCGATGAAACATACCCGCTAAGATTCACAAGCTCACGCCTGGCACCTATAAAATGGGCAACGCAAAAGCCGCTCCATCGGTTATCCCTAACCAGTGGAGCGGCTTTTATTCGTTAGCTTCTATCATTGTTTCTTAATATGTTCCATATGTTTTAAGGCACGTATTGTTGTATGATCTTCACAACGACACCATCTTCAACGGTAATATGAAACGGGAACCATTTCATGTCAACGATGTCGTCCTTGTGGTAGATGTCCGTGAACTTGTTCAAACTCACCATCTGATTCCAGGAAATCTGCGCATCCTCATATCGCCCGGTATGATCGTACAGCTGAAGCAGCACTTCTGCATCATCGGCTACCGCAAGCTCAATCTGCTCTTCCGTATCGTTTACGATATAGTATCCATCCGGAGCTTCTGTCATCTCGGGATCCTGCTCACGCTCGCGGAATATCTGATTCGCTTCCTCGCCCTCGTACCATTTGATCGGATCGACCGTCAGGTAAACCTTGCCGTCTCTAAGCTCAAGCCCGTTTATATAGGCAGTTTCCTGATTCGAAGCTTTCGGAACCGGCTCATAATTGTTGCTCGAGGCTACGCCAACGGTTGTCATCATGATGAGTACAAGCAGCATCATCGCTCCCAAACTCCAAGCCGACTTCTTCATCTTCTCATCGCTCCCTCTCGTGCTTCTATCGAATAGGACTGAATCCATCGGGTCTATCCCGGCATATTCACAACGTTCACAGCATTCTAATTTATTTTTAAACCAAATGCTGGGACTTGAAACTCTTTACTATGTACTTCTCGGTTGTATCTTCATTATACGAATCCGACCTCTAAAAAGGATGTCAATTCGATGTAATTTCATTACAATATTTCAATCTTCGTAAGCGCTTATCACAACAACAGCGATTAAATCTACAATGCCCTGAACGGTAAACACTAAAAAATGACAAAACAAGCCTGACCCGCTGAATGAATCAGCGATGGTCAGGCTTGTGCTTACATCATCTGAATTATTGATTAAACGCCTCAGTCAGAACAGGAACGATCTGCGATTTGCGTGACACCACGCCTTTAAGAAGCGCCTTGTTCTCCGACAGAGACACATTGTACGCTTTCTCAACAGCTTTGGACTCTTTGCCAAGGGCAAGAGCGATCGAATCGTTGTTCAAAATATCCGTCACTACGAACACAAACAGATCCAGATTTTTATCTGCGATAATGCCCTGAATGGCATCTTCGAGCTCGGCTTGACGGGACAATACATCATTGGTGTCAACCGCATTAACCTGTGCGATTTCAACTTTAGCTCCGCCCATTTGGAATTCCTTGGCGTCGAGTGAAATCAATTGAGCGATCGTTTTGTCGCTCAGATCTGCGCCTGCCTTCAGCATGTCCAGACCGTAGCTGTCTGCATCCACGCCAGCGATCTCAGCAAGCTCGCGGGCAGCAGCGATATCTTCATCCGTGCAAGTAGGGGATTTGAACAATAAGGAGTCCGAGATGATGGCAGAGAGCATCAGGCCAGCAATCTCCTTACGAACCGTTACACCCTTTTCCTTGTAAATCTTGTTCAGGATGGTAGCTGTGCAGCCTACAGGCTCGGCACGATAGTACAGCGGATGGCTTGTCTCAAAATTCGCGATACGGTGGTGGTCAATGACCTCAACAACGCGAACCTGATCTATATCGCTGGCGCTTTGCTGACGCTCATTATGGTCAACAAGAATAACCTCGTCTGCTTCATTCGCGACAGTCTCAACGAAACGAGGTGCTTCAACCTTGAAGTAATCGAGCGCGTATTGCGTTTCCCCATTTACGTCTCCAAGCCGTACAGGCTCAGCGGAAAGACCCAGCTGGTTTTTCAAATCAGCATAAGCAATAGCAGAGCAGATGGTGTCCGTATCCGGATTTTTGTGTCCAAAAATTAATGTTTTAGCCATATAGAATGCCCCTCTCGCAACATGAAATTTCATCGTTTATACCAATAAACAGATGATCACCTATCTGATTATAGCGTTAAATTCTACTTATTCCAATTCCTTTACAGAGATTATTTTTGCGCGGGGTTTATACCAGCACAATCTCCGGTTCCGGAACGAATCCAAATTGATTGTTGATAGACTCTGATATCAGATTCATCAAATACAGAATGTCCGTAGCTTTGGCATGCTTCTGGTTCAGAATCATGTTTCCGTGGTGCGGAGAGATGATGGCACCGCCATACTCCGTCCCCTTCAAGTTCAGCTGGTCTACGAGCGAGCCTACCGCAACCCCGTAATCATAATTATTCTTAAACACAGAACCGCAGGATGGGTAGTCGAAATGGCGTTTACTCGTCCGGTACTTGATGATGTCGAGCATCGACTGCGGCGTCTGAATCCCCTTGCCTGCCAGCGCATGAACCTCGCCCAGGAAGAACGAGAAGAAAGATGGCAATGAGGATGGGTGACTCCCGCGAGTCTTCCAATCCGTGAGCAGCACGGAAGTCGTGTTGATCTGCTCTTCCGAGCTGACCGGAATGTTAAGATCGGCCCCTACAACAATCCAGGGACGCTGCTGGAATATGGATTGTTTGTAGGCAAACAAACATTCCGATACGGGAATGGACTGTACGCTCAAGCTTGGATCCGTTGTATCGATATAATAAACGGTATCCAGAATATCACAGATTTGGCGTGCGTTATATTTGGCATTCATATAGATGCCGGCCCCGACGCAGCCTGGCAGCAAAAAGGTAAAGTCGAGAAGGTCCGTCCCGCCCAACAATCCCATCAGAGAGAGCAAAGACATCGGCGTTCCGGATGAAACGTGCCATTTTCCTTCGGATACCCTCAGATCCACCAGGTTTTTAAGCGATATAAACACCAGGTCGTGCTTCGGTTCATCTGGAAACAGAATATTCGAGCCCATCCCGAAAATGTACCATGGCATCCCGCGTTTGTTGCATTCCTGCAGCAGTTCCGCCAGGTCATTGGCGGTTTCAGGCATAGCTAAATAATGGGCTGAGCCGCCGATCCCGTACGTTGAAAAAGCAGACAGCTCCACATTGCGTTTGCACAATCGGTCAATTGCAGATGTATGTAAAGTCATCGTAGACATGTCACTCCCTATTCGTTCACATTCAACACCATAATCCTTACTAAATGTGGGGATGTTACATCATTATGATGCAACTGCTCGGGTGGTGTCAATCTGAAGGGACACATGGAATAAATAGCAAAAAATCCCTTGATTACAGCCTATAGACCATAACCAAGGGATTCATTATAAGCTTTTACAATTCCTAGGATTTATTCAAGGAAATCCTTAAGCCGTTTGCTGCGGCTTGGATGACGAAGCTTGCGCAGCGCCTTCGCTTCGATCTGCCGAATGCGTTCACGCGTAACACCGAAGACCTGACCGACTTCCTCCAGCGTGCGAGTCCGTCCATCCTCAAGTCCAAAGCGCAGCCGAAGCACATTCTCTTCACGTTCTGTGAGGGTATCCAGCACTTCCTCCAGCTGCTCCTTCAGCAGTTCAAACGCTGCGGCATCTGCCGGTGCCAAGGCATCCTGATCTTCAATGAAATCACCCAGGTTGGAGTCGCTTTCCTCGCCGACCGGCGTTTCCAGCGATACAGGTTCTTGTGATACCTTCTGGATCTCGCGTACCTTTTCCGGTGTGATATCCATCTCTTTCCCGATTTCTTCCGGTGTTGGCTCACGGCCAAGCTCCTGAAGGAGCTGCCTGGACACACGAACAAGCTTATTGATGGTCTCAACCATGTGAACAGGGATCCGGATGGTTCTCGCTTGGTCAGCGATGGAGCGGGTAATCGCCTGACGTATCCACCAAGTGGCATACGTGCTGAACTTAAAGCCCTTCGAATAGTCAAACTTCTCCACGGCTTTGATCAGGCCCATATTACCTTCTTGAATCAGATCAAGGAACTGCATTCCCCGACCAGCATAGCGTCTTGCTATACTTACAACGAGACGAAGATTCGCTTCGGCCAGACGGCGCTTTGCTTCTTCATCTCCCTCCTCTATTCGTTTGGACAGCTCCACTTCTTCATCGGCTGAGAGGAGGGGAACACGACCGATTTCTTTCAGGTACATGCGAACCGGATCACTAATCTTGATGCCTGGCGGAAGTGAGAGATCGTCGTGAACCGAAAAATCCTCTGCCGGAGAATTTGCCGTTTTCTCTGTATCCGTAACCTCACGTTCCAATGCAAAATCCGCATTCTGACGGTTCTCCATTTTATGCCCCCCTGTTGACAATCCCATATTTTCATGCTAATCTAGCATTAGATCATTATGACATTAAGCCAATAGTTATTTATCCTTCATTCTAGCATATTTCTCACACTATATCAACTTCTAATATATTCTAGTCCAGATCACCCGATCTCATTACGAGATCGGGTTTGTTTATTTCCTGCAGCAGATGATGGCTGCCAAGGGTGTTCCGTCCCTTAAGAAGGGTAACTCCTTATTCTTTACATATGCTACGTTTACTTCATCTGATCTATTACTGCTTTCGTATCTGCATTCAGCTGTTTTACATCCGGAACCTTGACCGGCTCGTCACTTAACCGATACTTATCCTTCAATTCGAGCGTTGTCCTTACCCGGTCGTTCAGCAGTTCCTCAGATATCACACCGCTGTCAACCGCTTCGGTCAGTGCTTGGATGACGGCTTCCTCCTGCGCATACTCATGACCGATCAGAACGATGTTGCTTCCCGCAAGAATGGACTGTACGGAAGCCTCTCCTACGTCCGTATTACCGGAAACGGCCCCCATCGTCATATCGTCCGTTATGACCACGCCATCAAACCCCATCTCTTCTCTCAGCAAATCGGTTATGACCGGCTTGGAGTAAGAGGACGGCGTATCAGGATCAATGCTCTTCATCAGCAGATGGGCAACCATCACAACATCAGCTCCATCATCAATCGCTTGTTGAAACGGAACCAGCTCCAGCTCATGCAGACGTTTCAGATTATGCTCAACGACAGGCAAACCGAGATGAGAATCAACCGATGTATCACCGTGTCCAGGGAAATGCTTCACAACGGGCACAACTTCCTTCTCCTGAATACCCTTCATGGAAGCTATCCCTTGCGAGCTAACTTCCTCAGCTGTTGTTCCAAAAGAGCGATCGCCGATCACCGGATTGTTCGGATTGCTGTCAATATCCAGTACCGGAGCAAATACCATATTAAGTCCAAGTCCCGATACCTTCCGCGCGATAAGACCGCCCACATTCTTGGTTAATTCCAGATCTTGACGGCTTCCCACTTCGCCGCTCGACGGCAGCTTCACGTATTCATCCGGGAAACGGGTAACCCGTCCGCCCTCTTCATCTATGCTGAGCCATAATGGCACTGGATTGGCTGCATTCGCTTTTTTCAAATCATTCAACAGCTGTACCGACTGCTCGGTGCTCTCGATATTATCCTTGAAAAAAATAAACCCGCCCACATGATATTCCTTCAGCAATTTACGTGAAGTATCGTCCGGGGTGGTCCCCTCGATCCCGACAAGAACCAGCTGGCCTATCTTCTCCTTCACTGTCATCGTAGACATCAGCTTGTCTACCGCATTCTGAGGAGCGTTCGCGGGGAGCTTCCCTCCCTCGTCTTCTTCTGGAGAAGATGACGGATCCCCTTCATCCGGTGGTAGGTTCTGAGATTCCTGTCCCTGCTCCGATGGTGAAGCTCCTTGCCCGTTGTTCGCAGGGCCTCCCGTCTCTGATCCGCCTTGACAACCTGCCAGAGCTACCATCAAGATGACCATCAGCATCCCGAAATACATCCATTTTGTGATACGCTTCAACATCTTCACCTTCCTTATGCTCACTAACTATATTCGTGCTCCGATAAGCAGAGTCCTTCCATCTTAACATGATTTCCTCTTAGCCTGAATCACAGACAGGCGTTTAGCCTCATGAAGAAGAAAAGAGCCGCATCGGCTGCGGCCCGTACTGCCTATCGGAGCAGTCCCAGCTTGCGGGCTTGCTCTTCCGTTAATATAAATTGCTCCGACTCCCACACTTCATCCTCATCCGTTCGCCCGAACATCAGCATAATTTCATCCCATATATTCTTTTGCATGGCCTCAGCTTGCGTGATGATCACCTTCATTGCTCCTCATTCCTTTCCGGTGTTATGATTCCCTAATACATATACAACCATCAACCATCGATTAGAATCGGATACAAAAGCCTGCAGACCGAAATCTGCAGGCAGGATCTTTAGCGTAACTTATGAATAGGCGGGGTGATGTTTAATCCACGCCATCGCAATCGTGCCTTCACCTGCGTGGATACCCGCAACAGGAATAAAGGTCATGATTTCGGTCTTCAGGGCAGGATGCGCCCCGCTGATTTCATTTTGGATCTCTTCAGCCTCCGTAACGTTGTTTGCGTGCATGATGCACACCTTCTTAATTTTCTCGATATCCAATTTCATGAGGTCCAGCATTCTCTGCTTGGCTTTCTTGAAGGTCCGAATCTTCTCTTCCACAATGACTTTGCCCTCATCAAAACGCAGCAGCAGATGAATGCGGAGCAGATTGCTCAGAAGCAGCTGTGTCCCGGACACCCGACCACTGCTATGAAGCCGATGCAGGCTTGCGGGAATGAGGTAGAAGGACATGTTCTGCACCATGGACTGGATTTTCTCTTTTATGACTTGCACGGTATCACCCTGACGATGCCAGTGAATCCCGGATATAATCATTTCACGTACCGGATACGCTCCCGCTTGAGAATCAATGCCAATCACGGGGACCTCAGCAATCTCTGCCGCCTGCATCGATGAATTCAACGTTCCGCTGAGCTCGGATGAACAGTGAATTGCAATAATATCATCGTACTTTACTTTCAGAGCTTCATATAATTCTATGAATTCTCCGATAGGAGGTTGCGAGCTGCTGACTTTCGGTTCATCCTTCATCTTCTCATAAAAGGCATCAGCCGAAATGTCTATACCTTCACGGTATGCATCCTGTCCAAGAATCAACCTCAAAGGCACAATATAAATATGATTGTCTTTGGCGAATGCAGGATCGATTGTGCTCGTGCTGTCGGTCACCCATGCTATGGATCTCATTATAGTGTTCACGTCTCGCTTTCATGTAGTAAAAAGTAGGAAAGGAAGCGATTTAAGCCGCTGAATTAATCATATCCCACCCTTGCTACGATATGCAAATGGAAGGCATATGATATCTTTCCCACTCAGAAAACTGCCACAGAAAAGCCTTATTTTTTTACCACGTTATATCCCTTTTCGCCAAAAGGTTCCAGTCTTTCGATCCAATAGGCCTCCCGTTTGCTGACCGCATCCTTCAGATCATAGAACGGGTCCTGCTTCGGTTCAATCGTCTCCAGAATCTCAAAGACAAAAGCGTCATCCCCATACTCTTTCCATTCCTGCTGAAGCTGCTTGTTGTAACTCGTCCCCATCTGCAGCTCAAAACGCTTGCCGTTGATGGTCTTCAGATTATTCGTTCCGGCAACCCATATTTTGCCGTTCTTTGTATTTCGAATCTGATACACACCTGCTTCAATCTTGATTTCCTTGTAGATTTGATTTAATTCCTGTCTGCGGCTCATTGTCGTTACATCCTCCTTCTTTACTGCCGTCTAGGTCGTTAACCAATACTGGCTTCCATCATCCCTGCGATCCAAAAAACCGTATTCAATCAGATATCGGCGGATCGTCACGTAATCCGGATTGTCCCGTCCGATCATATCGTTGATTTCATTTTCGGAGTACATGACCCCGGGTTTGAAACGGGCAGCTATTTCCCGCAATACAACGTACTTCTGCTTCTCTTTGAGCTTAAACGTCTTCAGCGGAGCCTCGGTCCCTTCGGGAAACACCTTGGCCAGAATGGATTGACGCTCCTCTTCCGTAACGTTGTAACGCTCATCCACCATCTTGGCTTGCTTGGGTATTTCCACCATGGAAGGCGCATGACGATCCTTCTCCTTCAGCAGTTCCATTAATGTCAGCAGAACCTTGGACTGCCGTTCCTTCTCCTTCAAGGCAAACCGATGATTTCGTATGGTCGATGCACTGCCTATGCCCAGCGCCTGCTGAACTTCTTTATCATTCATTCCTTCATAGAACAGCTGCAGCAGTCGGTTCTGATGCTCCGTCAGTCCTGTCAGTTTCTTATCGAGGCCCGACAGATATTGAAACACCGACCCATGCTCGCGCTGAATATGAACAGTCATGTAACGCCTGGCTTCGTACAACACGTCATGATCCGGGTAGATGATCCCTTTTTCCAACGTCTTGCCGCACAAGAGACATACCCATACCGGTCCCTCCTCCACATAGCCTTCCTTGAGTTCATCTATGGAAGCATTCCAGAAACGTTCACTGAGATCCAATAGGGACACCACTTTCCTAAAATTATTTATATAGACATATTATTGTTTTGTCTATTATTTGTCAATGCCAACCTAATTAACCATTCATCCAATCAGCATAAACAAACAGGTCACATTCTGGTATAGGAATACCAGAATGTGACCTGTCTTTTATAAGTAGGATAAACTGCACAAAATACGATAGATGATAGCTGGATCATACTAAAACCAGGCTAACCATGCTTTTATCAAAATCAATCCCAGAAATCAATCCTTGCCGATCCACCGGCACCTGTCTTCTTCACGTAAAATTCCGCTCTTTTGTTATCCCCGTCTACAAAGCTGCCGATTCCTCGAACAATTCCGCATTCATCTTTAGATAATTCAGCTTTTCCTACATAATCATTATTATTGCTCCCCGGATCATCCTCCCATAATTCGTACACTGCCGTTGGACCGGAGTATAGGCAAAACGCAAAATCTCCACCCGTGGAGTAAGCAATGGCGCTCGAGGAAGTAAACGTAGAGGAACCAATATAATCCCATTGCCCAGGTATTGATGCCAATTCGGAAACCGAAACCAAAGAAATCGAAGCCGGAGATGACGTCGGGGAATCCGTTTCTTCACTCGCAAAAACGGTGGAAAAAGAGCTGACCAGAAACACCAGCAGGATACTGCATGCGATTTTTTTAAATTTCATTTGTAACACAACACCTCTTTCCTTTTTTTATAACAAGCATGTATATAATAGCTCAGTTGTAATTTTATGTAAATAGATAAATGATAAATAATTCATCCATTTCCTAAATCCGATCCCAAACGGGGGGATAAACAGCAGGGATCCTCCCTTCATAAGAAAGGGAATCCCTCTATAATAAATCTTCCTCCCATGATTCGAACCTGCTAGAATAGAGAGGTTGCTGCTGTAAAATTTAGGGGGTATCATCATGGGGTTAATACACCAGTCGGCAAAAGAAATGCGATCTTGGCCGCGCAATATTAAGCTGTTTTTTCTAGCTAACGTGCTGTATCAGATCGGTACTGGCATGTTCAGCGTGCTCTACAATTTATACATACAAAGCCTTGGGTATAATGACTCCATGAATGGAACAGTGGTCAGTATTCAGTCCCTCGCCACAGCATTAATGTTTATCCCGATAGGTCTGATCGGAGACCGCGGCAGCCGGAAGCGCATTCTTGTCCTTGGTGCACTGTTAAGCGGGGCAGGGCTTATCGCCCGCTCGTTTCTGGAGAGCGAGTTCAGCTTGCTTGGGCTCGCGATATACACAGGCCTGTTTGCATCCTTCTTTCAGGTGCTGGCCATTCCCTTTTTGGCGGAAAATACAGCGAAATCCGCTCGCATGCGCATCTTCAGCATCCACGCCTCGCTGGTTCTGGCTTCTCAAGTGCTCGGGAGTATGGGCGGCGGATTCCTGGCGGATGCCTTGCAGGCATTTGGGATAAACAAAGTCGGCAGTTTGAAAACAGCGCTGTTCATAGGCGGCCTGGCAACCTTTGCCGCGTTTATCCCGCTCTTGTTTACGACAGACAAGAACGCCGAGGATGCACAATCAACGGATACACCTCTCCCCGATCATCAACCCGTACAGTCCGGAGTTGCCGTTAACACCTCCGGTTTGGGGGATTTCAAGATCATCGGACAGTTCGCGCTTGCCCAGCTGTTAATTGGACTGGGCTCCGGACTCGTTGTGCCTTACTTGAATCTGTATTTTACCAATCGCTTCTCGGTGTCGTTATCGGCTGTCGGGGTCCTTATTTCGCTTGGGCAAGTCATGACTATCGTTTCCATGCTGATCGGTCCGACACTCGTGAATCGCGTGGGTGCGGTGAGAGCCGTGGTGCTGTTTCAGGTTCTGTCCTTGCCGTTCCTGTTGTTAACCGGCTTTACCAACGTATTGATCATTGCATCCGTTGGATTCCTGTTCCGGCAAGCGCTCATGAATGCGGCTAATCCGATCCAGTCCTCTATTCTGATTGACCGTGTGCCGGATCATCGAAGAGGAATCGCCAATTCCGTCACGCAAACCGCCTTTATGCTCGGGTGGGCAACCATGGGACCGGTACAGTCCACACTAGTCACCACATACGGTAACTACTGGGGATATGCAATCACATTCTGCATCACCGGAACCTTATATGTTGTATCTTCCTTTTTGTACTACCGCATGTTCCGCGAACAAAAAGATAACAATCTACCTTCCGGCACGCCCACTACTCTCTAACCTCCGTGCGGAGGGGTTTAACATGAGACGGAACAGGCTGCCCGTTCAGCGAAATCGTCCGGGCCTGAAAACTTCCCTTATACCGGAAGACAGGCCCCAATATCGGATTGTTTACCTGAACGGATATTCGGTAACACTCGTCCCGTTCTTCATACCATTCGCACACGTCGGCCGTTCCGGTCAAGCACCGGGGGAATCGAAACCGCAGGATCCCTTCATAAAACCTCTGCTCACTCGATTGAATGCGGATTCCGCCGTTAGCGCTTGCGCTAATCGCCAGATCCACTGCCAGATGCTGCTGATTGCCCAGATAATCCACCACGCGGCTGCGCTGTGAACTGTAAATCATCGTAGCATCAAACCGTCTGCGGATGCCTGGAAAATCGAAGCTTCGGCACCACGTCACCGTTTCTCTCCCCCATTCATCCTGATAAGCATAGTTCTCAATTCGAAACGGAATCCCCATCCCCCGATTCGGGAACATGATATGCCGCATCGTTCCGATATAAAGTGGCAGCACTGCCCAAGGAGCATGCCAGATCTCTTCCATGATGCCTTCTCCAATCGAAGCGATGTTATCCTTGCTGTTAAACCCGAAACGTTCCCGGATTTTGGGATGAAGCTTCTGAAATTGTGCTCCGAGGGCTTGCTCATAGATCGAGGTCATATGCGTTCACTCCTTAGGCCGGGTCCATCTGTGGAGGCCGGTATTCTCACACAGCGATATGCGCTTGGCAAATCGACAGCCGACAGGGAAGCCGTGAAGCATAAAGCTATCATTGAACCGCTAAGAGTCAACGGATTAAAGGGAGCTTTCATCAACTGTGGCTCCGTGATTAATGCTCCCAGCATTAAAATAACGAGCAATAACATGACCAGCCTGTACCACCACCGACTCTTGTGAAAGAGCAAGGTTAATAATCCAACGCCGATCTCCGCGATGCCAAGCAAGACCAGAACCATGCCCTCCACCCCCTCGGCCCAGCCGGACTGTCTCAACAAATCAAGCTCTCCGGCTTCCGGAAACAGCAGCTTCGGCACCACCCCCTCGTAGCACCATAGAATGACCAGCATGAACACGCTTAAGGCGTGGACCAAGGCATTCCGGATCGAAACCGACGGCGGAATGTCCTTCTCTGCCCATAACCGCAGAACATCAAAGCTCCAAGCCGTTGCAACGCCGAACAATGGCCGAAACAACAAGCGATCAAACCAGGCTCCCAGCATGCCGAACCGTGTCTTGTAATCATACCGGGTCGAGAACTTCAAGATGCCCTGTCCACCGTCCGCATACTTCCAATAGCCGCTCCCCTCCCGTATCAGGGAATTACGCTGATCGGAACCGAATCGCAGCACCGAGATCCGATGCCCCGACTTCGGATGCACCACCGTTTTCGTGGCACCTGCCCCCGTGACCTCCAGACCAAATCCAATTCGGGTCTTATATAGAAAACGCTGAGTCTCTGCATCAACTTTAGGCAAATAATGAATCTCCGAAAATCGCAAGTCCCACTGCTGGTGAAGCTCTGGTGTCTGTGTGAACGACCACAGTTTATCCATATCCGTCTTCATATCGATTTCCACATAAATCGGTTTTCTCTTCATGCACTTTCATCTCCTGGTTCGTGGATTCAACCGCCTTTATCGAATCCATGCTGTTGCTGGACCGGGCAGCCTTTGGTGTATACAGTCATTCTACTGTCGTCTCCCGCTGACCGTCAGACCTCACTTTCGTAGAACATGCAAAAGAGAGGTACTACATTTCGTAGTACCCCTCCCTCTTACTTCTCTGTATACAAGCGCTCTAACCAAACCAGCTTCGTTATGATTTGTCCTTTTGCCTCACGATTCCTTTGCGGCGAACCTTCTCCACGGCTTCCCTGCTGCTCTTCACGCCAAGTTTCTTCAGAATTTTATTAATCTGATTCTTAAGTGTGCTCTCGGTTTTGAACAGCTTCTTCTCCATCTGGGAATGGCTGTATCCTTCGTCCAGTAGCTCAAACACTTCCCGCTCCGCAGGGGTTAAGCCCCGCAGCTGTTCTTCGCGCTTCAGACGGGCAAATTCCTTCAGCAGCACTTCCATCGTTCCCGGGTGGAGCACTGCGCTGCGGATGGCAGCCGGAAGCTCCTTGAACCTGGTCTTCTCTAAGTAATTAACGGCCCCGGCCGTATACGATTGTGTAATAACAAACTCGTCAGCAAGCGAGGTCAGCATGATGACCTTGGCTTGCGGCTTGAGCTCATGAATTTCTGCGGCGGTATAGATGCCGTCAAGACGACCCGCGGTCAGTTGAATATCCATCAGAACGATATCAAAGGACAGGATGGCTGCCATTGCAATGGCTTGCTCGGGCGAATCGGCTGCACCGACTACCATCATATCCTCCTGTGCATTCAGAAAGACCGTCATTGCCTTAATCCAATCCGGGTCGTCCTCAACCAGAAAGATCTGTATTCGATTCAAGCCTCATCCCTCCCGGTTAGACGAATGATTTTGCTGCGGGGGTAGTACAGCGTTATCTCTGTTCCCTCCGACTCACGGCTCTCCAGTCCTACGGAGCCCCCGCTTTTCTTCATCACATTATAGACATAGGACAAGCCAAGCCCGAAGTTAAGCTTCTCATGACCCTTCGTGCTATAAAAAGGTTCAAATATGCGTCCTTGCAGCTCCCGCGGAATCCCGCTGCCGTTATCCTTGACGGAGATAGCCGCTCCCTTGCGGTCTGCTGTTACCGTTATCGTAATCCGTCCGCCTTCCGGCATCGCCTCAACGCTATTTCGAATCAGGTTGCTGATCGCTTCCTTCAAATGAACAGCATCTGCCAGCAGCCAAGGCCGCTGCAGGTTCTGGACATCCAGCTCGATACCATATCTACTTAACAACTCATATTCACGAAGCTGAACCTCTGCAATGAGCTGATCCGTACGGGCAGGCTGTTCAACCAGTCTGAAATCCTTCATTTGCTGCTGGATTCGACCCACCATGGCAACCAGATGTTCTGAAGAATGTGTGATGACTTCCAGCTGCTCCATGACGGCACCGCTGTCCTGCGTCAGCATTAGCTTCACATTTTCCGTGCTGACCGCAATCTTGCCAATCTCATTCTTGATGGTATGGTTCAGCATCGATGTTCCCGTGCTCACGGCCTGCATCGTGCGATCCAGCGGATCGCGCTCAAACTTCAGACGAACGCCCAGAACGCCATATACAAAAGTACAGATAACGGCCACGGCTAACGAATACAGAATAAACAGCGATACATATTGAAACGAATCATAGCCGGGCGAGATTAAATTGCCGACATTGATCAGCAGCATTACACCGAGCAGCGTAGGCACCATAATCATGGTGGTGATCCACATGCTCTTTCGTTTCTGCGGATTCATCTCATATGACAGCGCGCGAACGAGCAAGACGCATCCCGTCACATAGTAGGGTCCTGTCCACACGAATAACAATCCATAATGAATATGATGTTCGGGATGAAGCAGAACCTGAACCAGCATGATGAACACAGGCAGAAGCAAGCCTATTTTGAGATAGCGCATCCTCTTGGGCTGCTGCGGTCTCCGAGTATATACCATGCAAAATATCAGCACTCCATACGGAGTTAAAGTATGATTCAACAATTGAATCATCGGTTCATACCGGATCGGTATAAAACCGGAAGGCGCAAGCAGATCCGTCAATCCTCCGCTCCCTGCACTCAACAGGAAAAAAGCCGCCCAGCGGTTCACCTCGCTCCGAGGCTGATTGAGCAGAAGCACGGCTGCCGCGCTCCATAGCGCTGCCACATAATAGAGCATACTACATCGTCCTATTCTCTTCCCAAATGTAGTTTCATCCTACCACAGTTGCTGGCAGGTGTGGTACAAAAGATCGTCCCTTATCCGCCTTCTTGGCCAGGATTCCGGCGGTCTTTTTTTACATTGCGAAAACATTCAGTTTACATTCAGCCGCGTTTAAGAAAGAAATCAGGAACGGTTGCTAGGATAGATTTCGTAAGCAAGCTACAGCATGACAGAGAGAAACGAGGTGGAACCCATGACAACCCCATTGAAATACCGAAATGAGCTGAAGTTTTTTGTGAACATCCATCAATATCATATCATCCGGGAGCGATTAAGAAATCTGGTGGCCTACGATGAGCATGCCGGTCCGAGCGGGGAATATCACATCCGAAGCTTGTACTTTGATGATATCAACAACAAAGCTTTGTACGAGAAGCTGGCAGGTGTCCGCGATCGCGTGAAATACCGCATTCGTATTTATAACGTTGCCGACGATACCATCCATTTTGAGAAGAAAATCAAATTCCGGGATTACATCGCCAAGCTGAAGGAGCCGCTCACAAGAGAGATGGTCAATCAGATTATGGCAGGTCAGTATGAATGCCTCTATCAGCCGGACAAACCCCTGATGATGGAGCTGTACCATGAAATGAAACACAAATTGCTGCGTCCCAAGGTCATTGTCGATTACGTCCGCGAACCGTACGTATGCTATAACGGGAATGTTCGCATTACGTTTGACAAGGAGCTCCGAACCGGCCTGCACTCCACAGATCTGTTCAACCAGCATCTGCTGCCCATTCGGGCGATCGATGAGAATCTGATCATCCTTGAAGTCAAATATGACGAGTATATACCGGATTACATCAAAATCGCGCTGCAGCTCGATGGCCTCAACCGACAGTCGGCATCCAAATATGTCATGTGCCGCAAATTTCTCAAATATAACACTTGGGAGGATCAATAATTCATGAACGCTACACCGACTAATACGGAAACCACCAATTTCTCGGATATTATCAAAAATTCCGTCATGGAAAACTTCGTATCCGATATCAGCATCTCCAAAATTTTGATTACGCTTGCCGTCGCTTTTGTTATCGGGCTATTCATTTATTTACTCTATAAACGGGTGTTCAGCGGCGTGCTGTACTCCAAAAGTTTCAACGTTTCACTGATCGGGATGACCATGATCACCGCTGTTGTCATTATTGCCATCAACTCGAATCTCGTGCTCTCGCTCGGTATGGTCGGCGCACTCTCTATCGTCCGCTTCCGTACGCCCATCAAGGACCCTACCGATCTGATATTTCTGTTCTGGGCTGCTGTAGCCGGGATCGTAACCGGAGCCGGATTCTATACGCTGGCAGCGATCGGGTCCGTTGTTGTTGGCCTCATCCTGTTCTTCTTCATTAAAAAAGCAACGGTGGATACGCCTTATCTGCTGGTTGTTCATTGCGATAACGAGCAGAGCGAGCAAGCCGTTAAAGGTCAAATTGATCAAGCCGTGAAGCGCTATAATCTGAAGCAAAAAACAGTGACGCCAGGAAGCATTGAACTGACGCTGGAAGTAAGACTCCGTGATGCGGAAGGCCAATTCGTTAACAAGCTGTCTCAGCTTCCCGGCGTTCACAATGCAGTCCTGATCAGTTACAGTGGCGACTATGTATCCTAAGTCAGGCGGTGGTCAGAGATGATGAACAAAAAAAAGGCAGTATGGCTGTCCCTTGTGCTGGCCATAGTCCTCCTGCTCTCAGGGTGCCAATGGACAACCTCCCCGGTCGCCAGCTCGGAGGTTGACAGCAGCACAGACAACGAAGTCTTGCAGGATCAGATCGATTCCACGGTATTTCCGAAGGATAAAGTTGTTGATGTGAAAATCACCATCGACGAAGCCGATTTTCAGGATATGCTGGACAATGCCAGTGCAGAGGAATATAAAGAAGCCTCCGTGAATTACAACGGCATGCAGTATGATCATGTGGGTCTTCGTACGAAAGGCAATTTAAGCCTGCGAAGTGTAGTCAATTCCGACTCCGACCGCTACAGCTTCAAGATCTCTTTTGATGAATATATCAATCAGACCTTGAATGGAATCAGCAAAATCAATCTGAATAACAACTACAGCGACGCCTCGTATATGCGCGAATTCCTTACTTACGAGCTGGCGGCATCCGTCGGATTGCCGACACCCGGATTCTCATACGTAAACGTATACGTTAACGATGAATTATGGGGCTTCTACCTTGCTATCGAACAGATTGGCGATTCTTATCTGAAGCGTCAGTTCGACAATTCATACGGAGCATTGTATAAGGCTGAGATGACAGGTGTAGGAAGTGATCTCACATGGCTTGGCAAGGATCCGGATTCCTATACGGGACTAGTCATGAAATCCAAATCATCCAATGACGATATATTGATCGATATGCTGGATGAACTCAATAACGGCACCGATTATGAGAAGGTACTTGATGTGGATAATGTGCTCAAGTACGTTGCCTTGAACGTGGTCGCCTCCAATATGGACAGTTATCTCGGTTCCAACAAACAGAACTATTACTTATATGAGAACAATGGCATATTCTCCGTCCTTCCCTGGGATTACAACATGGCCTTTGGCGGACTTGGCAGCTCCAACCTTCTCATTGACGAGCCAACCCAGGGTGCCTTAGCAGAACGGCCACTGATTGCCAAGCTGCTTGAGGTTGATGAATATAAGGAACGCTATCATGCCATTCTCACGGAAATGCTGGAGGGTTACATGCAGCAGGACACATTCAATGACAGGGTAGCGCAATTGCAAGAACTAATATCCGAGCATGTAAAACAGGATCCAAGACCGTTCTACTCTTACGAGGAATATGAGCAATCTCTCCCAACGCTGATGTCCTACGTCCAGACGTCGTCTGATAACATCCAGCAGCAATTGGATGGAACCATCCCCTCCGCTGGTGATGGAAGCGGCAGCGGAGGTGGTATGGGTGGCGGCGGCCGCGGCGGTATGGCACCGGGCGGGGCTGGCGGTATGATGCCAGGCGGTGCTGGCAAAGTGGCGCCTGACGGCGCTGGCGGCATAGCGCCCGGCGGGGGCAACGTGGCACCCGATGGTGCCGGTGAGATGGCGCCTGGAGCTGCCGATGGCAGCACTCCTGACACTGCACCGAATGGCGCTTCAAGCGAAGGTACTGACAGAAACGGTGACACTGATCCCAGCAATGCGGAAGATAACAGCTCTAGTGAACAGCCACAGGTTTCACTATCTTCTGCTGCGGCAAATACGGAACCAGTGCAAAATCCAGAGGACGCTGCGTCCCAGACGCCAACGCAGAATCAAGTCCCAGCTAACGGAGATCTGCCAGTACAGAATCAAGCCCCTGCTGACGACCAGCAAACCCAGCCTCAAACGCCGGGGCAGAATGGTCAAGGGGAACTGCCGAACCTTCCTCAAGGTCAGATGGGGAACGGAGGATTTGGCGGTGGCGAGTTCGGCGGCCAGATGCAGGGTGGTCGAGGAATGGGACGGCCGGGCGAATGGAGTAACGGAGCCTCCCAAGAGCAAGGCAGCACCAGGGAAGCCCTATACGCTGGAGTGGCCATCTTGCTGCTGCTTCTCTCTTGCCTCTTTGTGAGTTTATACAAGCGAAAACGACTCTAACTCTACCAAATAAGGGACGGCTGCAAAGAATGATGCCTTTGCAGCCGTCCCTTTGTATGTTCAGAACTTTCTAATCAAACCAATACCCGGAGTTACCGCTTCATTATGCGCTTAACCACGTAATCAACACCGGTGTTAATATCAGTAACGAGCCCAGCGTCATTACGATCCTTGTTGTATTTCTTGACAGCTTACGCTGCGTCTCGGATGAGCGATACCAGCCGCTGAATTGCAGTCGGTTGCGGTAGAGAACAAGAAACCATAAAATATTTCCGCTGAACAAGAACAGGAAGTAGGACTCCTTCCATGGAATCCATGACGTCAGTATGCTCTGTTCAATGCTGCCCAGAATTACTGCTGCAATCATCATCATGATCATCATACGAATCATTTCCAGTATGGATGAGGCCAATTTGGTCATAACGTTACTCCTTCTTCGTCATGCTGGTTCTAATACAGTCTATGTTTTCCATTATAAAACAAAACAAGAAATTATGACATGCCAACAGGCGACATGGCATCCGTGCAGCCGCGCTATTCAGTTTGATTCTAACTCTTCTTGAATATCACGTGACGCTTGTTTTCGAATAAAATACGAATCCAGCTTCCGGCTGACCCATAGCGAAAGAACGATAAACGCAAGGACGCCAATCAGCTTGAAGGGCTCGGCTATAAAGTCGGACAAGTTAGCGCCAATGTACGAGACACAGAAAATCATGATGCCCTTGCCCAAGGCTACGGCCATAAGATAGGACATAAGGTTCATTCTTGCCAGCCCGGCAGCTACATTCACAGCTACGAACGGCCCGACCGGAAGTATGCCCAGCAGGAACACGTAACTGAATCCATTATGCTGAATCCAGCGCATTCCACGCTGAACCTTAGGTTTGTTCGCCCAGCGTTCGATCAGTGGCGTACCGGATATTTTGCGCACAATGAGGAAGGTCGTCAAGCACCCCGCAACCATCCCGATCCAAGAGTAAAATACCCCCGCCCACAGTCCATATACCGCCCCATTAACACCTACGATTACAATCGTGGGCAGCGGAGGAATGAAAGATTTCAAGAAGGTCAGCAATATTCCTGGCAGCGGACCTAAAGCTCTAAACTGTTCTAATAACCATTCCAGATTGCTCTCCGTAAAATAAGACATGATGTCCAAGTAGCCATTCAATAACTTCACCCATTTCTGCTATTGTATTGCCGACTAGCCCTCCTGAAGCACCTTGTTCAACTGAGCCAGATGGTGCTTGTCATGCCAGATGAAATCCCGCATGAATTGCTCCACTTCAAAAGGATGGCCGTCCCCGTCTGTATACCGCTTCGCGTACAGCGCTTCCGGCAACGCTTCGATGGTCTGAATCAGCTTCTCCCTTGCAGCTAGCGTCTGATTCACCAGAGCTTCTGTCGATAACGTCTTGGCATATAACCGCGAATCCTCATTAAAAGCATCATAATCCAAATGCTTGACAGTAAGCGTCTCCCCAGCGGAAACCTTGGCGATAGCCTCATTATAAAAATATTCATCCCAGCACATGATATGGCACACCACATCACGCACAGTCCATTTTCCCTCAGCGATCGGGCGATTCCAGTAACTCTCTCCTTGTTCTGCGAATTCACCAACCTTATCGATCCATTCGGAATACTCATTCAACAGCAGCTGTTTATCACTCATACCCATTCTCCTTATCCGTGAATTGTTTGATCATGGCATCCAGTTGATCCTCCGACCAGTCGTACATCTTCAACAGCTCCACATAAGGATCCCCCGGTATATTCAACAGCTTCGCAAAGGCAGGCTCTGTCTTGTAACCTGACTTCTTCAGCTCGATAATGCTCTGTCTTCCGACCTCACCCAGCCGCTTCAGAAGCCTGTATTCCACCACCATGTGCCGGTAACCGTTCTGATGGGTGGAAGGCAGCGGCTGCGCAAACACCTCAAATTCCCAGCCCCCATACCGAAACCGTATCACCATTCGCTCCAGATTGTCTACCGTGCGCAATGAGGAGGTTAAGCCCGGCAGGATTTCTCCATAACGCTCCTTCATCCCTCGCTCAAACGAAACAAAATCCGTCACCTGACAAATGATATCCAGATCGCTTGAAGCTATATCAATACCGATAGGGATCGTCCCGACCCATATCGGATGGTAACATTTCAAATGATCCAACAGCTCAAGTCGATCTATTACCTCGGCTGCCTGCTGTTGTTTCGCAGAGCCTTGGCGCAAGTAATCGATGTTCAGAAAATCCATATCCTCAACCATGGCTGCTCACACCTGCCCGTGCTTAATGTCTTTACGCTTCGCGTTCTGTCCACGTTGTCCGGACATAACCAAGCTTCATGCCGACCGTCTCCATATTGCGATGACTCTGTGACAGGAAGGCACACTGGCCCACAACCAAACTGCATCCCGCTTGTTTCGCATCCCATATTCTCCTGCGAAGAAGCTCTTGCTGCAAGCCCTGTCTGCGGAACTCGGGCAGTGTTGCTGCAAAAGTAAGCGACGCATTGGAATGGTTCATATACATGACACCCGCAGCAGCAGGCTGTTCTCCCGCATACGCCATATAGAAGCTCCAGCCCGGCCGTGAATGCAATACACGATTGTTCAGGGCTACGGACGGGATTCCCTGATCAGGCAGTCCCGTTCCAAGGCAATGAATTCTAGCATAATCTTCAAATTCATCTTTGTCTATCGTTTTGATCACAATTCCGGCATCCGGCATATCCTTCAATTCTTGCGGGTTCATATACATTGAATTATGAAACGCCGATTGGTAAAACCCCCGAGCGGCAAGCGAGCTTAACAAATCCTGATTAACCATGGCAGGCACGATCTCGAATTGGAATTTGCGGTCTCTTGATTTGTAGAAATCGATAATAGCATCGAGATGAATGGAGTCCTCAGACTTTATTCCTTTTACCGTGTTAAACGAAAGCCAAGGCATCGTCCTGCTGTACAAGCACAGCGCCTGACCGAATTGTTCTATCTCCACGCCCTCGGGATTGCCGGGCCGGCCTTCAATAGCCTTCATTCGATCCTGCATATAATCCGTTTCTGAATGCTGAATCCGATGGATAAGTTCCTCAGAGGGAAGATGCCGCATATTGCCTCCTATGTATTCGTAATAAAATAATGATAACGTTCGGATAATTAGAGCCCGAAGATCACTTACTGATGCTTCGGGCTCCATGCTTGCTGTGTATGATATTATTTCGAGCTGTCCGGCAGATCGCAAGATCCGTCGGCACACATGCCGTCACTGCTGTCCGCCTCATTCACCATGACCAGCGGATTGGCTTCACGATAGGCCTTATCCAATGCGTCTGTGAATACTTCCAGAGGCTGGGCGCCGGATACAGCATATTTGCCTCCGAGCACGAAGAATGGAACGCCGCGAATGCCCAGGTTGGCAGCCGCTGCTTCGTCTGTCCGCACCTCAGATTGGAAGTCGTCGCTCTCAAGCGCTGCAGCAGCCAGTTCCCGCGAGAGGCCAACTTCCGCCGCCAGGTCCGCCAACAAATTCCGATCTTCAAGATTCTCGGCATCTGTAAAATACGCACGGAACAACCGCTCGGTCATCTCTTTCATTTTACCATGCTGGTCTGCAAAATAAACAAGGCGGTGTGCATCAAATGAATTGGCCGGAATAACCCGATCCATATGATACGTAAGCCCAACACCCGCCGCTTGCTGAGTAACGTTTGCGTTGGCCGCTTTAGCCTGCTCGATACTCATGCCATATTTGGCTGCCAACAACTCGTCCATGGAAACATCAGGTTTATAGGACGCATTCGGATCAAGCTCAAAGCTGCGGTATACCACCTCTACCTGATCCTTATGCGGAAATTGCTCCAATGCTGATTCGAAACGGCGCTTACCAATATAACAGAACGGACACATAAAATCCGACCAAATTTCAACTTTCATTTTTTCGCCTCCTAGCGAGTGTAATCCTAACTTACTTATTGTAACCCGCTTTCAGCATTGCATCAACACCTCACGCAGAAATCATACACTCGGGCTGCAAGCCGAAGAAGCCAGATGACCGGTTAATCAAGTTTGTTTCCGTTGTCCTGCAATCGGGCATGAATCCAATCGGCCACGACCGTGCAGCCCCGAACGTTCCCCATCAGGGAATTGTTCACCACCAGATCTGCGTACCAGCGGGTAGGCTCGACATATTCATCATGCCTGTATCTGACAAGCTGCAAATACTCCTGAAGCACGCTCTCCTCGCTGTGTCCCTTGTCAATGAACCACTGGCTCCTGCGCAGCATCCTTTCATCGGCGGGACAATCTATGAAGAGCTTCAGATCAAGGGAATCCCGAAGATCCTCGAATTGATACAGAAGAAATCCTTCAATAAGGATGACATCGTATTCGCCACTGCGGACGGCCTGCTCATAATCCTCGGTCAAGCGCTGAATATGGACGGCATCCGGGTGGTTAAAATCCTCAAAGACTCTGTTCGTGAAGGGCGCTTTGGCCATGGGTCTAACGGCTTTGTAGTATTTGTCCATGTGGAACAAGGCCACACGATACTCGCTTAACTTCTCCTTGAGCTTCAGACTCAGCGTCGTTTTTCCGCTGCCCGAGCCTCCGCCAATCCCAATTGTCAAGCACCGACTCTGCTCCATTTATGCCTCCATATATAAAAAGGATAAAAAAACAGACAGCCTGCAGCCGCCTGTCATTTGTATTTTTTCCAATCCATCTCACTATGCTCGAGTAAATATTCAAAATCATTATCGCGCAACTTCTGTTCCGCCTTGCGTGCTGCTTCACGCTCCTGCCTTTCCTTCTCCAGCCGATCCGCTTCATTCGCTTTTAAGGATTCGGTGGTTGCCTTCAGCTTCGCCAGAACTTGAGGGTCCAGCATATCCTTTAACGTCGCAGGTTTATCCGTTGATTCTGTTCGTGGCAATGGGGAAGTCCGTTTCTTTTTTGCCATGTTCGCTCACCTCGATTTCCACATCATTATATCATTTTGCTGGCTGCCTGACATCCGGCTGGACCATATTTCTCATCCTCCATGATTGATTTCACGGACATGTAAATACTATACTTACTTGGACCTGGACTCCATCATCGGACCAAATCAAGAGTCATCGATGGTGAGGGTACACATTGTGACGATGCAAGCACTGGAGGTACAGCAACCATGATCTATCATATTGATTATGTTTCAGAAGGACTTCATGTAAAGGGGTATCTGGGGCTCCCCCCTCAATTGCCCCGTACACTCAGCCATAAGATGGCAGAAGCGGTTGACACCATGCATGGCGTAACCGTAACTGGCACACTGGCTTGCTCCATTCTGAACAGAGAGCCAGCATCTTTCGAAGAGTCTTCCAACGAATCCCCTAAGCTGCCACTGGTCATCTACTGCCGGGGCGGCATTGGACGGATTGGTGCCGTACGCCTGAAGTGGGTGGAGGAATTCTCCGCCCAAGGCTATGCCGTATTTGCACCCGCTTATCGCGGCAATGAAGGCAGCGAGGGACGGGATGAATTCGGCGGTGCCGATACGATGGATGTGATCTCAGCCATTGACTGGCTGTCCCGTATTTCATGGATAGACAGCAGCCGCATCCACGTGCTGGGCTTCTCCCGCGGCGCGATTAATGCCGCTGTAGCGGCCGCTGCATCCCCCCATATATCCAGAATGATTCTATGGAGCGGCGTGTCGGATTTGACTCAAACCTATGAAGAAAGGATTGATCTGCGCAGAATGATGAAGCGCGTTATCGGGGGCTCGCCTGCCAAGGTTCCTGAACAATATCTGCTCCGCTCCCCGCTGCACTATGCGGACCGGATCCCATGTCCCGTCCTGCTCGTCCATGGAACACAAGACGAGCAGGTCCTGGTTCAACATAGTTACCGTATGCTGGATAAACTCCGGGAATGCGGGCATGAGCCGCAGACGCATCTGTACGAAGGGCTCGGGCATCACTTTCCCCCGCCCCAGCATGCAGCGGCAATCCATCGGATGTTCGATTGGCTAAAGAAGGGAGATTGAACATTTGCCCTGCTCAATCTTCCTTGCAACCGGCCCCGTGTCTTCCTCACTCCTTATTGCTGTGAATAGAGGTATCGATCCAGTATTTGCACTTCCCGTCTGCAATGGAGCTGAGCTCCCCCTGATTCCATTCAATGATGCGACGGGAAGGCAGGTTGGATTCATCACAGGTCAGCAGGACCTTGTTGATATGGTGCTCATAGGCTTTCTTAACTAACCCTTCCAGCATCCGCTTGCCATATCCCTTCCCCCGCTCCGAGGGCCGAATGACATACCCAATATGTCCACCCAGTTCAAGCAGACTCTGATTCAGCCGATGTCTCAGCTTGCCATATCCAACAGGCATGCCTTTCTCATACAACCAGTAAATGGTCTGAGGAACATACTCCTCCGGCAGATCGATACCTCTTGATATCTCGTAATTGCGATGGACCTTGGATACGAACTCTTCCATACTCCCGCTGTTTAAGCTGTTGACGAAGCCGTTCCCGCCCGCTCCAATTTCCTGCACCATGAATAAGAGGGCTTCATCCGCTTTCTTCTGCAGTTCAACTAACTCTAATGCCATGTCTACTCCTCCACTTGAAAGATAGAATCCACAATGATAGGCAGCTGATCTCGTAGGGATACCGCGCCAAATACGGATCTGGCATGGCTCCCCTTATCCCCGAATACATCAAGCATCAAATCCGAAAATCCATTAAGCACCTTATGGTGTTCTTCATAATCGGGTGTTGCGTTTACGAAACCCTGAACCTTGACCACTCGCTTCACTTTATCAATAGATCCGAGAGCATCCCTTAATACGGCCAGAACTTCCACTCCGGTCAGACGGGCATAGGCATAACCCTGCTCGGTTGTATAACGCTCGCCAAGTTTACCCTTCGGCTCCCCAGGCGGCCCTTTCCCTGAGACATACATCAAACCGTTCACGATGACATAGTTGGCATACCTCGCAGCCGGCGAGCTGGCAGCAGGTAAACGGATGCCTAATGGCTCCAAGCGTCCCTCCGCATAACCGGACATAAGAACATCTCCTCCATGAAGAAAATTCCAGATAAATTTCAATCATTGTACCACGGAATGAGATCAGTACAAGTGTAAGAATAAAAGTTTCTCGATGTACCCTGCATTCCATGAGGACAAAAAGACCAACCCCGTACCATCAGGGTTGGTCTTCTCATCCATGCAAGCGAAGGCTTAAATCCGGAACGAATAGGATGCATACCGCTCCGCGTTGTTAATCGCCTGCCATACATCCGTTGTCTCAGCGCCAGGGTACCAATAGGCATAACCCGCAATCTGATATTTGGCAGCCATAAGATGTTTCATGGATAAGGAACGTGCTTCTTCCGTCCATATGCGATGCCTAACTCCACCGATCGTATATGCAGCTTCATACTGGGCGACATCAGCGTTCCACGCCAAGGAAGCCTTGTGCAGACGGATGCGATGTCCCTGTTCAATCAAACTGATATCCTGCGAGGACACCGATGAGGCCAGCTGCCAATCTCTTGTATACAATGGATACGCAACGATACTCTTCTTCGCCGTGACTTGATTTATCAGCTTGTTCAGAGCCGATTCGGACCAAGGCAGCGAGGATACGGAACCGGCTTTTGGCGAGCCGCCCCAGTGCTGGTCGTAACTCATAAGAACTACATAGTCCACTTGTCTGCCAAGCGCTGCGTAATCAAATGCTGCCGTCCAATCCGTATTCAGATCAGGCGATACATCGATAGATAACTTCGCTCCGAGCCGCTTCATTTCCGCGGATAATTGCGTGATAAAGGCGGTCAGGTTCTGACGATCCTGAGCCATCACATTCTCAAAATCAATATTGATCCCGTCCAATTGATATTTGGATACATTCGCAGCGATGCTCTCTACAACCGACTTTCGGTTCTGGGCGCTGCTTAGAACGGAATGCGTTCCTTCCGCGTTCCCCCGGTTTCCCACCATAGCCCATACCTGCCGTCCATTGCTGCGAGCCCATGTAAGCAGCGCTTGATCGGTATGGTCCGATACCTTGCCGTTTGACTCCATATAATACCAACGCGGTACAAGCACATTCAAGCCGGCTCGCTTGGCATAAGAAATGTACTCCTTGGTTGTCCCGTTGTACAACCACCCCATGTGGATATTCGCAGGAACCTGACGATCAACCGAAGTTTTCACATTGCCCGACTGGAGCACCCGATCCAGCAGTTTCGCCGTTTCCTCCCGGGTGATGGCGTCCTGAGGTCTGAACTGACCCTTGCTTCCCTGCAGCCAGCCGGTATCGGTTGCTGTTCCTACAGCATCCCAAGCCCACTTCGCAATCGAGACTGCATCGAGATATCTGCCCGCCGTGTTCCCGTGATAAACATCGTTCTGCTTCATGGCCCGGGTGACAATCACAGCGGCTTCTTGGCGGGTAATGGGCGCATTCGGGTAAAACATGAAGCCATTCCCTTGCACGATTGATAGATTCAGGCCGGTATGAATCCAGCCATAATACCAAGCAGATTTGGAAACATCCCGGAATGCTGACACATCATTCTGAACAGGCTCCAATTTAAGCATCCTGGCGATCATCGCGGTAAATTCCGCCCGGGTCACCGGTTTGCGCGGCAAAAAAGCCCCTGTGCCATCCCCGCTTACGATACCTCTCTTAGCCAGACGATCAATCGCGTCTTTAGCAAAGCTTGCAGAAATATCATGGAAAGCAGTTTGACTCGGAGCTTGAAGCGCTGATGCCTGAACAGGGCTTAAGAGCGATGTTAATGACAGCAGCAAACAAAGGGACAGGATATATTTTTTCAAAGGTACGCCTCGATTCTATCATCTGATATCCACAGCATATCAGATGATGATAGAATCAGGCATTATTCATTTCTTGGTAAAAATCGTATCTGCGCGAGCGCCTAGCAAGCTAAGACTACAGCGCCGATCCCTTCTACAACAAGAGAATCCGAGTTTAAACGTTTAATCAGCTCTTCACCAAGCAGAATCTTCCACTCCCCAAGCTCAGGCAGCTTTAAGGAAGACTCCTTGCGTGCGGCATAATAGAGTACATAGATATGTTTCTCGGCGCCGCCGCCCGCATGATCACGAAGCGTGAAGGCTACGGTGTTCTCTGGACTATCCTCGAATCGCAGATGCCGCCGGATCGAAGCCGAATCCCGCAATCGAAATGCCGGATGATTCTTGCGAAGCTTAACGAGCCGCTGAATGTAGCTCACGCCATCCTGATGCTCTGAGGCCATGCCCCAGTCAAGCCGATTCACCTCATCGCTGGAGTTGTAGCTGTTCTCCACACCGTTCTTGGAACGGTAATACTCCTGGCCTGCATGCAGGAACGGGATTCCCTGACTCGTAAGGATCATGGCCGATGACAGCCGGTGCATATCCCGCCGAACCGCATCATTCTCTCCGTCCGTAGACAGCATGATTTTATCCCAGAGCGTATGATTATCATGACACTCCACATAATTCACGCATTGTACCGGTTCGGAAGCAAAGGCCTTGATCTCTCCGGCATACGGAATGCCGCCCACGATACCCTGCTTGACCTTGCCCTGGTATCCAATACCGCCGCTTACAAAGCCTTTGTAATCGAAATGAAAGATATCCCCTTTGACGGCGTCACGGAATCCATCGTTAAAATGTGCGATGCGCGGCATCAACGCGGCCTGGCGCTGATTCGCTCTTCTCTCTTCAGCCAGCTCGGTATCCATTACCCAGCCTTCACCTATCGTGATGATGGACGGATCGATTTCATCCAGACGCGTTCGGATTTCATTCATTGTCTCTACATCCATCAAGCCCATGAGATCAAAGCGGAATCCGTCTATCCGATATTCCTTCACCCACTGCAATACCGATTCTACGATGAATTTCCGCATCATCGGCCGCTCGGTTGCCGTATCATTGCCGCAGCCGGAGCCGTTCGAGAAGGTACCGTCTTTCTTATAACGCAGATAATATCCGGGAACCAGCTTGGTAAAGTTGATCAGGTAACCATCATATACATGGTTGTACACCACGTCCATGATGACTCGAAGCCCTTGATCGTGAAGCGTCTGTACCAACTGCTTCAGTTCCCGAATCCGTACCTCCGGTACATACGGATCCGTAGCATACGAGCCCTCGGGCGCATTGTAGTTCTTCGGATCATATCCCCAATTGTACTGCGGCTCGTGAAGTCTGGTTTCATCCACACTTTCGGTTGCATAGTCGTATATCGGGAGCAGCTCCACATGCGTGACGCCGAGCTCAACAATATGGTCAAGACCTGTACGAATCCCCCCGGGGCCTCTTGTTCCTGACTCTGCAAGACCTGTGAACTTGCCCTTATGCGAAACTCCGCTATCCGGATGAATGGTGTAATCCCGGACATGCAGCTCGTAGATTACAGCATCCACGGGACTGTCGAGCGGCGGCTTATCCGCTGTCCAGCGTTCCGGATCGGTTGTTGTCATATCCAGAATACAGGCGCGATCCCCATTAACGCCCACCGCTGTGGCATAGGGATCGACGGCTTCGTTCCATTGATCCCCGATCAGAACCTGGTAGGTATAGAACTTGCCTTGAAGATCCTCACGAACCTTCAGCAGCCAAGTCCCTTTCACATCCCGGGTCATGGCTATTCGGCGGGCATCCGGTGCTTTCCAATCCTCGTATAACAGGACATAGGCCTCACTAGCCGTTGGAGCCCAGAGACGGAAGGCCGACTCTTGAGTTTGGTAGGTCAGCCCCAGATCGCTACCTTCATAATAAAATTGCTGGTCAAATTCCTTGTCAAAGACGGAAACTCCTCCGGTTACGGCCGGATCACCATAATGAATAATGGCATTGCTCTCTTTTTGTACAGACAAGATGTTCACTCCTCATTTAAACTTCCTATCTTGTTGCAGCCGTTCAAATTCTTCCTTGGTAATGTCACGGTTGCCATAGCGCGCTTCCTCGTACAGCTCTATCAAGGATTGCGGAATGCGATCGCTCTGCCCATCCCAATCCTTAAGATCGTGTTCGGTTTCCCGAGGGGTCAGAGCCGCTTTCCAATTATAGCCTTCACGGATGCTTCGGGAAAGTATCCTGCGATACATTTGACGGATTTTCTGATTCAGGTGTTCCGATTCTTCGCCCTCACGATGCCTTCCACCGAAACGCACACCGGACAACAATCGTCTAAGACGTTTCGATGCAGGATCGTGTTCGATATTCTCCACTTCATCCTCATAACCCAGCGAGGGCTGAACGTTCTGTCTGTTCATCATTCTGTTCATCCACGCCGAGAATTTTCTGTAGAGCGTGGGCAGCACTTTGCCGAATCTGAACAAGACGTATACAACTCCAACCCCGATAGCAAGGAATACACCATAGATCAACATTTGTTCAATCACTTTCATCCACTTGCTTGGCGACTTCGGTTCTTCCTCCATCATAGGCATTTCGGGCGGCGGCTCTGCCATCGAAGGCGGCTCCGGAGCCTGCTCTGCTCCAGAGCCGAACAGCCCGGAGATCCAGGCTGCTATTCCCCTCGCGAGATCGGAGAACCACTGCTGAAGCTGTGGCAGAAAAGCCACGATTCCGATTAGAATCAGTAGTACGATAATAAACCATCGATTGTAGCGCAGAACGCGCCGTTCCAATACCGGCTGATCTTTGCCCGGGAGCGTCTCATCGAGCACGAACTGCCGATTGACGATCAGCAGCGTCAGCACCAAGGCAGCCGCTCCCATCCACGTCAGAGCTGGTATTCCATCCTGAAATGAATCCATGAAGCTTAATATGAAACTGCTGACCCCGTACAGGATCAAACCGATCAGGAAATAGGTGCCTGGGAACATCAGATTCCAGCTTATCTGCTCCATTCGGCTCCCCCGATAACTTGCAACAAATAATACGGGAATGGAATAGGCGAGAGCGAGATCAACACCCAGCATGGCAATGGATAACAAAACGGAAACCAGGCAGCCCCATAGGAATGCCTTGAATTGACGATTGAATTTAAATAACTGCCCTCCAGTATAACCCAGTATGTACCCGGCTAATACCAGCGCAGGCCATACCCATCGGAAGGATTCAGGCATTAGGTAGAATGCGGGAATAAACAGAACGGGGAAAAACAACACACACTCTACGAAGCCCTGCAGCAAAGCCTTCATATATCCCGATACGTGAACATTCATGCTGACACCTCCTTCGCAGGAGAAGGAACATCTCCGAGAGGGAGGACGTCGACACGATGTCCGTTCTCACGAAACCGCTGAAACATCTCTTCCAGCCTTGGGCTCACATAAGTGGTCAGAATAAGGATATCCCTTGCCTCCTCATGCCGCGACAGCTCATAAGCCAGGTAATCATGAAAAGAAAGTCTGCGGGTGAGCTCCAGTCTTGCCAGCATTTCGAATATCAGATGCTGCTGCTCCATGCCGCCAGCAACGGGGACAAAGGCGTCATCCTCGGTCTCACCCAGCGTCCCGTTCGTCCCCATTCCGATCTCCATCCCTTGCGACAATAAATGTGCCGTTATTCCAGCTGCCAGCCGGATTCCATGCTCGATGGGCTCAGGCCTTGTAGCTTTGCTCCACATCTGCTCATGATCCTCAATATTCAGGTAGATCATCAGACGGCTGTCTGCGGTCGTATCCCGTCTGTGAACCTGCAGGGTGCCCGTCCGCGCAGTGGCCTTCCACTGAATATCCTTCAGCGGATCTCCATCCCGATATTCACGAACACCCGATATGAGAAACGGGTCCTCCATGATCCATCTGCGGACCAGCATTTCGCCCATCCAGGTCTGCACGGGCAAATCCATATCCGACACATCAAGCGGCATTGGATACACCAAAATTCCGCCGGTTAATGTCTTACTCTGCACAATCGATTCCAGTCCGATCAGATCGCCTGTTGTCATCGATACGGTTCCCAGCTTGTACAGACCTCTTTGCTTCGCGGTAATCCGATGTCTGCGCAGGATTTTGGTCCATGGCAGAAGACTGAAGAAACTCTTGTGGTTCTGATTGAATTGCCCCTCACTGATATCCAGGTTTAATTGATTATCGAAGGCCAGACCCGAGCGGAATTGGGACTCTACCCTCAACCAGGGGACAGGCAATGCTTTGCGGTTCTCTATGATTTCGATCAATTCGACGGAATCTCCCTCATAACAAGTCGACACCTTGAAGGAACGGCTGTAATTCAGCTTTTTCAATGCCATCCGTTTAAAAATCTTGCCCTGCACAACGACAACCACAGCGGCGATGAACAATATCCAGTAGGCTCCCATGGCAACCGCCCCCTACGACGAAATGCCTTCTTCTGTCGGTACGGAAACCTGCTGCAGCAACCGCTCGATCACTTCTTCAGAAGCGGCGGCCCCGCCCCGGCTTTGAAGTGTGCCCCGAAGCTTCAACCGGTGTGCCCAGGCTGGCACAGCCAGCTCCTTCACATCGTCAGGCGTCACAAACTCCCGGCCCTGCAGGACAGCTTGTACCTGTACGGCCTTCAGCAGGGCCTGACATCCCCTCGGACTTACTCCGGAGGCAACCGCTTCATCCCTTCTGGAATGCTCCGCCAACGAAACGATGTAAGCTAACATCTCGTCACTGACATGCACCTTGTTGACGATTTGCCTGGCTTGCACGATGCTCTCAGAGGCTGCAATCGCCGCAAGCGACTCCAAGGGTTGATTATCCTTGAATCGCTTCAGGATATCGACGCTTTCCTGTGAGGTGGGATAGCCCATATTCAGTTTAAACAGGAATCGGTCCAGCTGCGCCTCCGGCAGTGGAAATGTGCCCTGCTGCTCCAGCGGGTTCTGCGTGGCGATGACCAGGAAGGGTTCCTCCAGCTGATGGGTTACCCCGTCAATGCTGATCTGCCGCTCCTCCATGCACTCCAGCAAGCTGGACTGCGTGCGGGGCGTTGCTCTGTTAATCTCATCGGCAAGAAGGATATTCGTGAACAAAGGGCCCGGCCGAAATTGAAACGCCGAGGATTGTTGATTATAGAAATATATACCGCTCAGATCAGACGGCAGCAGATCCGGGGTAAACTGAACTCTTTTAAACGTGCAGTCAATGGACTTCGAGATGGATTTGGCCAGCAAGGTTTTCCCCGTGCCCGGTACGTCTTCAAGCAGAACATGGCCAGAGGTCACCATCGCAATAAAGAGCCTGTCGATCAGCTGTTCCTTACCCACCATAACCTTGGAAACGTTTGCTCGAATATCATCGGCAAGACGGCGAACGGCATGATAATCTGTAATGATTGGAACCACCCCTTATATAGTTTAACTTAACAACAAAGTTCGGCATGACCTGCCATAATTCCTGTTATTCAGGGCAAAATAAGTCACAGTTTGCGTTAAGCTTCCGTTCCCAGAGCTGACCAGCCAGGCGACCATTTACTCTACATAGTCATAAATAAGGCAAGAAGCTGTCCTGGGACAGCTTCAGGATTCATCATATAAATGCTGATCGTATTGGGATCTGTTATAATTGCCCGTGAAAAAAGATCAATCAGAAGCAGATTCCTCATCTGCATCTGCTTCCGCATCCGTTCCGCTGCCCGGGATCAATAGTTTGACCAGCTCCATTTCAGCTTGCTCGCGACTGTCGATCCGAATGTCGATATAATGCTTGACCTCAGGCGGACTTGCGTAGAATGGTTCCAGCAATGCTGACCATTTCTTATAATCCGGGTGTCCCCGGAAACCGAGCAAATGATCTTTAATCCCGCTCCAGCGAACAAGGAATATATATTCATCCCTGTTCTCCACACATTTATGAAGCTCATGATCTACATATCCCTTCTTCGTTAACAGAACGCCGGAAGCCGCCCGGAAGGCGCTCTCGAAATCACTCGCAAGCCCGGGTTTAATATAAAGTATCGCTGATTCCAGTATCATATCGTTCCCCCTCTTGATATTTATCCATCAACCGTGAGGCAGCTTGTACTTTGACGGCATCACGCTATGAAAACAGTAGGTGCAGTCAAGTATATGCTGATATAATAAGAAGAATGAATACACTAACGAGGATGAGACAAACATGGCATTCGGCATCTCCAAACAGGAATTGCAGCAATGGAAGCAGCAGGTGGCGCGAGGCGACATCGCTTTTTTGACTCACTACTGGTATGACAAGCGATTCCCCCAGTTCAATACCGTAACCAAGGTGGGCTGTTCGAACATCCGACGTCTTGAAGATTGGTGTTTGTCCAATGGGCTCAATCCGGAGTATATCCATCACCGCCTGCCTTACCCGCATTTTGATCTGATCGGTCCCAAGCAGACCGAATTGCTGCATAAATATGAGCTTGAAGACCATATCACCCGATTTGGTCTGACTTAACAAAACCCGCCCTGTTTCACGGTTCTCATAGAGCATACCGTGCAAACAAGGCGGGTTTTTTAGAATCCTGCTGCAATTAGCTTAGACGGAAGCTTACTCAGACTCGCCGCCACAACCATCAGATTGCATTGCAGATTTACCTGTCAGCTGCTTCAATGTTTTATTAATCCAGATGGCAGCCGTTGCACCTTCCCCCATAGCAACCGTGGTCAATTCGGAATGAACTCCCAAGTCACCTGCGGCCCAGAGCCATTCAACGCTTGTCATTTTGGACCTGGGATCGGTTATGACATGTCGATTATGCTCAAGCTCAGCCCCGAGCTGCTCAGCCAATTCCGAATAGATGCTGTTCCCTCCAAAGGAGATAAACCCCCGCTCCGCAGGCAAAAGGCTCCCATCCTCCAGCACGACAGCAGAGATGATGCCGCTCTCCTCAGAACGAATCTCCGCTACCTTCTTCTCCACATATGGAATCCCGAGCTCAGCTAATTGGCGCATATGCTCGGAAGAAGCCGGCTTCCCCTCATGATTGACATAGGTAATATCCCTGGTTCGCTCCGATAGCAGCAAGGCCATACTGGCACCGGGATCTCCTGATCCCATCACGACGGTCTTCCGATTCTGGATTTCATACCCGTCACAATCAGGACAGACAAACACCGAGCTGCCTAGCGTCGACATCAGGCCCGGAAGCTCCGGGAACCGGTCCATCAAGCCGGTTGCCAGCAGCAGGGTTCGCGCCCGATATTGGGCTCCGTCTTTCCCGGTTAACACAAAATGCCGCGCTTCATCCCGCTCCGCCTTCCGAATGTCATCCGCTGCAAAAGCAACGCCGACAGCCTCTGCCTGCTTGCGTCCCCGCTGCCTCAGCTCTTCGCCTGAAACCCCGTCCGGCCAGCCGAGAATGTTGCGGTAGCTCTTGCATATCGTGGAACGCCCCGTTCCCCTGTCGATCACCAGCACGTCGTAAGCTGAATACCGCCCCAATTGTATAGCGGCCTGCAAACCAGCAATACCGCCGCCAATAATGATGCAATCCTTCACTTTGGTGTCTATCATGTAGGTTCTCCACTCATTTCTATATAGAATTCATAGCTGGAGCTTTTTGTATCCGGTATGCTTCCTGCAAAAGGTATACCCTAAATATTTAACCAATCCATGGAGATTTACTCCTGGCAATAAAATAGACCTCGGCACATCGTGCCAAGGTCTAAGCTAAATCATACTCTATAGCAGCAGTTGACCGGCTATCGCACCGGCAATCACAACAAGCCACGGCGGGCTTTTCCAGAACATCAGCATTCCAAACAATCCCGCCCCCATCACGAACTCAAGCGGACTATGAATAGAAGATGTCCATATCGGGTGATACAATGCGGCCAGCAAAATACCGACCACAGCTGCATTCATCCCTGTCAGCATGCCTTGAAGTTTAGGGTTTCTGCGGATGCTGTTCCAGAACGGCATCGACCCCACGATGAGCAGAAATCCGGGCAGAAAAATAGCAAGTGTTGCCACGATGCCCCCAGGTATTCCTTGTATTACAACACCGAGGTAAGCCGCAAAAGTAAACAGCGGTCCAGGTACAGCCTGTGTTGCCCCATAACCGGTCAGGAAATCCTCCTTGGACATCCAGCCGTTTAGCACCGTCTCACTCTCAAGCAGAGGCAGAACCACATGACCCCCGCCGAATACAAGTGACCCGGCACGGTAGAAGCTGTCAACAATGGCCACCCAGCCATTATCGGTCATCGCTCTCAGCAGCGGGAGTCCCACCAGCAAAACAACAAACAAACCTAGGCAAAACAGTCCGGCTGTCCGTCCAATAGGGATCTTCATATCGGCAGCCTTCTCATCGTTAGCCTGCCGCTTAAACAACCACAGTCCCGATATACCGGCAAGAGCAATGACCATTACTTGAGATATGGGAGATTGCCACAGCAGAACGACAGCCATTGCTATAAACGCTAAAGCCGCACGCACGGGGCCCGAAGCCAGCTTCCCCGCCATCCCGAGAACCGCTTGAGCTACTATCGCGACTGCAACAATTTTCAGTCCTTGAATCCATCCAGCCGAGCCCGGATCGAAGGTCTGCATCAGATAGGCAAAAATCATCAGCATGAGCACGGACGGCAGCGTAAATCCGAGCCATGCCACAATGCCGCCCCATAGTCCCGCTCTCATCACACCGACACCAATTCCGACCTGGCTGCTGGCCGGTCCGGGAAGGAACTGAGCCAGTGCCACCAGATCGGCATAACTTTTCTCGTCCAACCACTTTTTTCGCTGAACATAGGTTCCGTGGAAATAGCCGAGATGCGCAATCGGTCCACCAAACGAGGTGAATCCCAGCTGAAGAGCAGTCCACCACGTTTCGCTAAGGGCGCGCCATCTTCCGGACGGTTGATTATCGCCCATTTGAGCCTGTGCCTGTGCTTGTTCTTTCTCGATCTCTGTGTTCAATATGTCTTCGCTCCCCTTACGCTAAAGTTCAATGGAAATAGGATTTTCATGAGTGCATGCCTAGGCATGCATCGTATGATCAAATTTTAGGTTACAACATATGCACAACATCAATCCACCTCTTTATGTAAACGCTATGTAAAATTTGAGCAGTAACTGCTATTACTGTTCACCTTGCACCATGTACAAGATGATATAAACTCCAGATATCTTTCACATTCTGTAAGTGAGTAATTATATCTTTTGGAATGTGGTTATTTTCATCTATACAACTATTAATTAGCACTAAATCGTTGATAGCTCCTCACGCAATGATTCGAGGACTTACGCGTATTGCATTACTGAGCTTTTTAGCCATAGATGTATGAGAATGAGACTTCTCATGGTACTCCCCCCTCTTTACTTTCTGGACTATCCCTCGCCATCCTACCCATTTCATTTTTGTCATTGAGTTAGTTCAAAACTTATACATTTAAACAAAAGCAAGCCACCATATCAAAAATAGGGCTTGTCTTTAGATTAAATCAAATTTTTTATCTAATTTAGGCTTCATTAATCTTAAAAAACTTAAAGTTGATCTATTTCAAATATTCTAGAACTTTGTTTTACTTTTCCAACTTCGACATGTCCCATCATACCTTAAACTATCATATAAAATTTTGCGCCATCTTTATAGATAATAACCTCAGGTCTTATATCAAAGGTAATATCATATTTATTGTCAACATGCTTCCATGTTAGTCCGTCAGTTAATTCATACAATTACCTTCAACAAAACCCTCTAATTTATAATTAATTTGTGATTCAATGGCTCTTAAACTATATACAATAGTGAAAAACGAGCAATAACAGATTAATTGAATATTGAGGGTTACTCTTCATCAATTTTTATTGCATTAATTATGAGATACACCCTGAAATAAGAACAAACATTTGTTTGTATACATTTTTTATCGAACTAATTTACATTCAAGTGGTTTACATGGAGATTTTTTCAGTTGCAACATTATTCAAAGTTTAAAAACCCAGAACCGTAATTATCTCTCATTTTTCGTAATGTAGATATTCCTTCTTCATATGTCCCACCAGTCGCAATATAAATGGCCTCATTTTGATTATTCTCCATGTCAGTACCCAAAACACTTATATTTAGAAAACTATCGTCAAACCAAATAATACCAAGCATATTGGCATGCTGTGGCGGGTTAGTATGAGTCTTATTGTAAATCAAATTCCCCATGTTTATACCATTTTTTCTTTTAAGTACTTCTGTATTGAGAGTTTCATAATTTTCTGTTTTTTCTATCCCTCTAATTTTAATGGAGCCCTTAAAAATATGCTGCCTAAACAAAGGTCGATATATCGTTCCTTCAATATTAATAGAAGTATTCTTAAGAGAGTCGGGATTTCTATCATTAAAAGCAACAGCAGTACGAACAACACTTATTTTTTCTGGAAATTGGTAAATAAATAGAAAAATGATGATTAGCAAAAGAGGGATACCAGTGAATATAATGATTCTTTTCAATTTCCCATCTCCTTTTCTCCCAAAATAGAATAAGATTTGTGCAAAATATTCTACACAAATCTTATTCTTAAATAAAGAAATAAATAGTTCATACTAGGGCGTGTCTTCAAACTCAAGCAAGCCACACCATAATGGATGCCAAGGCCAAAAAAGACTTGAATGTACACGCTAATTTATCATATCGAGTCGCCAAACGACGATAATTCTTTACTTTATTAAAGAAGCATTCCACCAAATGGCGCTCTTTGTAGACATCCCGATCATATTTCGGGATCACTCGGCGGTTTTTCTTCCCGAGAATCTATGGCCTGTTGTTCCTTCAAAAAGGTCCGAATGGCATTCGTATCATACCTCGGTCGGCTAGAACTTGCTTCCGGGTCAGTTTCATGCTTTTAAGGAGATTGAAACCTTGGACGGAGTCATGCGCTTCACCTCCGGTCAAGTTGAAGCGAAGTGGATTTCCTAACGCGTCAACTATTGCATGAATTTTCGTGCTTAATCCACCTCGGGAACGTCCGATCGCTTGCTTGCTTTGCCCCCTTTTGCGCCTGATCCATGCTGGTGAACTCGCACTCTAGAGCGAATTCGTTATATACTAATGTCGCTACAATTGCGGATCAGTATATGCTTCTATTCAACAGTCCTGCGGATTATTCACATTTACAGAGTGTATTGCGAAACAGAATGCAAACTCATAAAAATACACTTTCTGGGAAAAGTGCGTTCCTTATTAGCGGCTCAGGTACATCTTATGATGTACGTCAAATTACCGGGGGAACTTGGTCGTTTGCAGGATATGCAAATTCGACACTTGCATATGGGGATCCTGATTATTTCTGGAAACGGGCTTTTGAAGTTACTTTGAATCCTGTTGTTACGTTACAGTAATTATTTACTTGCGGTTATAACTAAAATAGTTTTAAGGATTCAATACCTCTTTAACCAAGGAGAAATCTACCGAATCAATTTTCCAGCCTTTACTTGTATAAACCAGTTTGGCCGTTCTGTAGAGTGTTTCATTAGGTGCATATTTAGAGTTAGGACCTGAAGATTGAGTCAATTTGGCGCTATTGGTTTCAGTATAACTGATGGCCGATGGATAAATCGTTGTAAATTTAAAGTCGTATTTCAATCCTTTGCTACGTATGATTTCATTGATAAATTTATCCGTAAAGTATGGGCTGAAGTAAGTTCTGATCTGCTTGATTGAAGATAGGTCGGTTGCTTCGTTTAATTTGTTCACGAACACTTGTCTTTGCTTATCTGTTATTTTTTTCGCATTCGGAACTTGAACTTGTGGTTTTTGCATGGTTACCTGGAGTTGTTTTCCCTCCAACGTGATTGTCGCCTGACCAGTTTTTTGGTTCCAATTTACATCTGCTCCCAAAGTTTGACTTACAAAACGGGCCGGCACATAAGTGGAGTTGTAATTTAGTTCCGCTGGAACATCAAGAAGAATTTCCGATTGATTGAGCAAAACTTTGTTAGAATTAAGGGTAAGAACCATTTCTGTAGCATCTTTAGTAATTCTAATTGTTTTTTGTTGTTGATTCCAATCAACGTCTGCTCCTAAGTTTTCAGAAACGGCTCTAAGAGGTATGAGCACCCGATTGTTTTTCAAAATACCACTATCTATTGTAACCGGTGCTTCAGCGGCATAGCTAGATGAGCTAAAGTTAGGCAGTACAAGCATAGATGCTGCCAACATCGTAAGAGACATTTTTTTGAACATTATGATCCTCCTAAAATTAAGATTATTTGTAAGATTAGACGTCATACATAGAGTAAATGTTTCTTTCTCCAGCTATTGCAGAGGACATAAATGTCAAAAATTGCTTATCATCTGACTCTCCTTGTTTCTTCACATACATGAAATCAATGTATAAACTGCAATTAAAAGTTCACTTTAAAAATCATGGAACAAAATATAATAAAATAACAAACTATCCTAATCGTTAGCTCTCCTAAAATCCAATGAAATTTAGCAATTGTCAAGTAAGCTATGATTACAACTGCTTGTTTTATTCGGGCTAATGAATTGAATTGGTGTCCTATTCGGAATGAGAACTTAACTTGTTAAAAACACAAAAAGTCGCGTTTCCGCGACTTTTTTTTATTCTCAGACTCGAAGCTTAGCAATGCCCGCCGGACCGTTGTCCAGGGAGCTCTTAAAGATGTACTTAAAAAATACAACCTTGATAACCCCCCTCCGCCGTTATGGCTTCTCCATCTTCGGCGTAGATTCACCCGACGCTGAGGTATACCCCGGTTTGGCTGCGCCAAAACCGAAGAAGAACAGCACAACAACGACTGCGGACAAAACCATGAGGGGAACCTTCCAACCGTCTGTAGCGTCATGCAGGAACCCGATGAGCATCGGGCCGATCGCGGCCAGCAAGTAACCCAGAGACTGAGCCATCCCCGATAACGCCGCGGCTTCGTGGGCCGTTTTGGTACGTAAAGTAAAGAACATCAGGGATAAACTGAAATTCGCCCCGCCGGAAATACCGACCAACATCACCCATAGGAGATTTAATGAGGACATGCCGGATAATAATCCTACGTAACCAGTGAGCATGGATAATGCAGAGATGGTCACCAGAACACGCTGATTCGGATTTCGGCCAGCCAGAACAGGAATAATGAAGGAGAACGGCAAACTGACAAATTGAAGTATGGAGAGCATCCACCCGGCAGCACTATAATCCATGCCTTGACTTCTCAGAATCTCGGGCAGCCAAGAGATGTTCACATAGAACGTAAACGATTGAAGCCCCATAAATAAAGTGATATACCAAGCAAGCGGTGAACGAAGCACACTCTGTTGTTTGGTTGCAGTCGAACGGACTTCTGCTGTCTTGTCAGAGCTGCTGCGTTGAATCAGCCATACGATCAGAGCTAACACGGATAATGACGCCCAGATCAACAGGGAACCCTGCCAGCCAAGACCTGCTTGCGTTGCAAGCGGGATACTAACCCCGGATGCGGTGGCGGCTAGCAGATTCATTGATGCCGAATAGGTGCCTGTCATCAATCCGATATGCCGCGGGAAATCCCGCTTAACGAGACTCGGAAGCAGCACGTTCCCTACGGCTATGGCCACTCCCAGAAATGCAGTTCCCAATAATAAAGTAATCGGCGATGATATGGAACGTATGCCGATTCCGAATGTCAACACCACCATGCTAAGCAGCAGGGTGGTTTCCAGTCCCCACTTTTTGGCCATGGCGGGAGCCATTGGCGATAATAGAGCAAAAGCCAACAGCGGCAGCGTCGTCAGCATACCAGCCATGGTACTCGATATTCCTGTATCCTCACGAATGATCCCAATCAGCGGGCCTACCGAGGTTATTGCCGCTCTCAGGTTAATGGCAATTAGGATAATGCCTGCAAAGATCAACCATGTACGCCCTGTGGAACTTGTGGTTGGTTCTAACGATGTTCTTGATGTCATTACATGGACTCCTTACTCTGTTACGATATGTAAAAATAAACTTATCCGAGTTTATCATAAACCCGGACATTAGGCTATAGCTCAGGGAGGCCACTGACGCTGCTTCACTGGTTATGGCCACAAGCCATACCCTACACAAGCGGGCTCCAGGCGTACACCGATAATTTTTGAACATCTCGAATTAATTCGGTATACCGTCTCTGAATATCCTCGGACGAAAAATGACGGAATTGCTCAAATATCCCCATGCATCGCAGCATTCCTCGATCGCTTTTAATCTTAATGGAATACTCCAGACTATCTACAATGTACTTCAGCCCACGATCAAATTGTTTGGAATTTAAATAGTATATCCCCAATTCGGATAGAAGCCGCGTATATTGGTTCATTGTGACGTGTTCACTAACTTTCCCAAGTTTGTTTTTCTGTAATTTAAATGCCTGGTATTCCCGAAACTGGTCCACTATATGATCTATGTTGAAATGATATCTGTTAGCAGCTACTACAAAGTTACACAGGGCTGTAAAAATCTCATCCGTTCTTGATTCAATATAATCTATATATTCAGGCAGTACGTCAGAATCTCCAGCCATGAGTCTATACAAGTAACGGTTCGCTTTAGCCCATTCTTTAAACTGATCAACAGTTATAATTTCCTCATCAGAAAATTCCTTTGCCTTTAACCAATTAGGATTTTCATACATTGAAAGATACTCTAGTGCACCCTCAAGGTTTCCTGCTTCACGACAAGCGTATGATAGACTTAAATACGAATATAATATGTAAAAAATGGTGGGTTTCTCTTGTTCATTTTTCGTTGTCTTTTTTTTGTTATTGTTTGTATATTGTATTTTCGCCGTACGGCCCATTTTTTCAGCCAGAACTTTCACCATATCACTTCTGAGCAAAGAAACGTTAACGTTAATAAGCTTCCTATATGCATCTAGTTGATACACATCATCCAGCCGATCAACATAATGTTCAAAAGTTACGGCCACCTTTAAGTTAGACTCCATATTATCACTTAATTCTAACTTAAATAGTCGATAATGACATAAGGCAAGCCTCTCAGAATGCTGGAACTTCTCACTCTCTGCTACACACTCATACAATATAACCGCTGCTTTATAATTTTCTTCATTGAACAAATCTTCCGCCAATTCAAAAAGCAGCGGAGCATAACTGATATTTTCCATCGTTAATCGGGCGGCTTTTTGCAGACAATCCAGCTTGCCTAGCTCTGCGCATCGTTGAAGAAAAGCTCCTAACCGTCTCCAGTCAGGCGTGGTATGAAATATACATTCCGAAATGTATCGATCATAAAAAAATCCTTCAGGATATCCTATACTGGTAGTGATGCGATCCAATTGATTCATGGACATGGGACGATTTCCGTTAAGTATACTGCTCAAGGACCCCGTATTCACACCGGATATTCTCGCAAATTGATTTAGCGTTAATTCGTTATCCTGTAAAAATTTCGTTATTTCTCCGCGAATCGTGGCTGTCGTTTTCAAATAACAACACCCCCAGGGAAATCCAAATATTAGTTAGTTCTGCACTTGCGGGCTCCAGGCGTATACCGATAGCTTCTGAACATCCTGGACTAATTCAGTATATCGCCGCTGGGTGTCCTCGGAAGAAAAATGACGGAATTGCTCAAATATCCCCATGCAGCGCAGCATTCCATTGTCACTTTTGGTTCTGATGGAGTACTCCAGACTGTCCAAGATGTATGCCAGTCCACGGTCAAACTGTTTGGAATTTATATAATATATCCCAAGCTCCGCAAGAAGCCGCGTATAGCGGTTTAAGGTCACCTGATCGCTCACCTTTCCGAGCTGATTTTGCTGCGTTTTGTAAACCAGATGCTCCTTATACCGATCCAATATATGATCGATATGAAGTTGATAGCGATTGGCTGCAATCAGAATATTACAAAGCGCCAAAAAAATCTCATCTTCTCGTGAGTCCACATAATCTACATATGGGTTTAAAGCATTGGGTTGTCCACTCATTAAACCATACATATACCGATTAGCCTCAGCCCATTCCTTGAACTGCTCCATAATCAGCAACTCTTCATTGCTAGGATTTTCTATCCAATCAGGTTTCTCATATAACGACACATAATAAAACGCATTGTCATAATCTCCTCGTTCTTGATACATATAGGCCTGAATTAAATACGAATATAATATATAAAAAATAATTGGTCTCTCTGATAACTCATACGTTCTAAGAGTACTTCTATTTTGTTGGTATTGAATTCCAGCTTTTTTCCCCATTAGTTTTCCAAGCGCTTCAATTTTATCCCACCGTTGTAAGGATACATTTAAATTAATAAGTTTATGACACGCGTCCAATTGATACATATCATCCAATCTATCAATATAGGGTTCAAAGTATACAGCAGCTTGTAAATTATCTTCCTGATTCTCTCCTAATCCGATTACGAATAATCGATACTTACAAAGAGCTAATCGCTCTGAATACTGAAACTTTTCACACTCAGCCACAGATTCGTACAACAAAGCTGCCGCTTTATGCTTGTCCTCATTAAATAAGGCTTCGGCCATATCAAATAGCATCGGTGCATACGATATGTTCTCCAGTGTCATTCGGGCTGCCCGATGCAGACAATCCAGCTTTCCCAGCTCTGCACATCGGAGAAGAAACGGCCCCAATCTCCGCCAATCCGGAGTCGCATGAAAGATACACTCAGGAATGTACAGATCATAGAAATAGCCTTCTTCCAGACCCATTGCGTCGGTAATCCGATCTAACTGATGCATGGACATGGGACGATTACCATTTAGGATATTACTAAGTGTCCCGCTGTTGATACCCGATATCCTGGCAAATTGATTAATCGTCATATGATGATTCTGCAAAAATGCAACTATTTCCCCGCGAATCGTGGCTGTCGTTTCCAAGTAACAACACCCCCAGATGAGAACCAGAAATTAGTATATTAAATATTTAATTACATGCTATTATTTTACTTTAGCGAGGTCAATAGCGAATCAACATAATGGATCTGTTGTTTTTAAATGATGAAATATATTAATAATACTACGAAATATAATAAAAAGACGCCTCCAAAAATTCGGAAGCATCTTACTTAATCTATAACACACTTATTTCGCGATTAAGTATCTTAATTATTTCCAAGTCCAAAACCATGACCAGACGTCGTAAGTATCTCTGGTTGTTTGTTGCTCTCTGCATTAACGTTCATCGTCGGTACAGCAACAGCACAAATGATACTAGAGATAACCAATAGATAAGCCAATTTTTTTCTCATTTAATTTTTGCACCTCGCTAACTAAAATAGTATATCGTTTTTGTAATTCGAATGACGAAAAATGACGATATTGCTCGAATAGCCCCATACATCTAAGCATGCCATTATTACTATTGATTGTAATGGAATTTCCCAAACTTTCCAATATAAATTCAATTCCTTTGTCATAACGTTCTAAACTTATATAATATATTCCTAATTCCGCCAGTAATCGAGTGTATCGTTCGAGTGTAACTTGTGTACTAATTTTACCTATAAGGTATCGTTGTTCCTTATAAACAAGATATTGTCCATAACTTTCTAATATATCATCAACTCTAAATCGATGCCGATTCGCTGCAATCATTATGTTACACAGAGCCGGAAAAATCTCTTCTTCTCGTGTCGAAACATAATCCACATAGTCAGAGAGAACCTCAATTTGACCAACCATTAACTGGTACACATATCTATTAGCTACAGCCCACTCTTTAAACTGGTCTATAATCCGCATTTCCTCATTATTCGGATCTTCTATCCATATAGGATTTGCATATTGTGATACATAGTATAATGCCTTTTCGTATTCTCCACGCTCACTATAGCTATTTTCTAATGATAGATTTGCGTATAAAATATAAAAGACAAGAGGATTCTTCCTTCTTACTTCAATATAACCTTTAGTCTCACTATACTTAAACTCAATCATTGCTTTATGCAACATTAGCTCAGCGAATTCCTCTACTTTATCCCATCTATGAATAGAACCATTTACATTAATTAAATCAACTAGCGCATCCAATTGATAGACCTCATCTAATCTATCAATATAAGGTTCAAAGTATACTGCAGCCCTTGAATTAACCTCCTGATCATCACCCAATTCCAACGTAAACAATCGATACTGGCATAAAGCCAGCCGCTCGGAATGCTGGAATCTCTCACTCTCAGCCACGCTCTTATAGAGCAGCACCGCCGCCTCGTGCTTCCCCTCTCTGAAAAAAACCTCCGCCGTTTCAAAGAGTAAGGGGGAATAGGAAATATTATCCATTGTCATCCGGACGGCCTTGTCCAGACAATCCAGCTTTCCCAGGTCTGCGCACCGGTGAAGAAACGGTCCCAGCCGACGCCAATCCGGTGTGGCATGAAATATGCATTCATCTATATACAGCTCGTAAAAATAACCCTCTTCCAAACCCATCCCTGCCGTAATCCGGTCCAATTGCTGCATGGAAATCGGTCGATTTCCGTTCAGAATGTTGCTGAGTGTGCCGCTATTGACCTCCGATATTTCAGCAAACCGATTAATCGTCATCTCGTTCTTATGTAGGAACTCTTCCATTTGTTCGCGAATCGTGGCTGTCATTTCCAAGCTAACACCACCCTTTAGGATCAGAACCCAAATATTAGTATATCTCTTTATAGTAATCATATTGATTAATATTCCAGCGGTCAATACTTAATTACGTCATATTTTTACACAAAATAACCAAAACACTTTAAAAATACCAAATATATTTACATTTCTCATCTATTTTATATATCGTCCGTTTTATTTCTACTATGAGAAAAAGCGCTCCGAAAATTTCGGATACGCTTCTTCTGCTTCCTCATTATATACTCTCCTGCTTTAATGCATCAATAATGTTTTCCTTCTTCACCTTCGAGCCGGAGTACAACATGGCGGAACCGACAATGACAAATACCGCGACCATGACAGACAGAACGCTCAGCCACGGGAAGGTGAACTCGTAGCTAAATTTGTTCGCAAATGCTCTATCGATCAGATACATCACAACGAAACTGATGGGAAGACCGAAGATCAGCGACTTGACCCCGTAAAAAACACTTTCGTAGTTCATCATTTTCGCAAACCCTTTTGGCGTCATGCCAACGGATTTCAGCATCGCAAACTCTACTTTTCGAAGAGATATGCCGGTTGAGATCGTATTAAATATGTTCGCGATGGAAATCGCCGATATGAGTACGATAAAACCGTATGAAAAGACCGACATCAATCGTATCTGTTGTTCCTCGCTTCTTCTGGATTGATACACATTGTAGATATTCAGATTGGTCTCATGCATCTCTTCGATTTCCTGCTGCGTTTTCATCGGTTCCGTGCTTCTCAGATGGACGTATGTCTGAACGTTAGCTGAATCCTCGTTGTCTGTCAGTCGATCCATGACGCGTTCCGACACAATGATATTCAACCCGCCAACACCTACCGGGTTCATCCCCATGGGAGCTTGATCCGTCAATGCGGCAACGGTCACGTTGCTTATCTTCTTCGTTGATCCGCCACTTTCTTCACTGATATTCTTTAATTCGATGCTTTGACCGATATTCGCATACATAGCCTTCGTCTGGATATATCTCCCCGTATTCATGTCTTGGTAATGGATTGTATCCATCACAATTGCGGCGGGATGATCCGGATCCGTAAGCTGCGTGTAATCTGCGCCGACGGCTGTGGCATAGGCTTGCAGACTGGAATCGTTCAGTGCATGAATCTTGATATCGTAAGGATATTTCCCGTTCTGAAGCAACTCCCTATCCTTCTTAACCTTCTCCTGCAATTCTTCGGCAATCAACGCTTCCTCGATCCAAGCGTTCTTGTACCACTCGTGAGTCATATTGTACTCTGTAACACCATCCAGGGAAACAATCGATTGCATCAACCGTTCGTCTATTCTTTTGCCGCTGCTGTACGATACTTCAATATCAAAGTCGACGCCTTCCTGCGACAGATCCAGGGATCGTTTCATACCGACGGTGAAAAACGATACCGTTAGAAACAAAACGATGCTGATAACAAGCGAAAATACGATAGCATGATATCTCCGTTTGTTCCGTTTTAAATTTTTCAGCCCGATCTCCGCTTCAATGCCGAACAGCTTGCGAATGAACTTCGACGTTCTCACGGCTTTGACCGTAAGTTTCACATCGGTGGTTTGGCGAATCGCGTCCATGGCGGATACCTTGGATGCTCGGATCGCCGGGACATACGTCGAAATGAAAATCGTCAGCATCGACACCATACAAGTAATCAAGAGTGATAACGGCGTGACGATGAGTCTCAACTCTTCTTGGGTCCATAATGCCCCTTGAATCATGGAATTCATGAACCAAAAGGTGATTCCAATTCCGGCAAGCCCGCATAGGATGCCAATAGGAATGCTGATCAAGCCAATGACAATGCCTTCAAAAAGCACTGAATTTCGCTTCTGTCTCTTCGTAGCCCCCACACTCGCAAGCATCCCTAAATGGCGGGAGCGTTCCGAGACGGATATCGCAAAAGCATTATAGATGAGCGAAACCGAGCCGATCATAATGACCCCCATAATGATCGCTGATAAGGAGAACATCATGCTGTACGAGGCTTCGCTTTTGGACAGGCCGTAATAATGAAGCAAGCTGTTATTATATTGGACGTTACCGATATCGTTCTTCTCAGCCAACTCCTCCGCATGAACGAACAAGAACGGGTTGACACGCTGTAACACCACCAACGCATCGACTCGATCGTCTGCCCCGATGAAATTTTCATCGACATAACTAAGGATTGTATACCCCGGGGCCCAAGCCGATTCCCATACGGGAGATTTAATGATGCCTACCACCATATACTCCCTTGTCTTGACATGCTCCAGCGTTTCGGTCAATGTGCCGTCTTCCCTGCGCAGCGGTTCGGTCTGGTCCAGACGATGATTGCCTTCTTGCTCGAATCGTTCCCCGACACGAAGGGTGAGATGATCGCCGATGTCGTAATTCACTTTGGCGTCCATTGCAACAGCTTCGGATATGACAACTTCCTTGTCCGTCTGCGGGAGACGTCCCTTGCTTAGGTCAATCTGAAATTGCTCAAAACCTTGCGCATTATATTCCTTGATGAATAAATACGGCTTATTGGGATTCTCACCCCCTTCTAATGGGGCGTACCCAACATCTCTTGTCATCGCAACAGATTTGGATTCGTCATCGCCCTGTATTGCCGCAAGCTGCTCCTTGGTGACATCTTGATATTGGACATGCCACTCCCCGGTGTCTGCAATGGTGTGCCTGACCATTACATCCGAGAAGGAAAACACAAGCGTAGCGACAGCGGTCACCATGGCAACCGATATGATGACGCCGATGATCGTTACCAGCGTCCGTCTCTTGTTCTGCTTCAGATGCCGGATGGTTAGTGTATGAACAATGTTCATCGCCTGATCACCTCGTCTTTGGCAATCCTCCCGTCTTCAATTGAGATGATCCTGTCGGCTTGCAAGGCGATTCGTTCATCATGCGTGATAACGATCAGCGTCTGCTGATAGGTCTTATTCAACATTTTTAATAAATCGACGATCTCGCTGCTATTCTTGCTGTCCAGATTCCCGGTCGGCTCGTCGGCCAGCATGATCGCAGGATTGCCGATGAGCGCTCTGCCAATCGAGACCCGCTGCTGCTGTCCGCCGGATAACTGATTCGGCAGATGATTTAACCGATGCTGCAAATTCAGCGTATTCACAAGGCTGTCCAACTGCTGTTGATCTACCTTTTGCTTGTCCAGCAAGAGCGGCAGCGTCATATTCTCCTCCACCGTCAGGACGGGAATCAGATTGAAAAACTGGTAGATCAAGCCGATTTGCCTGCGTCTGAAGATGGCCAGCTGCGTTTCGTTCAAGGTATACATGTCCGTATCCTGAACAAAAACTTTGCCGCCAGTCGGCCGATCCACGCCGCCCAGCATATGAAGCAGTGTCGATTTCCCCGAACCGGACGGGCCGATAATCGCAATGAATTCGCCTTTTTGCACCGAAAAAGAAACATCGTCAAGCGCCTTCACTGCCGATTCACCTGTGCCATATATTTTAGACAACTGCTCGATTCTTAAAATTTCCATTGCCATACCTCCTGCTCTTAATACTCAATTCCAGAAATATACCATTTCTCTAAATCCAACATCCCACAGGGTTGCATTGCCCTCCAGGGTGATCGTAAGCTCATGGGCCTGCGGAATGAGGATTTCGGACATATTCGCCTCATGGCGTTGCGCTTCTGCATATACGGACAGCATCTCATGTCCATCGACAGCAACCCTGATGCTGCCATGGGATTCCTTTTGATCAGGAATTCCATAATTCAGGTAGAGATAGATCTCCTCCTTGTTGCCTAACGTATACGTGTACGCCTCCTTCATTTTGCCTTCGATGCTGTACACATTATATTGGGGTTCTACAATTTGACCGCCGATGCTGAGACTGTATCGCTGGGTTCCCCTTGATGGGTTTCCGGTGCTGTCTTTCCATTCATTTATCGCCACAAACGGACCCATTTCTTTGGTAAACACTTGGTCAACTATACCGAAGACTCCCCATACCCCGAGCAGCAGGACAACACTGGAAATGCCCGCAGCAGCTATATTTCTCCAGTCGTTTTTTGTACGAAAGCCGAGTTTGTACGCCCCGAATCCGATGGCTGCGCCCGATGCGTTCTGTATGACGTCATTCATATCGAAGCTGCCGAGAAACGTCAGTGCCTGAATGGTCTCCAGGATGAGAATGGACAGGATGAACCCCGTCAGGAATCGTATAAAGCTGGTCTGATATAACAACGGAATCAAAATGCCAAAAGGGATGAAGGCTGCGATGTTCCCAAAGCCGACAAGATCCATCAGTGCAGGATGCAGAAGTTCGGATATATCTGGCAGCCTAAAAAAACTGTCCGGCAAGAACATAAAGGTGTGCTCCGTAATCTGATCTACCGTGTCTAATCGACCGAAAGCGAAAAACAAAAAATAAAGAATCAACAGGGTGTAACCTATCGTGAGGCCCAATATCATCTTGCGGTGTTGCTTCAATTGCATGGTTTCACCTCCATCGTTTAGCTGATGAATATCATTTTATCTGTCTAAAATGACTTTCCCGTGACGATGGAGGTGACAATTCAGTCACTTACGGCGTGCCGCCCCGCTATACCACTTGCTTATAAAATTTAATTCGGAACTGCGTACCCTGCTCACTGTCGCTCATCACATCGATCACGCCGTTCTGGCTGGCAACGATGCTATGTGCCATCGCAAGTCCTATGCCAATGCTTCCCTCACCGGCATTTTTCCCTTTGTAAAAACGCTTGAAAATGTAGGGCAGATCCTCTTTCGGGATGCCTATTCCATTGTCTGTTATGACAATTTCCGTAAATAGCGTGTTTTCGGAATATGTGATGGCGATCGCTCCGCCTTCAGGCGTATGCTCCACACCGTTTTTTAGAATATTGATGACCGCTTCGGCAGTCCAATTGAAATCGCCGACAAAAGAAACGTTATCATCGCCCGCGATAGAAACGGACTGTCCCTTGATATCCATCGGAATCATGATCGGCTCTAATGCCTTCTGAATAAGGCTTTTCACGAGGATTTGATCTTTCTTGAAAGGGATGGTCTTCGCGTCCATTTTCGATAGCTTTAATAAGGAAGAAACCAGCCAATCGATGCGTTCAAGCTGGACGCGAATATGATGGGTGAACTCTGATCTTTTGGCAGGAGGCAGGTCAGGGGCGCTTAACAAATCCGCCATCACGGTCATGGAGGTAAGCGGCGTTTTGAGCTGATGCGAAATATCGGAGATGGCATCCGTCAACTGGATTTTGTCCCGCTGCAATAGAGAGCGGTGCTCCGAGAGCATAAGGGTCACTTTGTAAATATCATTCTTGAGAATGCTCAGCTCGCCTTCTTGATTATCGCGAATGTCAAGGGAATCATTACCGTTGCTAATTTCCCGTAAATAGGCGGACAGCTTCGCCAGCTCGCGATATCTCCATCTCGTGAATAACAAACTGGTGCCAATAAGCAGAATGGACAGAATGGCAACAAACGCCGCCGTGACAGACGAGATAAAGGCAGCAGCAACAATCGCCGATAAGCTGATTGCGCCCATGGCGAGCAATAACATTTGGACTTCCCGATTACGCAGCATCTAATCACCGACCTTATAGCCTAATCCGCGTACGGTTTTGATCAAAGTCGGATGTCCTGGATCATCCTCCAGCTTTTCCCTTAGCCTTTTGATATAAACCGTTAACGTATTGTCATTCACGAAGTCGCCGGCCACGTCCCAGATTTGCTCCAGAAGCTGATTCCTTGTGAGAACCTGTCCGATGTGGTTGCCAAAGATCAGCAGTAGACGATACTCTAAGGCGGTAAGTGGAATTTCGGTCCCTTTTTTATGTACTTTGCCTTCCAGCGTATTGATTCGGATATGATCGATGTCTATGATCGCTCTGGTGTGGGACGGCTTCTGGTATCTCCGCAAGACGGACTTGATCCGGGAGAGCAGCTCACGAACTCGAAATGGTTTAGTAATGTAGTCGTCGGCTCCCATGTCGAGCCCCATCACGACATTGACCTCATCGTCGATCACCGTTAAGAAGATGACCGGAATGTCTCGTCGCTCTTTCACCAGCTTGCACAATTCGTAGCCGCTCCCGTCCGGAAGCTGTAAATCGAACAAGCATAACGCAAACTGATCTATGTCCTCGGCGAGCACCCTCTGGGCTGATGCAACATCATGGCAGAGAACAGTTGAAAAACCATCCTGCTGCAGCGAATATTCGAGACCCGATGCAATCGTCTTATCGTCTTCGACTAATAAAATGTTCATCTGCAAATCATCTTTGTGAACGACCATGGATCAACAAGCCTCCTATATTCAAACGTCCGCTAATTAAGATTAGCAGTCGTCAGGCATTTTACAACAAAGCATACACTTGATATTTCTGTTGGATTGTAGTTGTGGTTCACCCAACATTAACACGTTATCAGGAATCCATGCAAAAAGCGATGGAGATGACGGACATGGAAGAAATCAGAGTATAAAAAAACGCTAAACCCTCAGTCTTAAGGGCTTAGCGAATATATTGGATGAAGTGTATCTCATCTCACAACAATATGTTTATCCCAGAACTAGACGATCGTCAGACAGCTTGTGACCGCTAATCTGCTCAAATTCCCCTAACAGCTGCTCCACCGTCAGGGATTTCTTGCGCTCTTCGTCCACATCCAGAATGATTCGTCCCTTATCCATCATGATAAGGCGATTGCCCAGACGAATGGCTTGTTCCATATTGTGCGTAACCATCAGCGTGGTCAGCTTCATATCCCGCACGATTTCATCGGTTATTCGGGTGATCAGCTCGGCACGGGCCGGATCAAGCGCTGCCGTGTGCTCATCCAGCAGCAGGATTTGCGGCTGCGTGAAGGTCGCCATCAGCAAGCTAAGCGCCTGGCGCTCCCCGCCGGACAGCATCCCTACTTTGGCCCGAAGCCGATCCTCAAGGCCAATGCCAAGCCGCTCCAAATGCTTGCGGAAGCTGGCGCGCTTGGAGGCTGTAACGCCTATGCTGAGCCCGCGGGACTGGCCGCGGCGATGAGCCATCGCCAGATTCTCTTCAATGGTCATATGCGGCGCAGTGCCCGCCATCGGATCCTGAAATACGCGGCCGATCCAGCGACTGCGACGGAATTCCGGCAGATGGCCGATCGAAGTGCCGTCAATACGCACTTCTCCGGCATCCGGCTTCATCACGCCAGAGATGATATTCATCAATGTGGATTTGCCTGCACCGTTACTCCCGATAACCGTCACGAAATCCCCCGGCTTCAAGTGAAGATTGACATCCATCAAGGCAATCTTCTCATCCACCGTGCCCGGATTAAACAGCTTGGAGACATGATTCATTTCCAGCATCAGAGCGCACCTCCTTTGCTCTTCCCTTGAGCTGCCAATAGTTCGATTGAACGCCTCCGTGCCTGTGAACGCTGTTTCATCGCCCGGTTGATGGTTGGAACCACCAGGGCAATAATAACGATAACAGCGGTAATTAATTTCAGATCCGAAGCTTCGAGCCATGGAATCTCATAAGCAGCGGCAACGACAATCCGATAAATAATCGAACCGCAGATTACAGCCAGCGTCGTCCGGAATACCGAACCGGTACCCAGAACAGCCTCGCCAATGATAACGGACGCCAAGCCAATGACAATCATTCCAATACCGGAACCGATGTCCGCAAAACTTGACTGCTGGGCAACCACAGCACCGGATAAAGCGACCAGTCCGTTCGAGATGCTAAGTCCCAGAATCGTGCTTGTATCGGTATTCGCGCCAAAGCTGCGAATCATCCGCTTGTTATCCCCTGTCGCACGGAGCGCAAGGCCAAGATCCGTGCGGAAGAATGCATCCAGCAGCAGCTTTCCAATAATTACAATCACCAACATAATATAGATCGGATCAATAGACCCGAAGATAATTTCTTCCTGACTTAGTGAGATGTTAGGTTTGCCCATAATTCTCATATTGATCGAGTACAAGGCAATCATCATGATGATACCGGAGAGCAGCCCGTTAATCTTGCCCTTGGTATGCAGCAAGCCCGTACAGATACCGGCTACCATGCCCCCGGCAAATGCAGCCAGCGTTGCAAGCCACGGATTCACACCGTTTGTAATCAGGATCGCTGCAATCGCTGCCCCTGTCGTAAAACTTCCATCCACGGTCAGATCCGGAAAATCCAGAATTCGGAACGTAATATATACGCCGAGCGCCATCAGCGCATACAGCAGCCCCAATTCAATTGGACCATCCAGTTTCATCACGAAATCCAGCATGTCTTTGACCTCCTTTAGGATTAAGCAAGGCGCGGGCTGTTATCTCCGCGCCTTACTCTTACTCGATGATGTTATTGTCCGGGTCTTTGACTTCCTGTTTCATGGCGTCCGTCACTTCGATTCCATAGTCAGCCGCAACCTTCGTGTTCAAGATCAGATCGAGTTTATCCGGCTTCGTGATTTCCATGTCCCCCGGATTCTTGCCGTTTTTCAGGATCTCTACGGCCATCTGGCCCACTTGATATCCATGATCGTAGTACTTGAATCCAACCGTTGCAAAAGCTCCCTTTTCCACCGTATCGCGGTCACTGGAAAAGAACGGAATTTTATTCTTTTGTGCGGTCTGAATAATTGTCTCGACTCCACTTACCACGGTATTATCCAGTGTGATATAAAAGGCATCCACTTTACCGACTAGCGATTCCGCTGCTTGCTTCACTTCCGAAGTATTGGTAACAGCAGCTTTCACAAGCTCGATTCCATGCTCCGAAAGTACCTCTTCTGCCGTGTTTGCCATAACAACCGCATTTGCTTCTCCTTCATCTAAGACCAAACCAATCCTCTTAACATTTGGAAAATGAGTATTTACAAAATTCATCAATTGTTTGGTTGCTTCCGGGTTCGTGTCAGATGCCCCGGTGATGTTGCCCCCTGGTTTCTTCAAATCGCTGACCAGCTTCGCATCGAGCGGATCTGTTACAGCTGCGAACAAGACCGGCTTCTCCTTCACGTTCTGCGCCACAGCCTGTGCCGAATCGGTTGCAATCGCGATCACCAGATCCGATTTTGTATCCTTCAGCTTCTGTCCAATCGAGAGGTTGTTCGCCGGGTCACCTTGTGCATTGTTGTAATCAATCTTCAGCGTTTTGTCATCCTCCGAGATGCCGGCTTCCTTCAGTGCTGCCAGAATACCCTCCCGTGTTGCATCCAGAGATGGATGCTCTACGATCTGCGATATCGCAATGCTGTACTCTTTCTTCTCTGCATCTCCGCCGCTACCCGTTTGGGTCGTGCCGCCTTCCTGCTTGTCCCCGCACCCAACAGCCGTAACCAGCAATGCGGACAGTGTAAGTGATAACCACATTTTTCTCTTCATCATGATTCCCCTCTCATTTGTTAACCACTTTGCCTTGCAAACCATAATTTTCTACATAAAGCGACAACGCTTCCCCGCTTTCATAGACGAAAGCATTAAAGTCAAAAAATAGGTCGTTCCAATTGAACAACGGTCTATTATGAACATTTTATATGTACCCAATTGTATTCGTCAATCAGGATTTTCAAGAGAATGATCCTTTACACAAAAGAACATCCCCGGACAACAACAACCCCGGGGATGTCAGCCAAGCATGATATGTTCTTATATAGAAGATAAATTCTCCGAGTCTACAGAATCGAGCGCCCCTGCATTGTGGCTAACCAAGCTTCTGCCATGAGCGCATGACCTGCCGGCGATGGGTGTACACCATCCGGTGCCCAGTAACTCATCTCCATCTTCGAACTCGCTGCTGCAAAAATCCCATCCAGCGGAACGTATAAGGTTTCAAACTCACGTGATAATTCGCGAACGGCTTGAATTTTGGGATCCAGATCCTCACGCCATTCCTTCTTTGCTTCTGTAACAGGCAGCAAGAACGGCTCCATCAGAATGAAATTCGCACCGGTTAATTCGCGGGTTTGGATAAGAAGCTCCCGGTACCCTTCATAATAGGCCTCCACGGAGGTTGCTTCGCCCTGATTATACTTCCTGCCCGTTTCATTGATGCCGACCAATATGGATACCCATGTTGGATCAAGGCCAATGCAGTCTTCCTCCCAGCGGCCCCGCAGATCGACAACCCGGTTCCCGCTAATCCCGCGATTCAGAAAACGCAGCCTTTTCAGAGGAGACTCCATGCCTAACCGGGCAGCAGCCATGAGTGCATATCCATGCCCCAAACTGTCCGACTCCTCGTAATTTCGACCGCAATCGGTAATACTGTCGCCTTGAAACAATACGAGTGCATTATGCTCGATATGTACCATGCTGTTTAACGCCTCCATTTTAATGAAAGTGTTCTCCTGCTCACCCCTTCATCATAACCGCTTTCATTCGCTCTTGGAACCCCAAAATTCACATTTCATGGCAAACTTTCTATACATTTAAGTTGACTATGTGAAATGAATTCACTACAATTCTATAAGGTATACGTATGGCTGAATATATAAAAAGAACAGGTGATTAAATCATGTCAGAACAACAGAATTATCAGATCCTTCTCTATTATAAATTTGTTCAGATACCGGACCCTGAAGTCTTCAAAGATGAACATCTTCAGTATTGCAAGGACCTTGGGCTTAAGGGACGTATTCTTGTTGCCTCCGAGGGCATCAATGGGACAGTCTCCGGTACGATTGAACAGACGGAACAATATATGCAGGATATGCATGCCAACCCGTTATTTGCGGATATGGTGTTCAAGATCGACCCATCCGAAGGACATGCCTTCAAGAAAATGTTCGTCCGTCACCGCGAAGAGCTCGTGACCTTCCGCGTGGAGGACGAGCTCGACCCTAACATGATCAGCGGAGCCCGCTTATCGCCTCAGCAATTCTACGAGCAATTGCAGCGCGATGATATCATTGTGATCGATGGACGTAATGACTATGAATATGATATCGGTCATTTCCGTAATGCGATTCGTCCAGAGGTTCAGTCCTTCCGGGAGTTTCCGGATTGGATTCGGGAGAATCTGAGCGAACACAAGGACAAAACGATTTTGACTTACTGTACCGGGGGCATTCGCTGCGAGAAGCTGACCGGCTTCATGCTTAAGGAAGGCTTCAAGGATGTTGCCCAGCTCGATGGCGGGATTGTCACCTACGGCAAAGATCCTGAAGTGCAAGGTCGTCTGTTCGACGGAAAATGCTACGTGTTTGACGAGCGCATCTCCGTGCCGATCAATCAGACGGACGAGGACATTATTGTCGGTAAATGCCACCACTGCGGTAAGCCTGAAGACCGGTACATTAACTGTGATAATGATGCCTGCCATCTTCAGCATGTATGCTGCGAAGAGTGTGAAGAGCTGCATCATAGCTGCTGCTCGACCGAGTGTGAGGAGATTGTGGCTGCAAGCCATAACGCTTCCTGATTATAAGTAACCTGAAGAAATAACAAGCGACCGTCCCTAACAATTGCGAGGGACGGTCGCTTATTTATTTAGAACATTTATCATTTTAGCGACATTGTCAATTCCATCACTAAATAAATCAAGAACAACGTGGATGCAATACCATTTATGGATTTATAAAACCCGGATTTATTCTTATACAAGCTTCTAACTTTAGTCACATCTAATTCTTTTCTCAACGAGAAAAGTATTGTAGGCATTGCGCGCGAAAAACCATACAAAAAGCCGAAAAGCAGCCCAACGGTTGGATCTTTAAAAAGACCAATATAGATGTACAGTATATAGAAGGTCATAAATGGTAAATACGTAAAGATCCCCGCTCCCAGAATGCTTCCCCATACCCACATATTTCGAACCGGAGGTCCATTAACCCATGATGCCGGGATTTGCCATTTCCGCTGTGGGACTTTTAAATTTAAAATTTTAAAATCATGCAGAATGTATAATCCGACTAATACGATCATGAATATCATTTTTAGAATGTACGGCAACCATGAGAAAACGACAAATAATAATAAAGTATACAAAAATCCTGATAGCGCGCCCGAAAGGGACGAAGCCATCAAATAGTTAGCCCAGCACTTCATTCTTGTTTTTAAAGTCTTCTCACCGAGAAGACTGACCTCGAAGGTCACATTTAGCCCTCAATTTGTGCTTACTTTAGTTACGCCTGCTGTGCAAGCCAGGAATAACAATATGATGAATTCAACATATTCCAAGCCTAATTCCCCCTAATTATCTTATCGTTACGGCACATCCACAATCCGATGTATATGGTCGAGTGGAGTCGTTACCGCTTAATGTACAATCACAACAAGCTATCGAACCCCAAGAATAACCTAGGCACCAGCAGCCTGTCGATTCGTAACCATGCGCATAAGAGACTTTATAGCCCGTTGGACATTTGCTTGATTGTGAACTTGAACACCCTGGACAAGCTTTCCGGTTAGGAAAATTACAAGTCGCAGATTGATCGTATCCCCAAATTTGGCACCACGAGGAAGATCCATCCGCAAAAACCGGACGTGCCGAGAAAGAAACGAATGAAAGGAAAGCAGTGGAAAGAACTGTTTTTAAGAACGTTGATCGTGAAACTTTTCGTTCCAAGTTCTCAGCCATAACCTTAGTAAACCTATCAACCGATTCAAGCCATTTAATCATTTATTTTACCGTCCTTTCAGGGAGATTTGTTTCTTCAACTAACACAGATTCACCTTCAAGTGCCGATATTAAACCATGGATGTGTTCGATACCGTTGCATAATCCTTTTCCTTTGACTGTCCCATTCTCGTCTATAACAAATGCAAACGGTGTAACTCTAACCTGGCAGGATGCTAGTATCTCTCTTTCTTCATCTAATAATAGTTCACCAATCAATGATTTATCCGCTAAAAGTTTGGAAAACGACGTCTTGTCCCCGAGCCCTACAATAACAAAGTTGATTTTTTCATTATATTTCATATAAGCTTTATTCCATTCGGGAATTAATTCCTGGCAAGGTTTGCAACCAGGCGAGATAAAAGCAATCAATGTCGGTTTATGAAAAAATGAATCGATCGGTATTCTTTCATTTGAAAAATACGATTTTGCTGAAAATTCAGGCAGCTTGCTCCCAATCGATACACCGTCTCGAGTAATGGCCTCACGTGTGCCCAAGTACACGGAACCAAATTGTCTATAAAGAAGAAATAATGAGAACAACATGAATAACACAACGATCCACAAGAGCACATTAGAATATAATAATATGTCCATAAACCCTCCCGTTAGGCTTTTAATAGCTTCATGTTTTTCTTATAATCATTCCATATTTTCTGCGAAAGAAAGTAGATAAAGACTATAACTATACCTAATACCAATGATGCTGCTGAGTATATAGAATGTTGAGACCATGTTACTCCTATTGCCAAAACATTCAATACGATTAAGGCACCATTACGGTACAACGAAAAAATATCCACTTGGCTTTCCAAGAAGTTTCCGAAACATGAGCATGTAACGGATCGTTTTGACTTGATAACCATGATATCCGCGATAAGAAAACTGACCAGCAGCAACAAAGTCATCATAAAGCCGTAGAAGGAACTGCTGTGAAATATAATCAAAATTGAAGCAAACAGTTCGATGACAGGCAGGGTATAACCATACATGACAGATAATTTCCTTGGAACGACTCTATACTCGATGACGCCATCGACGAATTTTTTTATGTTGGCAAGCTTTGGTACCGAGGATATTAAAAAAATCAAGAAAAATACAACTTTTAATATGCTGCCCGCTAGCTCTAACATAAATATAGTTCCCTTCGATTTTATTGATCTTTAGGTTCTTTACTCGAAATCCCTTCTTTAAATTCTTTCACAGCGGAGCCTAGCGATCTTCCCATTGACGGTAAATTCTTCGCCCCAAATACGACAAGGCCAAGAATCAACAATAGAATAATGCCTGGGACGCCGATTTGATTAAACATAACCTCTCCCCTTTCAGTTCTTCCGTTTATTTTCTAAAAAAGCGCACAATGCTAGCCCAATTTCGAAAATAGAGATTAATAAAATCATGGCAGTAATATCCGAAATAAAGTCAGGTGGAGTTAAAACAACAGCAGTTATACAAAAGATGGGATATAAAAATTTACGAAATTTCTTAATGGTAGTCGGGGATATGATTCCTAGATGAGTTAAAAAAACCATAAATGCGGGGATTTCCAGTATTAATCCGGTCAATAAACAGATCATAAATACAAACTGAAAGTAATCGGAGAAGTTATACATCGTATTCATACTCAGATCCTCGGTAACACCCAGAAAAAATGAAAACAAAAATGGTGTCAAGAAGTAATAGCCAATAAGCACTCCAAGAAAAAAGAGTATAGATACGATAATTGAGAACACTATAAAGCCTTTTGTGATATTCTTGCTAATTGCCGGCTTAATAAAAAGAAACAATTGCATAATTAAGATTGGAAATGATAAACACACGCTTTGAAGGAGCATCGTTTTAGCATAGATAGAAACAGATTCCGTGACTTTAAAAACATTTAGTTCAATTTCGTGAGAAATTGCTGACGATTGCAACAAATTCACAACATAAGGCGATGTAAAATACGTAATGATTAAACTCGTTAAAAATGCAGCTACGAAATAAAGTAATCTCTTTCGAAGCTCATAAAAATGTTCAATAAATTTCTTAGAATCGTTATCATAAATACGAGGTTCTTCAATAGCGCTTATCTTTTCAATTTCATTTAACATTTTCTCTCCCAAGTATTACGAGTAATAGTATTCGGATTGCTAAAGACGAAACGCCGACGGAATTTGACTTAGTCTCCCTCCTTCCAGCATGTCATTTCAATTTCCTTTAAAATATCCAAATAAAAGAAATATAGCCCAAATATTTACTTGGTATATCAATTATAGTTATATTAATAATTCTTTCAAATAGGACCATTAGCTCAAAAAGTATGATTGCCTAAATATGAAATTGAAATACAAACTCTGATCGGTAGACTATGCTTGATAATGTGAATATATAGTTGTATAATAAGATTCCAAAATTAGTTATTTGAGGCTGGCTAGGTTACTGGTGTTCCTCTAGGTCTTCAAAACCTTTTGGGAGATTATTGGATCTCCGGTGGGTTCGATTCCCACACAGTCTCGCCATTAACTCATTCACAATGTCCATTTTCGGATCTCTTTTACTCTCTTGGTAAATTGTAAGAAGTCCAGAAGTTCGAGAAACTTAACTAGATTTTTTCTTGGCATACTTAAGATTTCCCTTGCATCTTGCAGAGAAAATGGCTGTTTTTTTGTTGCGTGATATAGTAATTTAAATTGATCATCAAAAGTTTCATAATGAATAAGTTGTTTATCTCCAATTGGATAACCCAGTTTTTTCGTAATCATGAAATGATATGATTCATGTTCAAATCGACTATGGACATTTTCACTTCTGCAGTATTCCCCCCATTCCTTCACCTCCATCCGATCATGCTTTAAATTGTCTAAAACTCTGTCAAATTTCGACACAAGTTCTTTCGGGATATGAGGCTCAAAATCTGTCAAATAAATGATGTGCTGCTCCCTTGCAATGGTTCTCTTTTCTATTTCCTTGTTTATAACCGCCTCAATTAGTTTTTTAGGAAAATTTCTTTCCAAAATTTGAATGCACTCTGCTTTGCTTATCCCGATTCGGAAAGGATTTAATTCATGGTATTTGTGCACTTCAAACTTTACCTGGGATCCTGCATCATTATAAACTTCCTTAGAAGTGAAAAAACCAGGCTCGATTTCAACAATTTGATCGCTGTCTATCATCCCATTTAATATCTCGTTGATCTGATCAGAGCTAATTGACAACGATTTACTTATTTCATTTTTATCCAAACATTTTTTTGTTGATAATACATCTAATACTCTTTCTTCCGAACTTGCTTCTCTTTGTTGCAATAACCTCTGAATCGTTTCTTCACCAAATCGATATTTTTCACCGGCCGTACCAATAACCCATCCACCACCGATGGTTTCTGAAGGTGAAGGGCGTCTTATAATAAAACGATCGCCGCGTTTAACGACAATCGGATTCGTTAATCGAATTTGACACAAAACTTCAGAGCCTTCGCGTAATTCATTACGATCGAAGAATACAATGTATCCCGAGGATTCGGTTGTTCCACAATAAAAATGGATGGGGGTACGTTGTTTTACAGGATATTGAAGGTGATTTACTGAGTTAAGTGACACATCCACCATCGTACTTAGTGTGAAATTGGTTGATGTTACGATAACATCGCCCCTCTTTATTTTGCTTTGTTTAAGTGCACCACCAATATTGATGGCTACTCGCTGACCTGCCGAAGCTTTATCTTTAGAACAGTTATGTATTTGAACTTCCTTTGCCTTTACTGAGCATTGTTGTGGCAATACGATTAACGTATCCCCTTTATTAACAACCCCTTCGTATATCGTCCCTCTTACAACGACTCCATGACCGTGAATGGTAAACACCTGGTCAATCGGTAATCTTAAAGCTCCATTAGAAATTCGTTGCGGGATTTCTATCAACTTCTCATGTAGCGATAGCTTAAGTTCATCGATCCCTGTTTTTCTTATATTATCCACAAACAACGTTTCAACTTCTTCAAAAATGGAGCCTTTTACGACCTTATTTATATCTTCTACAACCATATTCAGAAATTCAGGTTCTACCCTATCAATTTTCGTGACAACAATAAGACCATTCACGATCCCTAACAGCGTTAGAATTTCAATATGCTCTCTCGTCTGGGGCATTACCCCTTCATCTGCGGCAACGACCAGGATGACAAGGTCTATCCCTGCGACCCCCGCAATCATTTTCTTTATGAATTTTTCATGTCCCGGTACATCGATAATGGATGCTTCTATACCATATAATGAGAATTGAGCATAACCTAACTCAATGGAGATGTTTCTTTCCTTTTCTACTTTCAAACGGTCGGTATCAATATTCGTTAAAGCCTTCGTTAATGAAGTCTTACCATGGTTAATATGACCAGCGATTCCAATCGTATAATACATAGTTTGATCTCCAATGCTATTCAATAGTTTTAAATCATACGGGTTCCAAAGATCTCGTTTAATCCTTGCGCAACAATCACAATTTCGTCCGCCTGTATCGTCCTAGCATCTAGAAGAAGGGCATTCTTATGAATTCGAGCAATGATCGGAGGATCATGCTTTCGTAGTTCTCTTTCCAACCACTGTACATCGAATCGATCGGAATGAACCGCGACAACAAAAGATGGCAATTTTACATCAGGCATCGAACCGCCACCGATCTCAGAGTAATCTGGAATGATTTTAGCATATGGTTTATAGTCGTCTAACAGTAGGTCACAAAGCTCCTCTGCCTTTTTCTTAATTTCTTGTGGCGTAAGCAGGATATCTCTAAGTGTAGGTAATTCTTCTACCAACTTTTTTTCATCAAGATACAATAATAGCGTGGATTCTAGAGCAGCAAGAGTTAACTTATCCGGTCGCAAAGCTCTGATGAGCGGATTTTTCTTTAAGGTATTGATTAAATCACGTCTACCAATAATAATGCCGGCTTGAGGTCCTCCTAACAATTTATCGCCGCTAAAGCTGATCAAATCTACTTTCTTGTCGACGATCTCTTTAATAAACGGCTCGTTGCCGATTTTGTGTTTTTTTAAATCGTATAATACACCGCTGCCAAGATCCTCATACACCGGAATATGATGCTTCTGTCCAAGCATGACGAGGTCTTCAGTCAATACAGAATGTGTATATCCGTTCATTACAAAATTGCTCTTGTGGACCTTAAGTAACATAGCCGTATTCTCATTGATTGCTCGCTCATAGTCATGCGTATATGTGCGGTTAGTCGTACCAACTTCGTTAAGAACAGCCCCGCTTTCCTTCATGATGTCAGAAATACGAAATGATCCTCCGATTTCAACAATTTCACCTCGGGATACAATAACCTCCTTTTCTGAAGCTATTGCCTTGAGTATAAGAAATACAGCGGATGCATTATTATTCACAACCAAGGCTGCCTCTGCACCCGTCAAAGTCGTAATAAGTTGTTCGACGATATCATGTCTGGATCCGCGCTTTCCTGTTTCAAGATTATATTCTAAATTCGAGTATCTTCCGGCTATTTTTGTTAGATGCTGATTAACCGCATTCGGAAGTACAGAACGTCCTAGATTGGTATGCAAAACAACGCCAGTGGCATTAATGACTGGAACCATATTGGGTTTTAAACGCTTCCGAATAAAATCTACAAGATCGTTTAGCAATTGATCCTCCGAGATGGATGTCAACTGTCCAGAGACGATTTCGCTTCTAACTTCTTCAAGATACTTTTTTATTAATATGGTGATATAGTCGGATGATACAGCATGATTTTCTACTATATTTTTTATAATGGGATGATTTAATTGGCTGGCAACAGAGGGAATAGAACGAAAGATCATATATTTCTCCTTGGTTTTAGTATAGGAATACTTAATTACATCAATTTATAGTATATATTCTAGGAAGGGAATCTTATGGTTTAATTATTACTTGATGTAAATTATAGTAATAATTAAATTTATTCTCACAATTTATTCCTTTTGAATCAAAGTATAATCATACTTTTTATATCAAGCAACCGCTTATCTTAAAAATCTACATAATTTTCAAGATGGAATATTGCTACACTATTTCGAATTTCATTATGATGCAATATGTAAAAATCCCTTTCTGCCAACAAATGTTAAGTCATCGTTTCAGATGTACTTTTCAACATTTATGTGCAAAAAGGGATGATATCAACATGTATTTAATTGTTTCTAGCGATTAAATATCATGGAAAACAGCCAGTTCAGCCTCGATAGCAGCTTTGATCTTCTCGACGCATTCTTCCGTCGTTGCCGCAAATACACGGTTTCCATTCACCATTGCATATGGACGCAGCTTGCACAGACCGCAAAGATTCATGCAATCCGCCCGCAGGACCGCGATTTCGGGATACAATTCCTCAAGATGCTCAAGTTCCAAAGCACTCATCAAGTTGCTGTCGCATATTTCCACAACTACAATTCCCATCCCCATCTTCATCACCACAATTCGATTTGACAATACGTTCATTTATTATGAGGAATAGACCCGGTTTTGTCAAATCAAAACGAACACTGCAGCATTTAATGAATGAGCGACTCCGCACCATCGATATAGATTTCCGTGCCGGTGATGTGCGAGGAATCATCGGATGCCAGAAAAGCCACCAGTTGGGCCACTTGCGCAGGTTGTCCCGGACCATCTGCCAAAGGCTGGTCCCCTTCCGGATATTCAATCGGGATGGTCACTTCGTCCAGCTCCGGCTTGGCAATCGTGCTCTGATCAATGTTGGTTGCGATTGCACCCGGACAGATCGCGTTTACCCGGATTTTATAACGTGCAAGCTCCAGAGCCGCCATCTTCATAAAAGCAACCTGACCTGCTTTTGTTGTGCTGTATGCAGAGAAACCAAACCCGGTAAACACCCGATTTCCGTTGATGGAGCTGGTTATGATAATGCTGCCCCCCGCTTCTTTTAAGTAGGGAATCGCATATTTCACCGTAGCGAAGGTTCCTCTTAAATTGATGTTAATGGTTGCATCCCATTCGTCCAGCTCCATGATTTCGATCGGGGCCTTCGTTCCGTTTATTCCTGCGTTTGCGAACACGATATCGATCTTGCCCCACTTATCAACCGCTTCGCTGAAGCAATCCTTCAGCGATTCAGCATGGGAGATATCGCAGTTGCCCGTTATGGCTTCGCCGCCGCCTTGTTCAATGGTGCTCTTCACCTTCTCTACGCGTTCACGATCGATATCGATCAACAGCAGCTTAGCTCCCTGCTCCGCCAACAGAAGGGCTGAGGCCTGGCCGATTCCGGAACCCGCACCGGTAACGATGGCTACTTTGCCATCCAAACGTTGATTCGTTGACATTGCCACAACCTCCTTGTTCAGTTACATGATTATACATAACCCAAGGAGTCCAGCTCTGAATCTTGCCTGACCAATGCTGTCATACAATTTACTATCAAATCTTGTTCTTCCGCAGCTTAAAGCTGGAATACCGCTGGTTTCACGCATACCGGCTTCGATTGACTGACTGTATACCCTGTGAAGGCAAGCTTTCCATCTTCCGGATCTACATTAAATAACACCAGATTGTTCCCGTCCCTGTTGGCAACCACCATAAACTTGCCCCCCGGCATCAGCGTAAAATGGCGAGGATGGCCGCCCTCCGTGGATATATATTGAACCGGGCTTAAATAGCCGGTATCTTCATGTACGGAGAACACAACGATACTGTCGTGTCCGCGATTAGATCCATACACCGTTTTGCCGTCCTCAGACACAGCAATCTCAGCGCAATAGCTTTCCCCGTCAAAATCCACAGGCAATGTTGATATCGTCTCCAGAACAGCCAAGCGTCCTTCGTCCTGGATGTAACGAAGCACCGTTACGCTTGAATTCAGTTCATTAATGACATAAGCATAAACTCCGCTTGGATGGAATGCCAGATGGCGGGGTCCTGCCCCCTCTTCAAGCTGGGTCTCACCGTGGAAGCTCAACTCGTTGGTATCCGGATTAATTGTATAAGACAGAATCTTGTCCAATCCCAAGTCCTGCACAAACACATATTTACCATCCGGACTGTAAAATGCCGAGTGCGCTCTGGCTTGCTGAGCTTCACGCACAGGCACGAGATCCGAATGTTTCTTCTCATCCAGCAGCTCACCGGCTAGACCTTCCTCATCGATAGAAAGAAGACCTACCAAGCCCCCATGATAACTTGAAACGATCAGATACTTACTTGATTCGTCGCGCTGTATATGACAAGTCGAGCTGCTGACACTGCGAACGCGATTCCGTTCGATCAGCTTGCCGGCAGCAGGATCAATCTCAAAACTGACAACCTCGCCTGCCTTGCCTCCCTGCTCTGCCATTTCGCCAATGGCATATAAGCGTCTGTTATCCGCGTCCACGTTGAGGAATGTCGGATTCTTAATGCCGGAGACCTCATCGAGCAGCTTCAGCTCGCCGCTGTCCTCATTAAATTCATATATACATACACCGCTTTGATCCTCTTCCGCATAAGCACCTGTAAACAGCAGCGTACGCTGTGATCGGTTAGCCATATTACTGTATCTCTCCTCTCGTTTATCGATAACTCTATATGGTATGTAGAGATCTTTCAGTTACCATGTTAACTTCAAGCCATATGAAAATCAAATGGCTTGTCTTTAATGCCTGTTTGTCTTTTGGCATTCCGGGTATGTATTTATTATACGGACAAAAAGGAGGTAATCCCATGAAACAACCAAGCAGTGAAGAAGTGCGCAATCATCAGAACACAAAGAACGACTCGCAGGAACAACGAGACAAGGTGAAGAAGCGGCAGGATGTGGAGCCTCAGGCTGAGAATTGGAATCCCCGGGATCTCCCCAAGCCAGACGATAAACAGCAATCTAAATCCTGATAGATCATATAAGAAGGCCGCATGGGAAGGGACTGACCCCATAGCGTGAGACAAATTAAAACACCTTCAAGAGAATGCAACCATGTCGTAAGATATGGAGACAACCTTGGAGGTGTTTTTGCG